>JBMORI010000070.1:0-1525 GCA_049322415.1 Thermodesulfobacteriota bacterium | reverse complement strand
GATGGCGTCGCGGATTTCGTCGAAGGTGGGGATGGTGTACATGCCTAGGCCACCTTCACGGGATGCTGAAAGGTTTGCTCGCGGCCGGTGGCGTCCTCCACGGTGATGAGGAGCAGACAGCGGCCGTCGTGGGGTTGCTGGACGGTGACGGTGACGGACCTGGCGCGGCCGTCTTCGAGGAGGGGGCGCAGAGCCTGCTCGGCGTACTGTTCAGCCAGGATGCCGACGCGCGGCAGGTCCTTCTCGCGGGCCAGTTCGTGCAGGCGGGAGCCAATGGACGGGTCCGCCCACCACGAACCTAACGGAGTGGCGAGACGAATATAGACGGCGTTGCCCAGGTGGTCGATGCGGCCACCCTGGTATTCGCCGGTGTTCGGATTGATTGCTCGGTCCAGGGCCATGCCGCCACTTTAGTGGCGGGCATGGCCCTGTGCCAGGTGAAGGGATTCAGTAAGCGGCTCATTCCCCAACCGGCGGCTCCGTAGGCCCGCCGCCGTCGTTCTCGGGATGGACGTGGTGGCGCAGGGACACCTCGCCGGTGACATGGTCCACGTCCGCCCGGCTGGTGCCGGTGAAATGCACATTGCCGCGCCACAGGGCCTCGCTGTCTTCCTCGCCCTCCGCCCCCATGTCCCAGGCCGGGGCGTACAGCCCCATGTGCTCGCTGGCGCAGGCCTCGATCTCCGGGGCGTTCATCCGGATTGACTTTCTGGCCGTCACCATGAATTCGTCGCACTCCACTTCGATGATCTTGTCTTCCTTCAACACGATCTTCGCGCCACTCTGGTTGTACACGGCCACCTCGCCGCTTTTCAGCCCGTCCACGCGGTAGGTTCCTGCCTCGGTGGCCACGATGACCGAATGCGCCGTTTTGCCCGCGATGGGCAGCACGATGCACTGCGTTCCCTCCGGCGGGGCGCTGGTGAAACCGAAGTGCTGGAACAGTTCGGATGCCTGCAACGTCTCGCCACTCAAGCCCGCCGCCTGCATGAGCTGCACGCCCGGCTTGGTGTCCAACGTCTTGAGAACGGCCCGGAAGGCCAGGCGGATTCTGCCCAGGGCGCGCCCGATGCGGGCGTCCAGGCGGCTCGTATCTTTTACCACAGGTCCACCACCTCCCCAGGCCCCTTCTTGCCTTTCTTCCCGGACGTGGCCTTGCCCGCCAGTTCGGGCAGCCAGACGCCGTCTTCCTTGAGTCCAAGCTCGGTGATGCGGCCCCGGTCCTTGCCACCAAGGAACGTCCGCTTCATCAGGAAATACACGCCGTCCAGGCCGTGGGGCTCGCTGACCACGTGCACGCGCATGCCCGGCCGCCAGGGCTCCCCGGACTCCTTGCCTTGCTGGTGGCCGCCCACGCGGTGCCCGCGCACCCTGGCCGTGATGTCGAAGCCCTCCAGGCGCGAGTCCATGAGACGCTTCCTGGCCCGGCGCTCGGCCTCCCGCACATTGTCGCACTCCCCCGCCGGGATGATGAGCGGGCGGTAGCCGGGCACGTCCGGGTCCGTCTCCCGGTGCATGATGTCGT
>JBMORI010000069.1:0-12075 GCA_049322415.1 Thermodesulfobacteriota bacterium | reverse complement strand
TAGCACAAGAGAACCATGAAGCCCGGCGGGACAACCCGCCGGGCTTTTTCATGCCTGGCGCGCCCGGGCCCTCCTGGCCGTGAACCGCCTCGCGTGGCTAACGGCTGCCGGAAAACCTTACACCCGGCGCAACGCTTTCGACAGCCTCCGGCTGCATGCGGCCATGAAGCCCATCTGCTCCCATGAAGCGCGGGCCGCCTCCACGCAACCAGTAACAGACCCCGCCTGCCTCTTTATAAATATTTGCCACAAAAATAACGCCCAATGCAAACACGCATAAGCATCATAATCAAGAAAACAAACTCTCTATTATAAACAAACTTGATGGGACCGAATATTGCAAAAAAGATCAGTGGCAGTCAGTGAATAATGACATTTTATTTCCGTACAAACAAGGAGTTGCTTCGTCAAAATTCCCTAACAGAACGGAGAACTGTCATGACGGCATCAGGAAAACAACTTACATCATTGTTGACCATGATGTTCCTGGCCCTTGCCTCCCTCCCGGCATCCGCCTCGACGGGAGCGGAAATCAACAACGCCATCTCCAAAGGGTTGGCATACCTGGCCTCGCAACAGCAGGCGGGCGGCTACTGGAACTATGGGGGGTATGAGGTATCCGCCACGAGCGCCGCTGTCCTGGCCATGCTGGAGCAGGGCAACTCGGAATCGGCGGGAACCTACAGCGCCAACGTCAAAAGCGGCCTCCAGTACATCTTTGCCGCCGCGTCCTACGATGCCGCCAACAACCGCGTCTGGTGGGGACCCGAGGATTCCTACCAGACCGGGCTCGCCCTCTCCACCATCGCCTCGACTCAGACCCCGAACGCGGTGGTCGGGGCAGGCCCCCTTGCCGGCATGACGTACAAGCAGGTGGCGGAAGCGGTCGTGAAGTATTTCGTGGAAGGCCAGAACACCCCGGCCAACAACGGCGTCGTCAACCAGTACCGGGGCGGCTGGCACTACGGCTTCCAGGCCGGAGACAGCGACAACTCCACCTCCCAGTGGCCGGTGGTGGGCCTTCTGTTCGCCCAGTCAAAAATGGGCATCACCGTCCCGGCCCAGGTGGGAAACGAGCTGAGCTTCTGGACAGGCTACATACAGGACCTCACGGGCACCGCCGCCACAAACCCACTGCACGGTTCTTCGGGATACATGACGCCGCAGCAGATCAACAGCGTGTCCAAAACGGGCGGCCTGCTGCTTGAGTTCTACCTGGAAGGCAGGAACAAAACCGACCCGTCCGTCCAGGCTGCCATCGACTTCATCGACAGGAACTGGACGACCGGGGGGGTGTTCGCGGGCGCGCCCTGGGACGGCAACTTCGGCCAGCCATACTCCATGTGGTCCGTGTACAAGGGCCTTCAGGTCATGATCGGGCTGGAGGACACCACCGCCATTACCAACCTCCGCCCGGCCGGGACCGTCGATCCCGGCAAGACATGGAACTGGTACCAGGACTACGCCGACTACCTGGTGAACAGCCAGAACCCGGACGGCAGCTGGCCAGGGTACTCCTACTGGTACGGCGCGCTGGCTGACGGCTGGTACATCAACATGCTGCTGGCCACGCAGATCGCCCCTCCGCAGCCGCCCACCATTCCGGAACCGGCCACGCTTGGCCTGCTCGGCCTGGGGCTGGCCGGGATGTTCGGCTTCAAGCGCCGCATGAGGCATTAACCGCCCTGAAAAAGAGGAACGGCAGCCCCGGGGCTGCCGTTCCTCGTCCGTTTCATTGCCGGGCATCCCGCGCCTTGACCACGCGGCCTCGGCCCCTATCGCATGGTGTTCTCAAGGTTGACCCAACCCCTCTCGCCGGTGCCCGCCACCTCCACCTCGGCCCAGTTGTTCTTGTTGTCCCAGAGAATGCGGAGCTGCTGCCCGTACGGCAGCTTCTTCACGATTCCGGCGTAGGTTCCCTCGCAGGTTCGAAGCGGCAGATCGGTGAATCCGGCCTTCACTGTTGCGCCCATCTGGGCCGCGGCGGGAAAAGCGAACAGAAGGGTCGTCGCCACACCCAGAAGGGCTCCGGTCATCAGTTTCCTGACGTTCATGGAGCGCTCCTCGGTTTGATGGGTTGGCGCGCTCTCCGGGAAGCCGCGGGGGCGACGCGCCCGCCCGGCCTTGGCCCCGGACCGCCCTACGCGGGCGGATGCGCGCACGGGGATTGGGTCCATCCTATACACGCCATCGCGCGTTCACTCAAGCGGAAACGGCATGAGGCGTCATTTTCCGTGATCCGCCTTGAGGGCCGCCAAGTCCCGCTTGAGGGTTTCGCTCACCTCCACGGGATAGGCATCGGCCCCCGCCAGCCTTTTCACGCCGTCCGGCAGCGCGGCCAATTGGGAGGCGGCCCTCTCGCGGCAGACGCACAACGGCTCCCGCCCTTGGGGCGTGCGCTCGCCGCCGCGCATCACCAGCCTGAGAAGCGGTTCGCCGCCCGGGTCCTCGTCCGCGCGGCAGACGAGGTCGCGCGTGAACCGTCCCCCCTCGCTGAAGCGGCGGGCCTGCTTCGCGCCGGGGTACATCGCCTTGCGCTGGGAGAGCTTCGCCCTGCCGCGTCCGCCGTAGGACACCAGCTTGTAGGCCATGTCCAGGTCCGGCGCGTCGGAGGAGACCACCATCCGGGTGCCCACGCCGAAACCGTCGATGGGCGCGCCAGCCCCAAGGAGCTCCTCCACCGCGTATTCGTCCAGCTCTCCCGAGGCGAAGATGCGGACCCCCCTCAGCCCTGCCGCGTCCAGCCTCTCCCGGCAGTCCCGCGCGAGCGCGCCCAGGTCTCCGGAGTCGAGCCGCACGGCCCGGATCTTGAAATCCTCACCCAGTTCCCCGGCCAGGCGGACCACATTCTCAACGCCCTCCAGTGTGTCGTAGGTGTCCACCAGCAGCGTGGTTTCCGGGTAGAAACGGGCGAAGTCCCTGAACGCGGCGTATTCGTCCCGGTGGGCCTGCACAAAGCTGTGGGCCATGGTCCCGACAACGGGCACGCCGTGGAGCCTGCCCGCCAGCACGTTGGACGTGCCCGCGCACCCGGCCAGCCACGCGCATCGGGCCGCCTTCAGGGCCGCGTCCGCGCCGTGCGCCCGGCGAGACCCGAAGTCCACCACCGCGCGCCCCCGTGCGGCCAGCACCACCCTGGCCGCCTTGGCGGCAACCACGCACTGGTAGTGGACCTGGTTTATGAGAAACGTCTCCACCATCTGGGCCTGGATGAGCGGTGCCGTCACCTGGACGATGGGCTCGCCCGGAAACACGGCCGTCCCCTCGGGCACGGCCCGCACGTCGCCCGTGAAGCGCAGTGACGAGAGACGCTCGAGGAAAGCGGCGGGAAAGAGGTCCAGTCCTGAGAGGTGGTCCAGGTCGCTTTCTTGGAACCGCCAGGACTCCAGATACGAGAGCACGTCCTCCAGACCGGCGGCCAGCGCGAAGCCGCGATTCTCGGGCATGTGCCTGAAGAACAGCTCGAACACGGCCTCCTGGTCCATGTCCGCGCCGTGATAGGCCCGGGCCATGGTCAGCTCGTAGAGGTCGGTGAAGAGCGCCGAGCGCAAGGGGTTCACGGGTTCTGGCATGGCCCCTCCTCGATGACCGCCCCGGCCCGCCGCAGGTCGTCGAAGGCGCGCTCGCCGGACTCGTGGCTGAGAGGGCGCGTGGCGGAGGCGATCACGCGGGTCTCGAAGCCCAGCCTCAGCGCATCCAGGGCAGTGGCCTTCACGCACACGTCCTGGGCCAGGCCGCACACGAAAACGCGCCGCACTCCGCGCCGCTTCAGTGCCTCGCCAAGGCAGGTGGCCTCGAAATCGGAGTACTGGTCCAGATCCGGCAGATCGCCTTTGGAGACTTCCAGGAACTCTCCCGGCATCAGCAGATCGGGATGGAAGTCCGCGCCCGGGGTGCACTGCACGCAGTGGGGCGGCCACACCCCGCCATTCTCCCTGAAGCTCGAGTGGTCTGGCGGATGCCAGTCGCGCGAGAGCACGATCATGGCCCCGGCGGCCTCGGCCGCCGCGACCGGCTGGCCGATGCGGGCAGCCGCGATCCGCGTCCTCGGCGCGTCCGGGCGGCCCGAGGCGCTGCCGGTGCTGCTCCGCCTCCTCGAGGCGCGGCAGGGGCCGCCGCGACCCAGGCGTTGACAGGGCCGAGCACGGCGTCGCCGTCCGGAACCGGCAGACTGCCTCCGGGCATGAAATCGTTCTGCACGTCTACCACGACAAGCGCGTCCTGGGGGGTGAGAACGGCGGCCACGGCAGCCTCCTTGGAGAAGGGATGGATGGAGAATGCACCGTACTACCGAGGGGCGGACGCGGCAAGGGAATTGCCCGGCGGACGGGACCGGGGGCGTGCGCCGCCGGAAGGCGGCCATGATTCAGCCCGGATGCGCGCCGCCTGGAGCCGGGCGTGATCCGGGATGGCGGGAAGGACGGTCAGCGGCGTCCGATGGTGATGACGGCCGTGCGCTCGCCCTGGGGCAACCCCTGGGCGCGGTATTTCACCTTCCCCCACCAGCCGGTTTCCTTGAAGAAGGCGTCGCGGTTGCTCACGGTCCCCATGGGGCAGCTGAACAGGCAGATCAGGCAGCCGCTGGAATCCGCCCCCACGGCGGTCTTCAGGTTGCCGCCGAAGCGCATGTCCAGGGCGCGCCCGCCGGGGTCGCGCACCAGATCGGAGATGTCGAGCGTTTTCGCCGAACCGGCGAAGGTCACGCTCACGCGCAGAGGCTCACCCTCAACCCGCGTGTACCCCCAGTTCTTCATGGTCACGTTGTCGCCGGGCCTGAACCCCAGAAGGACAAGCGCGTCATACAGCATCTTGGGTGAAGCGTGCCCTTTGAAGAGCGCCTTGTCCGCGTAACCGCCGTCCCGGAACACCGCGAAATGCTGGAGCGTCTCCCCGGCCATGGCCGGATTGACCTCCGCCAGGAAGGACACCGTCCCCGCGCCCATGTCCACGGACAAGGGGGAGGCGGGGGACAGTTTCCCCGTCTGGGCCCGAGCGTCCGGCGGGAGCGCGGAAGGCGACGCCGCCGCCAACACCAGCAGGATCAGCAGAACCGTCCGAATACACGGCAGATTGAAAAACGTCATGAATACACCTTCACCCTTTCGGCGATCCCGTCCATGAGCACGCATGGCGCCGGCCCGCCGGCGCGGCATCATCCCAGCCTGTCCGCGAGCCGCCTGAGCAGCGCGGCCGCTTTCGACCTCCCTCGCCGGGGAACGTGGCGCAAGTGGTGGCTGGCCAGCTCCGGCATGTGCTCCAGGATGGTCCGCGCGGCGAGCTCGGCCCCCACGCGGGTGAGCCCGGCGCAATGCGCAAAATGCCTGGCCGGCTCGGCCCTGACGTGCCTGGTCAGCACCCTGCAACAGGACGATCCGTGCTCCTTCTTGAAGGCGTCGTGCAGCCCCCTGGCCGCCTCGCGCACCTTGGCGGGCGGCAGGGAGGACGAAAGAAACCAGGAAGCGGCGAGCACAGCCCCGGACAAGGCACCACAGACGCACCCGGCCTTGCCCAGGCCCTCTCCGAAGCCCATGGCCAGGCCCCGGGCGCGCTCTCGTTCGAGTCCGCCCCCGAACCCCTCGTTCAGGACTGTCACGATGGCCTCGGCGCAATACATCTCGCGGCTGAGGAATAGCTCTTCGGCCCTGGCCGCCAGGACCCGTACGGTATCGGCTCTCATCCGGGCTGTTTTGCAGATGAGGCGGGCAAAAGCAAATACCGAATCCCGATGGCCCGGCCCGCTCGCCATTGAGAGCGTGCGGAACCTTGATTTGACGGCCATCCGGCGTTATGTTGCCGCATTGTCCCCAGAATTTTTCCAAAGGGTTCCCATGAATACATCACGCACGCTGCGCGCGCTCCTCGTCGTCCTGCTCCTGGCGCTTTACGGTTGCCCCGGCTCCGGCATGTTCGTCCGGGACGCCCCACCCACTTCGGAGCAGGAGCAGTACGCGCTCCAGGCCAAGGCCGCCGAGGCCTGGCAGGCGGGCAAGTACGAAAGGGCGCTGACCCTCTACGGCTTCATCCTCCAGGGGCAGGCGCTCACCCGCGACGCCCAGCTCATCGCCCTGGAGCGCTCGGCCCGCAGCGCGCTGGCGCTGAACCGCGCCGCCGAGGCCCTCGGATTCCTCGACACCTGGGCCAAGCTGGACTCCAAGGCCAGGAACACCTGGACATGGACCGAGATATACGTGCGCGCCCTCTCCGGGACCGGCCGCGAGCGGCAGGCCGAGGAGCATCTGGCGAAGATCATCCAGACGAGGGGGGCCAGCTTCCAGCTCACCGGCCCGGCCTCCATCGAGCTGGCCATGCGCTACGCCTCGCGCGATCAGGCCAGCCAGGCGGCCAGGGCGCTCAGGACCCAGCACGCCAAGGCCCCGGACAGGACAGAGCGTTCCCAGTTCGAGGCCCAGACCGCCCGCATGCTGGGCGCACTTGAGCCGCGCGCCCTGGCGGCCATGCTCGCCACCGTGAACAACGCCAACCGCAACGTCTTCCCTTACAACCTGATCGCCTTCGAGGACCTGCGCCGTCTGGCCTCGGCCAACCCGGCGGAGGCCTCCCGCATGCGCGACATGGCCGACCAGCTCGCCCGCTCCTCTGACCTGGCCGACAGGGAGCTTCCCCGGCGCATCCTGAACCTCGGGCTCTCCGCAGCCACCTCCGGCGAAAAGGAGGCCGCCCTGCCCGCCGGGCCGGAGCAGCCCGCCGTGAAGCCCGGCACGACCGCCGTGGCCATGCTGCTCCCCCAGACCGGGCAGCTGCGCGCCCTTGCCGGGAAGGTGCTGGCCGGCGCCAACGCGGCCAAGGCCATCCTCGGCGAGCAGGGGACACAGGTGGACATCCGCGTGATCAACACCGACGACCCCAGCTTCGTGGACCAGCTCACCGCCCTGCCGCACGAGGTCACCATCGTGGGCGGGCCCATGCACGCCAGCTATTTCAAGAACCTCCCCGCCAGCGGCGAGCTCTCCCGCCGGGTGTTCCTCACCTTCATGCCGGACGTGGCCGAAGCCGGGGAAGGCAAACAGGCCTGGCGCTTCTTCTGGAGCCCAGAGGACGAGGTGAACTCCGTGCTGGCCATTCCCCTGCAGGCCGGAGTCAAACGTTTCGCGGTGCTCGCCCCCGAGGACCGCATGGGCAAGCGCCTGAGCGACGCCTTCGCCTCGGCCGTCACCGCGCGCGGCGGCGAGGTCTCCCAGATCGTCTCCTACCCGCCGCAGGACGTCCCCAGGTGGGGCGACATCGTCAAGAACATGGTCAGGGCCGTGCCTTCGGGAACCGACGGCAAGACCTGGACCAGCCGCCCGGACTTCGAGGCCGTATTCATCCCCGACGAGCTCCAGCGGGCCGACCACATGATAGGCCAGCTGCACTTCTACCAGGCGGACTCCCTGGTTATCCTGGGGCCTCAGCTTTGGAGCGCGTCGCTCAACGCCCCGGGCAACAAGCACAACATAAGTCCCGTCAACTACCGCTACGCCTTCTGCCCCGGTTCCTGGTGGACGCAATCGCCCGCCAAGTCCGTGGCTGAGCTGAAGGCGCGCATGGCCAAGGACCAGCAGGGGGACCCCGACTTCTGGAACGCCCTGGGCTTCGACTTCATCCGCCTGGCCGCGGGCGCGGGGGCCTTTCCCATCGACGCCCCGGCCTCCGAGATAACGCAGCGGCTCAACGCCGCCTCGAAAAAGATGGAGTGGGCCCTGGCTCCCATCACCTGGGACGCCGCGGGCCACGCCAGCATGAACATGTTCTTCTTCAGGCCTTCCGTGGAAGGCCTGGCCCCCGTGGACCAGGCGGGCTTCACCGAGCGCCTGGACGCCCTCCGGGCGAGGCAGCAGCAGCCCCGGCAGTGAGCCCGCCCACCGACTCTGCAATCCGCGCGGCCAGGGACCCATTCGCCCTGGCCGCGCGTTCCGTTCCGGGGCTGGACGGCCTCCGCGGGCTGGCATGCCTGATGATCTTCAACGTCCACTTCTTTGCCCAGTTCGCTGACGCTTCCTACTTCACCGAACCAGGCGGCCCGCTCCACGGCCTCATCCACGCCATCCACTCCGGCTCCCACGGCGTGGACGTGTTCTTCGTGGTTTCGGGCTACCTCATCTACGGGTCCATCACCCGCAAGCGGCCGGGGCTGCTCCATTTCTTCCTGGAGCGCTACAAGCGCCTGCTGCCCGTGGTGCTGGTGATCAACATCCCGGCCCTGTACTGGGTCAACGCCAACTGGAAGGAGGTGATCGACAACCTCCTGTTCCTCGACCTCTTCGGCTCGCGGCTGGTGACGTTCGTCTCCTGGGCGCTGGTCTACGAGATGTACTTCTACATCCTCTGCGGCCTGTGGCTCATCGTGGCCGGGGGCGGTAGAAACGGCCCGCCCTGGACTTCCTGGGCGGCGCTGACCGGGCTCTACGTTGCCAACAGCCTGTACTTCCACGTCAACCCCGTATTGTCCGACTGGCGCTTCGTGGGATTCTTCATCGGCGTGGGGCTGGCCATGCTGCGGGCCGGTCCGCGCGGACGCCGCGCTTTCGAGGCTGTCCCCGCCGGAATCTGGCCCGTCTGCCTGGCCGTGCTTGGCCTTGGATGCTGGCTGTGGTCGCGCGACTTCGCCGGGACGCTCTCGGCCGTCTCCCCCGCCCTGGCGCTTAGCTATTTCGCGGCGTTCGACCTGGCCGTGGCGGCGCTGGTGGCCTCGTTCGTCAACGGCGGGGGCGGCGTCTTCGCCTGGACGCCGCTTCGGGCCGTTGGCGCGGTGAGCTACTCGCTGTTTCTTCTGCACACGCAGTGGGGCCTGCCCCTGGCCAACACCCTCTTCGGCCGCCCGGACAGCCTTGCCGGGCTGGCACTGCACTACGGGCTCTCCCTCGCGGTGTCCTTCGCCCTGGCCGCGTTTCTCTACATGCACCTGGAAAAATTCTACTTCACGAGGCGATAACCGTGGGATGGATCAGGAAGACCTTCCTCTACAGGGAGGACTACGTCCCGGCCCTCCAGGGGCTCAAGGGGCTCGCCGTGCTGTGGTTCTTCCACCTCAGCTTCTATTCCCAGTTCGACCAATCCAAGCTCTCGCGCATCACGGAGGGCAGGCCGTGGATGGCCGGGGCCCTGGACGCGCTGCTCGTCCTTCTGTCGCCGTCGCTGATGGCCCCTCTGGCCGTCCTGGTGCTGGGGGGATTCCTGGCCGCCAGGTCCATCCAGGCGCGTCCCCTGCCGGAGCTTCTGCTCTCCAGGCTCCTCCGGTTCTATCCCGTCTTCCTGGCCGCCGTGCTGCCCACGTTGGTCTACTCGGGCGCGGACTGGTCCAAATTGGGCTGGGCCATGACGTTCTTCCTCACCTGGGATGGCATTCCGGCAGGAGACTCCATCCTGCTCGCCAGGGCGTTCTGGCTGCCGCTTCTCTGAGCCGTGATCCAGGCATCCACCAGACGATCGGCGTTCCCCGTCCAGGCCGCGCTTTTCCTGGCCGCCGCCGGACTGGATTTCCTCGTCTACCGCGACCCGCGCACCACCTCGGCATACGTGGCCGTGCTGCTCGGAGCGGCCGCCGCCCGCCACGGGGCCGCCTTGCCCCGCCTCATCAGCAGGAGCGGGGCCGGGCCATGCCTGCTGCTCGCGCTCGTCCTCACCCCGTTCTTCGCCTCCGGCGCGCCCTTGCCCAGCCTGCTCCTGTCCAACGGAGGCTCGATCCTGCTGGCCCTCGCCACGGCCTCCCTGGCGGCCAGCTCCCTTTCCGTCAGCGCGCGCATCCTCTCCCACCCGTTTCTTCGCTATTTCGGCGCGGTGGCCCTGCCCTTCTTCCTGGTCCACACCACCTGGGGTTTTCGCCTCTCGCGCTCCATCCTGCAGGGCGAAATCCACTCCGTCGGGGCCATCGCCGCCCATTACGCCATGAGCATCTGCTTCTCCATCGCGGCCGCCGGTTTCCTGCACGTCTTCTTCGAGCGCCCGCGCTTCTTGCGAAACGCCCCCTCAGCGGATAAAACCCCCTCGTCCGCCACCCAAGGAGTCTTCCCATGACTTTCACACCCGAGCAGGCCGCCAAGGTCGCCGCCCTGGCGCGCCTGAAACTTCCCGAGGAAAAGCTCGAACGCCTTGCCGCGCAGATGGGCGACATCCTCTCCTACATGGACACCCTCGCCGCCTGCGACACCTCGGGCGTGGAGCCGCTCTACAGCCCCGTGGAGCACGGCACGCCCCTGCGACCCGACGTGGCTGTCAAGAACTTCCAGCGCGCCGACATCCTGGCCCAGGCCCCCGAATCGGACGGCCGCTTCTTCGTGGTCCCCAAGATCGTCTCCGGCTAAAGGATCATCCGCATGTCCGCCCTCACATCGCTTACGCTCACCGATCTCCGCGCCAGGCTCGCCGCCCGCGAGGTCACCGCCGTCCAGGCCGTCACGGCCTGCCTGGAGCGCGTCAAGGCCACGGAACCCGTGGTGGACGCCCTGCTCTCCGTGCAGGAGCAGTCCGCCCTGGAAGCCGCCGAGGCCCTGGACAAGTCCGGCCCCGATCCGGACAAGGCCCTCTGGGGCGTGCCCGTCGTGATCAAGGACGCCATCTGCACCAAGGGCGTCCCAACCACCTGCGGCTCCAAGATCCTCGAGAATTTCGTCCCCTTCTACGACGCCACCTGCGTGGAGCGCCTGAAGAACGCGGGCGCAATCATCATCGGCAAGGCCAATCTGGACGAGTTCGCCATGGGCTCCTCCACGGAGAACTCCGCCTACAAGCCCACCCGCAACCCCTGGGACCCCGCCAAGGTTCCCGGCGGCTCCAGCGGCGGTTCGGGGGCCACCGTGGCGGCAGGGCAGTGCTACGCCGCCCTGGGCACGGACACCGGCGGCTCCATCCGCCTGCCCGCCTCCTTCTGCGGCGTCACCGGCATCAAGCCCACTTACGGGCGCGTCTCCCGCTACGGACTGGTGGCCTACGGATCGAGCCTGGACCAGATCGGCCCCATTGCCCGCACCCCGGCCGACTGCGCCGCCGTGCTCCAGGCCATGGCCGGACACGACCCCAAGGACTCCACCTCCGCGCCGCGCCCCGTGCCGGACTTCGTCGCCGAGACGGCCGCGCGCGAGGACCTCAAGGGCCTGACCATCGGTATGCCCGAGGAATACTGGGGCGAGGGCCTGACCCCCGAAGTGGCCGCATGCTGCAACGCCGCCATCGACGCGGCCAAGTCCCTGGGGGCCAAGGTGGCGCCGGTGAAGCTGCCCCACACCGGATACGCCATCGCAACCTACTACATCGTGGCCATGGCCGAGGCCTCCTCCAACCTGGCCCGCTTCGACGGCGTGCGCTACGGCTACCGCCACCCGCAGTCGCGCGACCTGCGCGAGCTCTATGAGCTGTCGCGCTCCGAAGGCTTCGGCGAGGAGGTGCAGCGCCGCATCGTGCTCGGCACCTACGTGCTCTCCGCCGGATACTACGACGCCTACTACCGCAAGGCCGCGCAGGTGCGCCGCCTCATCAGGCAGGACTTCCTGGACGCCTACCAGAAGTGCGACATCATCGCGGGACCGGCCTCGCCCTTCACCGCCTTCGGCCTGGGCGAGAAGACCGGCGACCCGCTCCAGATGTATCTGGCCGATATCTTCACGATCTCGCTGAACCTGTCGGGTCTGCCGGGTCTGTCCGTCCCGGTGGGACTGGGCAAGGACACCGGCATGCCGGTGGGGCTGCAGTTGTTCGGCAAGGCCTGGGACGAAGGGACCATCCTCGGCGCGGCCCAGGCGCTGGCCGGCGCGCTGCCGGGACTTGGCGAACCGGCGGGGTTGAAGAAGTAAGAGGCCTCCGGCGGCCAAAGAGGGCTTTGCCCTCTCTGGACTTCCCCGCCAAGGAGGAGCCCCCCTGGACCCGGCAACTGCTTCGCGGGATTCGGACGACACGATCAAGAAGAGCGGGGAGCGTGCAAAGCCACGCTCCCCGCTCATGTTTTTGAATGCCTTAGCTTGTTTCAGCTTGCGAGGCGAATGCCCCACGCACTCGAAGCACGCAAGGTCCCCGGTGCTGTCCGCCGCGCCGCTCAGGCGGGCGACGGATCGTCTTCAAATCGGTCCTAGCCCGCGCCTGCCT
>JBMORI010000068.1:10799-12254 GCA_049322415.1 Thermodesulfobacteriota bacterium | reverse complement strand
CTCTTCAATATCGCCATGGCCTATTCCGAGGGCGGCAAACCCGGGGACGCGGCGAGGATCCTGGACAGGGTGCTGGATAGCGAACCGGATTTCTGCGAACGCAATCCGAAAGCCTGCGTCAACGCAGCCATGGCCTACCGCAAGGCAGGGAGGCCCGCCGACGCGAGGAGGCTCATCGAAACGGCACTCGAAAAAGAGCCGGAGTTGCGGGAAGCCCGGGAAATGCTCCAATCGCTGGCGCAGTGAACGGCCTGCGCGACAGGGAATGCAGACCGGAGGCTCTCCGCCGTCCCCACTCCGGCGGCCTCCCTGGTGACGCATGATGGTGGCCTCTTGCCCGGCTTTCCCGGGTCCTGTTCGAATGCACGTCGCTCAAGGCATTGCACCCTTGAAACGATTGTCCATTCATGTTGGGCGCGCCGCGCGGGATGACTCGGGAACAGCGGGAATCGCGGGCAGCCAGGACGGCATGCCAAGGATGCGGCCTGGCATCGCGCCCACGGAGGAAGAAAGAAGATGATATTTTCGTGGCAAAGAATTGAAATTATTGATTCTGTCCTCGATGAACATGTTCATGCGTTTCAAGGACGCGCCTAGCCGCCGCGCTTCTTCTCGCGCTTTTTGGCCTCGTCGAAATTGAGGCGCAGCGTGCTTTTTTTCTTTTCCCGGGTCTGAAACGTCAGCCGCGCTCCCAGATAGAAGCAGACCAGAATGACGATTCCCCAGATGATGTAGGCGTTCACGATGATGATCCTTGCCCGGTGCGTGGCCGGCGGCAGGGGAACCGCCCGGCGTGATGCTTCCGGGAATGCCCCATTTCGGCCCGCCTTCGCCCGGCAATGGGTCTATGTTCCTTCCAGGCCGTCCGGTCAAGCCCAGCCGATGCCGCAAAAAGAAAGGGCGCGGCCAGCCCGCGCCCGAAAGAGTCCGCAAGGCTTCCGGATTATTCGCAGACGCCGCTCTTGCGGGCGTTCTCCCACAGTTCGCAGTCGCCCTTGTCGCAGGCGGTCTTGAGGTCGGAGCACATCTTGTCGGCCTGATTGAGCTTCAGGTAGGCCGAGCCGCGCCCCTTGTAGACCTCGGCGTCGGTGAAGCCCATTCCGATGGCCTTGTCGTAATCCTCGATTGCCTTGGTGTAGGTGCCGAGCTTGTAGTAGGTGTGTCCGCGCATGACCACGGCGAGGGAATCCTGGCCGTTCAAGGCGATGGCCTGGTCATAGTCCTCCAAGGCCTTGTCCAAGCTGTTGAGCATGAAGTTGGCATGGCCGCGCCCGGCGTAGAAGCTAGCGTTCCTGGGGTCGAGCCTGATGGCCTGGTCGAACTCGGTCAGCGCGTCGGCATAGTTGTTCTGGCGGCCCAGGTCCATGCCCTTTTCGTAGAGCTCCTGCGCCTTTGAGCCGTTGCTTCCGGCAGGCGGAGGCGGCGTGGGCTGGGTCTTGCGCAGGGCCTCTTCTG
>JBMORI010000068.1:0-10699 GCA_049322415.1 Thermodesulfobacteriota bacterium | reverse complement strand
AGCGCGTCGGCATAGTTGTTCTGGCGGCCCAGGTCCATGCCCTTTTCGTAGAGCTCCTGCGCCTTTGAGCCGTTGCTTCCGGCAGGCGGAGGCGGCGTGGGCTGGGTCTTGCGCAGGGCCTCTTCTGTCTTGCGCAGGGCCTCTTCTGCCTTGCGCTGGGCCTCGGCGTTCGTCTGGACAAAAGCCGGGTTCTTCTTGCGTTTCTTCGAGGACTTGGACGCCTTCGACGATTTGGACGGCTTTGACGACTTGGAGGTCCCGGACTTTTTCGAGACCGAGGAGCCTTTGCTCTTGGAGGCAGCGCTTTTTCCGGACGTCCCGGAAGTTGACTTCTTCGCTGTCGGGGAGGATTTTGACGATGCGGACTTGGAGCCCTGCGTGGTCTTCTGGTCCTTCTTGGTGGTGACCGCCTCGGTGAAGGCGGGGTCGAGACAGAGGGAAAGGGCCGCTACGGCGATGGTGAAAGCTGTGAATATCCGGCGCATTATGAATCCCGCTATACCTTGAAGGGAGCTGGTCCCCGTTGGCGCGTGCGGAACACTAGCCCCTTAGCCCAGCAGGGGCAAGGGGCGCGGCCTCGCCAGATCATGAAGAAATGTTCATCTTACGGCACGTTACACCTGACAAACCGGGCAGAACGTGGAGGTTCTCCCGGCCACCTTGGCCGATTCGAGCCCCCGTCCGCAGCTCTTGCAAGGCTCGCCCGACCGGCCGTAGACGTTGAAGGTCCACTGGAAGGAGCCTTCGACTCCCTCGGCGGTGCGATAGTCCCTGATGGTGCTGCCCCCGGCCTCGATTGCCCGGCAGAGCACCTCCCGGAGCGCCTGGAACAGCGCCTCCAGCCTGGCCCTGGGGATGCGGTCCGCCCTGGCGTCGGGGCGGATGCCCGCCAAGAACAGGGCCTCGTCGGCGTAGATGTTGCCGATCCCGGCCAGAACCGCCTGATTGAGCAGCAGCGCCTTGATGCGCCCGCCCCTTCGCGCGAGCACCTCCAGGAACTGCCCACGAGTCATCTCCAGCGGTTCCGGCCCGAGCTTGCGGAAGAAATCCCAGGATTCGATCGCGCCCGAAGCGAATCCCCGGCAGGAGCCGAAGCGCCGCATGTCGTCGAAGTGGAGCGCCCTGCCGTCGTCCAGGCCGATGAGCACCCGCAGGTGCGGTTTGGGGGCATTCACCGGACGCGCCACGTAGAGCCGGCCGGTCATCCTCAGATGGAAGGCGATGACCGCCCGGTCCTCCATGTTCACCAGGCAGAGCTTGGCCCGCCGTCCCACGCCGGCGACGGTCTTTCCCAGGAAGAGGCGGCGGAACGCCTCGGGGTCGCCGGGGAACACGCGGCGGTCCAGCACGGTGAGCGACGTGACGCGCCTGCCCCTCAGCAAGGGGTCGAGCCCGCGAGCGATGGTTTCGACCTCCGGCAGCTCGGGCATCAGGAGCCTTGGCCGGGAACCGGCAGATGGATGGTGACGGTCACGGGTTCCCCGCCGCGCAGGATGTCCAGACGCAACAGGCCGTCCTCGCCCAGCGCCTTGAGAGTGGCCGCGTGCAGGTCCGCGAGCGCGCGCACGTCCGCCCCCTGGGCCTGGACCAGGATGTCGCCGGGCCTGATCCCGGCGGCCTCGGCCCTGGATCCGTCCGCCACGGCCACGACCTTGATGCCCTGCTCCACGGTCTCGAGGGTCAGGCCGAGGCGCGGCCGTTTCACCTCGGGGCAGTGGAAGAACGCCTGGGCATCGGCCGGATCGGGCTTGTCACCTCCGCGCCAGGGCATGATCAGAATCCTCCGGGCGGCGGGATCGAAACTTGCGAGCCTGAGCCCGATGCCCCAGTCCCTTTCCACATGGCCCGAACCGGCGATTATCACCACCGGGCGGCGCGTCTCCACCCGGGCTTCCACGGCCCGCCGGGCCATGGTGGTGTCCCAGAGCGCCTGCACGGTGACGAAGCGTTTCCAGGCCGCTTCCTGGTCCTTGGCCGAGCCGAAGGGGTGGGCGTCGAACACTTTGCGGAGGTCCCGCTCCTGGTCCTTGGACACGGGGATGATCTTCGATGGCAGGCCGAGGCGTTCCTTGATGGAGAGGCCCTTGAGGCCGGCCTTGCCGACTTTGCGGGCGATGTCCCGGGGGGCGTTCAGGGCGAAGAGCGGCAGGTTGTGCCTGCGCGCCGCCTCGAATATGGGCCGGTAGACCTCGAACGGGTAGCCCCAGGTGCGGCCCCAGTCCAGTTCGGCCTCAAGCTGGTCCACGCCCAGGATGCCCTTGTTGAACAGTTCAAGGGACGGCTGGCGGTCCAAGCTGACCATCTCCAGCCCCACCGCCGGGGCGGCCCCGGCCGAGGCCATGAGCTCAATGACGCGGGCCTGGGCCTCATGGTCGCAGGCGGAGGGGTGGGATTCGCCCACGAGTATGTACTCCGCCCTGGAGAGCAATCCGGCAAGGGCGGCGGCGTCCAGCGCTTCGCCGGAGGCGTCAAGGAACTCTCCCGTCGCGACGGCCTGGACGGCGGGCGCGGGCGGCGCCTCCGCAATGTCCGAATAGCGTTTGCAGGCTGGCATGAAGAGCAAGGCCGCCCAGAGGGCGGCCAGAATCAGCACCCGGCCCTGCCCGGTCCTCCCGCCGCGAAGGGACGCGGCCGGGAGGTCCGGGGACCGGGAATTGTCAGTCTCGTTGTTCATTCTCGTCATGGTCTTCCCCCTTTCGGGCGGCCGGAGCCTTGGAAGACAGCCTGACTTTTTTCGACCTCGCGGTCAATGTCCGCTACGCAGCAGGCCGCGAGCGCGGGCTGGCGCGGAGCTTGAACGCGGGCGGCCAGGACGGCCGGCCCATGCAGTCAAGAGCACGCCTACGATTTCAAGGCCACGCCGTCAGTCCCACTTGCGCTTGTCCTCGATGGGCCTGATCTGCGCGGGCAGGGTGCCGGGGGCCAGCACCTTGAGCTCGGGGCGCAGCTTTATCTTCTCGCGGAACATGTGCAGCAGTTCGTCCTCGCGCTTGAAGTTGCTGGCCTCGATCATGAGGGTCATCTCGTCGATGCCGCCGGGGTTGGTGACCTCGATCTGCCAGCGCTTGATCTCCTCGAAGCGGGCGATGACCTGCTCCACCTGATGGGGGTAGACGAACATGCCCTTGATGCGGGCGGTGGTGTCCACGCGGCCCACGATGTTGCCCAGGCGTGGCGAGGTGCGGCCGCAGGAGCAGGGGGCGCGGTCGATGTAGGAGAGGTCGCCGGTGGCCAGGCGGATGAGCGGGTAGGTCTTGTTGAAGGCCGTGACCACGATCTCGCCCACCTCGCCGTCCTTGAGGGGGATGCCGGTGTCGGGGTGGCAGATCTCCACGAAGGCGCGGTTGGCGATGTGCAGGCCGTTCTTCTGGAAGCACTCGTAGCCGATGCAGCCCACGTCCGCGGTGCCGTAGCCCTGGCGCATGATGAGATCGAACTTCTTCTCCAGGTTGGCGCGCATCTTCTCGGAGAACTTCTCGCCCGTGACGAAGGCCACTTCGAGGAAGAGGTCCTTGCGCAGGTTGAGCCCGGACTCCTCGCCCTTCTGGGCGAGGTGCATGAGGTAGCTCGGCGTGCCCACGAAGCCGGTGACGCGAAGCTTCTGCATCACCTCGAGTTGGGTGGCGGTGTTGCCCGGGCCAGCGGGCATCACGGCGCAGCCGAGGTTCCTGAGGGGCTCCTCGAACATGAGGCCCGTGGGGGAAAGATGGTAGTTGAAGGTGCACTGCACCACGTCGCCGGAGCGGAAGCCGGTGGCGTAGAAGCCTTCGGTCCAGCCCCAGTAGTCGTCCTCGCGGTCCTCGGGGTCGAAGATGGGTCCGGGCGAGAGGAACACGCGGCGCAGGTCGCCCAGGTCCTTGGTGAGAAGGCCGCCCAGGCGGGGCCCCATGGACTGAAGGAAGATCAGCTCCTTCTTCTTGAGGATGGGGATGTGCTTGAGGTCGGAGAGTTGCTTGAACTTGCCCACCTGGAACTGGGCGCGGTCGAAGCGCTTCTTCACGTCCTCGGAGTAGCGGTAGGCGTAGGTGAGCAGGTCCTTGAGCTGGATCTGGTAGTATTGGCGGCGTTCGGATTCATCGAGCACCTCTCGGCGGGAATAGATGCCTTCGGTGCGGTCCTTGCGGGTCATGGATGGCTCCTTGAATGACGGGCGCTATGGCTCAGTCTAGCATAAAAAGAAGGTTTCCATAACCAGTCCGGATGAAGAAATCAAGTGAATGAATCAGCCGGAGCGCATGCGGCACTGGCCGGGGCCCGCGGCCTTCCGCCCGGGCGAGCTGAGGCCCGCCCGCCCCTCGGGGCGGACGGGCCTCAGCCTTCACGATGCTCCTGGCGAGGGCGCGATCAGATGGGCGGGGCGATGGTCACCAGCACGCGCATGTCGGTGACCGCGCTCACGCCGTGGGGCTCGGCGATGTCGCTCACCAGCACGTCTCCGGCCTTGCAGGCGATCTCGTCGTCCTCGGAGAGGAAAAATCCCTCGCCCGACAGGACCACGATGGAGAGCTGCCCCTCTATGTCGTGCGAATGGATGGGCATGGACTGCCCGGCCTTGAAGTTGAAGTTGATGATCTTGAAGTGCTCGGAATCGTGCACCAGGAAACTGTGAAATGTGAGGTCGGTGAACTTGGCCTCGTCGAAGACGGCAATCTTCTTCATCATGGCGGACTCCTTTTCCGGAGGTGTTTGATCATGCCATACATCCTCCCAAGGCCCGCGTCGATGATTCAGGTCACATAATCAGACGGCTTTTTTCCCCATGGCCAGACGCTTGACCGCCCCTGCCAGCTCCGAAAGCCTGAAAGGCATGTCCATAACCTCCGAGGGCGCGCGGCCCAGGCGCGGCGTCTCCCTTGCCGAAATGGGGCGCACCAGCACGAAGGGGACCGGCCCCAGTTCGTCCAGACGCCGGGACAGGGCCTCCGGAGCGGCCCGCCAATAGACCACCGCCGCGCCGGGAGGAGTCCCGTTCGACGCGACGCGGATGCCGGCCGACTCCAGGCTCTCCCTGATGATCGCGCCCACGGCCTCGTCGGAGCTTATGACGGCCGCCGCCGGCCTCCCTCCGCCCGGCTGGGATGACGCGGCGGGGGGCGGGGCCTCGCCCAGGCAGTCCCGCGCCTTGGCCAGCAGCGACCTGAGCCGGTCGATCACCCGGCCCTGTCCGGCCTCGCCAGCACCGAGCGTCCCGGCCAGCCTCATGGCCGCGTCCAGGGCCTGACGGGCCTCGGCCGGAGCGAAGGCCGCCGTCCGGACGGGCGCGGATTCCTTCATGCGGACCACGGCGCTGCGCATGACCTCGGCAGGGCCAGCGGACCGTGTCCCGGCCGGGAGCCTGGCCTCGTCGAGCGCCCTGGCCACGGTCATGATGGCCCTGCCGGAGGCCGAAGCCGGATACAGCTCCACCAGCGGTCTTTGCCGGGCTGCGGCCGAGGCCATGTGCGGGTCCTGGGGGATGTGTCCCAGGAAGCGGGCGTCCAGTCCCAGGTGCTTGAGCATGGCCGCCCTGAGGCGCGAGAATATTCCCTGGGCCTCGGAGGCTGATTTGACGCGGTTGAGCAGCACGTGCGGGCTGCGGCGCAGGCCGTTCCCGGCGAGCACCTTCACCAGCGCGTAGGCGTCGGTGATGGAGGATGGGTCCGGATTCACCACCACCAGAAGCTCCGGGCAGGCCATGCACATGGCTATCACCGGGCTCGATATGCCGGGAGAGCCGTCCACCACCAGATAGTCGTACCCGGAGAGCTTGGCGAATTCCCCGGCCAGGGTCACGCGGCCCTGATGGGAGAGGTCCGCCAGGCGGGCCACGCCCGAGCCGCCCGGCACCACGTCCAGGTTGGTCCCGGCCGGGATGACCGCCCGCTCCATGGGCACACCGTCGAAGAGGACCTGCTCCAGGGTCACTTCCGGACTGAGCCCAAGCAGGACGTCCACGTTGGAGAGTCCCAGGTCGGCGTCCAGCAGGCACACCCTGCGCCCCGCCCTCCCCAGCGCCAGCGACAGGTTGACGCTCACGCTGGTCTTGCCCGTGCCGCCCTTGCCGCTGGCCACGGCCAGGACGCGGCTCATCCGGGGGTCTCCCTGCCCAGGAGCCGGGCCGCCTCCGCCAAAAGCGCGTCCACCTGGAAGGGCTTTCGCATGCAGGACGCGGCGCCGAGCGCCTTTGCCTCCGCCAGCTCGCCGTCACCGGCCATTCCGGTGAGGACCAGCACGGGCATGGAAGGCGAGGCGAACCCTGCCGCCTCCCGCAGCACCGAGAGGCCGTCGCGTCCCGGCATGCGGATATCAAGGATCAAGAGCTGGTAGCGGTTCCTCTTGAGCAGTTCGAGGGCCTCCGCGCCGTTTCCGGCCAGTTCCACGGCGTACCCGCTCGATTCCAGCGACTCGCGCAGTATCTCTCGGATGTGGCCCTCGTCATCCGCCACGAGGATGCTTTTGCGCGCCGCGCGCTTGCCGTCCGCCGTGCCCCTGGGAACCAGTTTTGCGTTCATGTCCCGCGGCAGGAGCACCGTGAACGCGGAACCGCGCCCCGGCTCGCTCTCCACGGTGATGCGTCCCTTGTGGGCCTGGACGATGCCATAAGCGGTTGAGAGGCCGAGCCCGGTGCCCTTGCCCTCCGGCTTGGTGGTGAAGAAGGGATCGAACACCTTCTCCAGATTCTCCCGGGCGATGCCCTCTCCGGTGTCCAGGACGTCGAAGGACACGCAGTCCGTCTCGCTCTGGTAGGAAACCCTGGCGGTGAGCGTCCCCCCCTCCTTCTCCATGGCGTGCTGGGCGTTGATGGCCAGGTTGAGGAGCACCTGCTCCAACTGGCGCGCGTCGGCCATCAGGTCCGGCGCGGGAAGCCTGTAGTCGCGCACCACCTGGATGTTCTGCATCCGCAGGTTCCCTTCCAGGAAGCCGAGGACGCGGTCCATGACCTCCATGGGGTTCACCGTCTCCACCTTGGGCGGGGACGGGCGGGCGAAATCCATGAGGCTCGAGAGTATTGCGCTGATGCGCTCGATCTGGTCCGCCATCTGCCTGAACCCCTTCTTCTTGGCGGGGTCGGTCTCGCGCATCTCCAGAAGCTGGGCGCGGGCGGAGATGATGGCCAGGGGGTTGTTGATCTCGTGGGCGGCTCCGGCCGCCAGCTGGCCCACCGCCGCCAGGCGCTGGGTCTTGAGGAGCTTGTCGTTCATCTCCTGCATGGAGCGCATCATCTGTGCCAGCCGCTCCGAGCGTTTCTCGCACCTCCCGGCCAGCTCGAGATTGCGGAAGACCTGGGCGGAGAGCTGGGCCAGAAGCCCCATGGCCGTCCGCTCCTCCGGGGTGATAGTCCCCGACGGGGGACGGAACAGGAGCTCCCCGAACACGCTCCCGCCCTCGACGATGCTCACCATGCCGATGCCGTCCATGAAGTGCACCGGAGGCCCCTCGGCGCCGGCCAGGGCCGAGGCCCGCATGCGGCATCCCGACAGGTGGGCGGCCAGGCCGGGGGGTATTCCGCCCTCGACGCCCGGCTCAGGTGAGAGGTCGCCCCGCAGCCGGATCGAGAAAGGCCTCAACCCGGTTGCTGCGCTCCAGAAACAGCCCTCGGCGGTCAGTGCGGCCGGGTCCGCCAGGAAGGCCGCCCCCTCGGGGGAGCCGAAACCGTCCCGGAGCTGCCTTGCAAGGGTGTGCAGCACGGCATCGGGCGTCGCTGACGCGACAAGGTCCACCACGGCAAGGGCGACGCGCTTGAGCGCCTTGACGTCGCGCTCCAGCCCCCTGCTCTTGTCCTCCAGGCGGAAGTTGGCGTCGCTAAGCCTGCTGTTGGCCCTGCTCAGCGCGTTGTAGTAGAACCCGGCGGCGTCCTCGCGCAGATCGAAAAGGGAGGCCCGCGCGGCGAACTCCGCGCCCAGCCCGGAAAGGACCGCCTCGAAAACGACGGGAGCGTCGAGCCCCAGAGCCTCGGCCGCGCCGGTCAGCGACGCATCGCGCGAAGCGCCCGGAGCCACGCCCATGGCCTCGTGGGAGAGCCGGTCCGCCATGGCCACGATGAGGCCGGGGGAGACCTGTCCGCCCTGCCCCAGCAGCGCGCCCAAAGGCTGGTGATGGGTCCAGGCAGCCTCCACGAAGGGCTCGGGCAGCCCCCAACGCTCCAGAAGCCATTTCCCGGCCAGGCAGTGGTCCGCGCCAAGGATCTCCTGTTCCCGCCGCACCAGCCTGAAGCCGGTCAGGAAATCGTCCGCCATGACCTGCCCGTACGCGTCCGGGACCGCCGACAAAAGCGCGAGCCGGCCGCAATCGTGAAGCAACCCGGCGGCGAAAGCCGCGCCGGAACGCCTTGGGTCCAGATAACCCGCAAGCATCCTGGAGGCGCAGGCGCAGGCCAGACTGTGACGCCAATATTGCCTTACAAACGGATCGCCGGAATCGAACGCGCCGAACAAACCATCCCGGACGCAAACGCAAAGAGCCGCGGAACACAGTGAGTCCGTTCCAAGCAGCATGGCCGCCTGGCGTATGTCCTCCACCCTCTCCGACCTGTTGAATCCCGCCGTGTTCGCAAGCCTGAGCACGCGCATCGATACTGCTGGGTCCTGTTCCACGGCGGAGACAAGTTCCTGGAAGTCGGGAGCGTCCTGCGTTGCAATCGATATGATGCGGGACGCTGAAGCAGGCGCGGAAGGCAATTGACGCACGCCCTCGACAAGCTTCCGTATCTTTTCCGTGGATTCGCGTGAGGAGGCATTGTTCATGCGATGGCCATCCGCTAAACGATTGGGGAGATTGATTGCCACGCAGGAATACATCATCCCCCGATAATTTCAAGTGGACCTGATTTTTGCGCCGTCAATAAGCGCCAGGGCACTGGACATGCAGCATCCCCGCGTATAAGGGATTTTCCAAAGAAGGTTGCATACAACCACAATCCGGGAATTCCAGACCATGAATCAGATCAGGCCGCGCATCATGCTGGTCGATAACGAGTCAGGCCTTCTGGACGTGTGCGCCGAAACTCTCGAGGACATGGCCTCGGAGATCATCCAGGCATCCGACGGCCTCGAAGCCATCGCCCGTCTCGAGCAGGAAGCCTTCGACATCGTCATCAGCGACCTCATGATGCCTGGAGCGGGCGGGGTCGAGGTCCTCAAGGCCGCCGCGCGGCTCAGGCCCGGCACGGACGTCATCGTGGTCACGGGGTACGGCACCATCGGAAGCGCCGTTGAGTGCGTCAAGCTCGGGGCCGTCAACTACCTGCTCAAGCCATTCAAGGTGGAGGACCTGCGCGCGGCCGTGTCCAAGGCCGTGGAAGAGCGCTCCTTCAGGCGGCGCAACCAGAAACAGGGCAACCTATCCCGGATGCTCTCCCTCAACACCGCCCTCAACACCCCGGGGGACGTAAAGGCCCTCATCAAGGAATTCCTGGCCCAGATCAAGGAGGCCTTCGCCCCCGACGGCATCGCCTTTTTCGCCGGCGGCACGGCGGACCTGGGGATAGGGTCGCAGATCCTCATCGGACCCTACTTCAGGGAGCACCCTTCCGTGCGGATATGGTTCGAGACCCTCGCCGGATCGGTGGCCTCCAAGGGCAGGCCGCTGCTTCTCGAGGAGAAGCTCCTGCGCCAGGCCTTCGGCAACGGCGGCAACGGCCCCGCCCCGCGCTCGGCAATCGGCGCGGCCGTGGGCAACAACGGCGGCCCCAGGGGCGCGGTGGTGGCCCTGCGGGCCTCGGACTCGCCCGGATACACGCTGGACGACCTGAACCTGCTGACCCTCTTCGCGGCCCACGCCTCGCTCTGCTTCGAGAGCAGGTCGGCCTGCGCCAGGCTCAAGTCCGCCAACGACGAGATCGTCTACTCCCTGGTCCACGCGGTGGAGGCCAAGGACACATATACGCGAGGCCACTCCGAACGCGTGAGCCGCTACGCCGTGAAGCTGGCAAAGGCGCTCGGCCTGGCGGGCCACGAGGTGGAGCTGGTCCGCAAGGCCGGAGTGCTGCACGACATCGGCAAGATCGGCGTGCCCGACAGGATTCTCAACAAGAAGGGGCCGCTGGCCGGGGACGAGATGCCCGCCATGCGCCAGCATCCGTCCATCGCCCGCACCATCCTGGGCAAGGTGGAGAGCCTTTCGGACGTGTTGCCCATCGTCTACCACCACCACGAGCGCTTCGACGGAAGCGGCTACCCAAGCGGCCTCAAGGGCGAGGAGATACCCTTCCTGGCCCGGCTAATAAGCGTGGTGGACGGCTTCGAGGCAATGACCTCCGACCGGGCCTACCACAGCGCGCGCAGCGTGGAGACAGCCAGGGAGATTCTCCTGGGCGGCGCGGGAACCCAGTGGGACGGGGACATCGTCAAGGCCTGGATCAGGCTGCTCGACAGCCAAAATTGCGCCTAATATTTCTGCGCTTACCTAAGGCTGCACAAGCCAGACGAATGATTCTTGCCGAACAATTATGAATATCTAAACCGGACATTTACCGTGGACAACCAAACCTGGGTCATCGATTTAATCAAAGCGTCAACGCCTGCAATTATTGCAACATTTTCTGTACTTATTGTGCCCCTGTTCACCTATCTTAAGGACAAAAACGAAAAGGACTTTAAGCTAAAGACTACAGACAAAAAATTATCATTTACAGCCAAGAAAATGGAGTACGATCGATTAGTATCGAAGACTGAAAAAGCAGAACACGAGGACAAGGACAACTATAAAGGCCTCGGAGAAC
>JBMORI010000067.1:0-13157 GCA_049322415.1 Thermodesulfobacteriota bacterium | reverse complement strand
CGCCGCCGCGCCCCGGGGAGCGTCGCGACCACCTCCGGGCAGACGACCAATCTATTTGGATCTCGGCAGGCAGGCCTTGCGCTCGCCAGGGCGGGGAAGACCAGACGAACTCCTCAAATCGACATGAACCGGCGGGCGGGCTTGATCAGGGCTCCTCGGGAATCCTGAGCACCTTCACGTTGACGAACTCCATCAGCCCCTGCGCGCCAAGCTCACGTCCGAACCCCGAATCCTTCACGCCGCCGAACGGCAACCTCGGGTCCGACTTCACCAGGGTGTTCACGGCCACTGTCCCGGCCTCGATGAGTCCGGCCAGCTTCCGCCCCAGCTTGGCGTTGGAGGTCCACACGCTTGCCCCCAGCCCGTAGCGGGTCCTGTTGGCAAGCCGCAGGGCCTCCTCGGCGTCCGCCACGGCGGTGATGCTGGCAACGGGCCCGAACACCTCCTCGTCGAACACGGGCATGCCCGGCTTGACCCCGGCCAGCACCACGGGGCGGTAGAAAAAGCCGTCCCCCGGCGCTGGGCCGCCTTCAAGCGCCACCCGCGCTCCCATCTCCACGGACCGGCTCACCTGGCCGTCCAGGGCGGCGCGCAAGTCTGCCCGGGCCATGGGGCCGATGCGGGTCTCGGCGCGCGCGGGGTCGCCCATCTTGAGAAGCGACACGGCCTTGGCCATGCGCTCCTCGAACTCCCTGACCACGGGGCGCTCCACCAGGAAACGCTTGGCCGACACGCAGGTCTGCCCCGCGTTGTAGAAGCGGGCGGCCACGGCGGTGTGCACCGCCAGGTTGAGGTCTGCGTCGGCCAGCACGATGAAAGGGTCGGAGCCGCCAAGTTCCAGCACGGCCTTTTTGAGCGAGCGACCAGCCGCCTCGGCCACGGCCGCGCCGGCACGGCAGGAGCCGGTGAGGCTCACCGCGCGCACGCGGGAGTCGGTGATCACGTCCGCCACCAGCTCCTCGCTGATGACCAAGGCCCTGAACAGACCCGGGGGCACCCCGCTTCGGGCCATCACGTCCTCCGCCGCCAGGGCGCAGCCGGTCACGGACGGGGCGTGCTTGAGCAGGAAGGAGTTCCCGGCCATGAGCACCGGCGCGGCGCAGCGCATCACCTGCCAGAAGGGGAAATTCCAGGGCATGACGCCAAGCACCGGGCCAAGTGGCTCGAACACGATGCTCGCGCCCTCGGGAGCGCCCTCGGGGACCTGCGGCGCGAGCATGGCCCCGGCGCTGTCCGCGTAGAAACGGCAGACGTTGACGCAGCGCTTGATCTCGGCCAGGGCCTCGCCCACCGGCTTGCCCATCTCAGTGGTGATGAGGCCTGCCAGACGCCCGGTCTCGGCCTCCATGATGTCCGCCGCCCGGCGCAGGAAGGCCGCGCGCTCGTCCAGACGATGCCCACGCCAGCAGCTCTGCGCGGACTTGCTGGAGGCGAGGATGGCCTCCACCTCCTTGGCGGTGTGCTCGGCGTATTCGGCCACCACATGGCCGGTAGCTGGATTGATGCTCTTCACGCAAACCCTCGCAAAAAAGCGTCCGGCCATGGGCCGGACGCTTCGGGTACCCGTATCGGCTCGTGAAGTCTAGTGGTTCAGGGCCAGGTGTCTGCCCTTCATTTCCTTTTCCGCGGCCACGATCTTGAAGCCCTCCTCCACCAGGCGGGTGGCCTCCCTGGCGCGCACGCCCCGGTTGCGGGCGCCGAGCACCACGGCCACCAGCCGTGTTTCACCTCGTTTGGCCGTCACCACGATGTTGAAGCCGGAGGCGCACACGAAGCCGGTCTTCAGGCCGTCCACGCCGTCCACCCTGCCGAGCAGCGTGTTGGAGTTGTGGCGCACGCGGTTGTTGTGAGTGAACTCGGTCATGGAATGGATGGAAAGGCTCTCCGGGAAGCGCTTGAGATAGGCCCGGGCCAGCAGGGCCATGTCGCGGGCGGTGGTCACCTGCCCTTCGGCGGGCAGGCCGTTTGGATTGAAGAACCGCGAACTCGACATGCCGAGCTCCTGGGCCTTGCGGTTCATCTCGTCCACGAAGGGCTGGATGGAGCCGCCCCCCAGGTACTCGGCCACGGCCACGCAGCCGTCGTTGGCCGAGGCCACGGCGATGCCCTTGATGAGGTCCTCCAGGCGCACGGTCTCGCCGGTCTTGAGGCGCATGTTGGAGCCGCCCGCGTGGCTGGCCTCCTGGCTTACGGGGATCATGTCGTCGAGCTTCAGCGACCCGTTCTCCAGGCGCTCGTTGATGAGATAGAGCGTCAACACCTTGGTGAGCGAGGCCGGGGCGATGGGCTGGTCCGCCTCCTGGGCGAAGAGGACCTTGCCGGACTCGTTGTCCATGACCATGGCGGCCTTGGTGCTGACTCCGAAATCGCCTTTGTATGAATCCGGCAGGACTGGCGCCGCGGGCTTGGCGGGCGCTTCGGCCGTCCTTTTCTTCTTTGGCTTGGATGCGGCCTTGGCCTGCCCGGCCTTGGCCTCATGCTTCTTGTCGGATTTTGAGGAGACGGTTTTCTTGTTGCTGGTTTTTGAGGATTTGGAGGAGGCTTCGGACTTCTTGCTGGAGGTTTTCCCCGCCGTCTGGGTTTGCTTTGCGGTCTTCTTTTCAGGCTGGGTGGATTTAGCGGACACCTCGCCGTATGAAAAAACCATCGAGAGGATGATCAAGGCGGCTGCGAACACCGTCCATCTACGCATTCCGTCGAACTCCTTGGCGGCTCGCCGCCGGTTGCCGCCGGGTCACGGCGGCCGATTGCAGGTCAGCCCACGGCCATGTTGCGTAATCCGTCTCACGCCTGACATGCGGGACACGGCCGTGTCAATCGAATGGAGAAACTCCTAGCTCAGGCACGGGGAGACGTGCAACCCATTTTTTGCTTTCATTTATAATGCAACATATCGCTGCTGTAATGATGCAGTCACGCGAAGCAACGCAACAGTACGCCTGGGCCCCGGTCACAACGCGCCCGGCTGCGCTTCCTTGGCGGGCCCGCCCCCTTGATCGCCCAACGATTCCGAGGCCTTACCATCGCTGGCAGGTTTGTCCGCAACCGCGGGAGTTCCCTCCGCCTTCGCCTCCGCCTGGGGTTCAGGCTTGGGCGCGGGGGGCGTCAGGCGAGTGAGGTCGCCTTCCAATTGGCTCACCAGAAGTTCGGAGGCGGTCGCGATGGAGCGGAGGTCGGAT
This sequence comes from Thermodesulfobacteriota bacterium, assembly GCA_049322415.1. Lineage (GTDB taxonomy): Bacteria > Desulfobacterota > Desulfovibrionia > Desulfovibrionales > Desulfovibrionaceae > Fundidesulfovibrio. The sequence continues at coordinate 9,978 of JBMORI010000067.1, read as the reverse complement.
TTGGCGTAGGCGCTGCGCGCTGCCACTATGTTGCCGCTGGCCACGTCGATGAGCCGCGCGTCCAGCCTGACCGAATTTCCGGTCTTGGCCACCGAGCCGGTCAGAACGCCCTGCGCGCCCACCATGGAGCCGATGGCCTGGGCGGCTGTCGCGGGTGCGCCGTTCCCCTGGCCGAACTGCATCTCGTCCAGAACCTTCTTTATGGCGGCGCGCTCCACCACCGCGAAGGAACCGGAATTCACGGCCGCCGTGATGAGGAACTCCGCGCCGACCCGGCCGAGGTTGTCCTTGGCGGCCTCGTCCGTGACCGGATCGAACTCCAGTATGGCTATCCTGTAAGTTTTGTGGCTTGCCTGGGCGAAGGCCGCGACGGCCACGGCCAGGAACGATATGACGAGCGGTATGGCGTACTTGCGCATGCTTTGGCCTCCGGACCGCGCGGACCATACTAGGAAGGTGGCCGGGCCGCAAGGGCGGCCCCGCCCGCAACAGAAAACGCCGGACGGTTGCCCGCCCGGCGCTTGAAACAACAGGCGGACAGCCGCTACTGCCGCACGGAGCGCTCGAAACGCGACTCCTTGCGCTCGATCAGGTAGCGGGCGAAGTCCTGTGCGTCCATGAACACCACGTCGGGCGAGCCGGATGCCCTGGCGATGGGCGCGAACTGGCCGAGCATCCCCGCGTCCTCGTGGATCCACCACTTCCCGGCGGGGATGCGGGTGCCGCAGCAGGGGGAGACCATGTCCTTGGCGGCAAAGCCCCAGCGCTGCCCCTTGAGCTTGGGCATGTTGGTGCATACGCTCTCCACCAGGGCGTCCATGTCGGCGTCGGTGATCTCGGACTTGCGCTTCCAGTAGTCCAGGCGGCGCACTTCCACGGCCAGCTTGCGGATCTCTCCGTAGAGTTCGTCCAGGGTGGGCGTGGCGTGCGAGAAGGTGCGGCGGCGCTTGGCCGGGTCCAGGACGTAGAAATAGGCGTAACCGCCGGACGGCTTCTCCTCGCCGGTCCGGGCCACTTCATACCCCTTGGGCAGCACGTCCGCCACCAGGCGGCGCAGGTTCATGGGGACTTGGCTCATGGTTAATCTCTCGACATATATGGATTTTTACATTAAATTTGCTGCAAAGCCCGTTGTTATTATGCTCTCTTGCTTTACTTGTAAAGGGCCGTTGCGTTACATTTCGCCTCGCGGCGCGAATCCACGGACCGGCCGAGACAAACCACCACCTCCACGGAGGCCGCCATGAAGTACATCATCTTCGAGGACTTCGCCGGGCATCCCGCCCCGATCCTCTTTCCGGGCCGCATAAGCCACGGCGAGATGCGCGAACTCGTCCCCTACTCCACGGTCATCTCCGCGGGATATGTCGAGTCGGCGGGCGAGACGCTAAGGGTGCACGGCCACTCCGTGTCGCTCGGCGTCAGGTCGAGACCGGAGGACCTTGCGGTCATCGCGGAACACCTCGCCCCGGAGGCCTAGCTTTTTGCCGCCTTCGAGGGTAGAGACTGCGTGTTCGTACCCCTGCCTTTGAAAATCAAACACATCTGGAGACCCACCGTGGAAGAATTCGAGATCGATCCCCAGGACCTGCTCCTGGAAAACGCCCTCCGCGTCGTGTTCCGCGCCGGAGAACTGCTGGACAACGAAGGCGTCACCGCCTCCGACCTCAAGGACCTTTCCGGCGCTCTGCGCGACGCCACCGAGATCATCCTCTCCATCGAGAGCGCCTGCGGCTGCGGGCATGAACACGAGGAAGAAGAGTAGCATCCGTTGATGGCCGCGCTGCACAAAGCCCTGTTCATCCTGGTCTTTCCGGTCCTGACCGCGCTCACGTGCTGCTTGTGCTGGCTCACGGCCGGAATCGGGGAGAACGCCCGGCTGGCCCACTGGTTCGAACGCCAGTGGGCCCGGCTGGCCCTCAAGCTGGCCGGGGTGACGGTCCGGGCCGACCTCTCGAAGCTCGACCCGTCCGTGCCATACGTGTTTCTGGCCAATCACCAGAGCCACTTCGACATCCTGGTGCTCTTCGCCACGCTCAAGCACTGGAACGTGCGCTTCGTGGCCAAGGAGGAACTCTTCAGGATACCCCTCTTCGGACCGGCCATGCTGAAGACCGGGCACATCCCCATCCTGCGGGAGAACTCGCGCAAGGCCATGAAGTCCATCGACGACGCGGCCGAGGCCGCCCGGCGCGGCATCTCCGTGCTCATCTTCCCGGAAGGCACCCGCGCCCACACCAGCAAGCATCTGGGCGAGTTCAAGATCGGCGGCATGATTATGGCCCTCAAGTGCGAGCGTCCCGTGGCTCCGATCATCGTCACGGGCACGCGAAAGGTGCTGCCGCGCGGCTCCAACCTGCCCTCCCCCGGCGCGGTGCGCGTGGAGGCTCTCGACCCCTTCGATCCCAGGGAGCGATTCACCATGAAGAAGCGGGAGGATTTCAGGGTCTGGATCAAGGAACACATGGAAAAAGCCTACCAGGAGCGCAGATGACCCCAGGCGACGTGACCCTCTACCCGCTCGGAGGCCTCGGCGAGATCGGCATGAACTGCATGGCCGTCAGTTCCGGCGACTCCATGGTGTTGGTGGACTGCGGCCTCATGTTCCCCGAGGACTACCTCTTCGGCGTGGACGTGGTCATTCCCCGCTTCGACTTCATCCTGGCCCGCAAGGAAAACCTCAAGGCCATCGTGCTCACCCACGGCCACGAGGACCATATCGGCGCGCTGCCCTGGCTTTTGCCCTACGTGGACTGCCCCATCTACGGCTCGCCCTTCACCCTCGCCCTGGTCTCCAAGAAGCTCGAGGAACACGACCTGCTCAAGTTCGCGGACCTGCGCCCGGTGAAGAAGAACGACCGGGTGGAGATAGGTCCCTTCGCCTTCAACTTCTTCCAGGTCTGCCACTCCATCGTCCACAGCTACGGACTGGGCATCGAAACCCCGGCGGGACGCATCGTCCATACCGGCGACTTCAAGATCGACCGCTACCCCCTGGACGGGCACCAGACCGACCTGGACGCCTTCCGCGATTTTTCCGACTCCGGCATCCTGTGCATGCTCTCCGACTCCACCAACGTGGAGCGCGAGGGCTTCGCGCTCACCGAGATGGAGATCAAGCAGTCCCTGGCCGAGATCTTCCGCAAGGCCGAGGGGCGCATCATCGTCACGCTGTTCTCCAGCCACATCCAGCGCATGCAGGAGATATTCGACCTGGCCCACGACACGGGCAAGCGCGTGGCCGTCTCCGGCAAGAGCCTGGCCAGCAACATCGACATCGCCCGCGACCTGGGCTACCTGCGCATCCCCCCCGGCGTATGGGCCTCCATGGACGAGCTGCCCGCCATGCCCCTGGACAAGGCCGTGCTCATGGTCACCGGCTCCCAGGGCGAGCCGCTCTCGGCGCTCTCCCGGCTGGCCGCCGGGGAGCACCGCCAGCTGCGCGTGCAGCCCGGCGACCTGGTGCTCATGAGCTCGCGCTTCATCCCCGGCAACATCCGGGCCATCCACAAGCTCATCGACAAGCTCTACCGCCTGGGCGCGGAGGTGCTCTACGAGCGCGTCCAGGCCATCCACGCCTCGGGCCACGCCCACCGCGAGGAGCTCTCCATCATGCTCGGCACCGTGCGCCCCAAGTTCTTCATCCCCGTGCACGGCGAGTACCGCCATCTGGTCAAGCACCGCCGCCTGGCCCTGGAGCACGGCGTGGCCCCCGAGCGCGCCCTCATCCTGGAGGACGGCCAGCCCGTCACCTTCCTGGCCGAGGGCGGCATCCGCCTGGAGGACCAGATACTTGTGGAGCAGGTCTACGTGGACGGCAAGGGCGTGGGCGACGTGGGCCAGACCGTCCTCAAGGAGCGCCAGCTGCTGGCGGGGGAAGGCATGGTGGTGGTGATGCTGGTCATGGACGAGAAGACCGGCGAGATCATGATAGGCCCGAACCTCATCTCCAAGGGATTCGTGTTCGAGCAGCAATATTCCCACGTCCTGGAGGACGCCAAGTGCGTCATCCTGGACACCATCGACTCCGTGCCGCCCGGCAACGCCGACAAGCTCAAGGAGCGGATACGGTCGTCGCTCAGGCGTTTCTTCAGGAAGGTGCTGGAGCGCGACCCGGTGGTCGTGCCGCTGGTGATCCTCCTGTAGCGGGCCGCCGCGCCCGGGACGCCTCAGTGCCCGGATCGCGTGGCGGCCGGGCCCGCACCCCGGACGGGCCTGACGAAACCACCCGTTTCCGGGGGCCGTCTCGAACCTGGCGGAAAGGGGGGACGAAGCCCCCCATGCTCACTTCGAACCCAACGGACCTCCCAGCGCGTACTCCAGCCTGACCAGGGCCGCCTGCTCCTCGAAGAGCGCCTTGTTGTGCTCAAGCCTCGCGTGCAGCAGCTCCAGCTCGGCCTCCAGGGCCGTGAGCTCCGAGAGCTGCATGGCCCCGGCGTATCTTCCGGCCCAGGCCGCCGCTCTTCCCGCCGGGGGCAACACGCCCGCCGCCAGTCCTTCGGCCGTATCACGGGCCAGCCCCGCATCCTCCAGGGCGCGCTGGGCTTCCTCCCCGGCCTGGGAGCGGACCTCCTCCAGCAGGCGCTGGGCCCGGCGCAGCATGAACGCCGCCCTGGCCCGCTGGGCCTGGTTCTGGTCGAAGAGGGGCAGCTTGAGCGACGCTCCGGGCCCCATGGTCCTGTTTCCTTCGATGTCGTAATCGTAGGCCGCCCCCACCTCGAAATCCTTGAGCCAGCGGACCTTCTCCAATTCCCTGCCGCTCTCGGCGGCGCGCACCGCCCAGGCCGCCGCCTGGACGTCCAGGTTGTTCGCCACGGCGTACTCCACGGCGGCAGTCCGGTCCGGCAGGGGCGCGGGCTTGTCCGGCACGTCCCCGGCCAGGGCGAACTCCTGCCCGGCCGGAAGCCCCATGACCCTTGCCAGCCTGGCCTTGGCAACGGCGGCTTTCGCCTCAAGCCCCTTCACTTCCAGGGCCGCCTTGGCCGCGGCCGCCTCCAGCGCGGCCACGCGGGCGTCGTCGGCGAGCCCGAAGCTCCTGTACCGGCCTGACTGCGCCGCCAGTTGCGACGCCTTCTCCGCCACCTTTCCGGCCAGGGTCCGGGCCCTGACGGCATAGGCCAGTTCCAGCCAGGCCAGCCTGGCTTCCCGCGCGGCGGACATGGCTTCCCGGCCCACCGTAAGAATATCGCGTTCAAGCTCAGCCTGGGCCTTGGCGGTGCGGTCCTTCACCTCGGCCAGGTCGGAGATGGACACCATGGCCTGGGCGGCCAGCGCTCCAAGCGGTCCGCCCGTGAACAGCGGGAATCCGAAAAGCACGGATAAGGACGGATTTCGGGGCAGGCCTGCCTGAACCACGTCGGCCCTTGCCGCGCCGATCTCCTCGAAGCGGGCCTGGACGCCCGGATTGTTGAGCAGCGCCAGCCGCACGGCGTCAGCCTGCGTGACGCCCCTGGCCAGGATGGCCTGGACCTCGCCGCGGACGAAGGCCTCGTCCTGCTCCGTTTGCACCCATATGGGCCGCTGGCCGAGACGGGCCTGGGCGATGTCGGAAACCTTGCCGAAATCGTTTTCGGGTCTCACCTGGGCGCAGCCGGAAAGCACAGCCAGGAGGGACAGGGGGATGATGACGCGGCGCATGTCAGTGTCCTCCATGGGCGGGCGGCTGGGCCTTCCCCTTTTCAGACCCGGCCGGATCGTGTCCCGCGCTCTGCGGGGCCTGCCGGCCGGGCGCACCCGCGCCGTGGCCCTCGTAGCTCCCCGCCGGGACCTGACCGCTTTCATCGCGCACGTCGAAGAGCATGGTCATGCCGCCCATGGGCATGACCCCCATGGGCACGGGGGCGTGGGCGTTCACCACATGGTGCAGCTTGTGGCAGTGCATGTGCCAGTATCCCGGGTGGGGGAAGGTGAACTCCACGTCGCGTATGGTCCCCGGCGCCACGTTGACCGTATTGCCGGGCCACTGGGCCGGTTCGGGGATGGGGCCGCCCTCGGTGCCCGTCACGCGCCAGGTGACGCCGTGCAGGTGGATGGGATGGGCGTGCATGTTGGAGAGGTTCGCGAAACGCAGGCGCACCTTCTCCCCAACCTTGGCCGTGAGCACGTCCGTGGACGGCGCGGCCTTGCCGTTCATGGTGAACCAGTTCGGGTCGGTGGAGGTGACGTCCACGTACTCGTTGCCGGGCAGGAAGTGCCACTCCTGGAGCATGATGGCGTAGTCGCGGTCCACCCGCCTGGCGCCGCCGGAGGGGTGGACGATGAAAAAGCCGCCAAGCCCCATCCCCACCTGTTTCTTCTCGTTGAAGGAGGAATGGTACATGAAAGTCCCGGCCTGATGGACGTCGAATTCGTAGGTGAAGGTCTGGCCCGGCATGATGGGCGGCTGCGTCAGGCCGCCCACGCCGTCCTGATCGTTGGGCACCTCCAGGCCGTGCCAATGGACGCTGGTGGGCTCGGGCAGCTCGTTCTTCACGATGATGCGAACCCTGTCTCCCTGCGCGATCTCAATGGCCGGCCCCGGCACGGAGCCGTTGAAACCCCAGATTTTCACCTTCTTGGGGATGTCCATGCCGTGCATGGCCCCCTTGGCCTTGTGCCAGCGGTCCCAGAGCGAGCCCGGTTTCGGGGGGCCGTCCAGCAGGAGCCGCTCCACGGGCTGGGCGGTCAGCCGGAAGACCTTGACGTTCCCATCCATCTCGTACCCCAGCGTGGGGACGTGCGGGGTGATCACCTCGCCGGTCCCCTTGCCCGTGAGCGGGGGCGGGGGGGTGATCCGGATCGACGGGTCGCGCCAGGGGAAAAGACCGCCACCGTGGCCGCCGCTGCCGCCGTGGCCCTGATGCCCGGACGCCTTGTCCCGGGCATGCGCCGAAGCGGCCGCCCCGAGAGGCGCCAGAGCCCACAAGGCCAGGAACCAGCGCCTGCCGGCCTCCGGGGCGTCGCCTCCGCCCTGGCCGTCGCCCGATCCGCCCCTTCCCAGCATGCGCGCCAGCCGGCGCAGCCGTTCACGTAGTCCGGTCACGCTTCCCTCCCTTTCGATGAGGTCCAACGGATGCTGCACGGCGGCGAACCCTCCACCAAGGCGTTCTGCCTGTCCGTCGCGTCATGGCGGGCCCGGTGTGTCAAGCGCCCGCCTTCGCCGCCCTTCCGGGCCGTGAAGGCGGGTCCTCGATCCGGCCACGACTCCTCGCCCCCGAAACGCCCTTGGGCGCGTTTCGGGGGCGGTGAACCGTATTCCCGTATGACGCATGGAGGCCATGCCCGTCCAGGGTCCGTCACCTGACTAGTGTCCGGAATGCCCGCCCTGATCCTTCTTCTCCTCGCCGGCCGGGGCGTCCTTGTCCTTGTCGCCGCCCTTCATCATGCCCATCATGCCCATCTTGCCGCCCATCATGGAGCCGTGGTCCATCATGCGGTGCTTGCCGTGGTCCACGTGGCCCCAGGCCGGGATGCCCGCCTTCTCAAGGTTGCGGCGGAACGCGATCTCGGCGTTCAGGAGCTTCTCCTCATTTGCCGTTATCTCCTTCACCAACGCCTGCACGGCCTTGTCGTCGGCGTTGGGCAGGGTGAGCAGCGCGTCCAGCTCGTGGCGCTTGGCGGTCACCATCTCCTTGTAGCCGGTGATGAGCCGTCCATCCACGAGCCATATTGCCGTGGCCGCGTCCTTCTTGTCGGCCGGCAGATGCCTGATCCAGCCGGGCAGGCCGGGGGCGTGCGCGGCGGGCTTGGCAGGAGCCGGAGCGGCTGCTTCCTGTTTCGCCGCTTCGGGTTTCGCGGCCTGGGCCTTGTCCTGGGCGGCCATGGCGGCCACGCCCACCAGGAATGCGAGGGTCATTCCGGCGAATGCCTGGAATATGCGGGAGGTCTTTTTCATGGTCATCTCCTTGTGGTTAAACATACCAAGACGGTAGCATTTCTCGTGCCGCATCATAACACCTGAAATTCATTAAAGACAGGAAAAATTTTTGTTTTTCGTGCCGTGCACATTCACCCCCCTTTGCACCCGGAGTGCAATTTCCCGCACTTGCGGACCGCGGCGCCGGAGAGGCGCTTCAACCACTCCGGACTTTCCCGCCATAGGGTTGATCCCTGCACCCTCGCTTGCTCACATCGAGCCATGGACACGCCGGCAAGACGCTGCGTGCCGGGGCATCCGGAGAAGCAAATTGAGGCTTGCCAAAACATGTCCTCCAGAGTAGGTAGTCCTGCTTTCCCAACTTCACACACGCCGGAAACACCCCCGAGGGTGCCCGCAAGGGCCGGAGGGCTTAACGCCGGCGTGGAGGAAACAACCCAAAGGAGGGCCCCATGGCCTACGTCACCATGAAGCAGCTGTTGGAGACCGGCGTCCACTTCGGTCACCAGACCCGTCGTTGGAACCCCAAAATGCGCCCCTACATCTTCGGCGCCCGCAACGGCATCCATATCATCGACCTGCAGCAGACCGTGAAGCTGTTCCAGAAGGCCCACGACTTCCTGGTCGACACCGTGGCCAAGGGCGGCCGCATCATCTTCGTCGGCACCAAGCGCCAGGCCCAGGAGGCCGTGCGCAAGGAAGCCGAGCGCGCCGGGCAGTTCTTCGTCACCAACCGCTGGATGGGCGGCATGCTCACCAACTTCCAGACCATCCGCGGCTCCATCGACCGCCTGAAGAAGCTGGAGACCGCCTTCGAGGACGGCTCCATCCACAAGCGCTACCACAAGAAAGAAATCTCCATGTACAGCCGCGAGGTCACCAAGCTCAACGCCACCCTCGGCGGCATCAAGGACATGGACGGGCTGCCTTCCGCCGCCTTCATCATCGACCCCAAGCGTGAGGAGATCGCCGTCCAGGAATGCCGCAAGCTCGGCATCCCCGTGGTGGCCGTTGTCGACACCAACTGCGATCCCGACGTCATCGACTACATCATCCCCGGCAACGACGACGCCATCCGGGCCATCAAGCTGTTCGTGACCTGCGTGGCCGACGCCTGCCTCGAAGGCGAAGCCTCCGGCAAGGACCGCCCCGAGCCCGAGGCCGCCAAGCCCGAAGCCGAGGAAAAGCCCGAGCCCGCGGCCGAAGCCGCCTCGGAAGAGGAGGTTCAGTAACATGACCCAGATCAGCGCCAGCGCGGTGAAGGCACTGCGCGACAAGACCAGCGCCGGAATGATGGACTGCAAGAAGGCCCTGGAGGCCTGCGGCGGCGACGCCGAGAAGGCCGTGGCCTGGCTGCGCGAGAAGGGCCTGGCAAAGGCCGCCAAGAAGGCCGGCCGCGCCACCTCCGAGGGCGTCATCGGCTCCTACGTCCACTCCAACGGCAAGATCGCCGTCATGGTGGAGATCAAGTGCGAGACCGACTTCGTCGCCCGCGGCGAGAAGTTCCAGGAGTTCGCCAAGAACGTGGCCATGCAGATCGCCGCGGCCAACCCGGTCTGCGTCTCCCCCGACCAGTTGCCCGCCGACGTGCTGGAGAAGGAAAAGGCCATCTACGTGGCCCAGACCAAGGCCGAGGGCAAGCCCGACAACATCGTCGAGAAGATCGTCGAGGGCCGCATCAAGAAGTACTACAAGGAAGTCTGCCTGCTGGAGCAGCCCTACATCAAGGACGACAAGCTCTCCATCCAGGACCTCCTGAACAACCTCGTGGCCACCCTCGGGGAAAACATCCAGATCGGCCGATTCGTCCGCATGCAGCTGGGCGAGGACGCCACCGAAGAGTAGCCGGAAAAAACGGGTCGAAAGGCCCGTTTTTTTTGAAGCAATGACGCGAGAGGGAAATTTCCGACAAGAGTCTGACGCGGGCCTTTCTGGCCCGCGCCCTCACGGGCGCCGCTTCGCTGCGTCAAACGCCGCTTGCCCGCGAAGTTTTCCACTCGCGCTCTCCATCAAAAACTTTTAAACTGCTTCGCGTCGTATCTAGCCAATTTCACGTCAAGTCCCCGCCCCCGATACCCGCTGAGGGGGTCCGGGGGAAATCATTTCCCCCGGCGGGTCCAGGG
>JBMORI010000066.1:0-13162 GCA_049322415.1 Thermodesulfobacteriota bacterium | reverse complement strand
CCCTGGACGCAGTCGAGACCGTACGGGTGGACTGCGACATCCTCATCATCGGCGGCGGAAACGCCGGATGCTTCTCGGCGGTCGAGGCCGCCAAGATCGACCCCTCGCTCAAGGTGGTCATCATGGAGAAGGCCCACATCATGCGCTCCGGCGCGTGCTCCGCGGGCATGGACGCCATCAACACCTACATCCCCGAGGGCAAGACGCCCGAGGACCTGGTGCGCTGGTGCCGCTCGCAGGTGGGCGGAGGCCCCATCCGCGAGGACCTGGCCCTGTCCAACGCACGCGAGCTCAACGAGTCCGTGGACGACCTGGAACGCTGGGGCCTGCCCATCCTGCGCGACGAGAACGGCAAGATCCGCTACCGGGGCGGATGGGACATCTCCATCCACGGCGAGCAGCTCAAGCCCATCATGGCCGAAAAGGCCATCGAGGCCGGGGCCGAGGTGTACAACCGCGTGGCCTGCACCCAGCTGCTCATGGACAACGGCAGATGCGTGGGCGCGCTCGGCTTCGGCGTGCGCGACGGCAGGTTCTACGTGTTCCGGGCCAAGGCCACCATCAACGCCACCGGAGGCGCGGCCGGGTTATACAAGTCCTACACCGCCGACGCCACCGACTCCCACCACCAGATATGGATGTGCCCCTACTGCGTGGGCACCGGCTACGCCGTGGGCATCCGCCAGGGCGCGGAGATGACCTCCATGGAGCAGCGCTGGGTCGCCACCAGGACCAAGGACTTCTGCGGCCCCGTCGACACAATCTCCGTGGGCTACAAGGCCCCCATCATCAACGCCAGGGGCGAGCGCATCATGAGAGAGCGATACGCCCACCTGGGCGCGGACAAGGCCCCGCGCTACATCCGGGCCAACGCCCCCATGGAGGAGTGGCTGGCCGGACGCGGCCCCACCTACTGCGACACGCGCGGCATGGACCCCGAACTGGCCCGGCAGATGATGACCGACTACCTGAACGAGCGGCCCAGCTTCGTGCTGTTCCTCGCCAGCCGGGGCCAGGACCCCACCAAGGAGCCCATCGAGATCTACGGCTCCGACCCCTACATCGTGGGCGGGCACACCCAGTCCGGCTTCTGGGTGGACCTGGACCGCATGACCACCATCCCCGGCCTGTTCGCCGCCGGCGAGACCGCCGGAGGCAACCCCAACAAGTTCGTGGGCGGCTGCGCGGCCGAGGGCAAGCTCGCCCTGCGCGGCGCGGTGAAATACATTGCCGGGCTTGAACTTCCGGAACCCGATCCCGCCCAGCTCGCCGCCGAGAAGGCGCGCGTCTTCGAGCCGCTTCTGCGCGGAGAGGACTTCGACGGCATCCGCGCCCTGGAGATGGAGGAGCGCCTCCAGAGACTCATGGACGAGTACGCGGGCGGCACCAGCCAGTTCTACCGCACCAACGAGGAACGCCTGGACTACGCCCTCAGGCACCTAGCCATGCTCCGCGGCCAGACCAGGTTCCTCATGGCCTCCGACCTGCACGACCTCATGAGCGTGCACGAGGTTATCGACCGCATCGACGTGGCCGAGGTGCTCTGCCACCACCTGAAGTTCCGCAAGGAGACCCGCTGGCAGGGCTGGCAGACGCGCGCCGACTACCCCGAGATCGACCCGGCCTACGACTGCCACGTGGAGAGCCGCAGAAACCTCGCCACCGGCGAGATAGAGACCTTCACCCGCCCTTACGAGCAGCTCGTGCCGGGCGACAGGTACAAGCCCTAGCTGGGGCTCCGCCCCGCCGGGGATTTGGGGGCAGCGCCCCCAACTGAAACAATCAAGGAGGACGCCATGCCGCCTATTGTCGATCCGAAGAAATGCAACGGCTGCGAAGGCCGCGAGGAATCGTTCTGCGAAGAGGCCTGTCCGGGCGATCTGATGTATGTGGGAGAGGACGGCAAATCCCACTGCCACGCCAGCCGGGACTGCTGGGACTGCATGTCCTGCGTGAAGATGTGCCCGCGAGGAGCCATCGAGACAAAGATTCCCTACCAGCTGGGCTACCACAAGGCCACGCTCAGGCCGGTGATGGGAAAAAACAGCATCACCTGGAAATGCACCGACATCCACGGCAACACCGTTACCTACAAGTACCGCAACCGCCTGGACATCAAGGACTGAGCCTGCCCGCCCGTCCCCGGCCCGCCGCTGGCGGGCCGGGGGCGCTCTGGCGGGGTCTTGACCTCAAGCCAGGGCCGTCTATGTTGACGGCATGCCCGAGAGCGAGAATCACCTGGACTGGCACCTGACCAAAGGCGGCTTCTTCGACGGCCTGGAGCCGGAGTTCGCTGCTCTGCGCGGGCTGGCGTCGCTCAAGCGCGTGAAGCGGAACGAGATCGTGTTCTTCGAGAACGCACGCTGCTCGCACGCCTACTACCTGGACGAGGGGTCGGTTAAGATCTTCCGGGTGTCGCTGCACGGCAAGGAGCCCACCTTCTTCATCCGCTCCCCGGGGGAGATGTTCGGGCTGGCCGAGGTGGTGGGCGGCGAGCGCCGCAAATGCTCGGCCCAGGCCATGACCGATTGCGTTCTGCTCCAGATCGGCCGGGAGGACTTCCTGAAGCTCATGCTGGACCACCCCCGGCTTGCGCTCAGGGTGGTGGAGGTGCTTGGAAGGCGTATCCGCTATCTTTCGGGGCAACTCGAGAACCTCATGACCTGCGGCGTGCCCACCAGGCTCCTCAAGCTGCTCCTGTGCCTCTCCCGCGACGAGATCGCCCTGGCCAGGGGCGGCCCTGCCGACGTTCCGGTGCGCCTCACCCAGGGGCAGATGGCCTCCATGACGGGCTCCTGCCAGCAGACCATAAGCGAGACCCTGGCCGCGTTCGAGCAGCGCGGGCTCATCGCGGTCTCCCGCAGGCGCATCACCCTGCTGGACCCGCAGGCCATCATGGACGCGCTGGACGAATCGGGCTCCTGACCATCGTGAGGATGGATTATTTTCGATGATCCGGCTACCATGAGCCTATCTTAAGCATACCGGACCGGTTTTCCTCATGGAATCACCCGATGAACACCTCTCCCGCCTGGTGGAATGCACGCCGGAAACGCGCAAGCTGCGCGAGGAACTGGCGCGCCGCACCGCCGCGGAGGCTGCCTCGCGGCTGGTGGCGAACAAGTACAAGTCCGAGCGGGACGCATTCATGTCCGCGTTCGACGAGTGCCCCTTCCCGCAGATCCTCTGCGCCCCGGATGGCCGCGCGCTGCGGATAAACAAGGCGGCCAAGGTCGCGATGGGGGGAATGGAGGCTCCGCCGGACTTCACCGTGTTCAACGACCCCCAGCTCATCCTGCTGAACGTGCCCGAGCACTTTTCCCGCGCCCTGGCCGGCGAGAAGGTGCGCATGCCCCGCTACGTCTTCAACGTGGGCAAGACCCACATGGGCGCTCCGGACCTGGACCTGACCCTGGAAACCGTCCTGCACCCGGTTTTCGGGGCGGGGGGGAAGGTGGAGTCCGTGGTCGTCCAGCATTTCGACCTGACGCCGCTGGCCGCCGCAGAAGCCGAGATCGAACGCCTGCGCGCCCTCCTGCGGAACGCCGGCATCGGCTACTGAACCCTCCATCCGCGCCCGCCGGAAAATTCCTCCTGGCACGGTTCCTGCTTAGAAATTAGTACGCTGGACGGCAGGCGAGACGGTGCGGCGACGAACCAACAGCTTAAGAACTGACCTTGAACATAACGGTTCCGTCCCAACACCCGCCCGCGGCTGATCCGGCCAAAGCCCGGCATCTGCGCCCGGACGGACCAACACCCTCAGAATAAAACTATACAAGAGGGTCCGCCGGAACCACCTGCGGGGCTTTTTCTTTCCCTCGCGGGACGGCAGGGCGGAGTACATACGAGGCTCAATTGCCCTGCCGGGGGGCGCGTCTCGGGACTGCGCCGCATCCTTGACTGGCCCCGCCCCTACTCGTGGCAACACGCCTTAATCGTAATGACTTCTCTTTTGCTGAACGGCGGATTCTTGGCGCTCAAGGGCACGACTTCGGCACTTCTCCGGCGCGTCTAAGTGCTCCGTGACCAGCCGGACGGACCAGCTCCCCCTTTTGTCAACGGACAGGCGGCATTTTTCCGGCACCGCGCCGGATAGCCGGCCACGGGCGGACGCCTTTAAGCTGCGGCCCCAATCCGCGAGCATGAACACTTTTTCATGCGCCTCCCGAGTCCGCCGCTCGAGTTCCTTCAATCCCGGCTTGTACCGGCAGTCCGGCAAGCCGCGCCCAGCCTGCTCAGGAGGGCGGGCGGTCTTTCAGTACCCACAGCGCGCGGACTGTCGCCTGCCGCGAGCATAATCCGGTTTTTCTAGGCAACCGGACCATTTTGGTGCATGATGCCGACGCTCAGGCAGACTTGCCAGGAGCGAAAGGCGGGGCTATTTATCCGTTACTACGTGGATTCAAAGAAGGAGACTACGCATGTATAACGCCTACAACGCCCAGCAATCCGTTTCCCGCGCCCAGACGCTCGGAGCGTTCATGCGCGGCGTCTACGGCTGGATGGCCGCGGGCCTGGGCCTGACCGCCGCGGTGGCCGTGTTTACCGCTTCCAGCCCGGCGCTGATGAACCTCATTTTCGGCAACATGATCACCATGATCGTGCTGGTCGTGGCGCAGTTCGGCCTGGTCATCGCCCTCTCCGCGGCCATCAACCGGCTCTCCGCCGGGGCGGCCACGGGCATGTTCATGCTCTACAGCGGGCTCACGGGACTGACCCTCTCGGGCATCTTCGCCGTCTACACCGGCGCGACCATCGCATCGGCCTTTGCCGTGAGCGCGGGCATGTTCCTGGCCATGAGCATCTACGGCCTGGTCACCAAGCGCGACCTGACCTCCTGGGGCAGCTTCCTCTTCATGGGCCTCATCGGCATCATCCTGGCCTCGGTGGTGAACATCTTCGTGCAAAGCACCATGATGGCCAAGATCCTCAACTATGTCGGCGTGCTGGTTTTCGTGGGCCTTACCGCTTACGACACCCAGCGCCTCAAGGACATGGGCGAGCACGCCCCCCTGGGCGACGCGACGGCTCTGCGCCGGGGCTCCATCCTGGGCGCGCTGACCCTGTACCTGGACTTCATCAACCTCTTCCTCATGATGCTGCGGATCTTCGGCGGCAACCGCGAGTAACGCTCCCCTGCCGGGGGGCCGCGAGGTCCCCCGGCTTTCCCCCGCCATGCAAGACCTCTTCGTCTGGCAGCAACGCCTCCGCCCCCTGCTGGCCCCTCCTGCCGCACTGGCCTCCCTGGCCATGCGCCTGCGCGCCAGCATGTTCCGTAAAGGCCTGCTGCCCTCCTGGAAGCCGCCGGTTCCGGCGGTGGGCGTGGGAGGCATCGGCTCGCTGGCGCGCGGCAAGGTCATGGTTTCGGCTTGGCTTCTGGGTTGGGCCGAGGCCAGGGGCCTCAAGGCCGCGCTCCTGGCCGGGACGCGCGGGGCATCGCCATCGGAAACGCCCCTGCCGGTGCTGCCCGACACCCCCGCCGCCGAGTGCGGCGTGGAAGCGGCGCTCCTGGCCGCATACCGCCCGGGCGCGGCCATCCTGGCCGACCCTGATCCGGCCCGCGCGGGCAGGCACGCCATGAAGCAGCTCGAACCGGCCCCGGACCTGCTCATCCTGCACGACCACTTCTCCAGCCTTCGCGCCGGACGCTCGGCGGACCTGCTTCTGCTTGGCCCCCACGACCTGGACAAGGGCTGGAACCGCCCCTTCCCGTCCGGGTCCTGGCGCGAGGGCGCGCAGGCCCTCGAGCGGGCGTCGGCCTTCGTTCTCCACATCTGGCCGGACGAGCTGCCGCTCAGGCGCGCCCTGGCGGAACGCCGCCTCAAGCGCTTCGGCAAGCCCGTGTTCACCGTCCATCCGAGCATCTGGCGGCTTCGGAGCACGGACGGCCTAACCTCCGCGGACCTGGACGGCGAGCCCTATCTGCTGGTGGCCGCGCAGTCCAATCAGGACGTGGCGGCCAAGGCCGCCCAGAAGTTCCTGAAGCTTCCCCCCAGGCTCAGGGTGGTCTTCCCGGACTCCCACCGCTTCACCCGCGAGGATCAGGCCCAGATCGCCGCCGACGCCGCGCGCATGCGCGCCCCGCACGTGCTGGCCACTCCGGAGGCGGCCCTGCTGCTGGGTTCCGTGCCGGGCAAGACCCTCTGGACCTTTGATCCGGACGTGGTGCTCGGCCCCTGCCTGCTCGCCGGAGCCGCCTTCACTCCCTGGTGGGAGAAGACCTGGACGGACGTTTCCACCTCCTGACGCGTCTCCGCGCGCGTCGCTTGCCAAAGACAACCCCTCCGTATAGATATTTGATTGCATGGGAAGCCCGCTCCCATGCGGCCGCCCTTCCGGCTAGCGGACTGCGCGTCCTCAATGCGTACGAGGGAGATCCAAGCCGTGACGACGCATCCCACCGGCCCGACGCCCTCCTTGCCCCGCCCGCCGGGCCTCCCCTTTCTGGCCGCGGCCGCCTTGGTGCTGCTGCTGGCCGGCTGGCCGGATGCCGCGCGCGCCCGCCTGCGCTTCGCCATCCAGGAATTCGAGCCCTTCACCTACAATCAGGACGGGTTGCCCCGAGGCGCGGCGGTCGAATGCGTGTTCGCGGTCTGCAAGGCCATGGGCGAGCAGTGCGGCATGGACATCTATCCCTGGCCAAGGGCGCAAATCATGGTCAGGAAGGGCGAGCTGGACGGCCTCTTCGTGCTGGGCTTCAATCCCGGCAGGGCAGCCTGGCTGCGCTTCAGTCCGCCGCTCATGGAAACCGAGTACGGATTCTTCACAAGGCGCGGCAGCCCCTTCAGCTATGAAGAACCAAGGAGCCTCAGCGGCCTGACCATAGGCGTGTACGGGCCGTCCAACACCTCACACACCCTCATGCAATTGCTCAAGGATGCCCCGTCCGCGGCAATGGACATGCGCCCGGACGACGAGTCCGGCTTCGTCAAGCTCTCCCTGGGGAGGGTTGACGCGGTATTCTCCAACAAGGAGGTGGGCCTCGCCGTTGTGGGCAGGCTCGGACTCGGCAACGTGGTCTACGCGGGCAGGCAGAGCGTCACCACCTACTACGTGGCCTTCTCGCATCACGCGGACATTGCCAAGGTAAGGCAGTTCAACCATACCCTGGCAACCCTCCAAAGGAACGGCATCATCCCGGCCATCCTGTCCCGTTACGGCATGACGCCTCCCAAGGACCTGGAGGTCCCCAAGTGACCCCATCCACCGCCGGCGCCCCTCCCGCCGGTTCAGCGGCAGCCTCCCCGCGCCCGCGCAGGTCCATCACCTGGCCGGTGCTGGCGAGCATGGCCCTGGTGTCCACGATCATCTTCGGGGCCTTTCTCGTTTTCTACTACGATTGGGAGAGCAAGGAGCGATACCGCAAGCTGCAAGGGGATCTGGACGTTCTTTCCATGCTCCTCTCCGAGAGCCTCACCCTGCCACTGTGGAACGTGGACAGGAGCGAGGTGGCCCTCATCATCGAGAGCGCCATGCGCGACAGGCGGGTGGTGTACGCTGCGGTGAAGGACCTGGCCGGGAACGAAATCGTGGGGCTCGGGCGCGACGGCAACTGGAGTCCTGTCGAGCGCGCATCGTTCTTGGGGGAAAAGTCCCCGCTGGCCCGCGTGACCGTCATATCTTACTCGGGTCACGAGATCGGAGTGATGGAACTTGCCATGACCAGGCGGTTCACTGACCGGGAGCTGCTCGACTTCCTCATCGCGCTGGTCTCCGCCGGGGCCGGGCTCAGCCTGTGCCAGGTGATGCTCCTGTACCTTGCCATCAAGCGCATCGTGCTCAACCCCCTGGCCCGCGTGGACGGCTACGCCCGCCGCATCACCCAGGGCAGCGCGGACGCGGAGCTGGCCGGGTCATTCTCCGGCGAAATCGAAAGCCTGCGGGCTTCCATCGAGACGATGGTCCGGGCGCTCATGGCGTCGGAGAAAAAGTACCGGGCCATTTTCGAGAACGCGGTGGAAGGCATCTTCCAGTCCACCTCGGAGGGCAGGGTGGTCAACGCCAACCCCGCCCTGGCCCGCATCCTGGGATACGCAAGCCCCGAGGAATACATGGCGGCGGCCAAGGACGTGCGCGCAAGCGTCTACGAGCGAGGCGAGGACAGGGACAAGCTCCTGGCCCTGCTCCAGGCCAGCGATTTCCACTCCAATTTCGAGACCAGGCTCAGGCGCAAGGACGGTTCGCTGGTCTGGGTGGCCATGCACGCCAGGGCCGTGCGCGACGGCAGCGGCAGGCTGACCGGCATGGAGGGCATCCTGGAGGACATCTCCAAGCGCAAGCAGGCCGAGGAGGAGCTGGTCAAGGCCATGGAGTTCGTCAGCGGCATCATCGATTCCATGCCCTCGGTGATGATCGCCCTCAGGGAGGACGGCACCGTCGTACGCTGGAACCGCCTGGCCGCCAGGAGGTACTCCATCGAACCCGCGCTAGCCGGGGGGCGGCTGCTTTCGGATCTCGTCCCAGGGCTCTCCATGGCCCTGGACCTGGCCGCGCTGGCCCTGAAAACAGGCCAGATGCAGCTGGCCCGCCGGGTTGCCGAGGAGCTTGAAGGCGAGACGCGCATCGTGGACCTGCTGGCCTATCCGGTGACAGCCGCAGGCAGCACCGAGGCGGTGCTCAGGATCGACGACGTCACCAGCCAAGCCCGCATGGAGGAGATCATGGTGCAGACCGAGAAGATGATGTCGCTCGGGGGACTCACGGCCGGCATGGCCCATGAGGTCAACAACCCCCTTGCCGCCATCATGCTCTCGGCCGAGAATCTCCGGCGCAGGCTCGACCCTGACCGGCAGGCCAACAAGGCGGACGCGCTGGGATGCGGCCTGGCCCCGGACACGCTGCGCTGCTACATGGCCCGCCGCAGGCTCTTCGAGATGATCGACAACATCTACAACTCCAGCAAGAGCGCCTCCGACATCGTGCGCAACATGCTGGAGTTCAGCCGCAAGAGCGGGGGCGGCTTCACCCTGGCCAGACTTGAGTCCATCCTGGACAAGGCCGTGGACATGGCCCGCCAGGACTACGACCTGAAAAAGAACTACGATTTCCGCCGCATCGAGATTATCAGGGACTACGACCCGGACATGCCCTCCGTGCCCTGCAAGCCCCAGGAGATCGAGCAGGTGCTGGTCAACCTTCTCCGCAACGCGGCCCAGGCCATGTTCTCCCACGAGGACGAGGCCCATCCGCCAGCCATCACCCTGCGCACCCGGCTTGACGGGGATCACGCCCGCATCGTCGTGGCCGACAACGGCCCCGGAATGCCCGAGGACGTGCGCAAGCGGGTTTTCGAGCCGTTCTTCACCACCAAACCGGTGGGCGTGGGTACGGGCCTTGGCCTCTCGGTCTCCTTCTTCATCATCACGCGAAACCACGGCGGGCAGTTCTTCGTGGAATCCGCGCCCGGCAAGGGAGCGACCTTCACCGTCCGGCTGCCCCTGGCCCAGCAGGAAAACGGAGCCGGCGACGCGCCCGCCCCCGCCTGACCTTCCGGCTAGTTTTTGCATGACCGCCCTAAAGATTCCGTCCGGCCTGCCGATATGACTGCGGAGAAGGATTCGACCGCCCGGCGAGGCGCGCCGGAAGGGCCGGTCCACCCCAATCCACGCGGAGGCGCCGGTTTCCGGAAAGACAGCGAGGCGTGTCATGCCCAACGATATAATGAAAATCCACATCCCGGACGCAATCAAGGTCAACGAGTTGCTGCTCGAATACATGACCGCCAGCGCCGTGAAGCGCACGGAGGAGATCAACGCGTTCATCCAGAGCTCCAACAAGACCAACATCCTCATCATGGAGGTCTTCAAGGGGCTCATCGCCAACAGGAGGGCCTAGCGTCTCGCCCTCGAAAACATGAACGTGTTTTCGAGGGTAAAAATAGATATTTCAGTATATTGCCAAGAAACTAGTATCCACATTTTCCGGGGATGCGCCACTGGCCTTGCCCCAGTCCGCCTTGGCGTCCTCCAGGAAAGAGGACGCCCGTCTCGCCTATTGCCTGGCTCATTCTGGCGCAAGCTCCGGCCTTCCGCCCGCCCTGGCTGATTCCCAGCTCGAATACATAATGCTCCCGGTGGTGAAAGCGGCACGATAAGCCACACCAGCAGGGCATTCCCGTCCCTCGGCGGGAGCTGCGCCGGACGAGACGGGACGTGCGGCCCTGAGACATGCCAACGGCGAGGGGGAGCGCGTCAGGACGCGCTCCCCCTTCTTGTCCGGACTTGAATGAAATTCTTCCGCCATGACCCCGGAACGAGACACGCGGACAGGACTGTCCGCGCCGCCGGGCAAGGCGCGCCCTACCTGGCCAGCCGATCCTGCACCAGGGCGCGGTCGATGGTGAGGTAGTGTCCCTTTTCGCCCTTCTGGAGCTTGGGCTGGGCGAAGGGGTCGAACTCGGCCTCGGCCATGATGCGGCTGAAAAGCTCCCGGAGGGCGCGCGCGCCGATGCGCGTGTTGCGCAGGGCGTGCTCGGCGATCATGTCCAGGGCCTCCTGGGTGATGCGCAGGTCTATCCCCATGGAGGCGAAGAACTCCTTGCAGTGCCGAAGCGGCGAATCCTCGGCGGCCAGCATGATCTGCACCAGGTCCTCCCTGGAGAGGTCGTCCAGGATGGCGATGGAGGAGAAGCGCGAA
Source organism: Thermodesulfobacteriota bacterium (assembly GCA_049322415.1). GTDB lineage: Bacteria > Desulfobacterota > Desulfovibrionia > Desulfovibrionales > Desulfovibrionaceae > Fundidesulfovibrio. The sequence continues at coordinate 2,524 of JBMORI010000066.1, read as the reverse complement.
AGAAACTGCGGCAGCATGCCGTACGTGAACATGTCCGAAAGGCGCAGGTAGTCCACCAGCTTGAACCGGGTCACGGCGGTCACGCGCACCTCGCCCTCGCCGGAGCGCTGGATCTCGGTTGTCTCCTTGAGCCTGCGGTCGTCCTTGCGGTTGACGATGAGGCCGTAGACCTGGTCGTAAAGCTCCTCGAACGCCCCGCCGCACACGAAGAGGATGCGTCCCGTGTCCACGGGCACGTGGGTGGCCACTTCCTGGCCGTCCTCCGTCACGGTGACGGGGACCATGATGGTCTCGCCCTCCAGGATGGTGAGCAGGGCCTGCTGCAGGGCGATGCCGACCGGGTTGGGCTTGCCGGATATGCGCGCGGAGATCTTGTCCACCTCGTCCAGGCAGACCGTGGCGTGCTGCAGGGCCTGGCGCATGGTCTCTCGGTCCACGTCCTCGCCCAGCTGCTTCTTCACCGCCGCCTCCAGGGCCGTGAACAGCCGCGCCGTGCGGATGTCGCCCTCCTCGCCCGCCAGGATGTTGGCGTTGAGCACGGCCATCACCCGGAAGGGGGCCATTTCGTCGTGCTCCATGTAGAAGCGGTGGATGGTCTTCATGATGGTGGTCTTGCCCGTCCCCGAGTTGCCCACCAGGAGGATGTTGCCCGCCCGTATGCCGGACACGTGCTTGTAGACCGCCACTGAAATAAGCCGCAGAACCTCGCGCTGGCCGAGCACGCGCTTGGCCATGTAGTCGAAGATGTCCCTGGGCAGAACGGCCATGGCTAGAAGTACCGCATGCTGGTCTTCTTGAACTCCTTGCGGCTCTCCAGCACGTCGTACTCGTCGACTCCGGAAAGCCTGGCCAGCTCGGCCACGGTCTCGCGGCAGGCCTCTCGGCTCTTGGCGTGGACCATGGTGTAGAGGTTGTAGGGCCAGTCCATGCAGTTCACGCGGTGGTAGCAGTGGGATATCTCGGGGCGGGCGGCCATGAACCTGCCGACGCGCTCCATGTCCTCGCCGTCCACGAACCAGGCCACCATGGCGTTGGAGCCGTAACCGGCCTTCTGATGCCTTAGCGTGGCCCCGAAACGCCTGATCTCGCCCCGGTCCTTCATGCCCTGCAACAGTTCGAGCACCTCTTCCAGGCTCACGCCCGCCTGGCGGGCCACCTCGGCGAAGGGCTCCGGGCCGTCGGGCAGGGTTCCCTGCACGATGGCCAGCACGCGCTTCTGGGCGTCGGTGAATTCCTTTGCTTTCTTCATCCCCCTCTCCTTCCGGCCGCGCCGATAACGCCTTTATCTCTACCGGGTTCATGTGGTAGTTGCAATCCTGCCGGGGCGCGGCGACCGTCCCCCGCAAGTTGTCCGGCTTTTTCCCCGGACCCCCGAAACGGACCGGAAACGTTTCCCGGAGCTGAGCCCGTCAGAACAAGGCTCACGCTCGATATTCAGGAGATTCCCAATGAAAGTCACGGTTATCGGCGGCGGCAGCTGGGGCACCACCCTGGCCGACCTGCTGGCCCACAAGGGCATCGACGTCACCATCTGGGTGCGCGAGATGGAGCTTCTGGCGGAGATCAAATCCAAGGGCGAGAACACCTGGTACATGCCCGGCGTCAAGCTCTCTCCGAACCTCCAGGCCACCATGGACCTCGATCAGGCCTGCGCGGGCAAGGACATCTTCCTCATGTGCGTGCCCTGCCAGTTCATGCGTTCCGTGCTTGGCGAAATGCGCGGGATGCTGCCCAAGAACCCCGCCCTGGTCTGCGCCAACAAGGGCATCGAGCTGGACACCGGCAAGACCATGTCCGAGGTCTGCGAGGACGTCATGGGCGGCATGAAGCACCGCTTCGCCGTGCTCTCCGGCCCGAGCTTCGCCTACGAGGTGATCCGGCGCATGCCCACCGCCGTGGCCCTGGGCTGCAAGGACAAGGACCTGGCCAAACAGGTGCAGGAGCTCTTCGCCGCGGACTACTTCCGCGTCTACACCAACAAGGACGTCAAGGGCGTGGAACTGGGCGGGGCGGTCAAGAACATCATCGCCATCGCCGCGGGCGTGGCCGACGAGCTGGGCTTCGGCTCCAACGCCAGGGCCGCGCTCATCACGCGCGGGCTGGCCGAGATGAGCCGCCTGGGCGCCAAGCTCGGCGCGGACCCCAAGACCTTCATGGGCCTGTCCGGCCTTGGCGACCTGGTGCTCACCTGCACCGGCGACCTCTCCCGCAACCGCCAGGTTGGCAGGCGGCTCGCGCGCGGCCAGAAGCTCATGGACATCCTGGGCGAGATGAAGATGGTGGCCGAGGGCGTCAAAACCACCCAGGCCCTGCACGGGCTGGCCCGGAAGATCAAGGTGGAACTGCCCATCACCGAGCAGGTCCACGCCATCCTCTACGAGGACAAGGACCCCGCCCAGGCGGTGCGGGACCTCATGACCAGGGCCTTGAAGGAAGAATAGAGAAAGGGTTTTTGCCTCCGGCGGCCAGGGGGAGCGTCTCCCCCTGGCCCCGGCTACGGCTTCGCGCCGTCTGCCGGCATCAC
>JBMORI010000065.1:0-13177 GCA_049322415.1 Thermodesulfobacteriota bacterium | reverse complement strand
CTCCAAGGAGAAGGCCAAGGAGAACGGGGCCGGGGAAAAGGCCGCGCCGCCCGAGAAGGCCGCGTAGGTGCGGGGGCGCGGCTTTGCGCGCTTCCGGCCTTGTTTCAATCCCGCATTGACCGATGCAAAGCCGTAAAGGATCCCAAAGGAACGAAGTTCCTTTGGCGGGAGAGTGCAGAGAGGGTGGAGCCCTCTTTGCCCGCCGGAGGCCAAAAAGAATGCCCGACACCATCTGGATCGAACCCGGCGCGGCGCTCAACCCCGCGCTGCCCCTCTCCCGCTCGGAGGCCACGCCGCTTTTGTCCCGCCTTCTCTCGGTTCTCGGCCTGGAGGGCGCGTCGGTGGAGGTGCGCTTCGTGGACGACGCGGAAATAGCCCGGCTGAACGCCGAGTTCCTGGGGCTCTTCGGACCGACCAACGTGCTCTCGTTTCCCGCCGAAGACGCGCAGCGCCCCGACTACCTGGGCGAGCTGGCCCTCTCGGTGGACACCCTCACGCGCGAGGCCGCGCTCTACGGCCAGGAGCCCCGCGAGCACCTCATCCGGCTGCTGGCGCACGGCCTCCTCCACCTGGCCGGGTACGATCACGGCCAGGTGATGGAGGAGATGACGGATATGGCGGTGGAGGCGCTTGGTTAGGCGGCGCAGATGCCGTACCTGGGGAGGAGTTCGTTCAATACGAAGAGTCTGTGGAATTGCAGCGCGTCATGGAACAGTTTCCAGTTCGAGCTCATGAACTCTGGCTTGAACGATGGAGCGCCGTTTACCAAGTCCGCTTCCTCATCCGTTCCCAGCGAGAGGCTTTTCCAGGAGTTGGCTCCACTTTTGGAGTAATCCAGGTGGACGCTGGATATTGCGTGCACGTTCCCGAGCTTTATCAGTTCGAGCCATTCCTTGTGCCGTTTTTCGCCATCCTTTGATTGGAAAGACATGAATCCCATGCTCAGTTCTGCTTGCTGAGTTTGGTCGAGGCCATGAGGATGGCGTCCGTTCCAATGATTCATAAACTGGAGCATGTTGTCCGCCGCGTCAAGGAAACGCTCCATGTTGTTGATTGGGCTGAGCATGTCACCTTTCCAGTTTTTATATACCCACTCGATGAACGGATAATCCGGGCAGCAACTTACCTGTGCATGGCCCAGTTTTCCGGGCAAAATCGTTGCGATTTCATCCATTAAGTCCACGTATTCTGATGGCTTGATGACTTCCAGCTCGGAGGCGTCGTTGACCTTGTTATCGACCCCCGCGAAGTTTTGATGAGCCCAGGTGTCGGCATAGACATGCATGGTGATGCCAAGGCGGTGGAGTCCATGTGTTTTGCTTCTATTCCGCAGGCATTCTTCGAGCATGTCTCTCGCCACACGGCTGTTTGCAATGCAAACAAGCCGCTCATGGTAGTCCTGTGTGCATTCTTCGTCAGCGGTTTTACCGCAGTTGCCGGGAAGGAAATGGAAAGGCACCCAGGTGCGGATATCCTTTGCAGCCATCGCGTTTCGCAAATCCAACACCTCATGAGCCGAGGCAGTTCGAGAATACCGTTGCCCCTCAGAGAACGTTATACTCCCCGTATAGGTCGAATCATCCACATACTGCGCAGAATATGCTATGATATCAGCCTGTTGGTGCTCAAAACCAGCCCACCTGGCCAGTATGTACGTGGCCGCATGATGAAAATCGATCTGCATGATTTGCCTCCGCAAGAATGGTATTTATCTCGCACAGTATCAGCAATTGCAGATCGGTCAAACTAAAATTTATTAAGTAAACTTGTATTTGTTGTTTTGATTGACCGTTTGGCTCCCATCCCGGTCGGCAAACATTTCACTTCCGGGCAAGGCTCTCACCGCGCCAGCCCAAGATTTGACGGCCAGCGTCCGTGACCTCTTTACAAGCCTTTCTCCAAGGAATAGAGATTTCATTTTTCCAAGCGATCACCCGGAGGCTTGCATGCCCAAAAAATTCCTTGAGATACACGACCTCGCCCGCGAGGAAGCCCACGCCGTGGTGGCCCGGGCCATCGAGATGAAACGGACCGGATTCCGCTCCGAGCTCCTCTCCGGCCGCACCGTGGCCCTCATCTTCGAGAAGGCCTCCACCCGCACCCGCGTCTCCTTCGAGATGGCCGTGCGCCACCTGGGCGGCTCCACCATCTACATGACCCAGCACGACTCCCAGCTCGGCCGCTCCGAGCCGGTGGAGGACACCATCCGCGTGCTCTCGCGCTACGTGGACGGCCTGGTCATGCGCACCTTCGAGCACTCCAAGCTCACCCGCATGTGGGCCAAGTCCTCCATTCCCATAGTCAACGCCCTGTCCGACGACTTCCACCCCTGCCAGGTGATGGGGGACGTGATGACCATGGCGGAACGCGGCGCGGACCTGGAAAAGACCAAGGTGGCCTGGATCGGCGACGGCAACAACATGGCCCAGTCCTGGATCAACGCCGCCGTGTACTTCCCCTTCGAGCTGGTGCTGGCTTGCCCCGAAGGCTACGACCCCAAGCGGGAGGTGCTTGACGCCGCCCACGCCAAGGGGGCGAAGGTGACGCTCACCCGCGACCCGGCCCAGGCCATGAAGGGCGCGCATTTCGTCAACACCGACGTGTGGGCCTCCATGGGCCAGGAGGGCGAGGCCGCCGAGCGCATGAAGGTGTTCGCCCCCTACCAGGTGGACGCCAGGGCCATGGCCCTGGCCGCGCCCGGCGCGAAGTTCATGCACTGCCTGCCCGCCCACCAGGGCGAGGAAGTGACCACCGAGGTCTTCGAGTCCGATGCCTCCATCGTCTGGGACCAGGCCGAGAACCGCCTGCACATACAGAAAGCCATCCTGGAATGGGTCTACACCGAGCAATACGGCGCCGTTCCCTACACCCTCGCGGAGATATAGCATGAGCAGCATAAAGAAAGTCGTTCTGGCCTATTCCGGCGGCCTGGACACGTCCGTCATCCTCAAGTGGATCAAGAAGACCTACCAGTGCGAGGTCATCACCATGACCGCCGACCTGGGCCAGGAAGAGGAGCTCGACGGACTGGAGGAAAAAGCCCTCAACACCGGCGCGACCAAGGCCTACATCGACGACCTGCGCGAGGAGTTCGCTAAGGACTTCGTCTTCCCCGTCCTGCGCGCCGGGGCCGTGTACGAGGGCCGCTATCTGCTCGGCACCTCCATCGCCCGCCCGCTCATCGCCAAGCGCATGGTGGAGATCGCCCTGAAGGAGGGCGCGCAGGCCGTGTCCCACGGCGCAACCGGCAAGGGCAACGACCAGGTCCGCTTCGAGCTGACCGCCATGGCCCTGGCCCCGCAGCTCAAGACCATCGCCCCCTGGCGCGAATGGGACTTCAAGGGCCGCGCCGACCTTTTGGCCTTCGCCCAGGAGAACGGCATTCCCGTTCCCGTCACCAAGGAGAAGCCCTACAGCTGCGACCGCAACCTCATGCACCTCTCTTTCGAGGGCGGCGAGCTTGAAGACCCCTGGAACGAACCCGGTCCGCACAGCTACCTGCTCTGCGCAAAGCCCGAGGAAGCCCCCGACGAGCCCGAATACATCGAGATCGAGTTCGAGAAGGGCAACCCCGTGGCCGTGAACGGCATCAACATGACCCCGGCCTCCATCATCCGCGAGCTCAACCGCCTGGGCGGCAAGCACGGCGTGGGCCGCCTGGACATGGTGGAGAACCGCTTCGTGGGCATGAAATCCCACGGCGTTTACGAGACCCCCGGCTGCACCATCATCCACATCGCCCACCGCGACCTGGAAGGCATCACCATGGACCGCGAGGTGATGCACATCCGCGACTCGCTCATCCCGCGCTACGCCGAGATGGTCTACTACGGCTTCTGGTTCGCCCCCGAGCGCGAGGCCGTGCAGGCGCTCATCGACAAGTCCCAGGAGCGCGTGAACGGCGTGGTGCGCCTGAAGCTCTACAAGGGCCAGGCCACCCCCGTGGGCCGCAAGTCGCCCAACAGCCTCTACAACATGGAGCTGGTCACCTTCGAGGAGGACTCGGTGTACGACCAGTCCGACGCCACCGGCTTCATCAGGCTTCAGGGACTGCGGCTGCGCGGCTACAAGATGATGAAGTAAGGGCTGGGGCTCTGCCCCAGACCCCGGCAGGGCGCTGCCCTGCACCCGCCAGGGGTATGATCCCCCTGGACCCTGCAATTGCTTCGCGGGTCATGGCGGCATGTTGAGACCGGCTGGCTCTCCCGTCGCCTGCCCCCTTGGGAGCCCGCGACGGAAGAACCGGCCGGCCGGGCATGACCCGTTAAGGCCGCGCTCATGGCGGGTCTATCCCGCGCAAGCGGAGATGGTGAAAATCGAAGAAGTTTACTATAAAGGCAGGAAGCGCGGCTTTGCGCGCTTCCTGCCTCGTTTTCAATGTCGCATCGATCGACGCGAAGCTATAAAGGATTCCAAAGGAACGAAGTTCCTTTGGCCGCCGGAGGCATATTCATGTCCGACTCTTCCTATTGTTCCCCATCCTCGTCAAAGCCCTGGGGCGGCCGCTTCGCCGAGCCCACTTCCAAGATCGTAGAGCGCTACACCGGCTCCGTCCGTTACGACAAAGCCCTCTACGCCCAGGACATCGCCGGGTCCAAGGCCCACGCCCGCATGCTGGCCCGGCAGGGCATAATCACCGACGATGACGCCAAAAAGATCGTTGGCGGGCTGGACCTCATCCTGGGCGAGATCCATGAAGGCAAGTTCGTCTGGAAGGACGAACTGGAAGACGTACACATGAACATCGAGGCCCGCCTGACCGAGCTCATCGGCGACGCCGGGCGCAGGCTGCACACGGGCCGGTCGCGCAACGACCAAGTCTGCCTGGACTTCCGGCTGTTCGTGAGCGCGCGGCTGGAGGTCTGGAGCGAACTCCTGGCTGATCTGGTCAGGGTGCTGGTGGACAGGGCGGGCGAGCACGTGGACACCATCCTGCCGGGCTACACTCACCTGCAGCCCGCGCAGCCCGTAAGCCTGGGGCATCATCTGCTGGCCTACGCCTGGATGTTCAAGCGTGACCACGAGCGCTGCCGGGATGCGCTGAAGCGTTCGGCGGTGTCGCCGCTCGGCGCGGCGGCCCTGGCGGGGACGACCTTCCCTCTGGACCCCAAGGCGGTGGCGGACGAGCTGCAACTGAACGGCACGTTCGGCAACAGCCTGGACGCCGTGTCGGACCGCGATTTCACGCTCGAGGCGCTGTTCGTCGGCACAACCGTGATGATGCACCTGTCGCGCATGTGCGAGGAGATCATCATCTGGGCCAACCCGAATTTCGGGTACGTGGCCCTGCCGGACGCGTACGCCACGGGCAGCTCCATCATGCCCCAGAAGAAGAACCCGGACGTTGCCGAGCTCATGCGCGGCAAGACTGGCAGGGTGTACGGCTCGTTGTTTACGCTCATGACCATAATGAAGGGCCTGCCCCTGGCCTACAACCGGGACATGCAGGAAGATAAAGAACCGTTCTTCGACGCCGACCGGACCGTGAGCGACTCGCTGGCCATCATGGCCGAGATGATGAAGGTCATGGGCTACAGGCCGGAAAGGATGCGCCAGGCCTTGAAGCTGGGCTTTTTGAACGCCACGGAGCTTGCAGACTATCTGGCCGCCAAGGGCGTTCCGTTCCGGGAGGCGCACCACGTGGCGGGGTCGGCGGTCGCGCTGGCAGAGAAGACGGGCAGGGGGCTCGAGGATCTGACGCTGGGCGAGTTGCAGGGCCTCAGCAGCAAGATCGGCGAAGACGTGGCCGAGGTGCTCAAATACGAGACGGCCATGAACAGAAGGAACACCCCCGGCGGGACGTCGCCGGAGCGGGTGGAGGAGCAGCGGGCGGCCTTGAAGTACTGGCTGGCGGGGCTTTAGTGGCGGAAGCGTATAGGAGTCGAACCTACCTGCGGGTATGAGCCGCACTACGGTTTTGAAGACCGCGCGCCACACCGGTGACGATACGCTTCCGGCCGAACGGACCTCATAACCTTAACAGCAGATGAATTCAACTCCCGGCGAATGGACAGCTGTTCGGGGAAGTGTTACCTAAACCGCTGGAGGAAACCCTCCACGGAGGATCGACTTGAATAATTTCACGAAGAATCTGGGCATCTGGGCGGTCATCTGCGTGGTGATGATCGTCCTCTTCAATCTTTTGAACCAGCAGCCCCAGCAGCAAACCAAGCTCGCCTACTCGGACTTCCTGAAGAAAGTCACCGAGGGGCAGGTGGAAGCGGTGAAAATCCAGGGCCGCCGGGTTGACGGGGCCACCACCGACGGCAGCCGTTTCACCACCTACGTCCCCAGCGACCCGAACATGGTCAAGACCCTCATCGACAACAAGGTGCAGGTGCGCGCCGAGCCCGACGAGGAGTCCCCCTGGTACGTGTCCATTTTCGTCTCCTGGTTCCCCATGCTTCTTCTGATCGGCGTGTGGATTTTCTTCATGCGCCAGATGCAGGGCGGAGGCGGGAAGGCCATGAGCTTCGGCAGGTCGCGCGCGCGGCTCATCACCCAGGACACCCAGCGCGTCACCTTCCAGGACGTGGCGGGCGTGGACGAGGCCAAGGAGGAGCTCTCCGAAATCGTTCAGTTCCTCTCCGACCCCAAGAAGTTCACCCGCCTGGGCGGGCGCATCCCCAAGGGCGTGCTCCTGGTGGGCTCGCCCGGCACGGGCAAGACCCTCCTGGCCCGGGCAGTGGCAGGGGAAGCGGGCGTGCCCTTCTTCTCCATCTCCGGCTCGGACTTCGTGGAGATGTTCGTGGGCGTGGGCGCTGCCCGCGTGCGCGACCTGTTCGTTCAGGGCAAGAAAAACGCCCCGTGCCTTATCTTCATCGACGAGATCGACGCCGTGGGCCGCCAGCGCGGCGCGGGCCTGGGCGGCGGCCACGACGAACGCGAGCAGACCCTGAACCAGCTCCTGGTGGAGATGGACGGCTTCGAATCCAACGAGGGCGTCATACTCATTGCCGCCACCAACCGCCCGGACGTGCTGGATCCGGCGCTTCTGCGCCCCGGCCGCTTCGACCGCCAGGTTGTGGTTCCCACCCCGGACGTGCGCGGCCGCAAGCGCATCCTGGAAGTGCACACCCGCCGCACCCCCATCGACGGCAGTGTCGATCTGGACGTGCTGGCCAAGGGAACCCCCGGCTTCTCGGGCGCGGACCTGGAGAACCTGGTGAACGAGGCCGCCCTTTCCGCCGCCAAGCTCGGCCGCGACCGCGTGGTCATGGCCGACTTCGAGATGGCCAAGGACAAGGTGCTCATGGGCAAGGAGCGCAGAAGCCTCATCCTCTCGGAGGAGGAGAAGCGCACCACCGCCTACCACGAGGCCGGACACGCCCTGGTGGCCAAGCTCATCAAGGGCTCCGACCCCGTGCACAAGGTGTCCATCATCCCGCGCGGCCGCGCCCTGGGCGTGACCATGCAGCTGCCGGAGGACGACAGGCACACCTACTCCAAGGAGTTCCTCCTGAACTCCATAGTCATGCTCATGGGCGGGCGCGTGGCCGAGGAGATCGTCCTGAACCAGCTCACCACTGGCGCCGGCAACGACATCGAGCGGGCCACGGACATGGCCCGCAAGATGGTGTGCAAGTGGGGCATGAGCGAAAAGCTCGGCCCGCTCTCCTACGGCGAGAAGGACGAAGAAATCTTCCTCGGCCGCGAGCTTGTGGCCCACAAGAACTTCAGCGAGGACACCTCCCGCCAGATCGACGCCGAGGTGCGCTCCATAGTGGAAGGCTGCCACGCCCGGGCCAAGCAGCTGTTGACCGGGAACATGGAGGTCCTGCACGCCATAGCCAAGGCCCTGCTGGAGCGCGAGACCATAAGCGGCGCGGACATCGACCTCATCATGAAGGGAGAGCCCCTGCCGCCGGTGGACCTCAAGGCCGACGCACCTCCCATGGAGGATGCCGCCGCACCGGAGGCCAAGCCCGCCGATGAGACGGCCGCTCCGTCAGCGGACGCGTCCGCCGGCCCCAGCGCTGAATCCGGTCCCGAGTCCGGTGGCGGCGCCGGCGGCGACAAGGACAGCAAGCCGGACGGCGAAGGCAAGGGTGCTTGATCCTGCAGGACCGGTGTGGCCGGTGAAAGGGCCGAATCCGACAGCCCAACGATGAGCGGCCGGCAAAACATGACCGAAAAGACCTGCGATCCGAAAAAGGATGCCGCGTGGACTGTCAGGGGGGGGAGGGTCCTTGGACCCGCCCCCTTCCTCGTGATGGGCATAGTCAACGTCACGCCCGATTCCTTCTCCGACGGCGGCGTCAACCTGAACCCGTCCCATGCCCTGGACAGCGCCTCGCGGCTCATTGCCCAGGGCGCGGCCATCGTGGACGTGGGCGGGGAGTCCACCAGACCAGGCGCGGCCCCCGTGTCCGAGGCGGAGGAGCTCGGCCGCGTGATCCCCGTGCTGGAAGCGGTGGGCCGCGAGCATCCCGGCGCGGCCCTCTCCGTGGACACCTACAAGGCCCGCGTGGCAGCAGGGGCCCTGGAGGCCGGGGCGGTCATCGTCAACGACGTCTCGGCCTGCGGCTCCTTCGAGCCGGAGCTTCTGGACGTGGTGGCCCAGTACAAGCCAGGATACGTGCTCATGCACTCCCAGGGCCGCCCCGGGGACATGCAGTCCGATCCACGCTACGGCAGCGTGCTGGCCGAGGTGGCCCGTTTCTTTGAAATCGGCATGGCCAGGCTTGTCAACTCGGGCCTGCCGGAGGACCGCATCGTGCTGGACCCCGGCATCGGCTTCGGCAAGACACTGGAGCACAATTTGGCCCTCCTGCGCGGGCTGCCACTGTTCTCCTCCTTCGGCAGGCCAATCATGATGGGGCTTTCCAACAAATCGCTATTCGGCAAGCTTCTGGGCCTGGATGTGGGAAATCGAGGCGCGGCCACCCAGGTTGCCACCGCCCTGGCGTATGAACGGGGCGCGCGCATCCACCGCGTCCACGACGCGGCCGGAGCCGTCGCCGCCCTGACCCTGGCGGAGGCCTTGTGCGGTTAGCCGGACGAGGCCTCCCGGGCGTCGCCGCCCCCCGGCGGACGCTCCTCCGGGACGTGCGCGGCATCAGCCGTGCCGGGACCGGCCTGGGCGTGCTCCCGCACACCGGCCGCTGGCGCCGCGTCCTTGGCGTGAAGTCCACGGGGGGGGCCCGATGATCGAGTGGCTCAGGGGACTTGCCGCGAGCCTCCCGATCGGGTGGCGCGAAACGCTGGACATCCTCTTGGTGGCCGTACTCTACCAGCGGATGATCATCCTGGTGCGCGGCACGCGGGCTGTCTCGGTTATCCACGGCATCGTGGTGGTGCTGGCCGCCTATTACCTTTCCGGCGAATTCGGGCTCTATACCCTGCACTGGCTACTTACCAACTTCCTCGGCTCCTTCTTCCTGGTGCTGGTGATCCTCTTCCAGGCGGACATCCGCAAGGCGCTTTCCCAGGTGGGCCTGCGCTGGTTCGGCAGCCACGCCGCCCGCCCCAGGGACGCCGCCGAGGCGGAGAAGCTTGCCCGGTCGCTCGGCGAGCTGGCCCGGCGCAGGGTCGGGGCGCTGGTCGTGCTGGAAAGGGGCATCCCCCTGGGGGATCTCATGGACAGGGGCGTCGAGCTGAAGGCAGCCCTCTCGCTGGACGTGCTCCTCACCGTGTTCAATCCCCAGAGCCCCCTGCACGACGGGGCGCTGGTGGCCAGGGGCGCGAAGGTGGCGGCCGTGGCCTGCATCCTGCCGCTGGCCTCGTACCAGTCCCTCCCGGCCTCGTTCGGCACGCGTCACCGCGCGGCAGTGGGCGTCACCGAGGAGACTGACGCCCTGGCCCTTGTCGTGTCCGAGGAGAGCGGCGGCATCCGCGCCGCCAGCGGCGGCAAGCTCTCGGATCCCCTGGACGAACAGGAGCTCGTGGACCTGCTGCTTCAAAAATGGGTGGGACGCGCGTGAGCTCCAACTGGTACTACAGGCTCCTGGCCCTTTTTCTCGCCGTGGTTTCCTGGTATCTGGTGACGGGCCGCGAGCGGGTCGAGACCTGGGTCAAGGTGAAGATCGAGACCGCCGGGCTGGCCGAGGGGCTGGTCCTGCGGGGAAATCCCCGCGACTCGCTGGACGTGCTGGTGCGCGGCCCCAAGGGCCTCATACGCAAGATCGAGCCCGGGGCGCTCGTCTTCACCCTGGACGCCAGGAAGCTGGCCGTGGGCTCCAACACAATAGTGGTGGACCCAGAATCGATTCCCATCTCCAAGCTGTTCGAGGTGGCCGAGGTCCGGCCGTCCAAGATCGAGCTCGAAGTGGAGCGCCGCCAGAGCAAGTCCGTTCCGGTGCGCATGGTCTACCAGGACGTCGCCAGCCGGGACTACAAGCTGGCCGCCACGCTGGAACCCGCCCAGGTCACGGTCACGGGACCGGAGTCGGTGATACGCAACATCAAGGATGTCCCGGTGCAGCCGCTGACTCTCCCCGATGAGATGTCCGGCAGATTCGATCCCCAGGTCAATCTCGTGCTGCCGGACCAGGTGGAGGCCTCGCCTCGGACGGTGCGCGCGCACGTCCAGTTCGAGATGCACAAGCGCGAGGTGGCCGTGGACGTGCCCGTGCGGCTGGTCTACCAGGGCAATGGGACCGCGGCGGTGGTCCCGGAGACCGTCATGCTGCGATTCAAGGCCCCGGTCCAGCTGCTCAGGGAGGGCGCCTGGCGAGGGCTGGTGGACGCTTTCGTGGAGCTGGACAAGGCTACCGCCCCCGGCCGCCATGAAACCACATACCGCGTGACCCTTCCCCAGGGTTGCGAACTCGTGTCCGCCAGGCCGGACAAAGTGGCCGTTCAGGTCAAATGACAGGAGAGACGATGAATCAACGGCTTTTCGGAACGGACGGCCTGCGCGGCCAGGTGAACATCCACCCCATGACCCCCGAGGTCGCACTCAGGCTGGGGCTTGCCGCCGGCGCGCATTTCCGCAACGGCAAGGGGCGTCACAAGGTGGTCATCGGCAAGGACACCCGCCTTTCCGGCTACATATTCGAGTACGCCTTGTCCTCCGGCTTCTGCGCCTCGGGCATGGACGTCTTTCTGGTAGGGCCTCTGCCCACCCCGGCCATCGCGTTTCTGACCCGCTCCATGCGCGCCGACGTGGGAGTTGTGATCTCAGCGTCGCACAATCCCTACATGGACAACGGAATCAAGTTCTTCGACCGCCACGGGCACAAGCTGCCCGACGAGGCCGAGGACCAGATCGCCGCCCGCGTCCTTGCCGACGGCGACAACTGGGACTACCCCGCCCCCGAGGACGTGGGCCGGGCCTTCAAGATCCAGGACAGCCCCGGCCGCTACAACGTCTACCTCAAGTCCACCATCCCGCCGGAGCTGAAGTTCGACGGCCTCAAGATCGTGCTGGACTGCGCCAACGGCGCTGCCTACCGCGTCTCGCCACTCGTCTTCGAGGAACTCGGCGCCACGGTTATCAAACTCGGCGTGGACCCGGACGGCAGGAATATCAACCGCAAGGTGGGGTCGCTTTATCCGGCCGTCACCGCCCAGATGGTGCGCGAGACCGGCGCAGACATCGGCATCGCCCTGGACGGGGACGCCGACCGCGTCATCGTTGTGGACGAAAAGGGCAACGTGCTCGACGGCGACCAGATCATGGCCATCTGCGCCATGGACATGATGGACAAGGGGCGGCTTCCGGGCGACACCCTGGTGGCCACCGTCATGAGCAACATGGCCCTGGAGGTTTTCATGCGCGAGCGCGGCGGCAGGCTGCTGCGCACCGCCGTAGGCGACCGCTACGTGTTCGAAGCCATGCGGCGCGAGGGCGCGACGCTCGGCGGCGAGCAGTCCGGGCACATCATCTTCATGCGCCACGCCACCACCGGCGACGGCACCCTGGCGGCGCTTCAGCTCATCCGCATCATGCTGGAGCGCGGCAAGCCCCTTTCTGAACTGGCCAACCTGCTCGAACCATACCCGCAGGTTCTCCTGAACGTCCACGTGGAGCGCAAGATACCCTTCGAACAGGCCCCCAAGGTCCTCGAAGCCGTGAAGGATGCCGAGGAGGCCCTGCGCGGTGAGGGCAGGGTCCTGCTGCGTTATTCGGGGACGGAGTCCGTGGCGAGGGTGATGGTGGAGGGCCGCGACGAGTCCCAGGTCAAGGGACTCGCTGAGTCGCTGTGCGTTACACTTAAGGAACATTTGAGGTAGCCCCCTCGTTTTTTCTGGACTTTTCATGCGAAGCTTCTAGAATTTCCAATTGGAAATCACTGGGCTTCCCAGGAAGGAGATGCCGATGGAGATCACGAAAGTCGTCGTTCCCGTGGCCGGGTGGGGCACTCGCTCGCTGCCCGCCACCAAGAACGTTCCCAAGGAGATGTTGCCCATCTTCAAGAAGCCGGTGGTGCAGTACATCGTGGAGGAGGCGCAGACCGCCGGGCTCACCGACGTGGTTTTCGTCACCAACCGCAACAAGACCATCATCGAGGACCACTTCGACTACAACCTGGCCCTTGAAAAGATTCTGGAGAGCTCCGGCAAGAAGGAGTTGCTCGAAACCGTCCGCCAGACGGCGGAGATGGCCAACATCATCTCCGTTCGCCAGAAGAAGCAGCTGGGCCTGGGGCACGCCGTTCTCTGCGCCAAGGAAGTTGTCAAGAACGAGCCCTTCGCGGTCATGGTGGGAGACGACCTGATGTTCAGCATGGAGCCGGGCATCAAGCAGCTCATCAACGTGGCCCAGTCCGAGCACATGCCGGTGGTGGGCGTGATGGAGGTCCCGGCGGACAAGGTTTCCAGTTACGGCATCATCGAGGCCGACGAGTTCTCCTCGGGCATGTACCGCGTGCGCGACCTTGTGGAGAAGCCCAAGCCCAGCGAGGCTCCGTCGAAGCTCGCCATCGTGGGCCGCTACGTGCTGTTCCCGGACATATTCGAGCACCTGGAGGCCCTCAAGCCCAACAAGGACGGCGAGTACCAGCTTACCGACGCCCTGAAGGGCCTTGCCAAGAAGGGGCGTCTGCTCGCCGTGAAGATCAGGGGCCAGCGCTTCGACGCGGGCGACTGGGTGGACTACCTGGCCGCAAATATCTACTTCGCCCTTCAGGACGAGGAGCTGCGTTACCCGCTGATCTCAAAGCTCCGCGACTTCATGCCGGTCTAGCGTCCGGCTTGGATTTTTTCGTTGTCTCGCGCCGCCGACCGGCTTGCC
>JBMORI010000064.1:0-94642 GCA_049322415.1 Thermodesulfobacteriota bacterium | reverse complement strand
CCGGCGCGAAGCTGTTAAAAGATATTGAAGGAGAGTCCGGAGAGGACACTTTTTCAAATAGTTTCCTCTCTGGCCGCCGGAGGCATTCCCCCTAGTCCTGATGTCCCATGATCGCCCGCGCGAACCCTTCGGCCGCGTTCTCGATCACCTTCTTGTCCACGCAGAAAGTAAGCCTGAAGTATCCCGGCATGCCGAAGCCCGTGCCCGGCACGGCCAGCACGCGCTGCTCGCACAGCTTGCCCACGAAGGCGATGTCGTCGCCGCCCGGAGCCTTGGGGAAGAAATAGAACGCTCCGGCGGGCATGGCGTACTCGTACCCGGCCGCGTCCAGCACCTTGGCCATGGCCTCGCGGCGCTCTGCGTAGATGGACGCGTCCACGCCGTGTCCCAGCGCTTTCAGAAGGATCGCCTGACCGATGGCCGGGGCGTTCACGTAACCAAGGATGCGGTTGGTGAACACCACGCCGTTCATGAGCTCCTCCTTGCCCGGCATGCCGGGGGCCACGGCCACGTAGCCCACGCGCTCGCCCGCCAGGGACAGGTTCTTGGAGAAGGAGCTGATCACCACGGTGTACGGATAGATTTTCGGCAGCGACGGCACCTCCGCCCCGCCGTAGGCCAGGAAGCGGTACGGCTCGTCGGAGAGGAGCAGGATGGGCTTTTCGCGCTTGGCGTTGCATTGCTTGAGCCCGCGCGCCAGCTCGCGCAGGGTCTCCTCGGAGTAGATGCAGCCGGTCGGGTTGTTGGGCGAGTTGAGCAACACCACGCGGGTCCTGTCCGTGACGGCGGCCAGCATGGCGGGCACGTCCAGGTCGAAGTCCGGCAGCCTCGCCGGGACGGTCACGAGCCTGCCGCCGTGGTTGCCCACGTAGAAGCCGTACTCCACGAAATAGGGGCGCGGGCAGAGCACCTCGTCGCCTGGCTCCAGTACGGCCCGGAAAAACGCGTTGATGCCGCCCGCCGCGCCGCACGTGAGCAGGAGGTCCGACGCCTCGAACTTCACGCCCTGCTCCCGGCTGACCTGTCCGGCCAGGGCCTCGCGCACCTGGGGGTAGCCGGCGTTCGGCATGTAGCCGAAGGCGAACGGCTCGCGGGACCGGCTTGCCAGGTCCGCCAGGCACTCGCCCACCACCGGCGGCGGGGGCAGGTCCGGGTTGCCCAGGCTGAAATCGTACACGCGGTCCGCGCCGTGCACCTTCTTCATCTCAGCGCCCTGCTCGAAAATACGCCTGATCCAGGACCCCTTGGACAGGGCCTGCGATATCTCGTTCGACAACATGCTCATGCCGTTCTCCGTTTCAAGGTTTGAGCCCGAAGCGATAACCCGCTTGCCGCCCCACTTCAAGCTTGCCAAACAGGTCAAGGAGGGATACATCCCGGCCGCCTTCTTTGAAAACCGCGCCCCTCGCGGGCGTTCATCATGCGTTGCCGGCCCCCCGCCGCCTCCGGCGGGACTTCACAAACCCGTTTTCTTCCTTAAGATGACGCCATGAACCACATCCCCGAGATCCTCGCTCCCGCCGGCGACGCCCACAGCTTCCTCGCCGCCATCTCCGCCGGAGCCGACGCCGTCTATTGCGGCCTCAAGCACTTTTCCGCCCGCATGCAGGCCGAGAACTTCTCCATACAGGAGCTGGCCCGCCTCACCGCCCTGGCCCATAACAAGGACCGCAAGGTCTACGTGGCCATGAACACCCTGGCCAAGCCAGGAGAGGAGGCCAAGGCCGGACGCCTCATCGACCGCCTCGCCAGCGTGGTGAAGCCCGACGCGCTCATCGTACAGGACCTGGGCCTGGCCGAGGTGGCCCGCCAGGCCGGGTACGAGGGCGAGCTGCACCTCTCCACCCTGGCCAACGTCTCCTCGCCCACGGCCCTGGCCGTCATGCCCTCGCTCGGCGTCAGCCGCGTGGTCATGCCCCGGGAGCTCAACGTGGACGAGATGCGCCAGATGGCCGAGGCCTGCCCCGAGGGCGTGGCCCTGGAGGCCTTCGTGCACGGCGCGCTGTGCCACAACGTCTCCGGCCGCTGCTGGTGGTCGAGCTTTTTGGGCGGCAAGAGCGGCCTGCGCGGCCGCTGCGTGCAGCCCTGCCGCCGCGTGTTCTCCCGCAAGGGACAGCCCGGCCGCTACTTCTCCTGCCAGGACCTGTCGCTCGACGTGCTCGCCAAGGCGCTGCTCACCATCCCCCAGGTGAAGGCCTGGAAGATCGAGGGCCGCAAGAAGGGCCCCCACTACGTCTACTACACCACCACCGCATACCGCATGCTGCGCGACGCCCCGGACGACGCCACCACCAAGAAGGCGGCGCTCTCCTACATCGAGCAGGCCCTGGGCAGGCCCAGCACGCACTACACCTTCCTGCCCCAGAAGCCGCGCAACCCGGTGGACTCCCAGGCCCAGACCGGCTCCGGAAAGCTCGTCGGACGCCTGACCATGAGCGAGGCCCGCAAGTATTTCGTCAACCCGCGCCAGCCTCTGCTGCCCGGCGACCTCCTGCGCCTGGGATACGAGGACGAGCCCGGCCATCAGGTGGTGCGCGTCACCCGCTCCACCCCCAAGGGCGGCCGCTACGACCTTACCCTCATGGGCAAGGGCCGCGAGCGCCCCCGCGCGGGCATGAGCGTGTTTCTCATCGACCGCCGCGAGCCCCAGCTCTCCAGCCGCCTGAACGCCCTGGAATCCGAGCTGGCCCGCATCCCCGAGGTGGAAGCCCCCGAATCCGGCTTCAAGCTGGTGGTGCCCAAGCCCTTCAAGGCCCCGCGCGGCATGCGCGCCGAGTCCATCCACGTCTGGAGGCAGCCCCCCAAGGGCCCGGCCAAGGGCGCGGCGGGCGTGTGGGTGTCCGCAACCAAGACACAGCATCTGCCGCTTGGCCGCGCCGCATCCACCTGGTGGTGGCTGCCGCCGGTCATCTGGCCCAACGAGGAGAAGGACTTCCAGGACATCCTGGAGCTCATCCTCAAGCGCGGCGGCAAGCGCTTCGTGCTCAACGCCCCCTGGCAGACCGCCCTGCTCGGCCGCAAGCGCCGCGAGATGGAGCTTTGGGCCGGGCCGTTCTGCAACGTGGCCAACCCCCTGGCGCTGGGGAAACTCAAGGACATGGGCTTCGACGGGGCCATCATCAGCCCCGAGCTCTCCGGCGAGGACATCCTGGACCTGCCGAGAAAAAGCCCGCTGCCGCTGGGCATCGTGACCTTCGGCCTGTGGCCGCTGGGCATCAGCCGCACCATGACCCAGGACGTGAAGGCCTGCGAGCCCATCGTCAGCCCCAAGGGCGAGGTCTGCTTCATGACCCGCTACGGCCAGAACTTCTGGATCTACCCCAACTGGGAAGTGGACCTGAGCGAGAAGGAAGAGGCCCTTGTGAAGGCGGGCTATGTGCAGATTATTCATATGCGCGAGCCCATGCCCAAGACCGTGGAGAGGAAGGACCGGGGCTGCGTGTTCAACTGGGATATTGGGGTTTTGTAGAGCCGGAAACTTGTAAAACATGAACATGTTTTACAAGTTTTCATCCCATGGTTTTCGAGAGAAAGAGAGATAAGAGCCTCCGGGTCCAGGGGGAGAAGCCTCCCCCTGGACCCGGCTGTGGCTTCGCGGGTTACATCGCGAGGCTGGGAGTGAGCGGGGAGCGCGGCAACGCCGCGCTCCCCGTTTTTGTTGGCAGGGATGACAACGGGCGCTTCACGCGATGGCGCGGCATGCGCCGGGGGCTGAGGAGCCCGCTCCACGACGATGGACCGGGCGCGGTTTCCAGCGTATTATCCGGCGGTGAACACGCGGCGCAGCACCCGCAAACGACGCGAGGCCAGCCATGAAGACCCTCACCCTCCCCGTCATCGGCGTGATACGGACGCCGTTCACGAGCGTAGCCGGCATCCCCAGGCAGGCCAGCCTTGCGCCGGACGTCACCGGCAGGGCGGAGCTGTTTCCGGAGTATGAGCCGGGCCTGCGTGACGTGGATCAGTACGGGAAGGTGTGGCTCTATTACGGGTTCCACGGCGTGGACAAGGTTGAACTCGTCACCCGCTCACGCCGGGAAGGCAGGGAGATGGGCGTGTTCGCCACGCGCTCGCCGCGCAGGCCCTCTCGCATGGGCGTGAGCCTGGTGGAAGTGATCGCGGTGGAGGACGCCGCCGTGGTGTTCAAGGGCGTGGACATGCTGGACGGCTCGCCGCTTCTGGACATCAAGCCGTGGATGGAGGACAGCGAATGTCCGTAACGCCCTTAGCGATGAGCAGCGCCATCCACTGCAGCCGGACAGACACACCGGAAATACCCGCTCGGCAGGACGTTGGCTTGGCTTGACTTTATCCCGCTCTTTGCCAGCATGGTTATGATCAAGCCAAGAACCATTTATCGGCCGCTGGCCTCGAGGAGGGATCAATGAAGGCAGGACGTCCGTTCAGCTTCGCCGCGCTGGCCGCGCCCGTCTTTTTCATTGCGTGCGCCATGTCGTCCGCAATGGCCATGGCTTTCGATTGCAAGGCCTCGCCCGACAAGAGCCTCGACATTCTAGCCTCGGTGCTCTCGTTTCACCAGGGAGAGTACTCCAAGTCTGGACCGGTCATCAAAGTGTTCGAGATCGGCGGCGGCGATCCCGCGATGAACGGCGCTTTCATTTACGTGCACATCGAGCACGAATCAGCCGCTTACACTTGGAAAACCGGCTTGAACGTCAGGAAGATCAACAAAATCAAATATGCCCCGGGCAATGTCATAATCATCGAAGCGGACGAGGATTTCATGGACGACAGACAATCCATCTCGCTTCGCAAGCGCACCTATACAATCCGATTCCACTTAACCGGAAACGCTCTCAAAGACACACTATCCATCGAGTCAAAATAACACTCTCTGAACATACTCAATTCAAAAGCCGGCGTGTTCAATAAATGGAGGACGACTCTTTAACAAAATACTTGCGTGCAGCTTCTTTACCCGCAAGCAACATCAGCGCGGCCAAGCAATTCCAGCTCGGGCTTCGATGCCTCCAAGATTACGGTTCCAGCCTCGTGACGCCCGGAATCCTTGAGGTGAGCCTTTTGTCCCAGGAGTATATTTCGGCGGCATCCCGCCCGGCCATGCGGGCCAGGCAGCCGCGTTCGCCGATGCTCCTCACGGCCCCTTGAGTTTCTCCCGCCCCAGGGCGGTGGGCGCAAGCCGCCCCTCGCGCTCTTCGAGCAGCCCCTCCTCGATCAGCGCGCGCGACAGCATCCGCACCCGGTAGAGCGGCAGGCCGCTGGCCTTGGCGGCGGCCTCCTCTCCGCCGTGGACGGCAAGCGCCTCGAGCCCCTGCCGACCCATCTCCGTGAGCGTTCCGTCCGGTTTGACGCAGGCCACGGCTACAGGCTCTTCTTGCAGAAGAACCAGTCCACGCAGGCCACGCCTTCGGCCTTCACCCGCTCCGCCGCCGCGTCCTGGGTGCGCGGCGGCGGCACGATCACCTGCTCGCCGGGCCGCCAGTTGGCCGGGGTGGCCACGCCGTGCTGGTCCGTGGTCTGGAGGGCATCCAGGAGCCGGAGAATCTCGTCGGTGTTCCGGCCCGTGGTGAGCGGATAGTAGATCACGGCCCGCACGGTCTGCTTGGGGTCGAGGACGAACACGCAGCGGGAGGTCTCGGTCTTGGATTCGCCCGGCATGATCATGCCGTAGAGCTCGGCCACCTGCCGCGAGAGGTCCGCGATGACGGGGAACTCCACGGCGACGCCGAACTTCTCCTCGATGCGGCGCACCCAGGCGATATGGGAGAACACGGAGTCGATGGACAGGCCGAGCAGTTCGCAGCCCTTGCGGCGAAGCTCGGCGTGGATGTGGGCGAAGGCCAGGAATTCGGTGGTGCACACCGGCGTGAAGTCGGCCGGGTGGGAGAAGAACACGAGCCAGGAGCCCTTGAAGTCATCGAGGCGCAGGACGCCGTGGGTGGATTCGGCCTCGAACTGGGGCGCGGGCTCGCCGATGCGGGGCAGCCTCGGGGGGCAGTTGGTCTGGTCCATGTGGTCCTCCGGGAGCAGTGAGATTGCCCTTTCCTACCCCATATGGGAGGAAAAAGTCCACCTCAGGCCAGACTTGCCAGCACGATGCGCGTGATGTCGCCGATCATCTGCCCGCCCTCCACCTTCCGTCCCTTTGCGCCGCGCACGTAGAACATGTCGAACACCTCCAGGCCGTGCGTGTCGATCTTGGCGATGTGCACGTCCAGGCCCAGGGAGTCGAGCGCCACGGCGATGTCGTAGAGAAGGCCCAGCCTGTCGGCGGCGCGCACCTCCACCACGGTGAAATATTCCGAGGCGTCGTTGTCCACGGTGACGCTCGGGCGGATGCCCATGTCCGGCTGGCGGACGGCCAGCGGCGAGGAGCGCTTCTCCTGTATGCGGTAGTCCAGGGAGAGCTTGCCCGTGAGAGCGTAGCGCACTGCCCGGCGCACCCTGGCCCACAGCTCCTCCTTGTCGAGGAACGCGGGAGGTTCGGCGGTCTGGTAATGGTGGATCTCTGTGCCGTCCTCCCAGAGGAAGAAATCGGCCGAGCGGATGTTGACCCCGTGCAGGGCCAGCACGCCGGCCATGGTGGCGAACAGCGCTGGCTGGTGCCTGGCGGCCAGGGTGACCCCCCATCCGTCCCCGGCTTTGGCGGGGACGGTCTCGATGACGGCCACGCCACGCCCGGCCACGCTGGAGGGGCGCATGCGGAAGTCCTCCTCCAGCGCCTCCTCCAGTTCGGAGACCAGCTTCATGTCGGAAAGGATGTCCTGGGCGTCCCGGCTCAGGAGGTATCTCGCGGGCATGGCGTCCAGGCAGGCCTCCATGCGCTCCTGGCCGAACATGCCGCCGGCCTTGGCGCGCAGGGTGTCGCGCAGGGCCATCATGGCCTGGGCGTCGCCCGGCCCGAAGAGCGCCCCGCCCTCCAGCACGGAGAGGATGCGCCTGTGCAGGCCGCCGATGAGGCTGGCCTTCCAGTCGTTCCAGGCCGAGGGGCCGGTGGCCACGGAGTCCGCCATGGTGAGAAGGAGCAGCATGTCCAGGCGCTCTGAAGTGCCCACCCTCCTGGCGCAGGCGGCCAGCACGTCCCGGTCGGAAATGTCGCGTCGCATGGCCACGTCCGCCAGGAGCAGGTGCCTGAGCACGAGGAATGAGACGTCGGAGACGGCCTCCCCGGAGACGCCGAGCCGCTCCAGGGCCTCGCGGGCGATGTCCGCGCCCTTCTCGGAATGTCCGCCGCCCAGGCCCTTGCCGATGTCGTGGAAGATGGCCCCCAGCATGAGCCGCTCAGGATGCGGCAGGCGGGCGAACACCTCGTGCAGGGGATGATCCGGCAGGGCGGCCTTCTTGAGCTCCAGGATGGTCTCGACGGTGTGCCTCCCCACCGGGTGAATGTGGAACACGTCGTACTGCACCATGTGCTGCACACGTCCGAACTCGGGGATGATGGCGCCCAGGACGCCGGTTTCCAGCATGTCCGAGAGCGCGGCGCCGCCGTGAGGGTCCAGGAGAGCCTTTTCCAGGAGCTGGAAGGCCTTGGCGCCCCCCTCGCCCGTGGCGGCGAAGCTCTCGAAATCCTTGAGGCCGGCCTCGATGGCGTGCCTGGCGTCCAGGGTGAGCGGCTCGCCCAGCCGCAGCGCGTGGCCGAAGATGTCCAGCACGTCCTCCGGGCGGGCCTTCCCACCCGAGGCGGCGTCGAAGTCCAGGCCGTCGCGGGTCAGCGCGACGCGGCCTCCAAGCGGCCTGGGCGGCACGGACCGTCCCGGCCTGCCGCCCAGCATGGGCCAGAGCGACCGGTGCAGGATGCGTATCTCGGCCATCACCCTGTGCAGCTCGGTGAGGAAAGCCTCCACGCCCTTGATCTGACCGTCGTCCGCGAATCCGAGGAGCGGGGCGAGCCTGAGCTGGGCGTCCAGGCTCAGGCGGTCCTCCTTGCGGTTTTCGAGCAGGTGCAGGTGGTTGCGCACCGAGAGAAGGAATTGCAGATGCCTGTCGAGAAGCTCAAGCCATTGGGCGGGCAGCCCTCCGCCCTCCCGGCCGTCCAGGTGCGACAGCCAGCGCAGCTGGTGGATGTCCCGAAGCCCCCCGAGCCCCTCCTTGAGGCTTGGTTCGAGCATGCCCGAGGCGTCGCCGTAGGATGCGGCCCTGCGTCCGTTGTGCACGGTGAGCCAGGCCTTGAACTCCCCGGAGCGCCCCGCCAGGAGCTTCTTGTCGCGCAGCTTGACGAAATCGCCGAAGACGGCCCTGCTCCCGGCCAGGAACCTGGCGTCGATGAGGGATGCGAACACCTGCCAGTCGTCCCTGGCAAGCGAGAGGCACTCCTTGATGGAGCGCACCCCGTGCCCGAGGTCCGCGCCCAGGTCCCACAGGGGAAAGAATATGGCCTGGGCCAGGGCCTTGGCCTCGGCCGGGACCTTCTTCTCGTAAATGATGAGGACGTCTATGTCCGAGCGCGGGCAGAGCTCCTGGCGGCCGTACCCGCCTACCGCCGCGATGGCGAAGGGCGTCCTCCCATGGGTGAGTTCGCCGGGGCGCGAGAGGAAATAGTCGTCGAAGAGGCGCGAAAGCTGGAGGCAGAGATCGGGCCTGGGTGCTTCGAACAGGGCCTTTCTTGCCGAATCCAGGGTGGATGCTGCCTGGGATGGGGTTTCCGTCATAAAAAAGAGGGGGGGCCGCCTGGGCGCCCCCCCATTTCTCCTTGCTTGCTAGATCGCGTCTTTTCCGGTTTCGCCGGTACGGATGCGGACCACTTCCTCTACGGGGGTGATGAAGATCTTGCCATCGCCGACCTCGCCGGTGCGGGCGGCGCCTTCCACGGCCTTGAGCACCCCGGGGACCAGCCCGGCGTCAACGACCAGCTCCAGCTTGATCTTGGGCACGAAGTCCACCTGGTATTCCGCGCCGCGGTAGATTTCCTTGTGTCCGCGCTGGCGTCCGAACCCCTTGACCTCGGAGACGGTCATGCCCTTGACGCCCGCTTCGGTGAGGGCCTTCTTGATGTCTTCCAGCTTGTAGGGCCGGGTGATGATCTCGATCTTACGCATGGTTACGCTCCTTCAGTCCTTAGTTCTGGTAGCCGGTTTCGCCGTGCTGGCTGACGTCCAGGCCCTTGTTCTCGTCCTCCTCGGAAACGCGCACCTTCACGATGGCGTTGACCACGGCGAGGATGACCAGGGTTCCGATGAAGCAGAAGGCCCAGGTGGCGACCACGGAGACGAACTGGCTCCAGAGCAGCCCGGCGTTGCCGTAGAACAGGCCGTCGTTGCCAACCTCGTTCACGGCCTTGGTGGCGAAGAGGCCGGTTGCCAGGGCTCCCCAGGTGCCGCCGAGACCGTGCACGCCGACCACGTCCAGGGCGTCATCGTACTTGAACATGTGCTTCATGTTAACACCGAAGTAGCACACCACGCCGCCCACCAGGCCGATCACGATGGAGGACATGGGGGTGACGAAGCCGGCGGCCGGGGTGATGGCCACAAGACCGGCCACCGCGCCGGAGGCCAGGCCCAGGGTGGTGGGCTTGCCGCGGTGCATCCACTCCGCGAGGATCCAGGAGAGGGACGCCGCGCCAGCGGCCAGGTGGGTGGTGACGAAGGCCGAGGAGGCCAGGCCGCCGGCGGTGAGGGCGGAACCGGCGTTGAAGCCGAACCAGCCAAACCACAGGATGCCCGCGCCCAGGATGGTCATGGGCAGGTTGTGGGGGATGAAGGGCTCGCGGCCGTAGTTCTTGCGCTTGCCCAGGAAGAGCACGAAGGCCAGGGCGGAAGCGCCGGAGCTCATGTGGACCACCGCGCCGCCGGCGAAGTCGAGCGCGCCGATTCCGGCGAGCCAGCCGCCGCCCCACACCCAGTGGGCCAGGGGGTTGTAGATCACGATGGCCCAGATCAGGCTGAACAGCAGGAACGCGCTGAACTTGATGCGCTCCGCGAAGGCTCCGGAAATAAGCGCCGGGGTGATCACCGCGAACATCATCTGGAAGACCATGAAAGCCAGATGGGGCACGGTGTTGGCGTAGGTCTCATGGGGGGTCTGCCCGACTCCCGCCAGGTTGAAGAAATCCATGCCCCCCACCAGTCCGCCGATGTCGGCGCCGAACGCCATGGAGTAGCCGAGGATGGCCCACTCGATGGAGATCAGGCCGATGAGCACGTAGCTGTGCATCAGGGTGGCCAGGACGTTTTTGGAGCGGACCATGCCGCCGTAGAACAGACCAAGACCCGGAGTCATGAGCAACACCAGGGCCGCCGAGATGAGAATGAATGCCGTGTCCGCCGCGTTCATCAGTAAAACCCTCCTGTTTTCGATGGGGGCCACCCGGCGGGACACTCCCGCCGGAGGCCTTGTGCCTGCCTTGGTGAACCCTGATCGCTCCTGCCTGCTCTCACCGGTCCGGCTTGCACGGCCCCAGAGATAGTGCTGTTTTTACACTTTTGCAAGTTTTTTCTGAAACAGGGCATTTCCGAGGAAAGCCATTCAAAAATGTCCACACATTGACACTTCTGGGCTAATTATCTGAAATATAAAACTCTTTTTAGATAAATTGCGCCGGAACGCTTCTGACATTTTTTTACAAGATATGCAAAAATTTTATTTTCAGGCATTGCCAGCCACTCTACTCCAGAAAACGTATCGCTTTTTTCCACCCCTGCATCATCCAAGGCTGTTCAAGACGAGGAGTAGGTGGTATGGTCAATAAAAACCGGGAACAGAAATGGCCGACACCCCCGCGCCCCCCCGCGTGATCCTCACGGTGGACGACGATAACGCCGTCCGGTCCACCCTCGCAGCCTGGATCGAGGACTCCGGATACGTGCCTCTCGAGGCCACAAGCGGACTCGAAGGCCTTGAAATCCTCAAGGACAACACCCCCGACCTCATTCTCCTCGACCTGCGCATGCCGGTCATGGACGGCCTCACTTTCCTTGAAGAGAAGAAGGCGCTCGGGAACGACATCCCCGTCATAGTCGTTTCCGGCCGGGCTGACCTGCAGGACGCAATCCGCGCCTTCCGCCTGGGAGCCTGGGATTACATCACCAAGCCCATCGAGAGCTTCGACCTGCTGGACCACGCCGTGAACGTGGTCCTGGAGCGTCGCGAGCTGGCCGAGAAGGTGCGGCGGGCGGAGGCGAGGTATTCCAACCTCGTGCAGAACGTGCCGCTGGTGATCTTCAGCCTGGACGAGAACCTCGAGCTCCAGTTCGTCAACCGGGCCTGCCACAGCATGCTCGGCTTCGGGCAGGAGGAGGCGCTTGCCTCCCCTGGCTGGCTCCTGGAGCGCATCCACCCGGACGACCGCGAGCGCGTGCGCAAGGTCCTCGCCGAGAGCCTGGCCGATTGCGGCGTCACCTTCTCCAAGTCCTGCCGTCTCCTGCACAAGTCCGGCAGGGTGGTCCACGGCATCCTCAAGTCCATCCCCATCTCCAGCTGCATGCTGGGCGACAGCCGCGTCGGGGTCGAGGGAGTGATACTGGACATCACTGACAGGCTGATGCTGGAGAAGTATCTGGTGCAGAAGGAGAAGATCAAAACCCTGGGCGCCATTTCGGCCGAGGTGGCCCACGAGATCAGAAATCCCCTGGTTGCCATCGGCGGTTTCGCCCGCAGGCTGCTCAAGAAGGAGCCCGGACAGACCGAGGCGGAGATCATCTTCGGCGAGTCCCAGCGCCTGGAGCGCATCCTGGACCGCATCCGGGACTACCTGAGCCCCGTGCGCATGCACAGGGCCAAACTCAAGCTGGACGATATCGTGATGGATTGCGTGGAGCTTCTGGCCCCGGAGTTGGAAGCCAACGGCGTGATCCCGAAAATTGAGACGGACGGCGCTCTCGCCACCGTGGAGGAGGACCCGGACCTGCTCACCCAGGTGGTCATCAACCTCATCCGCTCCACGGTGACGGCCATGCCCCCGAAAGGGGCGATGTGGCTGCGTACCTTCGCCAGCGAACGGTTCATCCATCTCGAGGTGGGGGGCGACCAGGTCAAGCCGGTGGAGGACGAGGAGAAGGTGTTCCTGCCTTTCGACGAGGGGGGCGAGACCATCGGCCTGCCCTTCTGCTACCGCCTGCTTCGCACCATGGGCGGCTCACTGGCCTTCGAGCAGAAGGACGGACGGGGAGCGTTCGTCATGTCCGTGCCCAGGGCCGGCTCAGGGGAAGCCGCCCAGGATGAGCCCGCAGCCGCCGATTGACGCTCCACCGTCAGTTTTCAATTTCGTGCAAAATGAAACCCCGGAAAGCGGATGTCCGCTTTCCGGGGCTTTTCATTCAACATTTTCGGCCATTGACGCTAGTGATGGATGCATTCCCGTATTTGTAATTTCAAAAGCAGCTCATCCTCCTATGAGATTCAAATGCACCGGGCCTGCTTCAGGTTGCCGGCAATCCTCCTGAATAGCGGGTTCTCGCGACCGAGCTTGCCTTCGACCAGGTCCAGGGCCTGTCCGAATTCAACGGCGGCGTCGCAGGGACGGGCGGCCAGGAGATGGACAAGACCCAGGTTGTTGCGAAGCTTGGCCTCGTACATGGACACTCCGGCCCTCCTGGCCAGGGTGATGCCCTCGGTGAGAAGCCGCCTGGCGACCTCGTAGGAACCCGACTGGCAGGCGGCCATGCCTTCACGGTTGAGGCGGGTCAGAGCCCTTGCCCTGCACCCCCCTCCGGAACACCCCTTCCCGGCCTCGGCCATTGGCCTGAGCAGGGACGAGAACAGCTCCCTGGGACGAGTCTTCTTGCAGCCTATGGTCGATTTCGTTGTCATGGCGATCCTCCGAAATTTCCCGGCGGTTCCGGCGGGAGCGCACACCACCCAGTCGCTGCGTCCCCGCCGTTTCGCGCCGGCATGATTCTTATCTAATGATAATGATTTTCATTGTCAACAACTTCTTTCACGTTTCCGGCAAGTCGTGTAGAATGCTTCAATGACTCGATTCAGCCTGCATTCATGCCGGAGCGAGGACCCGTTCCTCCGGCTGGCCGATGCCGCCGGACCGGGAGTGCGTCTCGTGGTGGACGGCGGGGCCAACAAAGGGCGCACGGTTCAAAGGCTGCTCGGACTCTTCCCCGGAGCCGTGGTGGCCGCCTACGAGCCCCAGCCGCGCCTGGCCCGCAAGCTGGCGAAACGCTTCGCAAACTCACCTGCCGTGCGGGTTCGCATGGCAGGCTTGGGAGCCGCTCCCGGCAAACTCATGCTGAACGTCCTGGAGAGCCACACCTGTTCATCCTTTCTCGCTCCGGAGGCGATCCGCGAGAAGCACGCGGGCAAGCCCATGGGCGTGGCCCAGGTGGTGGAAGTGGAGGTGGTCAGGCTGGACGCGGACCTCGAGCGCGCTCCGGAGGTGATCAAGCTCGACCTCCAGGGCTACGAGCTGGAGGCCCTCCAGGGCGCCGAGGGGATGCTGGGCGGCGTCAAGGCCGTGCTGTGCGAGGTGTCTTTCAGGATGATGTACGCCGGACAGCCGTTGTGCCGGGAAGTGGCGAATTGGATGGAGGCCAGGGGGTTCAGGCTGGAAGGGCTCTACAGCCCCTGGGCCGACGGCGAGGGGAAACTCGCGGCGGCGGACGCGTTGTTCACGAGGGGTTGAACGGCCGGGACGGTCCTTGCGCCTTCCGCCCCGGCCATCACGGGAGCATTATTCGTTGGCTGCGTCCAAGAGCATCCTGTCGGGGGTGAAGATCACCTTCTTCTTTCCTTGGACGGATTCGCTTCGCCACTCGCCGATACCTTCCAGGTAGGCGGTGTCCTTGTTCTTGAGGGCGTTGGTGATGACGGAGCCCACGATGGTGACGACCTGGGCTGCGTCGTCGTCGGACTTGATGCAATGGGGCAGGGTGCTCTTGAGCGCGTTCGTGAAGGTCTTCAGATCGGCGGACATGGCGTTCTCCTCCTGTGCCGGGTGCGCACGGCAGGGTATTTTGCCCTTCGATACACCAATCCGCAGAATATTGTGAACCCTCGCCGGGAATTTCGGCTCCCTTTTCCAGTGACCGGAAAACAGGCCTACGGAATGCCCGCTGTGGGCGCCTACCTTTCCAGCAGGTGACCGAAGTGGGCGAAGCTCACTCCCTGGCGGGCCTTCAACTCGCCGAGCAGGAGGGAGAGGAAGGCGAGGGAGGCCTGGTTCATGCGCTGGTGATGCAGCATGATGCCGCACCGGCCCGAGGCGAGTCCCTCGGACACTTCGCCGAGCATCGCGTCCAGCGACGCCGAAGGGTCGGGCTCCTTGCGGGTATGCAGATCGACCCGCACCGGGAAATCGGGCAATCCGGCCGGAGCATCGGGCCCCGCCCCCACCGTGCGCGAGATCCCCTTGAAGCCGATGCCGGGCATGGCCTCCATGGACTCGCCGTCGCAGCGGTTCCAGGGGGGGGTGAACAGGGGGGTGAAATCCGCGCCCAGTATCTCCCTCATTCGCCTGAACCCCTTGGAGAGGTCCATGCGTTTGTCGCGGGCGGGGCGCGCCTGGCCGAATTCGCGTTTCTTCGCTCCCTGGGGCTCGAAATTCATGTGTCTCCAGCCGTGCTGCACCCAGCAGAACAGGCCCTCCCCGTCCGCCACTTTCCTGAGCGCGGCCCAACGGCTCTGCGTCAGCCACGCGGGGACCACGGCCATGCCCAGGGGGGCGCCGGCCGTCCTGAAGGCCTCGGCCATGGCCGTGAAGGCGTTGCCGGGCACGGCCACGTCGTCGGCGCGGAAGAAGACCTCGGCGCGGCCGCCCGGCGCGGCCGCCAGACCCTTGTCCAGGGCAAGCGCAAGACGTTCGCGGTGGTTCCCGGGAAGCGACATCCAGACGGGGGAGACGTTGTTGGAGACGATCATGTGAACTCGGTTGAAAAGGTTATCCGTTCCGCCACTCGCCGCTCTCGATGAGCCTGGCCGTCCGGCCAGCGCCGTCAAGCATGAACGCTCCCGGGTCAAGCACGCGGCCTTTGCGGAGGAGGTTTCCTGTCAGGGCGGCAAGCCGCGCCGGTTCCAGGTCCCGGCCTTCCAGAACCGTCAGCGCCCCCAGGCGCTCAAGCCTCTCGGCGCGAGACCGCTGCTCCCTGTTCTGCGCGAATGGCCAGACCAGGGCGGGCACGCCCGCCGCCAGGACGTTCATCGTGGTGTTGTATCCGGCCAAGGACAACGAGACATCCGCCGCGGCCAGAATGTCCAGGAAGCTCCCGGTGAACCGCGACACGAAAATCCTCTCGTGCGCGGAGGAATCGGCCCCTAACCGCTTATAGGCCTCCTCGTCAAGGAATGGCCCGGTGAAAATCTCCATTCGCGGCTGATCATTCGTATTTCCAAAAGGATACGATTTCACCGCCGCGAACAGCAGTTCGGACCCCACCTTGCCGCCGCCCGCGCTGGCCACCACCAGCTTGTCCCCGTGGCCGAGCCCCATCCCGAGGCGCACTCTCTCGCGCGCGCCGGGTGACGGCTTCTCGGTCACGAACCCGGTGTAGGCCACCGGGACCGTCACCTCGCCAAGACGGGGGAAGGTTTCCCCAAGCGGGAACAGATCAGGGTCGGAGTGGACGAGCAGGCCGTCGAACAGGGAGTTGAGCCGCCCTATCACCCGCGACTGGTATTTCTCCGGGTCCGACTTCTCCACCAGGATGTCGCGCAGGCTGCACAGGACGGCAGGGCGGCCGTACCCTCCCTGGCGGATGGCCTCCAGCACCGGGACCAGTTCGAATTCGAAAGCCCTGCGCCCGAAGGGATAGAGTTCCACCACGAACACGTCCGGGCGTTCGCGCTCCATGATCCCGGCCAGCCGCGCCGCCCGCGCGGCCTTCACCGCCTCCATGTCTCCATCGCTCTGAACGGACGAGAACTCCTCGTCCATGCTCATGACCGGCAGTCTTTCCTGGACGGCATGTCCCGGAAGGTCCACGGGGGCTTCCGGCCCTCCAGTTACGAACACCACCCGATGCGGTGCCAGGGCGCGCACGATGGCCAGGGAGCGCATGAGGTGCCCGAGGCCGAGCACGTGCTGGCAATAGAACACTATCTTCATCACCGCCTCTCCCCTCGCTCCTTCAACAGCACCCCATGAAACCCGCGAAGCCGGGGGATCCCAAAGGGACACCGTCCCTTTGGCGGGAGAGTCCCGAGAGGGCGGAGCCCTCCTTGGCCGCCGGAGGCATCCCTTCTCACCCTTCTTTTCTCATAAATAATCACAAAGTCAGGTTCCACTCCTCGATGACCGGACACTTGCCGTCCCAGCGCAGGATGTGCAACGCCCTGGGGGCCAGTATCCTGGGCTCGGAGGGCAGGTAGTCGCGGCCCTTGAGGGCGTAGAGGAGCGCGCGTATGACTCCCTCGTGGGTGACGGCCAGCACGGACTGCCCGGAGTGACTCGCCGCCAGCGCGTCCAGAGTTTCCCAGGCCCTCAGCAGCACCTCGCGCCTGTCCTCCCCTCCTGGCGGGCGGAAGGCCCAGCCGGCCGCTTCCTCGGGGGCCAGCAGGCCCTGGCCGCGCAACTCGTCCACGCGCCTTCCGGTCCAATCCCCGAATTCGTGCTCGGTGAGGCCCGGCAGGGGGACGGGGTCGAGCCCCAGGCCCCGGCCGATGATCAAGGCAGTGCGCATGGCCCGCCCCAGCGGGCTCGAATACAGGGCGCTGAACCCGAAGGCCGCGAGCCTTCCTGCCCAGCGCCGGGCCGCGTCCTCACCTTCCGGGGTGAGCGGCGAATCCTCGCGGCCCTGGATGCGCCGGGCCACGTTCCACTGCGTCTGGGCGTGGCGGATGATGCCAAGGCGCGTCATCGCCTCGCTCCCGCAAGAAGTAGCAACCGTTGCTCCACCTTGCCGAAATTCACGGCCGCGTCGTGGCTGGCCCGGACGTGGGCCGCGCCCGCCGCTCCCATGGCCTCGCGCCTGGACGGATCGTCCAGCAGGGCCGAGACCGCGCCCAGGAAGGCCCCGTCGTCGAAGGGCGGGGCAAGCAGCGCTGTCTCCCCCCGGCGGACCACCTCGGGGATGCCGCCGTTGTCGAAAGCCACCACGGGCAGGCCCGAAGCCTGCGCCTCCAGGTACACCATGCCCAGGCTCTCGCGGATGCCCGGGAATACGAACACGTCCGCCGCCGAGTAGACCTCGAAGAGCCTCTCGCGCGCCACCTGCCCCAGGAAGCGGTGCCTGCCCGGCAGATGCTGCCCGGCCAGTGCAACAAGCTCGTCGAGGGTCTCGCCGCCGCCGCAGAGCACAAGCTCGAAGTCGCGGTCCAGGGTTCCCAGGCGGGTGATCAGGTAGCGCAGCCCCTGGGTCTTCACGTCGTCGCGGAACATGGCCACGCAGAGGATGACCGGCCTGTCCCCCACTCCCCACCTTTCCCGCAGCCTGGACCTGGCCCGGGGGTCATGCCGGAAGGCAGCCGGGTCGATGCCTGGGGCCACGTAGCACAGCCGATCCTCGGGCAGCAGGCGGCGAAGGTTCTCCATGTCCATGAGACGGTTGGAGAAGACAACGTCCGCGGCAAGGAGGCTCGCCCGGTTGAGCTCGAACCCCAGCCGGGTGGACAGGGACTTGCGCCGCTTGGTGGAGTAGATGCCCTGGAAGATGGCGTAGGGCACGCCCATGCGGCGCGAGGCCCACGGACCGATCACGTCCGGCGACTTGTAATAGGCGTGGTGGGTGAGCCACGCGTCGGCCTTGAGGTTCCCGGCGCGCCAGGCTTCGAAGGCTGCCCGGGGCCAGGCCCATGGCCGCGAGGCGAGATGGCGGGCCCGGAAGCGGCTGGCCACCTCTATCTCGTGGCCGCGAGAGGCGAGGTGACGGGTAAGGCCGAGCGCGGTGGTCAGGTCGCCGCTCGGGCGCGGGTGGTCCAGCGGCTTGAAGGGGGCGTAGAAGGCGATTTTCATGGCGTCCGGAAAGAAAGAAGATGGGGAAGGCAGGGGAGAGAAGGAAGACAGGAAAGATGCCTCCGGCGGCCAAAGGGACGGGGTCCCTTTGGAATCCCCAATGGCTTCGCTGGGTTCACCCGAGCCCCCGCGGGCAAGGCGGCGGGCACGGGCTCACCCCGGCAGGCCCAGGTGCGGCCGGAAGACAGCGGCCAGTTCCCGCACCAGAACGCGGTTGTCGAACTCCTGGAGCACGCGCTCCCTCGCGGCGGGAATCACCTTCGCGCGAAGGGCCGCGTCCGTGAGCAGGGCCTGCGCCGCCCGGGCCATGGCCTCGTGGTCGCCCGGCTGCGTCAGGATGCCGTGCTCGCCGCTCACGATGAGTTCCGGGATGGCCGACACCGCCGTGGACGCGACGGGTACGCCCATGGCCATGGCCTCCACCAGCACGTTTGGGATGCCGTCGCGGTCGCCGTTTCCGCTCACCTCGCAGCCAAGCAGGAAGAGGTCCGCCTTTGAGAGCCGCTCCACCACCACGTCGTGGGGTTGTGTCCCCAGCCACTCGACGCGGTCCGCGATGCCGAGCTTGCGGGCCAGGGCCTGGAGGCGGCCCTTCTCCTCGCCCGAACCGATCAGGCGGTAGCGGAAGTCCACGCCGCGCTCCGCGAGCCAGGCCAGGGCCCTGAAGACGGTGGGCAGGCCCTTCTTGGCCGTGAGCCTCGCCACGGTGAGTATCTCGTACGGAGGGCTGGCACCGGTCCTGGCCGGGCCGGGGTGGAACAGCGCCAGGTCGATTCCGTGGTACACCTTGTGGACTGGCGTGCCGTTGGTCCCGAGCCGCTCCAGGTAATCCTTGTTATAGCCGGTGCAGGTGGCCACGAAGCGCGCTCCGGCGATCTTCTCCTTCAGCCTCTCCGGGCTCTGGGTGTAGATGTCCTTGGCGTGGGCCGTGAAGCTGTAGGGAAGGCCGGTCAGGATGCCGGTGAACACGGCCACGGAGGTCGGCGAATGGGCGAAATGCGCGTGAAGATGGGTGACGCCCGAGCCCGGCAGCACCCGGGCGGCAAGATAACCGGCCTGGAGCAGATGCTTGGCCGTGGCCGCCTTTCTGGTGGACGCGATGCGCCTTGCCATCTCGGCCAGGCCCTTGAGGTAGCGGACCGGACTGCCGGCCAGGCAGGCGAGGTTGGCCGAGACGAGCTTCCAGACGTTGCCCACGATGGTCTCGGGCATGTAGTCCACCCTGGCCTTGATGCGCTTAACCGATTCGTGCGTGAAGTTCTCGCGGGGGTGGCGCATGGAGAAGATGTGGATGGCGAAGCCGTTCTCCTCGAGCAGGGCTATCTCGTTGGAGATGAAGGTCTCGGAGATTCTCGGATAGCCCTTGAGGATCATGCCGAGGACCGGCCGGTCCGCGCCTGTCCGGCTCACTGCTCGGCCCCCCTGAATTCGGCGAGCCGCGAGGAGATGACCTCCAGGCCGGTGAAGCGGAAGGTGGAGACGCCCGAGCAGCAGGTCTTGGGGTCGCTGATGAGGGCCGTCACCTTGCGGCCGAGGGAGGCCGGGTTGAGCTCCGGCCACGGCAGGAACTCGATGAGCCCGTGCTTCTTGAACA
This sequence comes from Thermodesulfobacteriota bacterium, assembly GCA_049322415.1. Classification (GTDB taxonomy): domain Bacteria; phylum Desulfobacterota; class Desulfovibrionia; order Desulfovibrionales; family Desulfovibrionaceae; genus Fundidesulfovibrio. The sequence goes on along the minus strand of JBMORI010000064.1, from coordinate 75,230 downwards.
CCTCGGCGCGGATGCGCTGCTCGAGCCTGGGCTCCTCCCGGGGGACGACGAGGGAAGGCTTGCCCAGCGACAAAATCTCGCAGGTGGTGTTGTAGCCGCCCATGGACACCACCACGTCGGCCAGCCCCATCAGGGCCTCCATGCGCCGGTGGAAATGGTGGAAGCGGGCCTTCACCTTGACCGCGCGCCTGTGCACGTCCTCGCGCATGGGCTTGGGCATGAACGGCCCGGAGACCAGGATGGACCTGAAGGGCGGGCGCTCCATCTCCTCGAGCATGGAGAGGTAGGCGTCCATGAGGGGGTAGCCGTCGCCCCCGCCGCCCGTCGTGACCAGCACGAGCCGCTCCTTCTTGGTGAGGCGCTCCTCCTCGCGCATTTCGGCCACCTTGCCGCGCCTGGGCAGGGTCCGCGGGATGTAGCCCGTGAAAACCATCTTCCCGCTGACGTGGGGAGGGATGTCGTACTCGGACACGGAGTCGTAGTATTCGCGGTTTCCGTAGACCCATATCTCGTCGTAGAGGCGGTCCAGCACGTCGTAGATGCCCTTCTCCCGCCACTCCTGCCTGGTGGAATCCGCGTCGTCCATGATGTCCCGAAGACCCAGGATGGTCCGGCAATGGGGCATGCGCCTTCTCAGCCACTTGAGCGTGGGCAGCACCTCGCGCTTGAGCCCCAGCGGGGCCTTGTCCACGATGAAAAGATGCGGCTGGAAGGCCTTGGCCGTGGCTACGATGATGTTGCGGCGTATGTTCAGCGCGTGCCTGGCGCTCAAGCGTATGGAGAGGGGCAGATACTCCTCGTTGGTCTTCTTGATCATGCCCGGGATGCGCACGAAGTCCACGCCCTCCGGGAAGTCGAAGCGACCGACGAGGGGCGACCCCGTCAGGATGAGCACGTTAACGCCCTTGCCGCGCAGATGCTGCGCTATGGCCATGGTCCTGCGGATATGGCCCAGGCCGTAGGTGTCATGCGAATACATCAGGATGTTGTATGTGGAGGGCGCGGCCATGGCGCGGCTCTTATCCCAATTTTCCCCGCCTGGAAATCCCCAGGCTTGCCAGGAAGTTCATGCTCGGATAATGCTTTCCGCAAGAGGTGTTGAAGCTCGGTCTCTATCCGGAGGAACATGGGCACGGTCTACATAGAAGACCTGAAGGCGGGCATGGTGCTGTCCACGGACGTGCGCAGCCGCCAGGGCAGGCTTCTTTTCTCCAAGGGGCTCACGCTGGACGAGCTTTCCATCCAGACCCTCAAGTTCTGGGGCGTCACGGAAACGCTCGTGGACGGCGTTGACCAGGAGGACATCGACCGCGAACGCATCCACTCCCTGGACCCCTCCCTGGCAAAAGCGGCCTGGGACGAAGCCGGGCGCAGGCTAAGGCTCCAACACCCCGGCCACCCCGCCGTGAGGGAGCTCAGGCGCGTCACCTTCATCCACCTTGTCCAGAACGGCGGGAATGTCCCCGCGCCCCCCTCCGCCGGGGCCGTCCGCGTCCCCGAACAGAAGAAAAGGCCGGACCTGACGCGCCTGGCGGGAGGGGCGGTCAAGCTGGCGGCCCTGCCGCACATCGTGATCCAGGCGCTGGACGCCCTGAAGAACCCCAGCGTCTCCTTCGCCTATGTGGCCGAGTTGATAGGCAAGGACACGGCCCTCTCGGCCAAGCTCCTCAAGCTGGTCAACTCCGCCCTGTACGGCTTCCCCGAACCGGTGGACACCATCGCCAGGGCCGTGACCGTGGTGGGGGCCAACCGCCTTACCAGCCTCGCCCTGGGGGTGTCGCTCATCAGCATATTCGACTCCATCCCCAGGGAAGTCCTGGACATGCGCTCTTTCTGGAAGCACAGCCTGGCCTGCGCGGTGCTGTCGCGCCTGCTGGCCGTGAGCGCGGGGCATCCCAACGAGGAGCGCTGCTTCGTGGCGGGGCTCTTGCACGACATAGGCAGGCTCGTGATGCTCAAGAACCATCCGGGCCACGTGGCCCAGGCGGTGGCCGTCGCCCGGAGCGAGGGCCGGGCCCTGCACGAGGTGGAGCAGGACCTCTGGGCCTTCGACCACGCCATGCTTGGAGGCAGGCTTCTGGCCGCGTGGAAGTTCCCGGGGGCGCTTGAGCGGGCCGTGGGCGAGCACCATAATCCGGGGACCAAGAACATCCACACGGACGCCGCCCTGGTCCACCTGGCGGACATCATGACCCACGCCCTGGCCATGGGCCAGAGCGGGTCGAGCTTCGCGCCGCCCCTGTCGCCCGCGGTGTGGGACCATCTCAACATCCCCGGCAGCGCTCTGGGAGCGGCGGCGGCTCAGGCCGAGCGGCAACTCGACGACATCGGACACATCCTCCTGGCCGGCCATGAAAAAGACTAGACCCGCGACCTCCAAGGCCTCCGCGACGAGGGAGCGCCTGGCCTACCTGGAAGAGGCCTACCGCCACACCCTGGACTCCCTGGAGATGGCCGCCTCTCTTGGCATACCGGAGGGCCTGAAGCCGCTCGGCACCGAAAAGCAGATACTGGACGAGACCGCCGCGCGCCTGAAGAAGCTCCTCAGGTTCAAGGCGCTGGCCTTTTTCCTGGTGAAGGAACCGGGAGGAGAGTTCCACCTCGCCCGCTGTTCCCCTCCCGCCAAGGCCTCGCAGATGGAAGAGGAGATGCGCGCCCTCGTGGAGAGCGGGTCCGCCGCCTGGGCGCTCCAGCGCAGACGGCCGGTCTTCACCTCCCCCAGCGTGGCCGGGGATCAGATCCTGCTCCATTCCATGGCCACGGCCTCCCGCATCCGGGGCATGTTCCTTGGCCTTCTGGGGGAGGACATCAGGAACATCTCCGACGCGTCCCTCACCCTGTGCACCATCGTGCTCAGGGGATGCGCCTCGCTCCTGGAGGGGCTCCAGCTCTATTCGCTCTTCCGGCAGGCCAACTCCGACCTCAAGGCCAAGGTCAAGGCCCTGGAGGACTCGCAGCGCGCCCTCGAGCGCGAGATAGAGCGCCGGGTGAAGGTGGAGGAGGCCCTCAAGCACCAGGCCCTCCACGACCCCCTGACCGGGCTGCCGAACCGCACCCTGATGCTCGACCGCATGCAGCAGGCCATCCGCCGGTCCCAACGCCGGGAGAACGTCTGCTACGCCGTGGCCTACATGGACCTGGACAAGTTCAAGCTCATAAACGACACCATAGGCCACGACGCCGGAGACAAGCTCCTGGCCAGGGTTGGCGGACGCATCCTGGAATCGGTCCGCCAGCACGACACCGTGGCCCGCTTCGGAGGCGACGAGTTCGTCATATTCCTCGAGGAGGTCAACCTGCCGGGCGAGGCGGTGCGGGTCATAAAGCGCGTGCGGCGAGCGCTGTCAGCCCCCATGGACATCGACGGCCACCCGGTCTCGGTGACGGGGAGCTTCGGCCTGGTGTTCGGTCCGGTGCGCCAGGCCACTCCGGACAACCTCCTCAAGCAGGCCAACACCGCCATGCACATGGCCAAGGAGGCCGGACGCAACCGGGTGAAGGTGTTCAGCGCCAAACTGCGCGGCATGGCGCACACCCAGGCGTCGATGCTGGCCGAGTTGCGAAGGGCCGTGGACGCGGGGCGCACCGACGTTCTCTACGTCCCGTTCTTCTCCAGGGACGGGGGGCTCAGCCTCGCCGGGTTCGAGGCCATCTCGGCCTGCGAGCTCAAGGGGGTGGCGTATTCGGGACCGGAGATGACGGCCCTGGCCTCCCGCGAGGGCGTGGCCTGGCCGCTCTGGCTGGCCACCCTCGACAAGGCGGCTGCGGCGCTCAAGGCATGGATGAACGAGACCCCGGACGCCGCAAAAGCCGTCCTGGCCATGAAATACGATCTGGTCACCCCGCCCCAATCCGATTTCGCCGAAGCCGTGCTCGCCGCGCTGGCCAGGGCGGGGTTGCCGGAAAAGTCTCTGGACCTGGAGATTTCGGAGAACGTGCTAGTCTCGGGGGGGGAGCATCTGGCGGGCCAGCTCGCGCGGCTCAGGCAGGCAGGGGTGAACCTCACCGCGGGCGATTTCGGCAACCGCTTCTTCGGCTTCCAGGCGGCCCACCCGGGGCTTTTCGGCGGCATCAAGGTCGATCCGGCGCGGCTTTCCCCGCATGCGCCGGGCGACGCGGGGCGGCTTTTCGGCGCCGTGGCGTCCATGGCCGAAGCGCTGGGCATGAAGGTCCACGCCTCGGGCGCGGGAGGCGAGGACATCCTGGAAATGCTGAAGGGCTTTTCCTGCGCTTCCCTGCAGGGAGACGCGCTGGCGAAGCCTCTCACGGCCGGGCAGGCGCGGGACATGCTCAGGAGGGGCTTGGACGTCTAGCCCAGACGCATAACAAGAAAGGACCACGCCTTCCCCTTCGCCCTTTCCCGATACGGAATTACTCTATCACCATGCCCATCTGGCGGTATTCGTTGAGCTTGTTGCGCAGGGTGCGCACGGAGATGCCGAGCAGCTGGGCGGCCTGGGTGCGGTTTCCGGATGTCTGGTCCAGGCTTCTGAGGATCATCTCGCGTTCCAGGACCTCAAGGGGCACCACGCCCTGGGGCATCCGGGCCACGCCGCCCTCCTCCCCGGCGGCCGCCTCATCGACGGCCACGGGCGTGACCAGCTCCATGCTGACGGCGGGCTCCTCCTCGACGGGGAATTCCTCTCCCTCGAGCAGGAAGTGCGACTTGCCGATGGGTCCCGCTCCCGCCAGGAGCACCGCCCGCTCCATCAGGTTCTGGAGTTCGCGCACGTTGCCGGGCCAGTCGTATGCCAGCAGCCAGTCGCGCGCCTCCACCGAGAAGGCCAGGGGTGGCAGGCCATACGCCTTGCGGAACTTGTCAACGAAGAAGGAGGCCAGGGACAGGATGTCCTGCCCGCGCTCGCGCAGGGGCGGAAGCTTCAGCGGGATGACGTTCAGGCGGTAGTAGAGGTCCTGGCGGAACTTGCCCTCCTCCACGTACTGCTCCAGGCGGCGGTTGGTGGTGGCCAGCACGCGCACGTCCACCTTCACGGTCTCGGTGCCGCCCACCCGGTCGAATTCGCCCTCCTGCAGCACGCGCAGGAGCTTGGCCTGGAGGCCCAGGTCCATCTCGGAGATTTCGTCCAGAAGAATGGTGCCGCCCGACGCAAGCTCGAACTTGCCCAGCTTGCGGGCGATCGCGCCCGTGAAGGCCCCGCGCTCGTGGCCGAAAAGCTCGCTCTCAAGCAGGTGCTCGGGCAGCGCGGCGCAGTTGAGCGCCACGAAGGGCTTGGCCGCGCGGTCGGAGTGCGCGTGCAGGAAGCGGGCGAACATCTCCTTGCCCGTGCCGGACTCGCCGGAGATGAGAACAGTGGCCTTGGACTTTGCCACCTGCCGGGCCAGGGCCAGCACGCGCATGACCGCCGGGTGCGCGCCGATGATGGCGAAGCGTTCTCCCGTCACGCCGGGGGACGCTGACTTGCGGGGCTCGGGCTGGACGGGCGCGGCGGGAGCCTGACCGGCTGAAGCGGCGGAGGGCTGGGCGGGGGTCTGCTGCTCCTCATGCTCTTCCTCCGCCCCGGGCAGCACAGCCTCCACCTTCTCCCAGGCGAGCGGCTCCAGCCAGTAGTCGCGCGCGCCCTGCTCCATGAGCGACTGCGCCTCCTGGGCGGTGGCCCTGTCCGTGAAGACGATCACCGGCGGGAACTCCCCGGCTTCGCGCGCGGCGGACAAAAGCATCCCGGCCTGATAGGTCCCGCCGATCTTGGCTTGCGTGAAGATCACCGAGGGGCTGGATTTTTTCAGGAAGGCCAGCGCGCCGGGCAGGCCATCGGCTATGCCCACCTCGACCCCCGCCTCCTTGAGCCTGGAAAACAGGGGGGTGACGGCGTGGGCCTGGGCCACGAAAAGGATCGACTTCTGCCGCATGAAAACCTTCTATCCGCAAGTCAAAAGCATTTCAACGGTATCGGCATCTTTTCCCATGCTTTTAAGGGCGGTTAGTTCCTTCGTCATTATCAATTGACAATTCCGGCAAAATTGCCACCTTTACGGGCAGCGAGGACAGAAATGACAACCACCATCGACACCAGATACGGCTCCCTCGGGCCGGTTGACCATGTGGAGCAGGGCCCCGGCGGCTTTGCGCTCTCCTGCGTCCCGGCCGCCCCGGTCAGCCTGGACACCCCGCTGGGCAGGCTGACCGCCCAGTTCTCCACCGGCGACATGCGCCGCCCCAAGGTGGAGCCCATCACGTTCCATCCCGACGGCACGCTTAAGTCCATCGCCCTGGAGGAGCGCATCGAAATCCCCACCCCGCTCGGCCCCATCGCCGCCGAGCTGGTCAGCTTCCATCCCTGCGGCAGCCTGCGGAGGGTGTTCCCGCTCAACGGCAAGCTCTCCGGCTACTGGTCGGAGAAGGAGGAGGCGTCGCTCATCTCCCCGTTGACCGTCCAGACACCGGCCGGACCAGTGACGGCCCGGCTTGTGGGCCTGCAGTTCCACCCTTCCGGCGGGCTCAAAAGCCTGACGCTCTGGCCCGGCGAGACCGCCGTGATCGAGACCCCGGCTGGCCCCCAGACAGTCCGCATCGGCATGTCTTTTTTCAAAAGCGGCAAGCTCCGCTCCTTCGAGCCTGAGCGAGTGACACAGGTGAGCACCCCGCTGGGTATCCTGGACGCCTTCGACCCCGACGCACTGGGCATCCACGGCGACCTGGGCTCGCTGGTCTTCCGCGAGGACGGCTCAGTCGCCTCTCTGGCCACGCCCGTCAACACCGTGGAGGTCACCCTCCCGGACGGTATGCGCCGCCTCCACGCGCCCGCCAAGACCCCCAACCTCTGCGACGAGCGCGTCATGGATACCAGGCCCTTGCGGATTTCATTCGAGCCGGGCAAGATCTCCTTCGGCCAGGATTTCCCCGAAAGCTACCCACTGGCCGGACACCAATTCAAGGCCGGGCGGCTGCTCCCGGCGGCCACGCTCGGCCCCATCGGCTACAACTGCGGCATGTGACCCCGTGCCCGAGCACCAGCGAAAGGACTTTCCAATGAGCTCTCCCGAATTCTTCGAGAACGTGAAGGCCAAGGCCGTTGCCAACGTCTTCTTCGACGGCAAGGTCGTCAGCCACTCCATCTGGGACGCCTCGGGCGCGCGCAAGTCCCTCGGCGTCTGCCAGCCCGGGACCTACACCTTCAACACCGGCGACCCCGAGATCATGGAAATCACCGCCGGGAGCGTGCGCGCCAAGGTTGACGGCGAGGACGAATGGGGCATCTACGGCCCCGGACAGGCCTTCCACATCCCGGCGAACTCGTCCTTCGAGATGGTGGTCGAGGGCGGGCTGGCCCAGTACATCTGTTCGTTCGGGTAGGCCGTGGGGCAGGCCTCCGGCGGCCAAAGAGGGCTCCGCCCCCTCTGGACTCTCCCGTCAAAGGGACAGGGTCCCTTTGGAATCCCATCCGGCTTCGCGGGTTTCGCAGTTTCTTTCGTCGTGAACCCTGAACGTGCTAAGCCACGTTCAGGGTTCAACCGTTTTGATCCCAGCGGACCAAAGGCCGGTGCCGTTGCCGCCGGGCCGTCGTCCCCTGTGCGGGCTGGGACCGATTTGAAGACGATCCGGCGCCCGCACCGGGGACGACGGCCCGGCGGCAACGGCACCGGCCTTGAACTTACGCGCGACCCCGCGAAGCAATTGCCGGGTCCAGGGGGGAGCCCCCCCTGGCGGGCCCAGGGCGGAGCCCTGGTGGGGCGCGGGGCGAAGCCCCACCTTGCCCTCCTCTTCCTGATCCTCCTGCTCCTCCTGCCTCAGGCCTCACCGGCCTGCACGCTCTGGTCGGCGGCGGGCGACGCGGCGGGCGGCGGGACCCTCCTGGCCAAGAACCGCGATTACGCGCCTTCGTCCAAGGGCCGGCTGGCCCTGGTGCGTCCCTTGGAGGGCTACGCGTATCTGGGGTATTACGGCCTGATCAAAGGCCGCGAGCGTCTTGTGGCCGGGGTGAACGAGGCGGGCTTGGCCATGGTGAGCGCCGCTGCGGGAAGCGTTGCGCGCGAGGAGCGCCGCAAGCCTTCACGCGCGAAGCTTCTGATGGACATGACCCTCACGTTCATGCGCAGCGTGGACGAGGCTCTGGAGAAGGTCGATTTCGCCGGGCATTCGCCCGTGATCTACATGCTCTCCGACGGGGCGAAGACGGCCTGGGTGGAGGTCGGCCCCGGAGGCAAGGTCACGACGCGAGCGACCGGGGCGGGGACGCTGGCTCACGCCAACCACTTCCTGCATCCGGACCTGGCCTGGGCCAACGAAACCGCCGGCCAAAGCAGCGCCGCCAGGCTCGCGCGCATACGGGAGCTTCTCGCGGGCGGCCCGTTCTCGCTGTCCGACTTCGAGCGCTTCGGCAACGACCGCTCCGCCGGTCCGGACAATTCCATCATGCGCGACGGGTCAACGCCGAAGTCCACGCGGACGCTGGCCCGGTTCCTGGTGAGGACACTGCCGGGCAAGCCTACCGAGGCCCTGGTGACCGGATACGACGACCCGTCCGCCCCCTGGACGGTGAGGCTCACGCTCGACGCGGGATTCTGGTCGCAGATTCCAATAGGTGGGGAGAAGACGCTGGCGGGCGAGAGGCGTTAGCGTCAGGGACGGGTGATGCTGGCGGCGGCCATGGGTCCGAAAAGGAGCGTCAACGGAACCAGTGTCCAGAGCCGTCCCTTTAGCAGATCGTAATCCGCCAGCATCGCCTCTAGGGCCAGTCCTCTCGACCATCCCATCCCGAACTCGAAGGCCAGGGTGAGCCCGGCCCAGAAGACGCCGAGAGAGAGCAGCGCTCCATGCCCGGACGGTCTGGCGAGCCTGACGAACAGGAGCACGAGGCCGAACAGGGCGGCGCTCAGGAGCACGGAGCACAGCGCCCGGGCGGCCATGTCTCCAAGCACGGGGGTGACGGCGAGTTCCCGCAGCGCGCCGAAGGCCACGGCGACAACCAGCATGGCGAGCCAGAACATCAGTGCTTTGAGATACATGGGTGAGTCCTTATTGGATTGCCAGTGGAAGGTCCAGGTGGATGAAAAAAGGCCGCCCCGGCGGGACGGCCTTTCCGGCAGTATCCTTTACCGCGCCTAGGCGGCCATCTTCTTTTCCCAGTCACGCAGGGCGAGCTTGAGAGCGCCGATGGTGAAGACGTCGCAGTCGTAGTCGTCCTTGACGGTCTGGAGGTTGGGGCGCAGGTCCTCGTTGGTCATGGGGTACAGCTCGTACACGGATTTGCCCTTGATCATGGTGATGAGCGCGGCCAGGCACTGGCGGCTGTAGTAGCAGCCCTCGGCCTTGCCGCCGGCATCAACTACGATGTCATCGACGACACGAATCTGAACGGTTATGGCCTTCTTGCAGGTTGTGCAACCGTGTACGCCTTCACCGTTATAATTATCGACAACACGAATCACGTCCGCAAACAAATCCTTCTTGTTCGATTTCATGGCACAAGCCTCTAGTGGGTATATACGAAGTTGCTGCCAAGGAGCATGCATACGCGTTGCACGTACGCGGCTCCATGGCGGCGCAAAGACTGGAATAGGGAAAAGAGTCCTGAAGATCAGTCGGAATGCGTCGCCACTTGCCTCACCACTGCCGAGGCCCGGATACGACTCTCCCTTGCGTCAGTCAATAGAAAAATGAAGGGCGAATACGCCGGGAAGTATAGGCGCAAAGTCGTCTCCCGCGCATTTGCAGTGCAACATCCCCGGATTATTGCCTGAGCAGGACGCCTCGCGAGCTTCCGGGTTTCCAAGCGGCGGACGGCGGCTTCACCCTCCCTGGGGTGGGCATGGCGCGCGGCCCCGTGACAAGGGCCGCTTTTGTGACGCCGGCGGGCATTTGGGGATTGCCAGGAAGGCCTGGTGGTCATAATGGCATTGTTGCGCCACGGGAAATACTCACGTGATCGAATCCACTCCGCCCGCTCCCCATGTCTGCGCCAGGTGCGCCCTGGTCAACCCCACCTGCTGCCGGCTCACCCCCGGTCAGGAGGACCTGTGCTTTCCGGTATCGGAAATCGAGAGGCAGCGGATCGTGGAGTTCGGCCCGGCCATGGGCGGGCTCACGGGCGCGCCCAACTCCAAGGAGTTTCTGGGCCACATGGTCAGGCTGTTCCCGGGCGAGAGGAAGCTCGTCGCCGAGCTGTTCCCGCCGCACGGGCAGCACCTGAGGCTCGCCACGCACCGCGACGGGCGCTGTTCCTTCCTCGGTCCCTCGGGCTGCGTGCTGCCGCGCGAGGCCCGACCCTATTATTGCCGTCTGTTCCCGTTTTGGGTATCGGCAGGGGCCGTGACCGCCTTCGACGCCAAGGGCTGCCTGGCCTGCGGCGAAGGACGGACTGTGGGCGGCATGCTGCCGCTTTTCGACATGACGCGATCCATGGTCCGCGAGTTGCACGGACGCATGCGAATGGCCTGGGGACTGGCCCCGGGTGACGACCCAGACAAGCCCGGCAAAGCCAGGGCCGAAGTGGAAAACGATGCGTAAACTCCTTCTCTTTCTCGCTATCTTCATCGCGCTGGCCATCGTGGGATCTGGCGTTGGGCTAGTGGGTGTCTATTTCTGGGCGGCCAGCGATTTGCCGGGATTCAAGAATCTTACCGAATACAAGCCGCCCGTGGTGTCCACGGTCTACACGCACGACGGCAAGGTGCTCGGCAACCTCTTCGCGGAGAAGCGCTTCCTGGCGAGCCTCGCCGAGATGCCCCCCTTCCTCCCCAAGGCTTTCCTCGCGGCAGAGGACGCATCCTTCTACCAGCACGAAGGCGTGGACCCCTTCGCCATCGCGCGCGCGTTCGTGCGCAACCTCAAGGCGGGCGGGCAGAAACAGGGCGGCTCCACCATCACCCAGCAGGTGGTGAAGCGCCTCCTGCTCACGCCCGAGCGCACCCTCAAACGCAAGATCAAGGAAGCCATACTGGCCTATCGCCTGGAGCGCTACCTTACAAAAGACGAAATACTCACAATCTACCTCAACCAGATCTACCTCGGTTCGCGAGCCTACGGCGTGGAGTCCGCCGCGCGCACCTACTTCGGCGTGCACGTGAAGGACCTCACCCTGGCCCAGGCCGCCGTGCTTGCGGGCCTGCCCCCCGCGCCCAGCCGCTACAGCCCCCTCAAGGACTACGACGCCGCCAAGAACCGGCAGAAGTACGTGCTTGGCAGGCTTCTGGAACTGGGGTGGATCAACCAGCAGGAACACGACTCCGCCGTGCGCGAGCCTCTTGTCTTCAAGAGCATGGAGGAAGCCAGCTGGGGCGTTGGCGCCTACTACCTGGAGGAAGTCCGCCGCTGGCTGGTGGACCGTTTCGGCGAGGACATGGTCTACACGGGGGGCCTCAAGGTTGTCACCGGCTGCGACCTCTTCCACCAGGAATCCGCCGAGAAGGCCCTCAAGCACGCCCTGGTTGCATCGTCCAAGCGGCGCGGCTGGCACGGCCCCGTCGAATCGCTGCCCCAGGACAAATGGAAGGACTTCCTGGCCCAGGACGACAAGGCCGCCGTCCCCACCGCCGATCAGTGGGTCAGGGCCCTGGTCACGGAATCCAACAAGAAAGGCCTCGTGGTGCGCTACGGCAAGAACACCGGGCTTATCGACGCCAAATACCTGGGCTGGACCCGGGGCAAGGGACCCAAGCCCGGCGACGTGGTCTGGGTGTCGCTCCTGCCCGAGGACCCCAAGGCCAAAGCCAGGAACGCGAACGCCCCGCGCGCGGAGGAGTTGATACTCCAGCAGGAGCCCGACGTGCAGGGCGGCATGGTCTCCATGGACCCCAAGTCCGGCGCGGTGCTCGCCGTGGTCGGCGGCTGGTCTTTCGACAAAAGCCAGTTCAACCGCGCCACCCAGGCCCTGCGCCAGTGCGGCTCCACCTTCAAGCCCATCGTCTACTCCGCGGCCATCGACGAAGGCATGACCCCGGCAACGGTGGTCATGGACAGCCCCTTCATCTACGAGGACCCCATCACCCACAAGGTGTGGAAGCCCGAGAACTACGGCGGCGGCTTCCAGGGCCCCATGTCGCTCAGGAGCGCACTGGCCAAGTCTCGCAACCTGGTCACCATCCGCGTGGCGCAGCAGATCGGCATCCAGAAGGTCATCCAGCGGGCCAAGGACATGGGCATCGAATCCGAGCTGGGACCCTATCTGCCCATATCCCTGGGCGCGGGCGCGGTGCACCTGATCAACCTCTGCCAAGCCTACACCGCCTTCGCTGGCGGCGGCGAGACGGTGAAGCCTCGCTTCATCCTCTCCGTGGAAGGCCCGGACGGGCAGGAACTCTACAAATCCGAGCCCGAGCACAAGCGCGCCATGTCGCCGCAGACAGCCTACATCATGAGCGCCATGCTGCGCGAGGTGGTCCGGGCGGGCACGGCGGGCAAGGCCATGGTCATCGGCAAGCCCGTGGCGGGCAAGACCGGCACCACCAACGACGAGCAGGACGCCTGGTTCATCGGGTTCACACCTTACCTGCTCACGGGCGTCTACCTGGGCTTCGACCAGATCCAGCCCATGGGCAAGGGTGAAACCGGCGGGACCGCCGCGCTCCCGGCCTTCATCGAATACCGCCAGGCTGTGGAGCCCCTCTACCCCACTGTGGAGTTCCCCCAGCCCGAAGGAATCGTCTGGGCCGCCGTGGACGGCGTGCAGATGCCATTCAAGGAAGGACAGGATTCCACCGCCTTCGCCGGCATCATCGGCGGAGAGTCTAACGTGAACTTCTCCGACCCCAACGCCCCGCTCGCGACCGGCGAAGACCTGCTCAAGCAGATGTACTGATAGGATTCACCGCATGGATACGCAGTCCGACATCCCCAAGGTGCTGGAAATGGTCCGCGAGACGGCCGAAAGCATCCGCGCCCTTGAGGCCGAAGCCGCCAGGGTCCTGCACGAGGACGGCGACAAGCAGACGCACCGCTTCAATATGATGGAGAAGTGCGAACTGCTCGCCGACATGCCCGACCACGCCGAGCCCTACCTCAAGGGCGATGACGAGGTCAGCGAACGCCTGCGCCGGGGCCTCAAGGACTTCGCCCGCCGCGCCAACATGGCGCTCGACCTGGAGAGCATCTTTTTCATGTCCGCGCTGCTCTATCCGGAAGACTACCACGACGGCGACATGAACGACCTGGAACGCTTCCTGGCGAGATTCGAGTAAGAGGTGGTCCAGGCGCCATCCGTCAAGTGAATCTGCTTTAAAGCAAGAAAAACCCGGGGAAACGTTGCAACGTTTCCCCGGGTTTTTGTTTTCGCCACAATAAAAATGTGAAATATCTAGTCGACCTGTGCCACGTGATATCCTTTATTACCTTTCCCTCTGTTGACCCGTACCACCTTACCCTCTTTCATCAACAACCCAAGAACGCTCCACGTCAGATAGTCCTTCGAACCGCCTTGATAATTACTCTGCAACCCAAGAGACCTAGATGCATCTGAATTAGTTATCCCATATTCATTTGCCTTCGACAACTCAAGGACGGATTCCTTTAACAATTTTAATCCAATCTGAGCCTTCTCTTTTACACCGAATGGAACAACCAACCCTTTTCTAACCTTTGCCACCTCTCCATTTGGTATAACAACATTTGTTAAGCACCCTCCTGTGGACACGGTCCCAAAAGAAGATATTAATTCTGATTCAAGCTTCAAGGCTTGAAACTCTGTCAATCCATCAGCAAGAATAGATATCAACACCTTGCATCCGTCATTTTGAATGCTTTTAATTCGCTTTCCTCTAGGAGAATCATCAGGACTAACCAAATGATCCCACGCTCTGTTTCCTGTCCCTTTGCCAATATAAAAAGGAGGTCTAGCGCTCTCCCTGGGATCTTTCAGTGCGTACACGTAATAGGCATTATCGCTCATAGCGCATCAACCGTTTGGAATATTGTGAACAGCAAATTTGGATTATCGCTAACTGTTTTAAGACTTAACTAGCCACGCCTTCAGAAGTCCGAAGCAGCCGGTGAGCATCATGTCGCCGCCCGGGGACGGGAATTCCGCGTCCATCATTCCCTTGAGTTCCCCCCGCCTGGGCCCGATGACGTAGGTATCCCTGAAATCCGAACCCAGCTCCCGAACGGTGCAGCCGTGCCCGCCCGTGCCGAACACCTCGTCCCGGCCGATGCCGCCGCGGCGGAAGCGTTCCAGGTGATCCACCAGCGCGCCCGTATCCAGCATGCCGGTGTGGTGTTCGTAGACCCCGGCCAGCCTGCCGCCGTGCACCAATAGACCAAGCACATGGCTGTTGCCCATGTTGATTATGAGCGCGCCTTGTTCGTTCACACGCTTTTCAATTTCGGGGTCGAACAGCACACCGAGCGCTGCTGCCGGCCCGGTATCCATGACCGGCCCTCCCCCCGTGGCCCGCTGCACGGCGGCCAGCCGGGTCAGCTCGGCCGGCGGCGCGGCGTAAAGCAGATCTTCAAGCCTGCCGGATGCCTGGTCCAGGAACCGCTCCCACAGGGCGAAGCGGCCGATGCGGCTGGAGCGGCCTGGATGATGGCCGTGGTCCTGGGCGCAGGCCAGGACCAGATCGGGCGGTTCGAGCCCGGCCATGGCCAAAAGGCCGTGCCAGAATCCGGGATCATAGTCGGCCTGGTGCACGGGGACGTGCCCGGGCGGGCAGGAATCAGAGAGGACGATGCCGTGCCGGGAGATGGACGTCGGGTCGTCCGTGAGCGCGTAGGCGGCCTGGGGCGTGGCGCTTATGACCAGCCCTGCCTGCACGTGGGCGCGCACGGCTTTCAGGAAACCGCCGCCCATGTTGGTCCCGCACAGGTGGATTGCGCTACCGGCCTGGGTGAGGCGGGCTATGCGCGAGGCAACCATCCTGGCCGGAGAGGGGAGGACGAACTTGGGGCAGTTTTCCAGCGCCCTGTCCGGCATCCAGTAGAGCGCGTCCTGGGTTCCGCTTCCTATATCGACGCATAGAACTGATCGCATCAACGGTCCTTGGAAATACCCCGTTCCAGGCTTGCCCCGGGCTCGGCGTTCCGCAAGACGCGCCGCAGGAGAGTGTAATCGGTATCAGGCACGCGTTGGAGCACCTTGTTGGAAGCGTTCCGGACCTCGATGGCGCTGGAAAGCGGCAGGAAGGATTTGCCGTCCCCTGAGAAGCCGAACTCGGCCGCGTAGAAGACGCTGGCCGCGTCGGAGCCAATCCCGAGCTTCACGGGCTGACCGGGCAACTCGAGGGGCACGCTGACCAGCACGGTCCTTGAGGCTGCCGGACCGCGGCTCATCCACTTCGCGGGTCCCTTGAACCAGCGGTAGCGCTCGAAGGCCTGCCCAAGGGTGACGCCTGGAGCCAGCCTGGGAAACGTGCCGTTGACGATGGCGTTGAGCGCCGGGTCGTCCGTCCTGAACGCGCCGGAGGGCGTCCCCGTGAGCATGTCTCCCGGCGCGGAGCCATCCCTGGAAGGCCCGAGCATGGCCGATGTCGCGATGAGAACGGCTGCCAGCACGGCAACGAGCAGAAACAGGGGGTCTTTCGCAATTATGCGGATGGGCATGGTCTACTCCACCGGGCAGGGCAGGTTCTTGAAGACGTAGCTCACCTCGCCCGCGCTCCTTTCCTTGTCGTAATACAGGATGATATCCACCTGGACCCCCTCGAAGACGGTCATCCCGCTTGGTGTCTTGATGGGCCGGCCGTGCTTCGCGGTCAGGGCCGATTCGAGTCTGTCGAAATTCTCGCGGCCGGACACTTCCAGGTCCACGGTGTAGAGCTGCTTGTACATGAAAAGGTAGCTGACGGATGTGAGGGGCACTCCCTCCAGGCTGAGGCTGTCCTTGGCGCGGGAGCAGCGCAGCCCCTCCTCCGAATCGGACTGGCAGGAGAAGCTCGTATCCGGAACGTACGGGGCCCCGAAAGGCGTTCCAAGGAATTCACGGGGTTCGTCCCGCATCGCCGCGTGCGAAGCCCCCGCCAGGCAGACGGCCAGGGCCGCGATGAAGAATGCGCGCATGGCTTTATCCGTCAACTCCATTCCTGTTTGAAGTCCCGGGCCGATTCCAGGCGGTATCCTTTCTCCTCCAGGCCTTTGCGGACATCGGCGTCGTCCCCGGCGTTCACGCGGATGACGACCATTCGCCTGTTCTGGTGGAAGAAGGTGCTGGTGGAGAGAATGCTCACATTCCTGGAGGATATCACCTCCGCCACCTCCCTGATGACGCCGGGCCTGTCCTCCACCTCGAAGACAAGACGGGAGCCGCCCAGGGCCAGGCCCATTTCCTCCACGAGCACTTCCAGCATGACGGTGCGGTTGATGTAGCCGATGAGCGCGCCTGCATCGTCCACCACGGCAAGACCGGCGAGGTTCTTGTCGTGCATGATCTGGGCGGCCTGCTCTATTTCCATTTCCGGCGGCACGGTGGTGATGTCTTTTCGCATGACATGCCCCACGGTGAGCTTCGAGAGCAGGTACAAGGCCTCGTGGCGCTCCAGGGTGGATAGCATGGAGGGCAGCGCGGCCGACATGTCCTCGCTACGCACATATCCAACGAGCTTGTCGCCGTCCTTGACAAGGAGCATCCAGAATTCCTCCTTCTCAAGGATCTTCTTTGCCTCGGCCAGCGGCGTCTTTGGCGTTACTGGGTGGAAATCCTTAAGCATTTTCAGTCCTACGTACATGTGATCCTCCCAGGATCCGTCAATAATTACTTGTTGCCGCCCCCATCACGATTCGTCCTGTCCGGCGGGCGGGCCCGAGGCGATGCCCTGCCGGAAGATGGGCAGGCGGATGGTGAAGGAAGCTCCTTGCCCGGGAGCGGAATCAACCCGGATGGAACCTTTGTGCATTGTCACGACGATGTAATACGACACCGACAGCCCGAGCCCCGTGCCCTGCCCCACTTCCTTTGTGGTGAAGAACGGCTCGAACACCCTCTCGCGGACTTCCTCGGGCATGCCCGGACCGTTGTCGCTGATGACGATGACCGCCTCGTCCTTCTCCCGGGACGTCTCGATCCACAGCTCGGGCGGGCGCTGACCGGCCGTGGCCGTCATGGCCTGGGCCGCGTTCTTGAATATGTTGAGCAGCACCTGCTCGATCTGGTTGCGGTTCACGGGCGTGGCCGGGACCTCCGGATCGTAGCGCCGGTGCACGGTCACGGTCTTCAGGTCCAGGCGCTTCTTCAGTTCGTAGTCGTTGACGGCGAGTTCCAGGGAGCGCTCGATAAGCTCCTCGGGTTTCACCGGGATGTATCCGGAATGGGAGCGCCGGGAGAAACCAAGCATGTTCGAGACGATCTTGCCTGCTCTGGCGCCCAGTTCGCGGATGGACTCCACCTGGGCGAAGATGCCTCGCTTCTCGAGATAGGAGCGCATGGCGGCCAGATCCACGCCCGCCTCCCGCGCGGCCTCGATGTTGGCCGCAAGCCCCGTGTCCAGCCTTCTCCCCAGGTTCTGGGCGGACATCAGTATTCCCCCCAGGGGGTTGTTGATCTCGTGGGCCATCCCGGCGGCAAGGCCGCCGACGGTCATCATCTTCTCCGTATGGACC
Organism: Thermodesulfobacteriota bacterium; assembly: GCA_049322415.1. Classification (GTDB taxonomy): domain Bacteria; phylum Desulfobacterota; class Desulfovibrionia; order Desulfovibrionales; family Desulfovibrionaceae; genus Fundidesulfovibrio. The sequence continues at coordinate 57,748 of JBMORI010000064.1, read as the reverse complement.
ATGATCTCTTCCATGCGGATGCGGTCCGTGATGTCATCGATGCGCAGGACCACTCCGCCCGAATCGGAGGAGGCGAGCGGATAGGCAAGAACGTCGAACGTCCGCTTGCCCGCGCCGAAGTCGGCGTTCAGCTTTTCCCACTTCACGGGCAGCCCGATGCTGTTGCACTGCTCAACGGCGGCCAGGACGGGAGCAAGCTGCGGGGCGGCATCTTCCAGCAGCTGGCCCTTGGCCTCCCCCGCGCTCACGCCAGTCAGCCTTGCGGCCTCCGCGTTCCAATGCTCGATGCGCCCCTCCCCGTCGGTGAAGGCAACGAAGGAGGGCATGGCGTCAACGGCCGAGGCGATCCTGCGCCTGCTTACGAGCAACGCCTCCTCCCTGTTCTTGAGCTGCTCCGTCATGTAGGTGAAGCTCTCGGCCAGGGGGACGAATTCCCGGAAGGCCGGCGTGATGGCCACGTCGTAGCGCCCCCCGGCCACTTCACGCGTTTGGGCGGTGAGGTCCCCAAGGGGCCTTAGCAACTGCGCCTGGAAGGCGAACATGGCCAGCACAGAGCACAGCGCCACCACCGCAACCCCGCCCAGCGTGTAGGAGTACAGGTTCGCGATGGAGGCGAAGGCGTGGGAGGATGGCTCGAACACCACCACCTTCCAGCCTGCCCCGCGTACCGGGGAAACGCTCAGGATGCCCTCCAGCCCGTTGACCGCGCCCATGGCGGAAACGTCCTTCCCATCGCCGGAATCCAAGACCTCCAGATGCTTCAGGCTCTCCCGCCTGAGTGCGGCCTGCGGGTCGGTGTGGCCTATCACCACGCCCCGCGCGTCCACCACGGCGATGAACCCGCCCCCTTGAGGCGGCAGGACCCCGGCCATCCTGGATATCTCGTCCACCCGCAGCTGGAGCGCGGCCACGCCACGAGAATAAGCCTGGGAAATGGTCGCCGTGGCCGCTGACGTCTGCATGGATATGAAGGAATCGGAGTAGACGGCGCCAGGGGCATTGCGGGCATCCCTGAAAAATGGCTGGTTGGAGAAATCAAGGCCCAACTGGTCGGGGTTGGCGGGCGCAACCGACAGCACCCGGCCCTCCTGGTCGAGAATCTGGACCAGCTCCACCACCTTGATGAAGCGCAGGATGTCCTGAAGGGTCTCGTCCAGATTCTTGCCCGAGAGCCCCTCATCCAGAAGGCTCACGAGGCTGGACAGGGCATGCGCGGGGAGGCCCACGGCGTTGTCCACCTCGCCAGCGATGGCGTGGGCGAGGTCCAGGTTCCTGGCGGCCACGTCCTGGCGCATGCTCTCGGCGACGCGGCCGAATACGGCGAACTGGAGCCCCACGCCGATGACGGCAAGGACGGCCAGACCGGCCGCGAGCCGGAAACGGAGGCTGGACGGGCGGGGACTCATGCCTGGTTCACTTCCTGACCATGAGCCTTCCGTCCGTCACCGTGAGCAGGTAGAGCGGGCGGGAAACGTCTCCGAAACGGTCGAGAGTGTACGGGCTTTGCAGGCCCTGGTGCGGATTGTGCGAGAGGATGATCATCTTAAGTTCCTCTCCCTTCGCGCCGGGGACCTGGTCCAGGGCGCGGGCCAGGAGCATGACCGTCTCGTAGTTGTACATGCTGGCGAAGTCCGGCTGCCTCCCGTACCGGGAGGCAAATTCCTTGACGAATTCCTGGTAGGCGGGCGCCGTGCTCTCGGGATCGAAGGGCACCACCGATTCCAGCCCCTCGACGGCCCTCCCGCCGTTCTCGATGAGTTCGGAGGACATGCCCCAGGTGGACGAGAAAAGAGGCATGTCCGGAGCGGCCAGCCGCAGATGCTGACACATGATGGCGGTGTCGAGCGGCCCGGATATCATGAGGATTCCGTCCGGACGCGCGCCCACCGCCTGGGCCGCCAGCGCCTGGATCGAGGGAGACTTGCGGGAGTCGTACTCGATGACGGCGAAGTCCGTCCCGCCCGCGCCCAGGAATCCTTCCCGTGTGAAACGGGCGGCCGATGCGGTGTAGGCCGCGTTGGCGGTATCCACCAGAACCGCCAGCTTCTTCACGCCACGCTCGCGGGCGATATGCCTGCCGAGCGCGGCGGAGTAGTCGGCTGTCGTGGGTATGAGCCTCAGGAACAGGTCGTCCTTTCCCGTGAATTCGTCGGAGGAGACCGTGGGGCTTACAACCAGCATTCCGGTCTCCGAGGAGACCTGAACCATGGGCCTGGCCATGGCGCTGGCGAACGGCCCAATGACCGCGGACACGCCCTGCCGGGCCAACTCGGCGACGGCCTTGGCGGCCTTGTCCTGATCGAAGGCGGCGTCCTTGATGGAAAGCTGCAGGGGCCTGCCAGCCACTCCGCCCCGGTCGTTCACCTTGTCCACGGCCAAAACAGCCCCGTCGCGCCCGGAACCGGACAGGGCCGAGAACCTTCCCGAGAGGCTGGAAACATATCCAAGCGTCAGCGGCGCTTTCTCGCTGGAACGCAGGCGCTGCAAGGAAATTATGGCCAGTCCCGCGAGAGCGAGGGCCACGACGAGCAAGAAGGGACGCTTCATGCGGACACCCCGATTCCTTGTTGGGAAGGCCTGGGGAAATCACGCGGCACACCGCCGCGCATGGCCTTCTCGCCTTGGCCCCTTCCCGTCCCGGCCTGAGCCCGGATGGCGAGCCCAAAGCCTGGAGCCACATTTTTGGAATATACTCCGGGGCAGGTTCCCTGTCAATTTTTCAAGGATTTTCGCCGGTAGGCAACAACGTTCCTTCCAGGCAGGCCCGGACGGGGAAGCAGTCCGGGAGAAGCAGGGGGAGGGCTCAGCCCAGCCAGGTGAGGGAGTAGAAGCGCGCGTAGAAGGTGGTCATGCGCCTCGCCTTGGACTTGCAGAGACCGATATCCCTCAAGCGGCAATAGACGTGAACCGGATTGAGCCTGTGTTGCAGATAGTTTCGCAGCACCCTGATCATGGCTGCCTCCCGCCGGCAGGGCCGGACTTGACGCATTTCATGCATCTGGCATGCCGGACCGGATTGACCCAGGGGTGAACCGGCCGCGCCTCTCTTATCGGCTGATGTTCCGAAACGGTTTAGGCGGGATTTGCGGGCGCATACGCGAGGCGGCCCTGGCCCGTCCCGGGGCGTCCGGTTCCTTGACGCCCTCCCCCTTTTCCGGCGGATATCCGCCGGTCCCGTGCGGCGAGTACGTTTCTTTCCCAGACCCCGCGCCGGGGATACGTTTTTTTCACTCCCAGGGCCGGTGCGAGCCTGATTGGCCGCCCCCGCCGCGATTGACTGAAACCCGGCGTCCCGCCTACAACCCTGCCCCATGACCAGAACCATCCGCCAAAGCATCACGGTCAGCTACGATTTCCCGGTCATCTTCACCAGGGACGCCCTGGCTCCGTCCAACCCCGCCTTGGAAAATATCCTTGCCTCTGCCGGCCCGGGGCCGCACCGGGTCGCCGCGGTGCTGGACGCAGGCGCGGCCGGGGCGCTGCCGGGGCTCGCCTCCGGCATGGAGGCCCGGCTGGCCTCCATGGCGCGGGCCGTCCTGGCAGCGCCGGTCCTGACCGTGCGCGGCGGAGAGCGGGCAAAGGCGGACCTCGCCGTCTTCAATGCGGTGCTGGACCTCATCTTCGAGGCCAGGCTATGCCGTCAGTCCTTCCTGATCGTCCTCGGCGGCGGGGCTGTCCTGGACGCGGCCGGGTTCGCGGCGGCCACCGCCCACCGGGGCGTCCGCCTGATCCGCATGCCGTCCACCGCCCTGGCCCAGAACGACGCCGGGGTCGGGGTGAAGAACGCCGTGAACTTCTTCGGGCGCAAGAATTTCCTGGGTTGTTTCGCCCCGCCCTACGCGGTGCTGAACGACTTCGCGCTCCTGGACGCGCTGCCTCCGCGCGAAAGGCGGGCCGGGCTCGCCGAGGCCGTGAAGATCGCGCTCATCAAGGACGCCGCCTTCTTCGAACGCCTCCGCGCGGACAGGCACGCCCTGTCGCGCTTCGAACAGCGCGCCTTCGAGCACTCCATCGAACGTTGCGCCGAGCTGCATCTCGAACACATCGCCACCGGAGGCGACCCCTTCGAGTTCGGATCCTCGCGCCCCCTTGATTTCGGCCATTGGAGCGCCCACGCCATGGAGGAAGCCACCTCCGGCGCACTGGGGCACGGGGAGGCCGTGGCGGTGGGCGTGGCCCTGGACACCGTCTACTCCCATCTGTCCGGGCTGCTCTCCGGGCCGGACATGGAGCGGGTGCTCGAAGTGCTGCCCGGCCTGGGCTTCGCCCCCTGGCATCCCGCCCTGGAGACCCTGGACATGCCTGGGGCCATGGAGGCCTTCAGGGAGCACCTGGGGGGCTCGCTCTATCTGAGCATGCTCACTGGCATCGGCTCGCGGGTGGAGGTGAACGAGGTGGATTTCGACTCGATGCGCCGCGCCGCCGCACTGCTCAAGGAGCGTTTCGCGTGAGCAGGCAGCCCGTGACCTACTGCACCAACATCCACAGGGGCGAATCCTGGGCCGAGACCCTGGCAAGCCTTCAGACGCACACGCTGGCCGTCAAGGCGCGTGTCTGCCCGGACCGGCCGTTCCCCGTGGGGCTTAGGATCTCCGGACTGGCCAGCGCGCAGGTGGACCAGGAGGAGGCGGCCCGCTTCGGCGGCTGGCTCGAAGACCACGGCCTGTACGTGGCCACCCTGAACGGCTTCCCCTACGGAACCTTTCACGGCCGCCCCGTGAAGTCCGGGGTCTACCAGCCGGACTGGCGCTCGCCTGAGCGGCTGGCCTACACCCTGCGACTGGCCGGGTTGCTGGCCCGGTGGCTGCCGGAGGGCGTGGACGGGTCCATCTCCACCGTGCCGGTGGGCTTCAGGGCGGACTTCGACCCGGCCCAGGAGGAACCGGCCCTTTCCAACCTGCGGGCCGCCGCGCGGGCGCTGGAGGACATCGCCCAGCGGACGGGCAAGTTCATCCGGCTTTCCCTGGAGCCCGAGCCCGGCTGTCTGGTTGAGACCACGCCGGAGCTCGTGGCCCTCTTCGAGCGGCTCGACCTCCCCGGCGGCCCTCGAGCCCACATGGCCGCCTGCTACGACTGCTGCCACCAGGCGCTCCAGTTCGAGGACCCGGCCTGGTCGCTCGGGCTTTTGAGGAAAAACGCCATCGAGATCGGGCACGTGCAGGTCTCGTCCGCGCTGCACCTGCCCTGCCCGGACCTGGGCTGCCTGTCGCGCTTCGACGAGCCGGTCTATCTGCACCAGTGCGTGGCCCGGCTGGCTGACGGAAGCCTCCTGCGCTTCGACGACCTCGGCCAGGCCCTGGCGCACGCCGGACAGGAGGCCGCACGGGCCGGTTCCGCGAACACGCCGGACCGGGCATGCCCTGGTGGCGGACTTGGAGCCTCCGGCGACGGCGTGGACTGCTGGCGGGTGCATTTCCACTTGCCGGTCTTTCTCGAGACGCTGCCGGAATGCCTGAGCACGCAGCTGTTCCTGCGTGAGTTCCTGCCGCTTGTCCCGGAGCGGGTCCCCCTGGAGGTGGAGACCTACACCTTCGACGTGCTGCCGGAGGAATTGCGCGCGGACGGCGTGGTGGAGAGCATCGTGAGGGAGATCAGGTGGGTGGAGAGGTTCAGGGACGGCGAAGGGGAAAGGGAAACTTGAGGCCAGCCTAACTCACTCGTCACACGTTGCCTGCTTGAAAGGACTCCTCGCGCACAGTATCGCGCCCCTGGAAAACATGAACCTGCCCTTGAAGGCAAGAACCATTATTTCAGTATATTGCAGTTTCAGTCAGTAACCGCTTTCCTCATTGTCCCGGCACCAGACCTCCCCGATAATTATCAGGAGCAGCCCGGCATCCGCCGTCAGGCGGTCCCCGCTTTCAGCAGCGCTTTGACCTCCTTGATATCCTTGATGTTCCCATATATTGACCATATCATTCCTGCGGTCAGAGCCGAATATTCCCTTCGCACTTCAGACATGACGCGATAACCGTAAATAAAGTCGTAGTGGGAGGGAATATTGAAGGATACAACCATCGACGCCACACCGATCAATGCATTCCAGGCTATCGTGATCTGGTACGCGAGAATGAGAGGGTTATGGTTCCCTTCTTTTCTGTATGAATACAACAGGAAGAATGACAAAAAATGAAGCCCCAGCAGGACTGAGTACTGGAACCAACCTATCTCGTCTACAAAGTCAAACGCGAATGCCAGAAACAGCATGGCGGCAAAACTGAGTCCAACCCTGGCGCCGAGCTTCATCGCAGCCTCGTCCATCGACTTCACTTTGGCCATATTCTTCTTCCTCCTGCCCAACCATGCAGGAGAAATTTAGTTTTTGCAATATAAATAAACCTATATGCCAGGACAAAAGAAGAGATTTGCTGGCGCGATAGCCGGAATTCCGGCAGCCTCCCCTACCTTCAGGTGTGGCTCTTATGATGCGCTTACGCAAATCTCCTGTCGAATGCGCCTCGTGCGCTTGTTATGAGAAAAGTGGTTTATTTCGCCAGTCCCTCCGTTACGGGTTGAACACCATTGCCTGCAATTCTAATGTAATCACGCAACTGCGTATGTCCAGCCTCCGGAACGCGAAAAAGCCGCCCCTTTCCGGGGGCGGCTTTTCGCGTCACATGCGATTGCTTAAACGGCCTCGTCCGAGGAAGGATGTCCCTCGCCGGGCTTGGCGCGGCGGCGCAATGGCCGCCGGTCCGGGGGAATCCCCGCCAAAGAGGCATCCCGGGAAAACAGGGACATACTCTCAAAAAAAGAAAAGACTACTATTTCAACATATTGCCCGCGAAGCAGTCATGCACGTTCCTCGCGGACGCCACACTAGAAGCCGCAATCCTTCAGGAGCTGACCGAGCACCTTGTCGGAATCGAAGTGGTCCTCGGCGATCTTGCGGGCGGCCTTGCGGTGCTTCGGATAGTCCGAGAGCACGGTCTCGATGGCTGCCCTGGCGTTCTCCACGCCGTCGAAGGTGATGAGGCCCTCGCCCACCGGCAGGTAGGTGCCAAATCCGGTGTCCTCCACGATGACGGGGCGTCCGGAAGCAAGGTAGCTGGCCGAGCGGTCGGAGAACCAGCCGGACTTGAGCTTGATGTTCTGCTCCTTGGCCACGGTGAACTCGGCGGTCGAATCCAGGACGTAGTCGTGGTAGGCCCAGATGTCCCTGGAAAGCTCCAGGGCGTTCTTGACCTTCCAGCCGTGCGCGGCGAAGCGCTCGGCGTCCTTCTCCATGCCGCTCATGGTGAGGTCCAGGGTGACGCCGGGGAGCTTCCCGGGCAGGTCGATGATCTGCTCGTACTTCTCGCACTTGCGCCAGGAGAGCTTCTTGCCCTCGTGGACGATGTCGCGGCCCTTGGCGTCCCAGTTGCCGATGGTGGTGAAGCCCGCGCCGCCGCCTTCGCGGTTGGGCCACAGGTCCAGGACGATGGGCACGCGGGTGGGGTGGTAGTCGATGCCCGAGAGCGGCACGCCGGTGGACCCGGTGGGAATGTTGTGCCCCCAGGTGAAAAAGACGTCGTGCTGCTTGAAGTAGTCGCGGGTCCACTCGTCCTCGGCGATCTTGGACTGGGTGAAGATGGGATCGGTGTCGATGACGGCGCGGACCTTGGCCTTCATGTAGGATTCGCGCAGGGGGATGACGCCCGAGACGTTCAGGAAGAGGTCGGCCTCGGCGCAGAAGCGGTCCAGTTCCTCGCGATCCATGCCGTAAAGCCTGTTCTCGAAGATGGTGTTGTAGGCCCAGCGGTCCCCGAGCCCGATGCGGTCGAAGGCCTCGCCCACGACCCTGCGGCCGTGGGTGGAGTCGGCCGAGGGGAACCCCTTGATCGGATCGAAAGGCAACGCCCATTCAGCCGTATCCTCAATGAATACGACGTCATGCCCCAGGCGGGAAAGGCCTTTCATGTAGTGCATGAACATCCACACCTGGCCTCCCAGGGGAAAACTCACGGCATAGCCGCCCACCACGATCTTGAGCTTACGCATGTGCTAGGAACCCTTCTTCTTGTTGGATATGTTATTCTTGTCCATTCCGGCCGTTTCGGGCGCGGGCTGTCGAGTGCCGTTCCTGAGGTCTTCCATTATCTTGCACCCCTGGCGGATCGTGACGACCGGGATGCTCTGCCCGGCCACCCAGGACGAGACGCCGTCCAGGGTTTCCGACGACACCGGCTCCCAGCCGGTCTTGTCGCCGACGCCGTGGAAGCAGAACACCACCCATCCGCCATATTCCAGGCAGTGGTCTTTGATGATGCGCACGTAGGACTGCACGGAATCCCTGGCGTGGGCCATGAAGCGCCTGATGGCGAAGGGATCGAAGGACGAGGGGCGGTTGTCGCTGTCGCGGCCGGTGCAGGCGCGCTTGTAGTAGCGTCGGCTGATGGCCTCCACGTCTTCGGTCCAGTAGTTGTGCGGGGCGATGTAGGTGTCCACGTCGAAGCCAAGCCCGGTGAGCATCTTCTTGGATTGCTCCATCTCGCGCTGGTAGGAGCCCGCGAGGATGCCGAGCCCGGAGGGGTCGCCGCCGCGCAGGGGATGCACGTGCAGCTCGGCGATGGCCTGGTCGTGCCAGTAGGAGCCCTTCACGGACCGCAGCTGGGACAGGTTCTCGACCTCCTTCAGGGGCTGGCCGTCCTGGTAGAGGCCGGCGATGCGCTCGTACTCGTACTGGGCCTGGAAAAGGTTCGCGTCGGCCTGGTCGGCGTGCCAGTCCGAGACGGGCTCCTGCTCGTAGGTCTTGGGGATCTGGATGGGCCTGGAATGCGTCAGGCTGTGGGAGGCTATCTCCCAGCCGTTGGCCGCCAGCTCCCGCACCTGGTCAACGGTCATGTAGTCGTTGTTGCCCGAGAGCATCCGCGTGACCACGATGCCCGCCGTGGCCAGGTGCCCGCGCGATTTCAGGATGGGCAGGGCGTATTGGTAGTTGCTCGCGATGCCGTCGTCGAATGTGAAGGTGACCATGCCCCTGGGCAGGCGTTCCGGGGCGGCCCGGACCGCCTTCGGCAAAAGGGGCAGGGCTCCGAGCGCTGACATGGCTGCGATGAAATGACGTCGGTTCATGCGGGCGGACTCCTCGATGCGTGAGCGTCCTAGCGTGCCGGGGACGGCGCGCGGGATTCTCGGCGGATGCACAAAGCAAGGAACGGGCCAAATCGGCCCGAAAAAGGGAGGTTCAGGCACGTATCCGTGGCCGGGAAGAACTCCTTACAGAAATGAAGCAAAAAAATCAAACGCCGCTCCGTGAGCCGGTTACGGATTTTGCCCGGCAAGGAGGAAAAAAACGTACCCGGGCATCCCTTGACCGCGCCGTCCAAACTGCTAGGAGGGCGGCGCGGAGGTAACAATGCTCGCACCAAGATTCCCTGGCCTCGTCGCCGCCTGCCTGCTGATGCTGGTCCACGCCGCTCCCGCGCTGGCGGAGTCGAAGCATTTCCAGGCTTCCCAGCGGCACTTCGAGGACATCGCCTCCATGGCCGCCAACCTCTCCGGGCAGGTGGACACAATCGGAGAGAAGAACCTGTGCAACTACTTCACCGCCACCGCCATGGCCTACGCCATCCGGGCGCATGCCATGGCCCAGCTCGCCGACGTCCGGGACGCCCTCCCGCAACCCGAGGCGAAAAACCTGCTCGGCAGGAAAATCTCCGAGACCGGCCAGTTCGTCACCATGCATGCCGCGTCGGACATCAGCGCTGCCGAAGGCCTCGCATCCTCCAGCGGCAACTCGCGCATACGCAAACTTGGCATGAGGCTCGTCAACGAGCTGCGGGTATTCACGCACAACGTCACCAACGCTGTTTCGCGCTAACGCCAGCAAGGCTGGCCTTACTTTATCTCCTGTCCATCAAAAGTAAAACCTGCACAGCACATTCTAACGCGTATTACTTTTTCAATTGCCGTATCCCAGAGTCAGCCCAGGCCCTGATATCCAGGCGCCGAGCGCCCGGTGGTCCTTGATCCCGGAGGTCAGCGGACAGTAAAGCCTGGAGACGGCCATGTAGACACGCTGCCCGGGCTTCGCGGCTCCGGCGGGGATCACAAGCTCCGCCGTCCTGCCAGAGGCGGCGTCGAGGAGGACGGAGGCGGCCTCCCCTCCCCCGGCGCGCAGGCTCACGCGCACCGGCCTCGCCGCGAGGTCCGGGTGGGGCACGCCCGTCCGGAACCGCCACGGCCCCTCCCCCTCGAGCACGAAGGACGACGCGCCGGAACTCCACATGACCTCCTTGCCGTTCACCGCCTCCGGCCCGGTCAGCCCCTGGAGGTCGCGCGCGCCGGGAACGGGGTAGGACTCAAGGGCAAGGCTCCCGGCCAGCCGTGCGTATCCGGCGTTGGAAAAGTTCAGCAGCAGGACGCCCAGCACGGCCAGAGCCGTAGCGCTCGCCGCGCGGCGTTCGGTGAAGGGAGCCACCCACCCGCCGTCCGAATCCTCGGCGGCCACGCACCAGGCGAGAACGGCGAAGAAAAGAAGCCACACGGCCGGGATGTAGATCATCTCCTGGAACAGGCCGAAGAGATGGAACGCGGCCAGGGACAGCAGCGCGGCGAGGCTCGCGGGATCGGCTCGGCGGCGATGGACGCGAAGGGCAATCTGCCCGGCCCTCCCGGCCAGGAACAGCCACGCCGCGAGTCCGGCCATGCCGCCGCCCGCGAACACCTGTATGAACAGGTTGTGCGTGGCCTCGAAGACCTCGGCGTCCGCGGGGATCCCCCGGGCCAGACCGCTTGAGGGCGCGGCCATGAGGTGAGGGTAATGCCAGGCGTAGGTCTCGTATCCCATGCCGGACACGGGCGACTCCATGCCCACCAGCACCCCGCTCTTGAAGACCGTGGGCCTGGGCGTCTCGGAAAACCGCTCCAGGCGCTTGCCGATCATGGTGGCCAGGGGGAAATTGAGCAGCGACACCTTGGTCACTGACAGCGCCCCGTACACGCCGCCCCCAACCACCGCCACGCAGGCAAGGCCGATGACGACCCCCTTGGCCATGCGCCTGTAGTGGAGGGCGAACAGATCGAACCGGGCCAGGCCGGCGGCCACCAGCGCCACCGCCAGCAGGGCCGACACAAGCCAGGCCGCCCTGGCCATGGTCAGGACCATGGCCGTCAGCATCAAGGCCAGCAGGCCGTACAGAAGCGCCCCGCCCCTGCCGCGCCCCAGGAGCAGAAGGAACGGGAAGCCCACGCAGACGTACTCCGCGAACCAGCCGGGGTTGAGGAACAGCGAGGACAGCCTGTCGTTCATGGCGAAGGCCCTGCCCCGGGCGAGGAAATACTCGGTCAGTCCGAAGATCAGTGCGGCTGGCAGCGTTGCCGCCGCTCCCTGGAGCACCCGGACCGGCATGAGCCTGTCCCGGCATCCCGCCAACTCCCAGGCGAAGAGCGCGTAGACGACGAGCCGGTCCAGGGAGGCCAGGGCGTAGAAGGAGCTGGACGCCGTGGAGTAGGCGGCCATCCGGGCGAAGCCCAGCGGCCCGAGCTCCTTGAACGCCTGGAGATACTCTCCCAGCGGCAGGAGCGGCAGCCCGGCCAGCATCACCCCCACGAAACCCAGGAGCCATATCCGCAGGGGGCCGTACGAAGCGGGACGCGCGTCCGGTCCGGACAAGGCGAGCAAAAGGATCGCGGCCCAGCTCGCAAGATAGTGCAGGACCTGGGCGTGCACGGAGTAGGACTGGAAGCCGAAGAAAACGAGGGACGCGCCGAGGACGGCCAGGAAATGACCGGCCAGGCCGCGCCGCCAGAGGCATGCGGCCGCGACCAGGGGCAGCGCCAGGACCAGCGCCTTGCCCCGGCCGGAGGCGTCCCAGCAGAGCATTCCGGAAAAGGCGGCGTTGAGCGCCAGGAACAGGGCCTTGAGGACGAAAACGGATCGGGTCGCGTTCATGCGGGGGTGGTTCTACCCCAGGGACTTCCAGAAATCGAGCACGGAACGCTTCTGGGCCTCCAGGCCGTAGGCCTTCGCGGTCCGGGCGCAGTCCGCGAGGACGGCGTCCAGCCGCTTCCCGCCGCCGCGCCACAGGGCCAGGGCGTCCTCCAGGGCCAGCGCCGCGCCCAGCACGTCGTTGTCCGGCACGAAGAAGCCGTTTCCGCCCCAGTCCACGGGGTCCATGGGGCAGTCCGGCGCATACCTTCCATCCGCCGCCTGGCGCATGTAGTCCCAGCCGCCGTATCCCGCGAAACCGGCCGGGATCGCGCCGCTGGCCATTGCCTCGAGCGGCGGCAGCGGGCACCCCTCGGGGAAGCCCGTGGCCAGGAAACAGTGGCTGGCCTTGAGCGCGGCGGCGACTCCGGCCTGGTCCAGGCCGCTTATCTCGGACCAATGGACCTCGAACCTGCCCCTGGCCTCGATCACCCTCCTGATCTCCTCGGCCTGGGCCTTGTTCTTGCGCGGCATGTAGGCCACTGTCAGCGTCTCCGGCTTGGCCGGGGACGGAGTGAACACGGAAAGGTCGATCCCGGGCCTCAGGACAGGGGCGTCCACGCCGAGGCTTCTGGAAATGAACCAGGACACGGGCCGCGACACCGCCGCGAAAGACACCGGCAGGCTCCGCCAGTCCACGCCCGGCGGCAGTCCGTTGAAGAGGTAGGCCCAGTTCTGCACGTAGACCATGCACCGGGCCTTGCCCTGGAGCCCGGGGGCCAGGGCGTTCACCCAGCCCTCGGGGACCACCCAGACGTCGCCGGGGCCGGGGCGCGCGCCCGCCAGGTCCGTCTCGGGCAGGGCCGGGCCCTCCGGACGCCAGCCGAGCGGCTCCAGCAGCGCGAGCGCCGCGTCGTGCCCGGCCTCGTGGAGCATTTCCGCCATGCGCAGGATAACGGCCACCCCGCCGGTGGGCTTGCGCACCGGCGGCACGAAAAAGTACGTCCTTGAATGCCTCGTTTGCATCTTGTCACTCCGCCATGCTACACGTGGCCACGAGGATGGACATGAAACCCCAAGCGAGGCCTTCCATGCAGGACGTCGATACCCTTGGCCAGCCCGCGCCAGGACTGGCGGCCGGATCCACGCGAATCCCATCGCTCGGGCCGGCCAAGATTCCGAACCCCCGCCAGAATTCCCTGTTCGTGGACGATGAGCAAGGGGTTTTGATCAATATCCTCAAAAACGGCGGCGGCGCGGGCGAAGCGCCGGCCCTGGAGCAGGCCGGGCCACGCCGCATGATCTACTTCGACCCCCCGAAGACCAAAATCGCCATCGTCACCTGCGGCGGACTCTCCCCCGGCATCAACGACGTCATCCGCTCCATCGTCATGGAGGCGCACCACGGCTACAAGGTGTCCTCCATACTGGGCGTACGCTACGGACTCTCCGGATTCATCCCCAAGACCGACCCGCTGGTGGTCCCGCTCAATCCGGAATGCGTGGCCGACATACACGAGTTCGGGGGCACCATCCTGGGCTCCTCCCGCGGCCCGCAGAATCCCGAGGACGTGGTGGACGCCCTGGAGAGGCTCAACGTGGGCGTGCTCTTCATGCTCGGGGGAGTCGGGACCATGCGCGCCGCCCAGGCCATCCACGAGGTCTGCTCGCGCCGCGACCTGCGCATCGGCATCGTGTGCGTCCCCAAGACCATCGACAACGACATCCACTTCGTCACGCGCACCTTCGGCTTCGACACCGCCGTGGAGAAGGCCATAGAGGCCATACGCTGCGCCCACGTGGAGGCCACCGGCGCGCCCAACGGCATCGGGCTGGTGAAGCTCATGGGGCGCGAGTCCGGCTTCATCGCGGCGGCCGCCGCCCTGTCCATCAAGGAGGTCAACTTCGTGCTGGTGCCGGAGCAGCCCTTCGAGCTGGAGGGCCCCGGAGGCTTCCTCCCGGAGCTGGAAGCCAGGCTCAAGCGCCGGGGCCACGCCGTGGTGGTGGCCGCCGAGGGGGCCGGGCAGCACCTGCTGCCGGAATCCGGCCTCACTGACGCCTCGGGCAACAAGGTGCTGGGCGACATCTGCGGTCTGCTGCAAAGCCGCATCAAGCAGTACTTCAAGGACCGGCTGCCCATCACCCTCAAGTACATCGACCCGAGCTACATCATCCGCTCCATCCCGGCCGGGGCGTCGGACAGGGCGCATTGCAACATGCTCGGAGCCTTGGCCGTCCACGCCGGCATGGCCGGAAAGACGGGCCTCATGGTCAGCCAGCTGCACGAGATGCCCGTGCATATCCCGCTGCCCCTGGTCACGGCGGGCAGGAAGCGCATGGACATACACTCAAGCTACTGGCAGCAGGTGCTGGACTCCACCGGGCAGAACAAACCGAGGTCCGTCTGCCCGTAGCGTCGCGCCCGCAAGGAGAGCGGACAGTTTTTTCGTGGCAACAACATGAAATAATTATTTTTTACCAGGAAAACTCACTCATCTTTTTCGAGAACTCGGCTGGCGTCGCGCCCTCGCCCGGGATGCTCTCCCCCCAGGCGGCCATGGCATGACATCGCGACGGCGAGCTTTAGGCCCCGGGCTTGACCCGGACCGGCATCCGCGTTAGCCATTGCCCGCCATGTCCGGCCGTTACGGAACTACGGTGAAAGTCCGTGGCGGTCCCGCCGCAGTAAGCGGAGACGATGCCCGCATGACCACTGCCCCGCCGGGGCGGGAAGGGCGGGCGGAGGATGACCCGCGAGCCTGAAGACGGACGGCCGGAACCGTTTCGCGGATTGAACCAATGGTAAAGGCGATCCCTTGCCCCCTCCACGAGGGGACAAGGGATTTTTTTATTCAGCCAAGCATAAGGATCGACCCCACATGCTCGAGAAGCTCAAGACCGCCATAGCCCGCATCGCTCCGGTGGACGCCTCGCTCGTCCCCGCCATCCAGGCCCGCCTGGACGACCTCACCAAGCCCCGGGGCAGCCTGGGACGCCTGGAGGAGCTGGCCATGCGCCTGAGCCTCATCCAGGGAGGCCAGGCCCCCAAGGCTGACCCGGCCATCATCTTCACCTGCGCCGGGGACCACGGCGTGGCCGCCGAGGGCGTGAGCCTCTACCCCCAGGAAGTCACCAGGCAGATGGTGCTCAACTTCGTCTCGGGCGGGGCGGGCATCAACGTGCTGGCCAGGCAGGCGGGCGCGGAGCTGGTGGTGGTGGACGCAGGGAGCGCCGGCGGGACGTACCCCGAGCACCCCAACCTGGTGCAGGCCAAGGTCGCCCCTGGCACGGCCAACATGGCCAAAGGCCCGGCCATGACCACGGACCAGTGCCTCCAGGCCCTCCTGCTCGGGATACGGCTGGCAGAGGATGCCGCCGCGCGCGGATGCCGCACCGTGGGCACGGGCGACATGGGCATCGCCAACACCACGCCTTCCACCGCCCTCTACTGCGCCTTCCTGGGGCTGGCCCCGGAAGCCGTTACCGGCCCCGGCACGGGTCTGGACAAGGACGGCGTCTCCCGCAAGGCCAGGGTCGTCGCCAGATGCCTGGAGGTGAACTCGGACGCGGTGAAATCGGGCGACCCGCTCAGGATCCTCGCCGCGCTGGGCGGATACGAGATAGCCTGTCTCGCCGGACTGATCCTCGGCGCGGCGGCCAACCGCATGGCGGTGCTCGTGGACGGCTTCATCTCCACGGCCGCCTGCGTGGCGGCCCTGAGGTTCGCTCCCGCCGCGGCGGACTACTGCATCTTCAGCCACGCCTCGGCCGAGCCCGGGCACCAGGCCATCATGCTTGCCCTGGATGCGAAGCCCGTCCTGGACCTCGGACTGCGGCTGGGCGAAGGCACGGGAGCGGCCCTGGCGCTCACGCTTCTTCGCGCGTCTGCTGCCGTCATGAACGAGATGGCCACGTTCTCCCAGGCGGGGGTCAGCCAGGCCTCGTAAGAGCGCCGCCGATCCGCCCGCGCGAGGGGGAGAATCCCCCCGCCGCTCCGTCAGCCACTGTTCCCGCCCGGCACGGGAGCCTCCCGCTCAGCGGAGGGGACGGTGGCTTTTGTCCTTGAAGCGCGGGCAGGGAATGCCGTCTCCCGCGCGCCGCATTCCTCGAGCGGCCGCTGGGACGCGGTCAGCAATGATCGCCGCCCTTCTGAACGGAGGTCAGCCCTTGCTTTCCGGAAGGCCAGATGGCCCGTGCGTCCCGGACGGCGTCAACGCCGACTCCCTGATTCGATTCCGCCCGGCCTCCTTGGCCTCGTAGAGAGCCTTGTCGGCGGCGCGGACGACATCCCAGGGGGAGTGCGTCGCGTCTGCTGCGGCAACGGCATAGCCGATGCTCACCGTTACTATCCCGTACGGCGAGCCGGCGTGGGGGATGGCCAGATCGAGCATGGCCTGGTGAATGCTCCTGACAAGGACATCGGCGTCCGCTTCGCGCATGTAGGGGCACAGAAGGCAGAATTCCTCTCCCCCGTAGCGGGCCGCCACGTCGCCCGCCCGCCGGGAATGCCTCTTCAAGATGGCGGCGATCTGCTGGAGGCAGGCGTCGCCGGCCTGGTGTCCGTAGCGGTCGTTGAAGCGCTTGAAGTAGTCCACGTCGAGCATCAACAGGAAGAAAGGCGCTCCGCCATGGCCGGCCCGCGCCCACTCCACCCTGAGGGCTTCGTCGAAGTGCCGCCTGTTGAAGAGGCCGGTCAGGGAGTCCCTGATGGAGAGCTCGGCCAGCTTGCTGTTGGCGGCTTCCAGTTCGGCGGCCTTTAGCTCCAGCGTGTCCAGCGCATCCTCGGCCCGCTTGTTGCTGGCCTCCAGGGCGGATTCCCTGTCCCTGGCCTCGGCCGTGGTCTCGCGGAACTGGCGCAGGGCCGCACCGAGGCGGCCCAACTCCGTGTCGCCGGAGGGAGGCAACTCGATGTCGAGACGCCCGGCGGCCACGCTCTGCATCGCCTCGCTCAGCCAGGTGAGGCGTCTTATGACGTGCCCGTTGATGTGAAAATACATGAGCATGCCGACGAAGGACAGGACAACCAGGGCGGACAGTATCAGGTACGCCATGTACTGCTGGCGCATGACGTCGATGGCCTCGCCCGTGCGCATCATGTCGTCGAGCCCGAGGCTCAGCATCCCGCTGGTGGCGGCGGCCACCTCGCGCACGAGTTCCTGATTGAGCGCGATCAGGCCTTTGCTCTCCTCCTCGAGCCGGAGCTCCCTCTCCCTCAAGGCGATCATGCCTTCCGCGCCCAGGGCCAGGTCCCGCAGCTCCGCGAACGGAGCGTCCAGGCCGAGGCCCAGCGACGCGGAGAGCTTCTTCAGGGGGGCCTCGATGTCGGCGAGGGCCTTGTCCACCACCTTGCGCGACACGTCCAGCAACGCCAGCGACGGATCCTGGCTCGCCGCCAGGAGACGGGCGTTGACGGACTCTATCACCGCATAAACCCTGGCGACGGGCAGCAGTTTGCTCAGCTCCCCGGCAATCGCGGCGATCTGCCCGTCCGGGGGCGGGGACTGTGACATGAGGCGCTGGATGACGTCCGCGTCGCTCTCGAGTATGCGGACGCGAAAGGTCAGACTCTGCTGAAACACCAGGAGGTTGGACGTGAGACTCCTTCTGGAGTGCAGTTGCGCCTGCCGCAACGTGATCCTCTCGCCCGCGATGTCCCTCAGGCGATGCAGATTGTCTGCCAGGCTCGCGAAGACTTTCTTCTCCAGCCGGACCTTGCCGCCGGAAGGCTCGTGAAGGCCGGCCAGGGCCTGATCCAGGTTATCCATGGCGGTGTCTACACCTCGGAAGGCGTCGTCCCGCTCCTTTTCAGTGGTGATATACGAGAGAGGAATGCCGGAAGCGGCCAGGGTTTCGGCGGCCCGGGCCAGCCTGAAGGCGCGTTCGCTGAAGGGCAGCTGGGTTTCCAGAAGGTTGCCTACGGACGTTACCACCCGCGACGACAGGAAGAGCGCCGCAAGAACGGCCAGGAGCGTCACCCCGCTCAATGCGCCGAATCCGAGCAGCAGGCTGGACCTGATGCCAAGCCGCGTCAGAAAGGAGTTGGAGTCGTCAATCTTTGACAAATCCGGCTCTGCCTTTCATTGGTCAATCGATCGGCGCACGTTCCCCGTCCTTCCAGGCATACCAGCCGAACGCCTGATACGGGGTGACGATGTCCCCCCTGCCGTCGAAAGAGACCTCTCCGAGGATCGTCCGGACGGGTTTACCCCTGATGGCCCCGGCGACCTTTCCCGCCTCGAAGGATTGGGCCCTCTCCACGCCCTCGATCCAGACCTGGGCCGCCGCGTAGGCGAGCAGCGTGTAGCCGGCGGGCTCCTGGCCCATGCCCCTGATGGCGTCCACGGCCGCGGCGGCGCTGGGCAGCCTCGCCGCTTCGGGCGGAAAAGTGAACGGCACGCCGTCCGCCGCTCCCTCAGCCGCCTTGACAAAAACATCCAGCACCATCGTGTCGCTGCCTATAACGGCGAAGCCCGCGCCCATCTGCCGGGCCTGGCGCAGAAAGATGCCGCAGTCCAGCCCTCCGCCCACAAGGTACAGCACCTCGACACCCCGGCTCTTGAGTTCCATGATCTCCGCCGCGTAGGACGCGGCCGAGGCGGTGGCCTGGATCTCGGCCACCGGGACGACATCGAGGCTTCGCATGGCCTCGATGGCGGTCTTTGCGAGCCCGGACGAATAAGCGTTGGGGAAAAACAGGACGCCCGCCTTCTTCCCGGCATGCCGGGCGGCTATGCGCTCGGCGGCCAGCCTCCCCTGGAGGTCGTCCCTGCCGATCATTCTGAAAATGGTCGGGATTCCCAGTTCCGTGACCTTGGGGCTGCTGGACGCGGGCGATATCTGGAGGATTTCCTTGCCGGCGTAGATGGGGGCCCCAGCGACCGTGGCGCCGGAGCAGGAGTGTCCGATCACCACCGCCGGCGGCTGCGAGGCGATCTCGTGAGCCACGCTCTCGGCGATGGTGGGGTTGCAGCTGTCGTCGTGCAAGCCGATCTTCACTTCCCTTCCCAGCAGCAGGCCTCCGGGGAGGCTTTTCAGGGCCGCGCTCACCCCCACCCTGTACTGCATCCCGACCGCGCTGCTTGTTCCTGACATCGGCCCGACGATGGCGACCTGCACGCTCCCGGCGGCCGCGAGCGCCGAGGGAAGCACGCACCACAAGCCTGTCAACACCGCGGCCAGCGCCAGCACGCGGCACGCACCGGCTGCTCCGCCGTCACGGAATCGAACACTGACACCCATTGCTTCGACCTCTCTTGCTGCCCGGAACATGGAGCGCGGTGGCACACATACCGCGCCGGACAATACGTCGCATAACCGCCATCGTCCCGCCATGGTCCCGCGGCGCCGTTCTTCATCAGCCCAACGGGACGGGAGCCTCACATGAAGCCAGGATATATGCGATTTTCCGGCAAGTCGAGCGTTCCTTGCGGCGGGGAGTCGACAAAGTCCGGACAAGACCCTATGATGTAGGAAAGGACGGCTCCTCCCGGAGCCGCCCCACTCAGCGGCAGGAGCCCGGCGATGTTCGACGGACTTGTCCACTCGGCCGGTTACGACGGCCTCGTGCACACCCCGGACGCCGTGGTGGCGCATCCGGCGGGCGAGTTCTGGGCTCATCAGGCGGGCAACGTCGTGGTGCCCACTCCACCAGCCGACCAGGTCATCCACGTTATCCAGGAAGGCGTCATAGGGCACATCATAAACGAGCTGGTCTAGCAGCCCGTCATTTCGGTATCCGGGCCAGTCCCACCGCGGCGAAAGACCACAGCGACATCCCCCACAAGAGCGCGCCCACGGCCCAAGCGGGAGCCTCGAACCTTCCCAGGCAGTTCCGGAACCGGGCCAGCAGGCAGCCCGTCATGGCCAGAATCGGGAATAGATAGCGCCCCTGGGCCTGGAAATCGTTGTTCCAGGAATGCCACAGGGACTGCCCCACCGTCAGCACGGCGAACGCCAGCCACAGGCAAAGCCCGGCCCGCGCGTCCCAACCTCGCATGGCCAGCGGGATGCCAACCAGCAGCAGAAACAGCGCCCCGGCCCTGCCGAACCAGCGGTAGAAGAGAAGCGGGGCCTCGATGTCCATGGCCCCGTACTTGCCGAGCGCGCTGCGCAGCGTGAACACGTGCCACTTCCACTCGCCCGTGAACATCTCCGTGAGCGTCACGCCGCGCGAACGCATGCGCGACCCCCAGAACCCCTCGCCCTTTTCCGCGGCCGACGGCTTGAACTCCGGAGCGGCCATCTTCTCGGCCACCTTGGCCACCACGTCCGGCGGCTGGTGGCGCACAGCCCAGGCGTTCACGCCGTAACGCGCGCCGAAAACAGCCGCCGCCAGCGCCAGCGCCAAGGCCAGACGCCCAAGCGGGATGCGGGGGAACACGCCTCCCTGGAAAGCGGCGAGCCCCCAGAACGCCAGGAGATATGCAACGAAAACATAATAATTTTGCTTGGATACCAGAAGCAGGCCCAGTGACAGGCCAAGACCCCACATCAGCCGCTCCGCCCTTCCGGGCTCAGGCCGCGCGGCCTCGCCAAGCTCCACAAGCCCGGACACCAGAAACACCACGGCGAAGCTCAAGGCCAGCGGCATGGCGTCGCCGTTGAAATAACAGAAGACGTACCAGGCCTGCGGGGTCAGAAAAAGCGGCAGGAACGCCAGCCGCCGCGCGCCCTTGAGCCGCCAGCACAGCCACATGAGCCACATGAAAAGCGCCACGTTGAAAAGCCGCAGGGCCAGATGGTCCTCTCCAGCCAGGGGTTTGACCAGCCGGGCGAACTTGCCCGCGAAGAAATACACTGAGTCGAGCTGGTTCAGGTACGAGACGCCGTAGTTGCTGTACGCGCCCCTGGCCCGCTCGTCGCCCACGGCCGGGGGGTCCCAGTACTGCATGTAGTACCGGCCCGCGCCCACGTGGTCCTTCTCGTCGGGATGCGCGTTGAAGGCGCTGGTCAGCGCCATGGAGAATACCGCCCAGGCGGTGGCCGCCATGACCAGAAGCCAGGCCGCGTCGTAGAGGCGGGCGCGGGAGGCGGCGGTCATGCCTGGGCTCCGGGAACCGGGGCGGAGCCCCGCCTCTCCTGCCTACCCGCCATAGACGCTGTCGAGTATGGCCTTTCCGCCCTGACCGAGAACGTCCTCGGCGACTTGACGGCCCAGCGCGGCGGCCTGGTCGCGGGGCGCGGACTTCTCGACCCGGATGATGTTTTTGCCCTCGGGGTCGGCCACCAGCCCGGTGAGCGCCACGCCGCCGCCCTCGATGCGCCCGTGGGCGGCGATGGGCACCTGGCAGCCGCCTTCGAGGCGGGCCAGGAAGGCGCGTTCGGCGGCCACGGCGTCGCGGGTGTCCGGATGGTCGAGGAAGGCGGTGAAGGAGCGCATGCGTTCGTCGCCCGCGCGGTATTCGATGCCGAGCGCGCCCTGGGCCACGGCGGGGATGAACTCCGGCGGGGAGAGGCGGACCATACTGGGGGTGGTGAGCCCCAGGCGGTTGAGCCCGGCGGCGGCGACCACGATGGCGTCGTATTTGCCGTCCATGAGCTTGCCGACGCGGGTGTCCAGGTTGCCGCGCAGCATCTGGATGTCCAGGTCGGGTCTCAGGGCCAGCAGCTGCGACTGGCGGCGCAGGCTGGATGTGCCTACCGTGGCTCCCTTTGGAAGCGCGGCCAGGCTGCCGAACTCCTTGGAGAGGAGCATGTCCGCGAAGTCTTCGCGTTCGGGGACCGCGCCCAGGGTGAGGCCCTCGCGGCGCTCGACCGGGACGTCCTTCATGGAGTGGATGGCCAGGTCGGCGCGTCCGTCCGCCAGGGCTTCCTCGATTTCCTTCACGAAGAGGCCCTTGCCGCCCACCTTGGCCAGGGGGACGTCGAGGATCTTGTCGCCCTGCGTCTTGAGGATGAGGAGTTCCACCCTGAGGCACTCGTGCTCGGCCTCCAGGAGGGACTTGATGTGGTTGGCCTGCCAGAGCGCGAGCTTGGAGCCGCGCGTCGCGATGGTGACGCTTATTTGCACGTGGAGCAGCTCCCGCCCGAGCAACCGGCGCATCCGCCGCCCCCGGACCTGGGCGCGGGGATGGCGTGGCCCTGGTAGCCGCCGGGATTGTGCCCGGCGCTGTGCCGGCAGGCGCTCATGAGTTTGTGGGTTTCGCCGGAGGAGCACTTCGGGCAGGCCGGGGTGGCGTCCCCGAAGACCAGCTCCTCGAACTCGCAACCGCATTTTTCGCAGCGGTATTCGTAGATGGGCATGACGTCGCTCCTTAAATGCCGGGTGCGCCCGGCTCGTCGAGGTATGGCTTGAGTTCCACCACGGCCTCGAAAAGATAGTGGTCTGCCAGCTTGCACATGAGGTGGCCGCAGGCGATGTGGATCTCCTGGATGAAGGCCGTGACCGTGTGCGGGACCAGGATGGCCATGTCGCTGAACTGGACGATCTCGCCGTTCTTCCCGGTCAGGCCCACGGTGGTCAGGCCCTTTTCCCTGGCGATGCGCATGGCGGCAACCACGTTGGGGCTGTTTCCGGAGGTGGAGATGCCCACCAGCACGTCGCCGGGACGGCCCAAGGCCTGCACCTGCTTCACGAACACCTGGTCGAAGCCGTAGTCGTTGCCGATGGCGGTAAGAATGGAAGTGTCTGTAGTCAAGGCGATGGCCGGCAGGGGTGGGCGCTCCAGCTGGAAGCGGTTGACGAACTCCGCGGCCAGGTGCTGGGCGTCGGCGGCGGACCCGCCGTTGCCGCAGAAGAGTATTTTTCCGCCCTTGGCCAGGCACAGGGCGAGCGCCCTGCCTATGGCGGCAACGGTCCGCGCGTTTTCGCGGAAGAACCGCTCGCGCAGTTCCGCGCCCTCGCGCGCGTATTCGAGCACCAGTTCCAAGGCGTCCGTGGACATGGGGGGTCTCCTGGGTTGATTGGCCGGGGCGGAAAAGTAACCAAAAGGCGCGACAAAGACAACTTCGCGCCCATTGCAATCCGGCGGTTGCCATGAAGGCCGTTCCAGGGTAGGGAAGGTCACTGTTTTTTCAAAGACTTGAACTTGCTCTCACTCTTGTAGACCGTACCGGATCCGGGCTTGGCATGTTGCTCGACTGAGCGGAACGATGCAGCGCGTTCCGCTGGAAGGAACAATACCCTGCATTACGCTGAGAGGAACGGGGCATTCCGGCATGTCCGCTGAGCGGAACGGGGCGATTTTTGCAATTTTGTACTTTTTTTTCGCCGCAGGTTGCGCTATTTGATGCGCGCCACGCGATGCGTTGCGAAAGAGTTTGGGGAGAGTTCACAGCCTCTGGGCTTTCACGGGAACCCTAACCACAGGAGCGGTCAATGAAAAAACTCCTCGTTGCCTTGCTTGTCGCGGCCCTCGCCATTCCGGCGGCCGCCTTCGGCGCCGACACCATCAAAATCGGCTTCAACATCCCGCTTACCGGCGACATTCCCAAGGTCGGCGAGATGAGCAAGAACGCCGCCGAGATGCTCAAGGAAAAGATCAACGGCGCGGGCGGTTTCGATGTCGGCGGCAAGAAGTACCAGCTTGAATTCGTGTACGTGGACAACGAGGCCAAGGGCGAGTCCGCTCAGAGCGCCGCGCTCCAGCTCATCGAAGGCGCCAAGGTTCTGGCCATGGTGGGCCCGCAGGGTTCCGGCCGCGCCATCCCCGCCGGTGAAGTCGCCAACAACAACAAGACAGTGATGGTCTCCGGCTGGTCCACAAACCCCAAGACCACCCTCGACCGCCCCTACGTCTTCCGCGCCTGCTTCCTGGATGACTTCCAGGGCCCCGTGGCCGCCAAATTCGCCGCCGGCCAGCTCAAAGCCAAGAAGGCCGCCGTGCTCTTCGCCGTCGACCAGGATTACTGCAAAGGCATCTCCGAGTTCTTCAAGAAGTCCTTTGAAGAGATCAACGGCCCCGGCTCCGTGGTCGCTTACGAGACCTTCACCACCAAAGACGTGGATTTCTCCGCCCAGCTGACCAAAATCATCAAGGCCAAGCCCGATGTCATCTTCGTGCCCCAGTACTACCAGGAGGTGCCCCTGATCCTGAAGCAGGCCCGCGACCTGGGATACAAGGGCCCCGTCCTCGGTTCCGACTCCTGGGAATCCGCCGACCTCATGAAGCTCTGCGGCGACGACTGCAAGGGCCAGTACTACGTGAACCATTACGCCGCCGCCGGCGCCAAGGGCGAGACCAAGAAATTCATCGACGAGTTCAACGCCAAGTACAAGGAAATCCCCGACGCAGTGGCCGCCCTGACCTGGGACGCCACCAACATGGTGCTCGCCGCCATCAAGAAGATGGGCTCGCTCTCGGGTGACTTGGCCAAGGACCGCACCGCCATCCGCGACTCCATGTCCACCATGCGCGACTTCGACGGCATCACCGGCAAGATGAGCTTCAACGGCAAGACCGGCGACCCGATCAAGTGCGCAGTGATCATCAAGATCAACGACAAGGGCGAATTCACCTTCCACGAATCCGTCTGTCCGTAGACCATCAACCGCCTGGGACGGGAGGGTATGCCCTCCCGTCCCAGGCGTGAACCGGCCCCGCACCATCAATCAGCAAGCCTCGGGACCAGACATGCTCGACACCGTGATCCAACAAGCGCTAAACGCCTTGCAGTTGGGGAGCTATTACTCCCTCATCGCCCTGGGCTACTGCTTGGTTTATGGAGTGCTCCTGCTCATCAACTTCGCCCACGGCGACATCTTCATGATCGGGGCCTACGTGGCCTTCTTCGGGGCCACGTTCCTCATGGGACAGCACACGCTCATCCCCGCCGGGTCCCCTCTGGCAGTGCAGCTTACCTTCTCGGGCTTCTTCGCCCTGCTGCCGACCTTCGCCTTGGCATGGTACCTGAACCGAAGGCGAAGCCAGGGCAGAGAGCTCAAAGTGAATTACACGACGATGCTAGGCGGCGTGTTCGTCGTTTTCGCCACCGCTGTTTATTATTTCGGCCAACACAT
Source organism: Thermodesulfobacteriota bacterium (assembly GCA_049322415.1). Lineage (GTDB taxonomy): Bacteria > Desulfobacterota > Desulfovibrionia > Desulfovibrionales > Desulfovibrionaceae > Fundidesulfovibrio. Next base: position 32,939 of record JBMORI010000064.1, on the reverse strand, counting down.
TTCCATCGCCAAGGGCATGGACAAGCTCTTGGTCTTTGCGGTGACTATCCCCTTGACGATGATTCTTACATCAATGGTGGGCGTATTCATCGAACGCGTGGCCTACAAACCGCTACGTCTCAAGGGGGCGAACCGCCTCTATGTGGTCATTACGGCCCTCATGATGGGCATAATCCTGGAATACGGGAACCTCTCGCTGCTTGGGACCAGCCGCATCTCGTTCCCTTCACTCCTGCCCAGAATGATCTTCGAGATCGGCGACGCCAGGATCACCCTCACTAAACTGTCCGCCATCCTGCTTTCCATCATGGTCTTCGCTCTCCTTCAATGGATAGTGACGCGCACCAAGCTTGGCATGGCCATGCGGGCCGTGTCCTACGACAAGTTCGCGGTGCCCCTTATGGGCATCCCCCTGGACGCGGTTATCATCTTCACTTTTTTCCTGGGTTCCTCCATGGCGGGACTGGCCGGTCTGTTTTACGCCATGAACTTCCCAGTCCTTGACCCCTTCATGGGGGCGTTGGTGGGCTGGAAAGCCTTCGTTGCCGCCGTTGTGGGCGGCATTGGCGACATCCGGGGCGCCTTCGTGGGCGGCTTCCTGCTGGCTTTTCTGGAGGTGACCGTGGCGGCGTCCTTCAGCTCCGAACTGCGCGATCTGATCAGCTTCACCATACTGCTCGGGATCCTCACTTGGAAGCCCACAGGGCTGTTTGGCAAACCCAAAACCACGAAGATCTAAGCCATGAGCACGCGATTCACCGTTCCATCCCTGCTGGCAGTCCTGCTCCTGGCCTTGATCGCGGCGAGCCAGTACGGTTTGCTGGGCCAATACGGCGTCACATTCCTATGCACTGTGGGCATCTTCATCATCCTTTCCGCCAGCCTGAACCTGGTCAACGGCTACATGGGCGAGTTCAGTTGCGGGCACGCGGGCTTCATGGCCGTCGGGGCCTATACGGCATCCGTGGCGGGCATTTTCCTTTTCGTGCCGGACCAAGTGTTCGGCCAGCCTTGGCTCCCCATGGAGCTCGCCCCCCTGGCATTCCCCCTGATACTGGCGCTCGCGTTTGCCGTCTCGGCACTGGCCGGACTGGTCGTGGCCGTTCCATCCTTCAAAACACGCGGCGACTATCTGGCTGTCATCACCCTGGCCGCCAGCTACATCATCAAGAGCGCCATCGAGAATATCGAGGCCGTGGGCGGTCCCAGGGGCTTCATGGGCATGGGCAAGATGGTGCTGGGCATGGATTCGGTCATGGACATCCCCTGGATGCTCTGCTGGATTTTCCTCGGCGTCATCGTCACCCTCTACATCCTGCGCACCTTCGTCTACTCCACCTACGGAAAAGGCGTCATGGCCATCCACCAGGACGAGGTGGCCGCCGAGATCATGAGCGTCAACACCAACAAGATGAAGCTCATCGCCTTCATGCTGTCCTCGGGGCTGGCCGGACTGGCCGGAGGGCTATACGCTTACCAGGTCAGCTACGTGAACCCCGCCTCCTTCACAATCCTGCGCTCCACCGAGTGCCTTGTGATGGTCTACCTGGGCGGCATGGGCTCCCTTACCGGATCGGTGTTGTCCGCGGTATTGTTCGCCATCCTGCTGGAATTCCTGAAGCCCCTTGAGCAGCTCAAGTGGGTGGCCATCCCGCTGTTGCTCATACTGCTCATGCAGTTCAGGCCGGAAGGGCTCATGGGCAACCGCGAGCTTTCGGACGTGTTCCCCAAACTCAAGCGCTTCTACAGGTTCAAATAGTCATGGCGCTCCTTGAAATCAAAGACCTCACCCAGCGGTTCGGCGGGCTCATCGCGGTCAACGACTTCCAGGTGAGCCTGGAAGGCAGGGAACTAAACGCCCTCATCGGCCCCAACGGCGCGGGCAAGACCACCGTGTTCAACCTGGTCAGCGGCTTCTACCAGCCGTCAAGCGGGTCAATCACGATAAACGGCGTGAACACCAAGGGCATGAAGCCCCACCAGGTGACGGCGCTGGGCGTGGCGCGCACGTTCCAGAACATCAGGCTCTGGAACGACATGACCGTGCTCGACAACATCCGGGTCAGCCAGCACTACCGTCTGGGCTACTCGCTCATGGATTCGCTGCTGCGCACCCGCCGCTACGCCGACCGCGAGCGCGACATCGAGCGCACCGCCATGGAGCTTCTGGAGTTCATGGGCATGAAGGAGCTGGCGGGCGAGTTCCCCCCCAACCTCTCCTACGGCATCCAGCGCAAGGTGGAGATCGCCCGCGCGCTTTCCACCAAGCCCAAGCTCCTGCTCCTGGACGAACCCGCCGCGGGCCTGCCCTCCACGGACGTGGTGGAACTCATCCGGCTCATCGAGTGGATCCACAAGGAATTCGACCTGGCCATCTGGATGATCGAGCACCAGATGACCGTGGTCATGAGCCTGTGCAAATGGATCAAGGTGATCGACTTCGGCGCCACCATCGCCGAAGGCGCCCCAGAGGACATCCGCAACAATCCCACGGTCATCAAGGCCTATCTGGGAGACGAGGCCATCTGATGCTTTCCGTCACCAATCTCAAGGTCAAATACGGCAACATCGAGGCCCTGCACGGCGTGTCCTTCACCGTGAACAAGGGCGAGATCGTCACCCTCATCGGCGCCAACGGCGCGGGCAAGACCACCACCCTGCTCTCCATCGCCCGCCTGGGCCCCCCCGAAGGCCCCAGGGTCATCGAGGGGGAAATCACGTTCGATGGCAAGAGCCTGCTCGCAACCCCGCCCCATCTTGTGGTGGCGGACCTGCACATGGTGCTGGTGCCCGAGGGACGCCACATCTTCGGCAACCTCTCGGTGATGGACAACCTCACCCTGGCCACCTACGCCCGCAAGGACAAGGACCGCCTGGACAAGGACCTGGACTTCGTCTTCGAACTGTTCCCCCGCCTGGGCGAGCGCCGCAAGCAGCGCGCCGAGTCCCTCTCCGGCGGAGAGCAGCAGATGCTGGCCGTGAGCCGGGCGCTGATGAGCGGCGCGGAGTTCATCCTGCTGGACGAGCCCAGCATGGGCCTTGCCCCGCTTCTTATGTACGACATGTTCCGCACCCTGAAGAAGCTCAACCAGCAGGGCATGACTATCCTCCTGGTGGAGCAGAACGCGCGTCTGGCCCTGGACTTCGCCCACCGTGGCTACGTGCTGGACACCGGCCGCATCGTGGCCGAAGGCCCCTGCGAGGCTCTGCGCGACAACCCCGAGGTGAAGAAGGCGTACCTGGGCGGCTAGCGCCGCGCTCGGCGTCCCCCCCTCCGGCCCGGCGGGAAGTCGTTGCCCGAACCGCCCCGCGTCTGTAACCTGGATCGGGGCGGTTTTCGCCCCAGGACACGAAACGAGACACCACGACTCCGGGTTGCAACCATGACGGCATTCGCTCCCATCGACCGCATCAGCGACGAACAATGCGTCACACTCGTGGGCATCGCCGGGGCTGGCAAGTCCACCCTCGGCGTGGCCCTGGCTTCCCGGCTCGGCTGGGCGCACATCGACACCGACCGCCTCATCGAGGCCACCTGGGGCCAGCCGCTTCAGGCCATCATGGACGAGCGCGGCCTGGAAGGCTTCCTGGCCGTGGAGGAGGCCGTGGTCTCCCTGCTTGGCGTCAAGCGCACCGTCATCTCCACCGGCGGCAGCGTGGTGTACAGCAGCAAGGCCGTGGCGCGCCTCAAGTCGCTTGGGCCGGTCATACACCTGCGAATCGAGCTGGACACGTTCCTGGACCGCGTCCAGGACGCGGAGGGCCGGGCCTTCGTGCGCCCCGGAGGGATGAGCCTGGCCGACGTCTACGCCGAGAGGGAGCCCCTGTACCTGGAAGCCTGCGACTTCCACGTGTGCACGGACAAGACCGGGCCGGCCCAGTGCGTGGAGGAGTGCGCCGCCAAACTGGCCGAGATGCTCACGAAAGAGTAGGCGGGGCGCTGCCCCGCGCCCCGGCGGGCTCCGCGGCCTTCCCCGCCGGGGAGATGATCCCCCTGGATCCGCAATTTTTTCGCGCCATCCACCGGGTGCCGGCGGACGGCGCGAAGCGGAAAGGGATTCCAAAGGGCGAAGCCCTTTGGCCGCCGGAGGCTTCCCCACGTGTATAGAATCGCCCTGCTGCTGATACTCGCCGCGTGCCTGCTCCACGCGCCCGCGCCATCATACGCCGCCTCCGATTACTCCCGCATGAAGCGGACCGTCTCCGCCCTCGTCACGAAGGAGATGTCCATAAACGGCGTCAAGGGGCTCTCCATCGCCGTGGTGGACGGCGGCCGCGCGGTCTGGCTCCAGGGATTCGGCTTCGCAGACGAGGCCGCCCGCGTCCCCGTGGACGCGAACACCGTTTTCCGCGCCGGGTCCATCTCCAAGACCGTCACCTCCATGCGCGTGATGCAGCTTGCCGAGGCAGGCCTCGTGGACATCGACGCGGACATCCGCCGGTACGTCCCCGGGTTTTCCATCCGCAACCGTTTCCCGGACACGCCTCCCATCACGCCGCGCATGCTCATGTCCCACCGCTCGGGCCTGCCCACGGACGTGGTGGCCGGGATGTGGTCGGAGAATCCCATGACCCTGGGGGAATTCATCCCCACCCTCTCGCGGGAGGCCATGGCCAGCCCGCCGGTCACCCAGTGGCGCTACTCCAACGTGGCCTACAGCCTGCTGGGCCGCATGGTGGAGGAGGTGGAGGGGAAGGCGTTCAGCGAAGCCATGCGCCAGGGGCTGCTGGAAAAAATCGGCATGGCCTCGTCCAGCTACGTCATGACCGAGGCCCTCGCGCCGCGCTACTCCAAGGGCTACCAGAACGGCGCGGAGGCCCCGCGGCCCACCCTGCGCGACCAGCCCACCGGCTCGCTCTTCACCACGGCCCAGGACATGGCCTCATACCTGGCGGCGATCATCGAGGGCGGCAGGGGGGCGGTGTCCCCGAAGTCCCTCTTCGAGATGACCAAGCCGCAGTTCCCCGGCCTGCCCCTGGACTTCGGCTTCGAACAGGGGCTCGGTTTCATGCTCTCCGGCGTCACGCTGGCCGACGGCCGCAAACTGGTCTGGCACGGCGGCACGGCCATCCCCCACCAGGCGTTCATGGCCATCGACCCGGAGAGCGGCCTGGGCGTGGCCATCCTTTGCAACACGCTGGAAGCGTCGCGCTTCATCTCCAGGCTGGCCACGCAGATCATGGAAACGGCGCTGGAGATCAAGACGGGACGCCGCGCGCCGCCGGTGAAAAGGGCACAGTCATTCAAGGCCGCGAGGCTCGCCCAGGACCAGTTGGCCAGCTACGCCGGGTTCTACGCCACCTACTCGGGCATGCTCGGGACGGTGCAGGTGCTGGACGGCACGCTCACCGCGCGCATCGGGGACAGCGTCACCAGGCTGACCCCGGCCGAGAACGGCGTGCTTCTGCTCAAGTCGGATGCGTTCTTCGGGCTCATCCCCCACGTTCGCAGCGACCTGCACCTGGAGCACCTGACCGTCGAAGGCCGGGACGTGCTGGTGCTGCGCGGCCACGCCATGCCCTACCCCTTCGAGAAAGTGCCCATGAAGCCCATCCCGGGCGCGTGGACGGCCCGGCTCGGCAAGTACGCCACACTCCAGCCCGGCGAGGGCATCTGCTACAAGACCCTGGAGCTGGTGGAGCAGGCCGGGCTCCTGGTGGCGGTGGTGGGCGTCTCGACCGGGCAGCCGGGAGCGCCCACGGCCCCGGCCATTTTCCCGCTCGTTCCCGTCTCGGACGACGAGGCGGTCATAGCGGGCATCGGCATCGGCACGGGGTCGGTAGTGCGGGCCGAGGGCACGGGGCTGTACCATTCGGGGTACGGTTTCAGGCGGGTGCAGTAACGCAGCTACTTCCCGGCGAAGTGTTCCCTGGCCGCGTCCATGAAGGCGGCCGCGGCGGGCGTGAGCCAGCGATCCTCGTGGCGGACCAGCATCACCGCCGCCGAGAGCTGCCCGCCGGCCCAGTCCAGCACGGCAAGCCTCCCTTCGGCCGCCTCCCTCTCCACGGCCAGGGCCGGGACAACGGACACCCCGAGCCCGGCCAGCACGCACCACTTCACGATCTCCACGCTGGAGCACTCCACGACGGCGGGCCGCGCGTGCGCCCTGGCGAGGGATTCCTCGATGAGCCGCCGGGCGCTCCAGACGTAGCGCGTCAGGAAAAGCGGCATGCCGTCCAGGTCCTCGGGCCTCACCTCGCCACGCCGGGACAGGCTCGACCCCGGCGGCGCGATGACCGCCAACCGCTCCCTGCCAAGCACCTCCACATGAAGCGACGGCCCCGTGAACGGCTCGGACAGGAGCAGGGCCACATCGGTTACGCCGTGGCTCAGGTCGCGGGCAAGCCCCTGGCGCGAGACCGTGCCGATGGTCAGGCGCGTGTCCGGGAAGCCCTGCCTGAACCGGCCCAGAATTCCCGGCAGACAGCGCACGCCAAGGCTTTCGGAGACACGAACCGCCAACTCGCCGTGTTCCTCGCCGCCGTTGCCCAGCACGCGCCGGGTCTCCGCTTCCAGGTCCACCAGACGCCTTGCGTGACGCAGCAGCCGCTCGCCCTGCTCGGTGAGGAGCACGCGCCGCCCCAGGCGGTCGAACACGGGCGCGCCCAGTTCGCCCTCCAGGGCCTTGATCTGGGCCGTCACCGTGGACGGCGCCAGGTGCAGGGCTTCGGCGGCCTTCTTGAAGGAGCAGTCGGAGGCCACCGCCAGAAAGGTTTTGAGAAGACGTATCTCAAGCATGATTCGATTTTTCCGAATTGAAGGTTCACGCAAAATCGCTTGCCGCGCATGATGCCCGAAGATACAACCAGCTTCAATGATTTCCGCTCACCACAGGCAATTCGATTAATCTGAACAGGACAGCTCGCACCCGGCCACGCGCCCGGAGAACGCCATGAAAGACTCTCTTCGCGACCTCGCCGTCAGACGCAAGAAGGCCCACAAAACCCTCACGGACCTGCAGTCTCCCGTCTACGCGGCCTTTCTGGACATGGAGCGGGCCGCCTACTCCGACGGCAGGCTCCCAAAGATGGAGAAGGAGCTCATCGCCGTGGGCATATCGGTGGTGATCGACTGCGAGTCGTGCATGCAGTGGCATATCGAACAGGCGGCCGCGTCCGGGGCCACTCCGGGGCAGGTGCTGGAGGCGTTGGAGGTGGGCATCGAGATGGGCGGCGGGCCGGCCACGGTGTCGGCGCGGTTCGCGCTGGAGGTGATGGAGGACGTGTTCGGCCGCGACGCCCTCATGCTGGAGGCCAAGGCCGCCCGGCGTTGAGTTCGGGCGCGATTGGCTGTAGTGGGGCCTTTCCCTTCGGGCACGGCCCCACACTTCGGAGGTTCGACATATGAAATTTGTCAGCAAGCGCGTCCTGTCCCGCAAGCTCGCGGCCCTCTACGGCAAGATGGCCCAGTCCTTCGCCAAGGCGGCCCCCGAGGGCTTCACCTGCGACGGCTGCACCCAGAACTGCTGCGTCAGCTACTTCCAGCACCACACCCACATCGAGTGGCACTACCTCTGGGAGGGATTAAGCGCCCTACCCGAGGCCAAGCGGGAGGAGTACGTGAACCGCGCGCGCGACTACGTGCTCAAGTCCAGCGAGGCGCTCTCGCGCGGGGAGATCCCGAAAGAGATGTGCCCCGTCAACGAGGACGGCAAGTGCGGCCTGTACGAGCACCGCATGATGATCTGCCGCATGTACGGCGTGCCCAACTTCCTGGTGGGCCGCTCCGGGCTCAAGCAGTTCCCTGGGTGCCCGGTATGCATGGAGATGATCGGAGGGCGCGAGATCGACCGGGTGGACCGCACCGTTCTCTACCGCGAGCTGGCGCAGCTCGAGATGGAATTTCTGGGAAGCAGAAGAAACATGGCCCCCAAGGTGGACATGACCCTGGCCGAGATGATCCTGGCCGGGCCGCCCAAGCCGTAGGGGCCTCCAAGGAAAACCGTGATGGTATGGGAAGGAATCTGGGCCCTGGCCAAGGTGCTGGCGGTGTTCGCGGCCATGCTCGCGGGCATGCGCCTGAAGTTCGGCATAGGGCCGTCGATACTTGCCGGAGGCTTCATCCTGGCCATGCTTTTCGGGATGGGCCCGGCGGAGTGGGCCTCGTCGACCGCCCTGGCCGCCGCATCCTGGCGCTGCGTGTCGCTCGCGATCATCGTGGTGCTCATCCTCATGCTCTCCCACGTGCTGGAGCGCACGGGCCAGTCGCTCAAACTCATGGACGCCCTTGCCGGGTTCCTGCCCAGCCGGCGCCTGCGGCTCATATTCTTCCCGGTTCTCATCGGCCTTCTGCCCATGCCCGGCGGAGCGGCCTTCTCCGCCCCCATGGTGCGCCAGACCGGCGAGCCCCTCGGACTCAAGGACGATGAGCTCGCGCTGGTGAACTACTGGTTCCGGCACGTCTGGGAGCTGTGCTGGCCGCTCTATCCGGGCATCATCATGACCGCGGGCCTTCTCAACCTACCGCTGTCCACGGTGGTGGCCCACACGGGGCTCGGCACGGTCTGGTTCTTCCTGCTCGGGTGGTGGTTCGTGCTGCGCCCTATGGGGCCCAAGCTCAAGGCGCTGGACGCCAGACCCGCGCCGCCCGCGCGGCGCGATATCCGCGAGGCTCTGCGTCTGGGCCTGCCGCTCATCATCGCCATCGTGGGCTCGTTCGCCCTGGAGGCGGCGGTTTCGGTTCTGTTCCCCAAAGCCTCCTTCGAGCTGGGAATCGCTGGCGCGCTCGTGGCGGCGGTGGTCTGCGCGTTCGTCCAGAACAAGGCGGACATGTCCTTCCTCAAGCAAAGCCTGATGCAAAAGGAACTGCGCCAGACCCTGGTGATGGTGGCGGCCATCTTCGCCTTCAACGGCGTGATGGAGCAGGCGGGGGTCGTGCGCGAAATGGTGAAGCTCGGCGGCGGCGCGGCCCTGGTGACGGCGGCGGTTTTCGTGCCCGCACTGGTGGGCATGGTGGCGGGCATCACCATCGCCTTCGTGGGCGCGGCCTTCCCGCTGATGCTCGGGCTTCTGGAGCAGCTGAACATGCAGGGCGAGGCCATGGCCTGGGCCATGCTGGCCCTGGTGTCCGGGTTCGCGGGCGTGATGGCGTCCCCGCTGCACATCTGCTTCGTGATGACCTGCCAGTACTTCGGCGTGGACCTGCCCCGCTCGTGGCGTTCGGTGATGCTGCCCTGCGCGGCTCTCATGGCATTCGGCGTGGCCTGGTTCTTCGTGCTCAGATCGCTCTGAACCGGCGTTGACCTGAACGCTTGATGGACGTAAAACACCTCGCCATGAGGGTGCTTTACGATTGGAACAGGCGCTTCGCCGGACTCTTGTGCCTGGCTCTGGCGATGTTGGTTTCGTTTTCCGGCATATCCGTTGACGCGCATGCCGCCGGGAATGACCGCAAGCAAAGCGCCTCCGAATCCAAGCCCTCGAAAAAAAAGAAAACATACTCGAAAAAATCCAGCACTAAATCCGTCAGCAAGGCCTCCGGCAAGAAAAAGGGACGTCCGGCGCGGGCCGCGGCCGCCAAACCGGACGACGATCAGGAACTGCACCTTAACGTCAACGCAGCCTTCCTGATGAACATGAAGAACGGCAAGGTCTACTACGCCCACGACGCCGACGAACGCATCCCTCCCGCATCCATCACCAAAGTCCTCACGCTCTACCTGGTGCGAGACGCCATGGCCAAGGGCCGCCTGAAGCCCGACACCCCAATCCCGGTAAGCTCGCTCGCGATCCGCACGGGAGGGTCCACCATGAGCCTCTACAAGGGCGAGAAAGTGCCGCTCTCGGAACTCATCAAAGGCATCAGCGTGGTCTCCGCCAACAACGCCTGCGTGGCCGTGGCCGAGTACATGGGCAAGGGCGATTCCCGCCGCTTCGTGGCCCAGATGAACGCCAAGGCCAAAAGCCTCGGCATGACCCGCAGCACCTTCAAGAACCCCAACGGCCTTCCCGCCGCGGGCCAGTATTCCACCGCGCGCGACATAGCCAAGCTCTCGGCAAGCTACCTCAAGCGCTACCCCGAAAGCCTTGCAATCCACTCCATGACCACCCACACCTACCACGGGGCCACCCACCGCAACGCCAACTCCCTGCTCGGACGCTACAACGGCGTGGACGGCCTCAAAACCGGCTTCGTGTGCGCCTCCGGCTACAACATCACGGCCACCGCCAAACGCGGCGACACGCGGCTCATCGCTGTGGTGCTGGGCGCCCGCAACCCCATCGTGCGGGAGGTGGAGACCGCGCGCCTGCTGGAATACGGCTTCAGGAAAGCCGCCCAGGAGAAACCCGCGCCCGTCCAGAAGAAAAAGAAGGACAAACCGTCCAAGACATCCACCGCATCCGCTTCGGGAAATTCCAAAGGAATCAAGACGGTCCACGCCTCCGTTTCCGGCCGCTAGGCTTTCGCGTCCACACCGTCGTCCAGCCCCCCGGCCAATGATCAATGCCGGATGATGGGCGACCGGAAACCTCTCCGGGCTTGCCACAAACAGCACGCTGCCATACACGTCAGGCTCGGGAGGCCAGTCCCCGGCCATGCGAGATGCGCGTCCGTATCCGGGCAACGAAAACTGGCCTGGCTTCTTCCGCTCCACAATCCGAAAGCAGAAACGGCATTTCCGCCAGCGGAACAGCCGCCGTCGTCATGATTGAAAAGCATAGCAGTTTGTATTCATTGAATAAATATTCACATGATGCTTGAGCGGACATTCCATCCTGACATTTATTTCGGCACGAAAAGACTGGATATTGACAATTTCGTTGCTTTAGTGAAATGAGGCTTCACGCGGAGCGGTCATCTGGTTCCGCAAATTTGAAACAACATTCCTCCTGGCGAAACGGAATCAACCCTCAACAAGGACAGTTCGCTATGATCATCGGCATTCCCAAGGAAATCAAACCTCAGGAAAACCGGGTGGCCATGACCCCCGGCGGCGTTGCCTCTCTCGTTCGCGCGGGCCACGAGGTTCTGGTTGAGGACGGCGCGGGCCTGGGCTCCGGGCTCACCAACGAGGAGTACGTCAAGGCCGGGGCCAAGATGGTGGACGCCGCCAAGGCGTGGGGCGCCCAGATGGTCATCAAGGTCAAGGAGCCCATCGCGGTCGAGTACCAGTACCTGCGCCAGGATCTCCTGCTCTTCACATATCTGCACCTGGCCGCCGCCGAGGAGCTGACCCGCGCCCTGCTGGCTTCCAAGTGCACCGGCATCGCCTACGAGACCGTGCAGCTGCCAGACGGCAGCCTGCCGCTGCTCACCCCCATGTCCGAAGTGGCCGGCCGCATGGCCACCCAGGTGGGCGCGCACTACCTGGAGAAGTACCAGGGCGGGCGCGGCGTGCTGCTTGGCGGCGTCCCCGGCGTGGCCCCCGGCAACGTGGCGGTGCTCGGCGGCGGAGTGGTGGGCACCAACGCGGCCAAGATGGCCCTGGGCCTGGGCGCCAATGTCACCCTGCTGGACGTCTCCCACAAGCGCCTGCAGTACCTGGACGACGTGTTCGGCGGCCGCCTGAACACCATCACCTCCACCGAGCCCAACATCCGCGAGGCCGTGGCCAAGGCCGACCTGGTCATCGGCGGCGTGCTCATCGTGGGCGCGAAGGCTCCCAAGCTGGTCACCCGCGACATGCTCTCCACCATGAAGGAAGGCTCCGTGATCGTGGACGTCTCCGTGGACCAGGGCGGCTGCGTTGAGACCATCAAGGCCACCACCCACAAGGACCCCACCTACGTGGTGGACGGCGTGGTCCATTACGGCGTGGCCAACATGCCCGGCGCCGTGCCCCGCACCTCCACCTTCGCCCTCACCAACCAGACCCTGCCCTACGCCATGAAGCTGGCCGCCAAGGGGCTGGACGCCCTGAAGGACGACAAGGGTTTGATGCTCGGCCTCAACACCCACAACGGCCTGCTCACCTGCCAGGCCGTGGGAGAGGCCTTCAACATCGCCACGGTCCAGCCCGCCGACATTTTCTAGTGCGGCGTTCACGACGGGATTGGATGATTCTTCGTGGATAATGGACTGAAATAATTATACCTGTCCTCGAAGAGTTCATGCAGTTCGAGGACGCGATCCCGGATGGCCGGTTCATCGACGAAAGGGGGGGAAATGCCCCCCCTTTTTTACGTCTTCGTAACCTTCACAAAGTAAGAGCCATCACTTACCTTGAGTGAATGCAAACGGCAGATAAACAGCAGGGCCGCTCCAAGCGCGATCTGGGCATGTTCGTGGCCTTCAAGCCCGGACAGGCGGTGATGGTGCAGGCCATGGGCGACTCCCAGCGCTACTGGGGGCGCATCATCGGCACCGACCCGTACGACTACTTTTTCGTCAAGCTGCCCATGGTGCCTGGGATCATGCGGCTGGCGGCCGCGGGCGCGTCGCTCACGCTCAGGCTGGAGACCGAGGGGGAGCTGTTCGGCTTCTCATGCGACGTCATCGCCGCCATCCACAAGCCCTACCCCATGGTGGCGCTCTCCTACCCCACTTCAGCCGAGCGGCTCCAGCTGCGCAAGCACAGGCGGGTCAAGTGCCTGATCCCCGCCCTGGTGCGCAACGACTTCTTCACGTCCCCGGCCGTCATCGTGGACCTGTCCCGGGGCGGCTGCAAGCTGGTGCTGGACATGTTCCAGAAGCAGAAGATCATAAACCTCATGACCGGCGACCACATCAGCCTGGACGTCTCCCTGGACACCCAGAGCAGCCTGAGTTGCCAGGCCAAGGTGGTCTCCCTGATGGAGTACGGGCAGGGGAAGTTCCTGGGGACGATGTTCGACGAATCCGGCGACGGTGCCCAGGCCGCCCTGGACGAGTTCATGGCCAGGCTGGAGGCCATAGACTCCATCCTGGACCACAAGGCCTGACGGCCTTCCGGCAGGCCGGTCCACTCTCGCGAACCCGGTCTTGCCGGGTCTGCGGCAGGCCAGTCCTCCCCGGCGCGCCCGCCTCTGCCGGTTTTCCGGCAGTTCAGTCCACCCTGATAGGGCCGCTCTCCTCGCGGCCGTCCGAAGCTTCAGCCTTGTCTCCGCCCCGGCTCGCCAGCCCGGGCTTTCGCCTGAGCAGATGATCGCGCATGAGCACCCCTTCCCGGAAATCCCCGTTGAGATCGAGCGCCTTGGCCAGGCAGTCGAAGGAGGCGTCGAGGTCATCCATCTCGTAGTGGATGCGGCAGATGTTGAAGTGCAGGTGTTCGTCGCGTTCGTTCAGGGCCGCGGCCTTGCCGTAGTAATCCAGGGCCTGCCTGAGCATCCCGGCCTTGCGCATCCTGATGCCGAACTGGTTGAAGAGGTGGGCGTGCTCCGGGGCGAAGGCCATTTCCAGGTTCATGATCCGGCCGAGAAGTTCCTCGGCTTCCTCGGTCTTTCCAGCTTCCAGGTAGGCCGTGCCGAGCCCGAAAATGCCCCTTACGTTGTCGGCGTCCACCTCCAGGGCGCGCTTGAAGCATTTCTCCGCCAGTTCATGCCGCCCCGCCTCCAGGTTCTTTTCGCCCTTCTCGATATCCGCCTGGACGCCGTCCATGACAGGCTTAACCCTGTTGTAGTAGAACAGGGGTTCCGGATGGTAGTTCTCGATCAGATCCAACAGGGGGATGGCCCGCCTGTCCCCGGCGGGACAGAAGTTGCCTCCTAGCGGCTGGATGAATATCTCGCCGCCCTTCTCCCGCTGGGCGAAGAAATAGACGGACCTGGCCGTGCTCTGGGCGGTGCCGCCGATTCCGAGCTTGTTCATCTTCTTGTCGGAAACGACGATCCTGAATTCCTCGCTGAACGAATCGCTGCTCATCGATACTCCAAGAATCGCGGCATGCGCAGTGCAATTACCCATTCGGGCGGCCCGATCAAGTCTTTTCCGGGCCGAACGGGGCGGGGCAGGCGCTCCGTGACGGTTTGAACCAGCGCACTTCAAGCCCGGGGGAGCAGTCCAGGCCCGAAACCTCGCTGACGAGCGCCCTGGGATCATAGGGCGGCTGCTCCTTGGGACGCACGGTGCGCACGAAGAGCTCTCCCCAGGTGGTCTGGTACGTGACCACAAGCTCGGCCACCTCGGCCGTCTCCCTGCGTCGCGTGAGGTTGACGGCCACGAACGCCTTGGCGGCCGCCTCGGGGTTGAGGGCCTCGGCCGTGCCTGCCATGAGAACCCCCTCCCTGGGAAAGAACTCCGCCAGGGCGGCCAGATACTCCTGGATATCCTTGGCCGTGACGGGGTTTATGGTGTAGTCGCCGCTCACCTGCGTGCCAGGCCCGTAGACCCCGTTTGCCGCCAGCCAGGCCAGCTCCGCGCCCAGATCCCTGGAGTCGCGCGACAGCACGAGGCTCAGCCGCGACTGGCCCGGCGACGCCTCCCCGGCCTGGATGTGCCAGACGTAGGCGTTCCTCTCGCCCCGCGACGCGGACACGTAAATCACCTTGCACTCCAGCGACCTGGCCTCGGCGAAGGGCATCACATCCACCTTGTGCCGCCTTTTGGAGAAAGCCGCCATGATGCGCCTGCCGAGCCGGGTCATGTCCTCGGGGGTGATGGCCGAGCCGCCCAGGGCGTCGGCCTGCCCGGCGAGCCTGCTGTAGGCCCGGGCGATGAAGCGGCTCACCAGTTCGCCCATACGGGCCTGTTCCTTGTATCCGAGGATCGTCTCGCCGCCCTTGCCCCCGAAGCAGAAGCCCTCGGCGCTCCTGCAGAGGTACATGTCTCTGGCGTGGCTCTCCTCGGGCGTCAAGGGGCAGGCGGCGGCGCGGGCCTTGGCGGCCAGTTCGCTCTTTGCCAGGAAGGCCAGCCTGACCAGCGCCGCGTCCTCCTTGTGCCCGCTCCCTCGGTAGTGCTCGTGGACCTCGGTGAAAAGCCTGGCGTAGGGGTCCAGCTCCCACAAGGCCGGGGCGGGGGAGAGCATCGCCTCCTTGATGGACTCGCACAACAGCTCCGAGCCTCCCTCGCTGGCCGCGTAGCGTTCCAGCAGGCCGAACTTCATCACGGACTTGTAGGGCGCGGCGATGGACTTGAAAATCTGCCACAGCGACGCCCCGAAGAACTCGTCGCGCGGGATGTCCCCGATGCGGCCCAGGTCGGCCAGGGAGGCAGAGAAGACCGGGTCGCTCGCGAGGGCCTCGTATTCCCCGGCCCCGCAGCGCGGCGGCGCGGCCCACCACAGGGGCGGCTTGCCCGCCAGCAGGACGGCGGTGCGGTAGAACTCCTCCTTGAGGAGCATGGCCTGGGCTGAGCCGGACCCCTCCTCGTGGCTCACGCCGAAGTCGTTGGCTGCAACCTTCTCAAGATCCATGAGATAGAAATGGACCTCCACGCCGTAGGCCTCCTGCGCCCAGCGCTCCATGGCCGTGAGCTTGGCCTGGAGGCCGTCGAGGTCCGCCTCGGCGGTCTGCGCGAGGCGCATGAGGATCCAGATGTCCAGGTCGGAGCGTTCAGTCTGGGCCAGCGTTCCGAAGCTGCCTATCGTGAAGACTCCCTCCACCGCCAGGGCGTCCGCCCCGGCGTCCGGGGCCGCCGCGTCCGGAAAGTGCATCCGGGCCGCGTCCAGATCGGCGGGGGACGGGTGGTAGGACTCTATGCGGCATGGCGGGGCGAGCGGGAAGAGCCCCTGGGCCTGGTCGAAGAAGTCCGTGTGCAGCAGGCAGGGAATGAGGCGGGTGAGTTCCGCCCGGCCGCTCCCGAGAATGCGCCTTCCGCTCTCGAGCCGCCGGGCGTTCTCGGCCGAATGGGCCCGGATACGGCGAACGGTCTCGCGGCGCCTGGTCCAGACGTCCAGCATGGCCCCGGCTTCGGCTTCAGGAACCGGCAGACCGGGACAGGAGGTTCCGTCCTCCCGCATGGAAGCCTTGAGGGTCTTCTCCGCGAGCTTCATGAGCAGGGGCTGCCACCCCCTCACGTCCCATACCCCGGCTTCCTTGGCCAGCACTCCGCGCATTTCCAGCGACAAGGCCGAAACCCCGAGCATCCTGGCGTGGTCGAACAGGCAGCCGGTGAAGGCAGAGCCCCGCGCATCGAGATGGTCGATGAGGCTTCCGGAAAAGTCGCAGGCCGAAAACCGCGTGAGGCCGATCATCAAGGAATGCAGCCGCGCTCCGGTGAACATCGACCTGGAAACAACCACGCCGTCGAACTCCACCTCGGAGAGGACGGCCCCGGCGAACGAGCAGGCCTCCAGCACGCACCCGGTGAAACGGCAGCCGGACAGGACGGCCCGGTCGAAAAGGCAACCCGTGAAGCGGCAGCCGGAGAACGTGATGCCAGAAAGCCGCGTGCGCGAAATAACCGTCCCCTCGAACCGGCAGCTCTCGAAATGGCTCTCCCGGGGGGGGGCGTTCCTGAATGCGTCATGGTCGAAAACCCTGCCCGCGGCCCGGCGCCCCTGCCCGGGCGTCTCGAACCCGGCCAGTTCATCCCCCCTGGCCTTTGAGGAACCAAGCCCCACCAGGGCGCGAAGCGAGAAGTCACGGGAGTGTCCCGGCGGGTTTCCCTCTTGGGCGGGCATCGCGTCCTCCCCGGACAGGTCCGGCGCGCGGCCGAGCCCTGCCCTGGACGCTCCAAGGGGAACCGCCGGGCGTGCCGCCAGCGCGGCAGAGACCGATGCGGCCCCGGCCAGCGACGCGGCCAGGGCGGCCTGGACGGGATCCCCGGCGGCCACGAGGCCAAGCTCGCACGCCAGCACCTCGCGGCGAGCCTCGGGCGAGAGCAGTTCCAGGAAGGATGCGCGGGCTTTGGGATCAAAGAAAAGGGTCACGCCGGCTAGGTGCGGCCTGGCGTCGGGCCTGCCGCGCGCGAGCATGGCCGCCACGGCCGGGGCCTTGCCGGGAGCGGCCTGGGCCGCCGCCTCGACGCATCTGGCCGTGCCCGCTCCAGCGGCCTTCGAGATCAGGGCCGAGAGCGTCTTTCCAGGCTCCGGCATGGACTTGCCCCGCGTGAGGCATGCGAACCGGCATGCCAGTTCCGTCTCGCCCCTGACGGCCAGGGCGGAAGCGAAAGAGTCCGGGAAGTTCCTGGGCCGGAGAAGCTTGAGCCATGCCGCCGCCTCGCCTAGATCCCGGAGAGAGGCCTTGGACGGGTCCAGGGCGCGGATCTCCTCGCCCACGCGCCCCTCCCAGAGGGCCTCGCGCAGCGGATGCGCCAGGCCCGGCAGACGCCCGGCGCTTATGCGAAGGAAGTGCCGGCAGGCGGCCAGCCCCTCGGCGGCTGCCGGAGCGAGCACGTCGAACGCCCAGTCCACGGCCGGACCGCGCCCGGGCTCCGCCAGGAGAAAGATGTGGTTGGCCACGCCAAGAGCGGCTGACGGGCAGAACGGGGAGAGCGCGCGGGCGGCGTCCGTCCGGGGGAAGCCGTCCCGCAGGCACGCCGCCGCGAGGGCCAGTCCGAAGCGGCCAGACCTGGCTAGGCAGGCAAAGGCGGGCTGCGGCAGCTCGCCGGGAAGAGCCCGCGCGGCCTGATCGAGAGCCAAGGCCAAGCCGGACTCCAGGGCCGTGTCCAGGTCCGGGAACGGGGGGTCCAGGGCGGCCAGGAGCCGCCGGATCGCCGGTTCGAACCGGTCGGCCGCCTCCTCTTTGAAACGGCCGCGCCGGGAGAGCGCCATGATGCGCTCGGCCAGCTGGCGAAGGTTGGCCGATGCGGCGTACTTGGGGTCCGCCCCCGCTCCGGAAAGGTCTACTCGCATCACGTTTCCCCGCAACTCAAGGGATCGCCGGCCAGATGGGTGGATGGTACGCTCCTTGGCCGCACCTTTTCAAGCGCGCATTGAGCCGCTCGTGTCAGAATGAAAGCAAGCCGATATTTTTTGACCGGACCGGACAATTTCACTTAGGGGTCACATCATGTGGAAAAAAGGTGATGACCAGGCGCGGGAACATGGTGGGGCGATGCCGCCCGGGGCGTTTTTCGGCCTCGGGCTGCCCATGGACGCCGCGCTGTTCAAGGCCGCCCGGATGTCGCGCAGCCTTGCGCGCCCCCGGACGGACGTCGTTGCGCGTCCGGCCCCGGAGCCGGCCAGGCCCTGGGGGTTCGATCTTCTGGTAACATTCAGCCGGCTCACCCGGGCAGGCTGACGAAACCTCTGGCAGGAGGAAAAAGCATGTCACTGGAAAGGCGAGATTTTCTTAAACTGACCGCGGCCACGGCGGCGGTCACGGCCTTCGGGGGCCTCGGCCTGGACCTGACCACGGTCCACGCCGCCGCCGAAGTGGCCAAGCTCAAGGGCTGCAAGCAGACCACCAGCGTGTGCTGCTACTGCTCCGTGGGCTGCGGCCTGATCGTCTCCACCGCCGACGGCGGCAAGGGCCGCGCGGTGAACGTGGAAGGCGACCCGGACCATCCCATCAACGAGGGCTCGCTGTGC
Source organism: Thermodesulfobacteriota bacterium (assembly GCA_049322415.1). GTDB lineage: Bacteria > Desulfobacterota > Desulfovibrionia > Desulfovibrionales > Desulfovibrionaceae > Fundidesulfovibrio. The sequence continues at coordinate 14,610 of JBMORI010000064.1, read as the reverse complement.
CCCAAGGGCGCATCCATCTGGCAGCTGGGCGAGAACAACCGCCGCATCACCAAGGTGCTCTACCGCGCCCCCAACTCCGACAAGTGGCAGACCAAATCCTACGACTGGGCGCTCAAGGAAATCGCCAAGCGGGTCAAGAAGGTCCGCGACGCCGCCTTCCAGGCCAAGAACGCCAAGGGACAGGAAGTCAACCGCCTGGAAGCCATCGCCTCCGTGGGCTCGGCGGCCATGGACAACGAGGAGTGCTGGATCTATCAGCAGATGCTGCGCGCCCTGGGGCTCACGTATATCGAGCACCAGGCACGTATCTGACACAGCGCCACTGTAGCGGCTCTGGCAGAGTCGTTCGGGCGCGGCGCGATGACCAATCACTGGATCGACATAAAGAACAGTGATGCTATCCTTGTAATCGGCTCCAACCCTGCCGAAAACCATCCCATTTCCTTCAAGTGGGTCATGCGGGCCAAGGACGCGGGCGGCAAGCTCATCGTCGTGGACCCCCGCTTCACCAAGTCCGCCGCCAAGGCCGATCTCTACGCCCCCATCCGGTCGGGCTCCGACATCGGCTTCTTCGGCGGCTTCATCAACTACATCGTCGCCAACAACATGATGTTCAAGGACTACGTGGTGAACTACACCAACGCGTCCTTCATCCTGGGCGACAAGTACGAATTCAAGGACGGCATGTTCTCCGGCTTCGACGCCGCGAAGAAAGCCTACGACAAGTCCTCCTGGGCTTTCGCCAAGGACGCCGACGGCAACATCAAGAAAGACCCCACCCTCCAGGATCCCAAGTGCGTCTTCCAGGTAATGAAGAAGCACTACGAGCGCTACACCCTGGAGAACGTCTCCAAGATCACGGGCTGCCCCGTGGCCAAGCTGGAGGAAGTCTACAAGGCCTTCGGCGCCACCGGCGCCCCGGACAAGACCGGCACCGTGCTCTACGCCATGGGCCAGACCCAGCACACCGTCGGCGTGCAGAACATCCGGGCCATGTCCATCGTGCAGCTGCTCTTGGGCAACATCGGCACGGCGGGCGGCGGCATCAACGCCCTTCGCGGCGAGTCCAACGTGCAGGGTTCCACCGACCAGGGCCTGCTGTTCCACATCCTGCCCGGTTACAACCCCAGCCCGTCGTCTTCAGCGGTGGACCTCAAGACCTACAACGAGAAGTTCACCCCCAAGACCAAGGACCCCAAGTCCGCCAACTGGTGGGGCAACCGGCCCAAGTACATCGCCAGCTACCTGAAGGCCATCTACCCCGGCCAGAAGCCCGAGGACTCCTACAAGTGGCTGCCCAAGTGCGAGGACGGCAAGGACTATTCCTGGCTCTCGCTCTTCGACACCATGTACAACGGCGGCTTCAAGGGCTTCTTCGCCTGGGGCCAGAACCCCGCGGCCTCCACGGCCAACGCCAACAAGGTTCGCGCCGCCATGGCCAAGCTGGACTGGATGGTCACGGTGAACATCTTCGACACCGAGACCGCCTCCTTCTGGAAAGGCCCGGGCATGGACCCCAAGAAGATCAAGACCGAGGTCTTCTTCCTGCCCTGCTGCGTCTCCATCGAGAAGGAAGGTTCCATCTCCAACTCGGGGCGCTGGATGCAGTGGCGCTACCAGGGTCCCAAGCCCCTGGCCAACACCAAGCCCGACGGCGACCTGATCTATGAACTCTTCGAGGAGATCAGGAAGCTCTACAAGGCCGACAAGAAGGCGGTCTACCCGGACCCCATCATGAACCTGAACTGGGACTTCGCCACCAACCACGCCTTCGATCCGCACAAGGTGGCCAAGCTCATCAACGGCTACTTCCTGGCCGACAAGACCATCGGCGACAAGACCTACAAGAAGGGCGACCCCGTCCCGGCCTTCGGCCTGCTGCAGGACGACGGCTCCACCTGCTCCGGCAACTGGATCTACTGCGGCTCCTACACGGACAAGAACATGTCCGCCCGCCGCGACAAGACCCAGACACCCATGCAGGAGAAGATCGGCCTGTTCCCGGGATGGACCTGGGCCTGGCCGGTGAACCGCCGCATCCTCTACAACCGCGCCTCCGTGGACCCGCAGGGCAAGCCCTACCAGCCTCAGAAGCCGGTCATCGAGTGGCAGGACGGCAAGTGGGTGGGCGACGTGCCCGACGGACCCTGGGCTCCCATGGCCGACGACAAGGCCGGCAGGAACCCCTTCATCATGACCACCGAAGGCTTCGCGCAGATATACGGCCCCGGCCGTAACGACGGCCCGCTGCCCGAGTACTACGAGCCCCTGGAGTGCCCGATCCCCGAGCATCCGTTCTCCAAGGTGCTGCACAACCCCACGGCGCTCACCTTCCAGGGGCCGACCGAGACCAGGGCCGTGTGCGACCCGCGCTTCCCGTTCGTGTGCTCCACCTACCGTGTCACCGAACACTGGCAGACCGGCGTCATGACCCGCTGGACACCCTGGCTGCTCGAATGCGAGCCCCAGATGTTCGTGGAGATGAGCCCCGAGCTGGCCAAGCTGCGCGGCATAAACGGCGGCGACAAGTGCATCGTGGAGAGCGCCCGCGGCTCCCTGTGGGCCATCGCCATCGTCACCGAACGCCTCAAACCCATGCAGGTCATGGGCCAGACCGTCCACATGGTGGGCATCCCCTGGCACTACGGGTGGGTCTATCCCAAGGACGGCGGCGACTCCGCCAACCTGCTCACCCCCTCGGTCGGCGACCCGAACACGGGCATCCCGGAAACCAAGGCCTTCATGGTCAACGTGAAAAAGGCGTAGGGAGGTAAACGAAAATGTCAGGCAAGACCTTCTTCGTCGACCTCTCCCGTTGCACGGCATGCCGCGGTTGCCAGGTCGCCTGTAAGCAGTGGAAGCAGCTCCCCGCGGAGCAGACCAAGAACACCGGAACCCACCAGAACCCGCCCGACCTCTCGGCCATCACCCTCAAGGTGGTGCGCTTCAAGGAAGTCACCGAGGGCGGCGAGTTCAAGTGGCTCTTCATGCCCGACCAGTGCCGCCACTGCGTCCTGCCCCCGTGCAAGGACGCCGCCGACGGCGTGAACAAGGAGGCCATCGTCCAGGACAACGCCACCGGCGCGGTGCTCTTCACCGAGAAGACCAAGCTGGTGCCGTTCAACGTCATCAAGGACGCCTGCCCCTACGACATCCCCAGGCTGGACGCCAAGACCAAGCAGGTCTTCAAGTGCGACATGTGCAACGACCGCGTCACCGCCGGGCTCCTGCCCGCGTGCGTCAAGACCTGTCCCACCGGAGCCATGAGCTTCGGCGAACAGGCGGACATGCTCGCCATAGCCCAGAAGCGGCTCGCGGAAGTCAAGAAGACCCACCCCAAGGCCCTGCTCGTGGACTACGACTCGGTGCGGGTGATCTTCCTGGCGGAGTACCCGCCCAACCTCTACCACAAGACCCTCATGGCCGACGCGGCCGGTCCCAGGACCTTCACCCGCTTCGCCGCCATGGACAAACTGCTCGCCCCCCTGCGTCAGGCAAGGGGCTAGCCGAAAACCGAAGCCATGCCCCGGCCGTCCCGTGGACGGCCGGGGCCTCGACCCCCCATCGATGGCAGGCCGGTTTTCATCAGGGCGGCGGATCGGATCATCGGCCGTTTTCCGGCGGGACTGGACCTCCCACTTCGGAAAGCGGCCGGGCCGGTCCGCCGTTTTCTTTCAGAGGGCGTCTGCACGCCTTGCCCGGAAACATGCCCCGCCAACCGGGCGCATTGATTGTGGATGACCGTGCTGTTTTGGTCTATGGTCAGATTACTTCCAAGCGAGGTATCCAATGAACAGAATAGCGGCATCCCTGGTCGTATTCACACTGCTGTTGCAATGTTCCTCCGCCCTGGCGGCCAGCGCCTCCCTGTCCGCGTCCATGAAGCCCATCCCCGTGGGGCAGCCGTTTCCGGACATCTCCTTCAATGGCCCCATGACGGACGCCGAGCTCGAGGGCCTCGGCCTCAAGCCGGGCGCGGGCGGGTTCCGGCTGCCCGACGTCAGAGGCCAGGCGGTAATCCTGGTCGTCTTCTCCATGTACTGCCCCTTCTGCCAGAAGGAGGCTCCGGAACTGTCCAAAATGCACGAGATGATCAAAGCCAAGGGGCTTGAGGGCAAGCTCGTCCTGGCCGGGCTCGGAGCAGGCAACTCGCCCTATGAAGTTGGGGTGTTCCGGGACAAGTTCAAGCTCGCGTTCCCGCTCATCCCAGACCAGGACTTCACCGCCTACAAGGGCCTCGGGCAGGTGGGCACGCCCTATTACTACGTTCTCAAACGCGACGGGAAAGGCTTCACCATAGTGGACAGCCAGCTCGGATGCGTGGCCTCGGCCGAGACGTTCCTGGAGAACGTTCTGGCCAAGACCGGACTCAAGGGGAAATGACATGCCCTGCCGGACACTCCTTCTGACCTTTGCCATCCTGGCCCTGCCTTGCGCCGCTGCCGCGCAGGGCGGCATTCCCCAGCAGCTTATCTACCAGACCGGCGAACTCAAGCCAGTGGACAGCGAGCTCAAGGTCAAGCCTGGGGACAAGGCCCCGGACTTCGATCTGCCGGGCATCGACGGCAAGCGGGTGAAGCTCTCTGATTATCTGGGCAAAAAGAACGTGGTGCTCTCGTTCGTCCCGGCGGCCTGGACTCCGGTCTGCTCCGGCCAGTGGCCCGGCTACAACCTGGCGAAAGAGGTGTTCGAGGGGGCGGGCGCGGTGCTCATCGGGATAAGCTGCGACAACGTGCCCTCGCTTTTCGCCTGGGTGGGGGAGATGGGCGGCGTGTGGTTCCCGGTGGCCTCGGACTTCTGGCCTCACGGGAGGCTCGCCGCCAAGCTCGGCATCCTGCGCTCGGAGGGCGTAAGCGAAAGGGCCCTATTCGTCATCGACAAGGAAGGGGTCATCCGCTTCATCGACGTCACAGACATCAACAAGCGCCCGGACCTGGGCGAACTGGCGGCTGAACTGGGGAAGCTGAAATGATCCGCGCCGCGCTCATCCTCATGCTGGCCGTGCTCTGCGCCTGCGAACCGCCGCCCCCGCCTCCGCCCCAGACCGGCAGGCAGGGCGTCACCGGGACAGAGATACGCATCGGCGCGAGCCTCCCCCTCACCGGCCACGCGTCCTACCTGGGCCAGGAGACCCTTCGCGGGGCCACGGCCTATCTGGCCAAGATCAACGCGCAGGGCGGCGTGCACGGCCGCCAGATCAACCTCGTCGCCCGCGACGACGGCTACGACCCGCCGCATTGCGTGGACAACACCCAGCGCCTGATTGTGGAGGATCAGGTCTTCGCCCTGTCCTGCTACGTGGGGACGCCCACCACCACCAAGATACTCCCCATGCTCACCGAGGCCAGGATTCCTCTGGTGGGGGCCTTCACCGGGGCGTACGACCTGCGCGAGCCCTTCCAGCGCTACGTCATCAACGTCCGTCCTTCCTATTACCAGGAGACGGCGGCAGCAGTGCGCCACATGATCGAGGACCTCGGGCTCAAGCGCATCGGCGTGTTCTACCAGTACGACGCCTACGGCTTCGACGGCCTCAAGGGCACCGAGCTTGCCCTTCGAGGCTACAGTCTGGCCCCGGTGGCGCGCGGTTCCTACGCCAGAGGCACCATGGACGTGGAAGAGGGGCTGGCCAAGATTCTCGAGGGCGAGGCCCAGGCCGTGGTCATCATCGGCACGTCCGCGCCGTCGGCCAAGTTCATCAAGCTGGCCAAGGAGAAGAACCCGTCACTCGTCTTCTACGCCGTCTCCTTCGTGGGCGCGGAGGAGATCGCCAAGGCCCTCGGCCCCAAGGAGGACGCGCGCGTGCTCATCTCCCAGGTCATGCCCCCGCCGGACCTGCCAGAGACGCAGGCCCTGCTCTGGGGCGTCAGGGAGTACGACGACCTGCTCAGGCAGTCCTACCCGGGCCATCCGCCCACCGCCGTGGGCCTGGAAGGCTACGTGAACGCCAGGGTGCTCGTGGAGGGCCTCAGGCGCGCCGGGCCGGACCTCACGCGCGAACGCTTCATCGAAGCCATCGAATCGATCAGGGACTATTCCCTCGGGCTGGCAGACACCCTGGGCTACGGCCCGGGCGACCACCAGGGACTGGAGCGGGTCTACTTCACCAAGCTCGAAAACGGGCGTTTCGTGCTGGTCACGGACTGGTCCAAACCTTTCGAGCGGCGGGAGTGCAAATGAGCGCCCAGGCGTCCGGAGCGCGCTGACCATGCTCACGCGCGTACGCAAGCTCAGCCTGCGCAACAAGATATTCCTGGCCACGGTGGGCGTGGTGCTGCTCATAAGCGGCGCCATCGCGCTCCTGGCCAGGGGCATCCTGGTGTCCAGCCTTTCGCGAGAACTGGAGTTGCGCGGCATCGCCATCGCGCAGTCCATCGCCGAGCGCGGCGGAGGCTACATCCTGGACAAAGACCGCGCGGGCCTGGTGTCGCTTCTCTTCGACGCGGCACAGCTCGGCGAGCGCAAGGCCCTCGTGGCCTACATCTTCATCACCGACAACGAGGGCAGGCTCCTGGGGAACACCTTCATCAGGCCCTTCCCCCTGGAACTTCTGGACACCGGCACGCCCTCGGACAGCCAGGATGTACAGACCCGGCCGGTGAGGTTCGAGGGCAGCGACGCCGTGGACATCTCCGTGCCCATCCAGGAAGGCATCTACACCCTGGGCCGGGTACACGTGGGCCTCAAGCAGAGCCACATCGACAGCCTGGTGGGCAAGCTCAGGCTCACTTTCCTGGGCTTCATCTCGCTGGTGGTGGTCATCATCTTCCTCATCGCGCTGGGGCTCTCAGGCTACGTGGTCAACCCCCTGTCACGCCTGACCCGCGCGGCCGAGGCCATCAGCCGGGGAAATCTGGACCAGCCCCCCGAGATCGGCGGATCTCCCTGGAACCCCAAGGAGTGCCCCGCCTATTGCGACACCGACCTGCCCTGCTGGCACCTGGACGAGCTCGGCCCCGACCAGGAGCAGCCGCCCAGGACCTGCAAGCCATGCAAGTTCTACCGCAAGAGCGCGGGCGACGAGGTGGTCCAGCTGGCGGACGCCTTCGCCAACATGGTCTGGTCCATCAAGCTCTACCGCCATCGCCTGCGCGAATCGGAGGAGCGCTACCGCCCCCTGTTCGACGCCAACCCAGACCCGTTCTTCGTCCTCGACGTCTCCTCCAGGCGCTTCCTGGACGCAAACCCGAGGGCGAGGGAACTCTACGGCTATTCCAAACGCGATTTCCAGGCCATGACAATAGGCGACATCGAACCCCTGGGCCAGAGCGCCGGAGTCCAGCGCTTCCTTGACGAAGGCGGACCGGGCGACCACGTGCTCTACACCAAGGTGAGCCACGTCACCCGGGACGGGCGCGCCATATACGTGAACATCCACGCCACCATGGCCCACTACCGGGGCAAGGACGTGGTGATCTTCTCCGCCACCGACGTCACCGGACTGGTGGAGAAGGACGCCCAGCTCATCCAGGCCAGCAAGATGAAGACGCTTGGCGAGATGAGCGCGGGCATGGCCCACGAACTCAACCAGCCGCTCAACGCCATCAAGCTCGGCAGCGACTTTCTGAGGCTCTCGGCCGCCAGCAACAAGGAACTGCCCAAGGAACGGTTCAGGCAGGTGGCGGAGGAGATAAGCTCCCAGGTGGACAGGGCGGCCGGGATCATCTCCCATCTGAGGGAGTTCGGCCGCAAGTCCGAGTTCACTCCGGACGCCGTGGACATAAACGTCCCCATCCGGGGCGTGTTCACCATCATCGGCAAGCAGCTGGCCCTGCAGAACATCAAGGTGGAACTCGACCTGGAGGAGAATCTGCCCAGGGTGCTCGCCCACTCCAACCGGCTGGAACAGGTGTTCTTCAACCTGGTGGCCAACGCCCGCGACGCCATCCTTTCAGGCGAGCCCGGCAGGGGGGAGATACACATCCGCTCCTGGTTCGAGGATGGTTCGGTGGCAGTGAGCGTCTCGGACACGGGCTGCGGCATCTCCCCGGCCGACCTCCAGAAGATATTCGAACCGTTCTTCACCACCAAGCGGGCCGGAGAGGGCATGGGCCTGGGCCTTGCCATTTCATATGGAATCGTGAAGGACTACGGGGGCGAGATTCAGGTGGGGAGCGAGGTGGGCGAAGGCACCACATTCAAGCTCATCTTCCCGCCCGCCGCCGCGTGAGGGAATATGACGCAAGTTCTTGTCATAGACGACGAAAGACCGACCCTGGCCATGTTCGAACTGCTGCTCCAGGCAATGGGATACAAGCCCGTGGCCGCCGACTCGGGCGAGCGAGGCCTGGAACTGTTCCTGGCCGGAGATTACCCCATCGTCATCACCGACATCAAGATGCCCGGCATCGACGGCATGGAGGTGCTCTCGCGCATCAAGGCCGCCCGTCCCGCCACCGAGGTCATCGTCATCACCGGCCACGGTGACGTGGAACTGGCCCTGGCCGCCCTCAACCTCAAGGCCGCCGACTTCATCGACAAGCCCATCTCCCAGGAAGCCCTGGCCGCCGCGCTGCGCAGGGCTGAGGAGCGCATCCGGCGGCGCGAGACCGCCAAACCGGCGACGGCCATCAGGGAAACCGAAGGGATTGTGATCCTGGACATAGCCGGGAACCTGTCCACCGGCCTGGACGCGCCAGCCCGGGAGATCGCCTCCAGGAAGAACCTGACCGGGCTTCTCATAACCGTGTCCGAATGCGCCTCCATCAACGGCGCGGGGATAGCCGCCCTGACCGGCGTCATCCAGGAGCAAGCGGCCAGGGGAATGAAGGTGGCCATAGCCTGCAAGCCGGAGAACTTCCGCAAGGTGTTCGAGGCGGCTGGCCTCGGGGCCATGGCCAGCATCCGCGAAAGCGAGGAGGAAGCCCTGGGCGGACTTCTGGCCTGAAAAAAGCTCACGGAATCGTCAAAACGCTTGTCCCGCCAAATTTTTTTATTGACGGTCCTTTCAAATCCAGCTACCGCCGCTTTTACATGAGTTTGTGTTGCCGGTTTCGCTTGACGCGGGGGACAGGCCGGAAATGACAGACTCTTTTCGCGAGGCGCGTTTCACGGTTCACCGGCGCGAGGCCTTGCTGCATGAAACGACGGGCGAGGTGCCTGTCGATTATGGTAACCTCTTGCAGGAGCATCTTTGAGTATGGTGACGAACATTTATGTCGGCAATCTGCCTTTCAGCGCCTCCGAGGATCAAGTGCGCCAGATGTTCGAGGCTTACGGCCAGGTCAACTCCGTGAAGCTCATCAATGATCGTGAAACCGGCCGCCCCCGCGGATTCGGATTCGTGGAAATGGAAGAAGCCGGCGCCCAGGAGGCCATCCAGGCCCTCAACGGGGCCGACTGCGGCGGACGCACCATGAAGGTGAACGAAGCCCGTCCCCGCGAGCGCCGTCCCGCCCGCTGGTAGTCTCCAACGTTTTTTCCAACCTCGAAGGCCCCGCCTCCCATCGTGGAGGCAGGGCCTTTTTTGCTTTTCTCCGGCCAGCGGCGCAGCATACGCCCCCCGGCCGCCCGTGCCGGAATGGCTTCTCCGAGCCAGGCGCGATTGTCCTGGCGGCTGAGCATCCGCTTCAGGGCTGAGCGCTTTCTGCTCCGGTCTCCACTTCCGCCGTTTCATGGCCGCCCCCCTCCAGGGAATCCGCCACGAATACTCAATGAGCGCAACCGCTCACCAAACCGGAGGCAGGATTTCTCCCCCAAGCGCCGGCATTGGTCGAACAGGTTGTGGATCAGTACCGGGGCATTGTGCTCAAGGCGTGCGCATGGCGTCCTTGAAACACGATCCGAGAACGCCGCTCCAGTGTCGCGGCCCTGGAAAACAGGGGTATGCCTTCAAAATGTGAATCACTGGTTTTGGCGCGCCGCCCCGGGCGTTCGCATGGACGGATCATGCGGACGCCGCGCTATCCCTCAGCCGGGCGGAAGGCCAGGGCGAGCCGGGTGACGAGAACTTCCATGTCGGCGTCCCTGTTGTTCCATCTGAACTCGAATTCCTTGAGATAATACGGGAACTTGTCCGCGGTCACTCCCTGGAGGCGGCCCAGGCGCTCACGCAGGAAGGCCCAGAATCCGTTGTCCTCGTCAAGGGGGAGGTTGGCGTCCCTGCTCTTCAGGGCCGGGGTCAGCCACTTGGGTCCGCCGCAGCACACAAGGCCCAGGTAGCCGCGCATGGGCGCGGTATAGACCACGGACCCCACGCGAGAGGTCTTGAGGCGGAAATGGAGCTTGAACAGGGTCAGGTCCGAAGCGTCCACGTCCGGCAGAAGGTCCACGAACACCCAACCTTCCCGTTCCATGATGCCGAAAACGGGAGGCCACGCGCCTGAGTGCCTGCTCTCCAGGGCGTGGCGTATCTGCCGGGCGTCGATGGCCTCGGCCAGGATGGCCTGGCGCAGGGCGTCCATGGCCTTGTAGACTGTGTTGTAGGCCACGCCGAGCTGTTCGGCCGCCTGCCCCGCCTGCGCCTCCTCCGCGAACAGGGATATGAGCTCCATCCATTGGGCGCAACCGAGTCCGCCGACCCCCATGTAGCGGCCGGTGAGCTCGTGGAAGGTGTAGCCGCAGCCGCCGCAGCGCAGACGCCCGGAGCCCAGGCGGTAGACCCGCTCCCTCCGGCAGCGCGGACAGCCGGATAGCCCGGACTGTTCGCAAAGCTCAGCCACGCGCCTCCGGGCTTGCGCTTCCGCTCCGGCCTCGCCGCCGCGCCTCCGGGATGCCTCCATGACGGCTTCACCCGGCGTGAGGGTTCTGATGGGTAGCCGACGCACTCATTGGTGAAAAGGCATAAACCTTTTCCACGGAAGCGTCACCTGTACTTTGCGCCCCAGGAGCATGGCCGGGATGGAGTAAAGAACGGGCTGCGGCGAATGGCGCGCTGTCGCGAAACGGGAGTTCGGACGCCCTCCGCCAGTGAAGAGCGCCGGAAGAAGGGCTGCCAGGGTTCCCGCGCACCAGGCATGGTCCGCCGCAGGAGTCGTGGACAAAGAGAAAGCGCCGGGGCGCAAGCCTGATGCCCCCGTACCTCCCGCGAAGCGGCGGCTACCGTCAGAACCCCCAGGCCGAGGGCGTGGGCCGGACGAACCCCTTGCGCGCGGCCAGGATGTCCAGCGTCAGGGACTCCAGGTCGTCCAGAGGTGCGAGACTTGGCCGGTCGAACTCGCGGAAGTCGGTGATCTTGATGTATCCCTTGCAGCTTTCGCAGGCCTCCACCCTGTATCCGGGCTCCTCGTCGGCGGTGAAGTACGGGAGCTTGCCCGCGTCCCTCTCCTCGCAGTAGGCGCACTGGAGCCTGAACGTGCGGTAATCGGCCCTGCAGAAGGAGCAGGAGTTCACCCTGACCCCCTCCCTGTTCCTGAACGCCGAATGGAAGGCCAGGCTGCCGCAGACCGGGCATGCGGCGTGGTCCCAGGTTCTCTCGGCGGGCAGTGTCTTGGCTATCTCCCCGGCGAGGGCCATGATCGACGGCGTCAGGCTGGACTGGGCCAGGAAGGCCAGCGTCCGTGGGGCCTGGGGCGTCCGCGCGGCGAACGCATCGAAGAAGCTCTTGTCGTCCTTGATGAAGGCCTCGAACGCGCCGGTCATGAGCGGCTCGCCCTCCGCCCGCACCATGGCCGCCGCCTGGGCCATGGGGCCGCCCATGCCGGACAGGAGGTCCGTGAAGGACTCGAAGAGGGTGCTGGCCTGTCCGGCGTCGTAGGTGAAAGACTCTCTCGGGAGCAAGGCCGCGCCCTGGATCACCTTTTCCACGGGAGCAAGATCCGGGGAGTCCGGGACGTTCACCTTGGCCTGGGCGCGGGCCTTGCTCTGCGCCTCCAGGACCTTCTCCACAAGCTCCAGCAGCTGGCCCGGGATATGACTCTTCTTGCGAAGATCCGCCAGCTTGCGTCCCGCGAGTTTCTCTTCGCGCTCAAGGGATTCGAACATGCTCACTCTCCGGTGTTTGCCGCCGAGGCTACTGGGAACCGGTTACGACCAGCGTAAACGACTTGGCCTTGTCCGGCGGGTTCTGGAAAACGGCCATGAAGCTGGCCGTGCCGCCCGGCTCCACACGGGTAGCCTTGCAGGGATCGGCCTGGGGAGCCTCGAGGCGTCCCGCCATCTCTTCACGGCCGAGGAACTTCAGCTCGGATACGCCCGCTGTCAGACCGGCTTCGATGGTTTTCTCTGCCACCATTGCGTCGTTGGCGTCCAGCAACGTGGCCTTGATAGCGATCCGGCACTTCGGGGATGCGAGGTTGTTCGTCACGGCCCCCTCGATCACGTAAAGCCGCCCAAGGTGGCGGTTTTCCACGAAGTACGCCTTTCCCTCCGAGAGGGTGAAGTCTCCGGCATGGGAGGGCGCTGGAGGCTCGGGGCGCATGAGGAAAACAAGGAGCAGCACGGCGGCCAAAACGAAGACGGCAGCCGCCACGACGGCAGAACGCCTTGAAACGTTCATTTCCCCTCCTTCTGGTCGAACCTGACGGCCAGCCTGGTCCCGGGTTCGAGACCGGAGAGCACCTGGGTGCGCGCCGCGCCACGCGTGCCGAACACGGGCTCCACCGCCTTCACGCGGCCTCCTCCGGCGTCCACGAACACCCGGCGCTTGCCGCCGCGAGCCACCACCGCCTCGTTGGGCACCGAGAGCACCCCCTTGAGTTCTTCCACCTGCACGTAGCACTGCACGTTCATCTCGGGCCTGAGCATCTGCGCCGCCGCCGGGGCCAAGGGCGCGATGGCCGGGTAGTAGAGCACCTTGTCCACCATTTCGGGGGCGGGCGATACGCGCTCCACCACGGCCCCGAGAATCTGCGACTGCTCGGAAGGCCTGAAGAACCGCACGGGCATGCCCGGCCGCACACCGGCCGCGTCGGCCTCGTTGATGTATATCCAGAGTTCGAGATGGCGGGGGTCGATGATGGTGACGATCTTCACGGCCTCCACTTCGGCCACCACCTGTTCGCCCTCCTGGGTGTGCACCTGCCCCACGATGCCGTCGATGGGGCTCTCCACCCGGGTCATGGAGATGAACGCGCCGGCCTGGTCCACGATGGCGGCGGCCTCCTCGGCGGCCTTTCGCGCCCTCTCCAGGCCGTGTTCGTACTCTTTCTGGATGCGAGCCAGCGCCGCCCTGTCGCGCGCAACCGCGTGCCCCGAGGCCGACGAATCGCGCCGCGACTTCTCCAGGTCGTCCGTGGAGACATGCCCCCTCTCGTGCAGCTTGTCCCGCCTCTCGAGGAGCCTCTCGTCGTAGTCGTGCCGCCCCTGGCCGGCGGCCAGCGCGGCGCGGGCCTCCTCCAGCTTCCTGGCGCGTTGCGCCTCCAGCCTGGCCACCTCGTTGCTGGCGGCTTCCGCCTTGGCCACTGCCTGCGCGCGCTGATTCTGAAGCTCCCTGTCGTCCAGCACGGCCAGGAGCTGTCCGGCCCGGACCACATCGCCGGTGCGCACGTACATCTTCATGATCTGTCCCTTGAGGCGGCTGCCCACGCGCACGAAGCCCTTGTCCCTGGCGCGGATGACGCCGTTGGCCTCGACCACGCGCATCACGTCGCCGGGCCCGGCCTCGGCCCACTCCAGCACCCTGGGCCCTTCTGAACCGTCTCCCGCGCAGGAACTGATGGAAAGCGACAGCACGGCCAGGGCCGGGACAAGGCAGGCTCTGGCTCGCCGGGAAATACTGAAAGGGCGGGAAAGGCGTAAGACCATTTCAGCCCCGTCCGCTCTGACCGTTCACTTTCAAGGGGCGAGGCCGGGCGGCGTCAGACAACCTCACGCACTATCCGTCCCTTGTCCGATTGCTCGGCCAGGGTTCCGGCATCCGTCGGCCTGACGGCGGACTGCACGGGTTCGACCGGCACCGCGCGCGCCTCGGCGGCGCGTCCCCGCGTGATGGTTTCGGCCGCGCGAGAGCCTATGTGCATGCGTTCTTCAAGCATCTTGGAGGTGACTTCAGCAGGTTTCATTCACGCCTCCTTGGGAAGGGATTTCATTTTCCCTCATTGGAAGCGTTATGGCAAGCCCCACCCGGCTCTTGCCTCCGAAGGCGGCGCGCGATAAAGAGTCCCCCGGCCGACTCGGCCGTCCCGGAGCCTTCATGTTCGACTTCATCCGCACGCTTCGCGAAAAAGACATCAATTCCACCAACCTGCGCAAGAATCGCAGATGGCTGCTCACTCGCGGCGACCGCACCGTCCGCTTCAAGGGAAAGCTGCTCAGCTTCTACGACGCATCGGCCGACTGCCTCGACCCCGAGGCCCAGAACAAGACCCGCCTCGAGACCATCGCCATATTCAGGACGCTCAGCCGCTATCTCATCTACTACGTCCTGGAGTACCTCAACAACGAGCACATCTCCGGCAAGCAGGTGCACCTGCACGCCACCTCCAGCATCGAGGGCGCGGAGCGCTTCATCGGCGCCATGACCTACGTCAACAGGAAGTCCTTCGCCCAGGCCATCATCGAGGACGCCCGGGCCGCCGACAGCTAGCGCTTCCCGCCGCCGCGCCTCCTGCCCGCCGCGAGCTGGGCCTCCACGCCGGAGAGCATGACGATCTGGAGCTCCCCCGTGGAGCTCAGGAAGAACACCTTGCGGCCTCTCTCACCGCCCACGTCGTTGAAAATGGACCGGATCCG
>JBMORI010000063.1:0-13345 GCA_049322415.1 Thermodesulfobacteriota bacterium | reverse complement strand
TGGTCCGTGTCAGTGCCCACGGCGAAGACCACGGAGATGGTCACGGAGCCGTCGCCCGCGCTGGTGGAGCGCATGTAGAGCATGCGATCCACGCCGTTTATCTGCTGCTCCAGGGGCGCGGCCACGGTCTGGGCGATCACCTCGGGGCTCGCGCCGGGGTAAGCCGCCCGCACCTGCACCTCGGGCGGGATGATGTTGGGGTACTGCGAGATGGGCAGCGAATTCATGGCCACGAGGCCGGCGATGACGATGACGAGAGACAGGACCGTGGAAAAGATGGGCCTGTTCAGGAAGAAACGCGCCAGCATGCCCTTTCCGCCTTAACCCTTGGTCCCGGCGGGAGCGCCGGACTGGCCGCCCTGGGCCGGTTGGGGCGCGGGCTGCTGCCCGGCCTCGCGCGGGCGCACCTGCGCGCCGGGGCGCACCTTGATGACGCCCTCCACGATCACCCGCTCGCCCGGCTTCACGCCGCCCTCGAGGAGGTAGTCGTTGCCCAGTGTCTCGCCCAGGACTACCGGGCGGGGCTCAACCGCGTCCTTGTCGTTCACCACCCAGACCATGGGACCCTGCTGGGTGCGCAGCACCGCCCCCTGGGGCACGGCCATGGCCTGCCTGAGCACCGCGCCTTCCAGCTTCGCCCGCACGAATTGCCCTGGCAGGATATCCCCGTTGGGGTTCGGCGCCTCGGCCCGGGCCTTCACCACGCCGGTCTGGGAGTCCACCTGGGTGTCGGTGAAGTTGATGCGGCCGGGGTGCGCGTACACGGAGCCGTCCGGCAGGACGAGGCGCACGCGGAAATCGTCCCCGGAGGCGAAGACGATTCGTCCCTCGGCGCGGTCCTTGCGGAACTTCATGGACATCTGCCCGGGGATGGAGAAGTTGACGTAGACCGGGTCGATGCGGTTGATGGTGGTCAGGAGGCTCGCGTCGGCGCTAGTCCCAACGAGGCTGCCCTCCGAGCGGGTCTCCTTGCTGGTGATGCCTGAGATGGGGGCCTCCACGCGGGTGTATCCCAGGTTGATGCCCGCCTCGCGCACCTTGGCCTGGGCGGAGCGCACCTCGGCGCTGGCCGCCTCGTACTCGGTCTGGGCGTCGTCGATGTCCTTCTGGCTGATGACGTCCGCCTGCCTGAGCTTGCGCATGCGCTCGAGGTCGCGCTTTGCGCGCGACAGCCTCGCCTCGGACTGGCCGAGCGCCCCACGCGCCTGTTCCAGCGCGGCCTTGTAGGGCTCGGGGTCGATCTCGAAGAGCAGGTCGCCCTGCCTTACACGGGCTCCCTCCTCGTAGGCGCGGCGCAAGAGGATGCCGCTCACGCGGGCGCGGACCTGCACCTCGCGGGAGCCCGAGACCTGGCCCACGTACTCGAAATCCAGAGGGATGTCGGCGGGAGCGAGCGTCTTCACCACCACCTCCGCCGGGGGAGGCCCGCCAGCGGGAGGAGTCTGGCCGGAACTCTCCTTGCCGCACCCGGCGGCCAGGGCCAGCGACAAGGCGAAGGGCGCGAGAAGCGCCACGCGAAATGCGCGAGACAGGGAAAACATACGGCAAACCTCCGGAAAACGAGCAAAACTCGGAATGAATACTGAAATCATTAGATGGCTTTCAATTAGCAGGCTATCTAATGACGAGGGGACACGGCGTCAAGCGAATGCATCGGAAGGCAAAGGACTTTTATTGGGGGAGGCCCTGGGTATCCTGGATGCTTGCCCAATGCTCCAGTACGAGCCAGGCGGGACGAGGCTGATGAGAATGACCCGGCCGGACTTGTGCCGCCCACTCCCCGCGCGTCAAGCCCAGCCCCCTTGGCTGAAGCCGGCGAACGCGGGAGGCCGTGCGACGAGGAACGTATCGTTCTCGGTCCCGGGGTGCGGCGTGGCCCTGAGAGCGTGCCACGCCGGGAAGGCTACCTGGCCATCATGGCCCTGAGCACGTCCGCCGCTCCCTCGGCGCTGTGGCTCATTACGTGCAAGTGCTCAACGAACTTGGCGAACTGGTAGATGTCCTTGAATCCGGCTTCGGAGTCGAAGGCCTCCTTCACCAGCCTGCGCTTCACCTTGGTGGCCCGGTGGTGCTGGAGCCGGACCTCGTGGACGGTGTCCTTCACGCCGGAGCGGTCCGCGGTTTGGCCGTAGATGAGCGCCATGGTGGATTCCAGCGACACCTTCAGAAGCTCCACCGTGCGGCAGGCCTCCCTGGCTAGCTCGCGGGCGGAGCGAAGCAGTCCATCAGGCAGATCCATGTTGCGCATGCCCAGCCAGTTGAGCGCCTCCTGGGCTGCGTCCAGGATGTTGTCCTGGCTGCGGGTGTAGTTGAGGAAGAGGGTTTTATCCACCTCCATGAACACGTCGCGCGGCAGATGGTTGCGGATGCGCCGTTTGATCTTGTCGGCCTGGCCTTCCAGGGTGTCTATCTCCACCACCAGGGCCTGGTAGGCAAGGGCGTTTCCGGAAACGGCGTATTCCTTGAGGGCCGCCTCCACCACCATGACGCCCTTGGCCACGGGCTCGTAGTGTTCGATCAGGCCGGGAAGGCATTTGCGGCCGGTGAGCCGGATCATTATCCTGGGAAGAAGCATGAAATATCCCCTCTGGGCGGAGTTGCAGGGATTGACGCGTCCGGAATCCCTATGAAATCTCTCTCCCGCTGGCAAGAGCGGCCCTTCCCCTTGCCACATGATTGTGATTTTTTTAACGTCGCCTTGCCAAGCACGCTTCAAGGATATAGGAGCAATTCATACTTGTCCGGGCGCATTTAAGCAGTCCCCCCCGGACAGGAACACGGACCCGCATGCACTCCACCCTTCCCGACGCTAAATCCCGTGAAATTGACGCCCTTTACGGCGGCTTGCCCATGGCCGTGGTGCTGGCCGGGGCGGACCACGGGGTGCTCTACGCCAACCGGGTGTTCTTCACTCTCACCGAGTGCTCCGAGTCCGACCTCGGGTTCATGAATTTCCAGGACGTTTGCAGCATGTTTTGCCTTGGCGCGTGCGAATCCGTGGATGAGTTCCTGGCCCGCCCCGGCTTCTGGCACGACATGGACAAGCCCGTGGCCATGGCCGGCGGAGCCCTGGCCTGGGTGCGGGTGCGCGTGGACAAGGTGGACCTGCCGGGCGCTCCCGGTTGCTTCCGGCTGATGGTGGACAACGTCACCCGCTACAAGGTGGCCATGGAGGGACTGCTCAACCGCAAGAACCTCTACCAGTCCATCGTGGAGACCAGGCCGGACCTCATCTGCTGCTTCCTGCCGGACTGGAGCCTGACCTACGCCAACGCCGCCAGCGCCCGCTTCTTCGGCAAGGAGCGCGAGGAGATCGTGGGCGAGGACTTCCTCTGGATGCTCGACCCCGAGGTGCGCGAGCGCTTCGGACAGGCCGTGGCCTCCATCACTCTGGAGCACCCCTTCGCGGAGCTGGAATACCAGACCCCCCTGCGCTCGCCGGACGACCCGCCCCTGTGGATGCGCTGGATCATCCAGGGCTTCTTCTACAAGACCGGCCACATAAAGGACTACCAGGCCACCGGCCTGGACGTGACCGCCCAGAAAGTCACCGAGTCCCAGTTCATGCACGCGGACAGGCTGGTGTCCCTGGGCACGCTCGTCTCCGAAGTGGCTCATGAGATCAGCAACCCCAACAATTTCATCATGTTGAACGCCCCCCTGGTGCTGGACCTGTGGAACGCGGTGTCCCCGGGGCTTGCGAAGCTGGCGCGGCAGGAGGGCGGCCTGGCCGGAGGCGTCCCCGTGGAGGACGTGGCCCGCGACGTGCCGAGGCTCCTCCAGGGCATCGTGGAGGGGTCGGTTCGCATCCGCGACTTCGTGCGCGAGCTCAAGAATTTCGCCCGCCAGGACGCCGAGAGCGGCTTCGAGATGCTCTCCGTGAACGACGTGGTGCAGTCCGCGGTGCTGCTCATGAGCAAGACCATAGGCATGCACACCAGCCGCTTCTCCGTGCGTTACGGCGCGGCCCTGCCGCTGGCGCGCGGGCGCAGGCAGCGGCTGGAGCAGATCGTGGTCAACCTGGTGCAGAACGCCTGCCACGCCCTGGAGGGGCCGCACAAGGCCATCGAGATCGAGACCCTGCACGACGAGAACGACGGCAGCGTGCGCATCGCCGTGCGCGACGAGGGCGTGGGCATCCGCCCCGAAGACCTTGATCGCGTCACCGAACCGTTCTATTCCACCAAGCGCGCCCAGGGCGGCACCGGCCTCGGGCTCTCCATCTCGCTCTCCATTGCCCGCGAGCACGGCGGCCGCCTCATCATGGAATCCGGGCCCGGCAAGGGAACCACGGCCATCGTGGCCCTGCCCGCCGCCATCCAGGAGCCGCCCCTGCCATGACCCCGCTGACCCCCCCGGACCCGATACTCCTGGTGGACGACGAGGAGCAGGCCCTCCAGAGCTACGACCTCAACCTGCGCTACTCCGGCCTCACCAACACCATCCGCTGCTCGGACCCGCGACAGGTCAGGAACATCCTGCGCCGCCAGCGCGTGTCGCTCGTCATGCTCGACCTGTGCATGCCCCACATGGGCGGCGAGGACGTGCTCTCCTTCATCAAGGCCGAATACCCCGGCGTGCCGGTGATCGTGGTCACGGGCTTCAACGAGGTGGAGACCGCCGTGCGCTGCATGAGGGCCGGCTCCGTGGACTACCTGGTCAAGCCCGTGGACCGGGCGCACCTGCTCTCCGCCGTGCGCCACGCCCTGGACGCGGGCCAGCCTCGCTCCCAGGCCGCCGGGCCGGGGGACGAAGCCGCTCCCGGGAACGCCCTGGCGCGGGTGGTCACGGAGAACGAGCGCATGAAATCGGTGCTGGCCTATGTCACCGCCGTCGCCGGGTCGGACGAGCCTGTTCTGGTGTTCGGCGAGACCGGCGTGGGCAAGGAGATGATCGCCAGGGCCATCCACGACGTGAGCGGCGTCGAGGGCAAATTCGTGGGCGTGAACGTGGCCGGCCTGGACGACGTCATGTTCTCCGACACCCTCTTCGGCCACAAGAAGGGAGCGTTCACCGGGGCCAACATCGGCAGGCGCGGCCTCATCGAGGAGGCCGCCGGGGGAAGCCTCTTCCTGGACGAGATAGGCGACCTGGACAAAGCCTCGCAGCTCAAGCTCCTGCGCCTCATCCAGGAGCGGGAGTACTACCCCCTCGGCTCCGACACCGTGAAGCCCATGGACGCCCGCATCATCGTGGCCACCAACCAGCCGCTGGAAGAGCTCATCGAGAAGGGCACGTTCCGGCGCGACCTCTTTTTCAGGCTCCGCACCCACTACGTGAGCATTCCGCCCCTGCGGGACAGAAAGGACGATCTGCCGCTGCTCACGGAGCACTTCATCGCCAAGGCCGCCGAGCGTCTGGGCAAGGCCGCGCCGGATACCCCGGCCGGGCTCACTGCGCTTCTGATGTCGCACGACTACCCCGGCAACATCCGCGAGTTGGAAGCCATGATCTTCAACGCCGTGGCCCTGTGCGAGGGCGCGGAGCTCTCCATGGAGCCGTTCAGGGCCTGGATCGGCTCGGTTCAGGGGCAGGCCAGGCCGGAGCTGTTCCCTGCGGTGATCGGCGAGAGCGCGGGCGGCATGCCCACCCTCAAGGAAGCCGAGGAGATGGTTATACGCGAGGCCCTGAACCGGGCGGGCGGCAGCCAGAGCAAGGCCGCGAAAATGCTGGGGATCACGCGGCAGGCGCTGAACAGGAGGCTTCTGACCAAGAAGAGGAAGACGAAGGATTAGCTACAACAACTCGACTTTTTTCTTGATTGCTCTCGGCACGGGACAATAAAATTCAACAATGAACATAAAACCCCCAGAATTTCAGCACAGCTTCCAAACATACTTTGAAAATTGCGTCATTAACAACCTTGCGAGAGCAGAGTTAGCGGACATCCGCGAAGCAATCGAGATACTTGACAAAAATGACATACTTTTTAAAAATCGCCACATATCAATGGCTTTTATAATAAGGATTGGCAGCGTCATAGAGAACGGCCTTCGTGAATTCTACATGGCCAAACGCGGATTAAACTCAATACAAGAGTTAAAACAAACCGATGACATATTCAGATTAAACGTCATTTTCCAACGCCTCAAACAGAGAGAAGACGGACGCGATGCAATTTCCATATTCAACAAGATCGGGATATCAATAACAGACAATATACACTACAAAAAAATTGCAGAGATCCTAGAGCATCGCCATTTATACGCACATAACTCTGGATTCGTTGACGACAAATACATTTTCAAAATCATTGAAATAACAGGAGAAGACATAAGAGGTAAGTTAACTCAATACGGATATCCAGAGAAAGACGTGCAGTGGCTCAGGCCGTTAAACAAAATAACAGAGTATGCATCGGTCGTAGAAGAGTTCCTCAATACTTTAACATGACAAGCACCACACACCTCACCAACAAGGGCTACACCGGCCACGTCAGCTACGACCCCGGCGACGAAGCCTTCCACGGCACGGTCGCGGGCCTTCGCGACGTCATCCATTTCTCGGGCCGGTCGGTGGAGGAACTCAAGAGGAGCCTTGCCGAAGGCATCGAAGACTACCTGGCCATGTGCGCCTAGGACGGCGTGGAGCCGGAGAAGCCCTTTCCCGGACGTTTCGCCCTGCGAATGGAGCCGGAACTGCACCGCCGCGCGGCCATGGCCGCCAAATCCGCCGGAAAGAGCCTGAACGCATGGATCGCGGAAGCAGTGTACCATGAACTTGAGGCTGGCGAAGCGCCGCGCAAATAGCCTCCGGCGGCCAGAGGGCCGCCGCCCCCTGGAATCCCCGGTTGCTTCGCGAAGGGCCGGGCACGGATAACATCCTCTTCTCGACAATTATAAGGCCCGCCGTTTATCCGAAACGGCGGGCCTTTTTCCTGCAAAGTCCGCGTCAAGTCCGAGCCCTTCTTCTGGCGGCCATGAACCCGGCGAGGCCGGTGGCCAGAAGCAGCATGGTGGCCGGTTCGGGAATGGCGCCCGGAGTTTCGCCATTGCCTGGCGGAGGGTTGTCAGGCACGTTGCCAAGGGCCGACAAGTCCTCGATAAGGCGGCCACTGCTTGTGGGCGGCAACGGCAGGCCCAGATCGGAGATGGTTATGAAGTTGCCGTTGATGTCGTAGGTGGCGATCTGGTTGGTGAAGATACTGGACACGTAGAAGTTCGTGCCGTCGAAGGTGATGCCAGTCGGTGCGAAGCTCGGCACTATGAAGTCGGCCTGCACCAGGTTGCCCAACAGGTCGTACTTGTCGTACGGGCCCACCGCGTCGCCCCGGTTCATGATGATGTTGTCGTTGGCGATCTCGAAGCCGTCCTGGTTGTTGCCGCCAAAACCGGGCGCTATGTTGCCGATGAGGGCTCCGGCCGTGCTGTACTTGAAGACGCCTGTCCCGTTGTTGTAGGGGATGACGTACAGGTCCGTGCCGTCATAGGCGATGCTGGCGATCCCGGAGAGCCCGGTGTTGACGAGAATCCCCAGGTCCGCGTGGCTGTTCGAGTCCGTGACGTAGATGTTCCCCGAGTTGGCCGTGGTGTAGTAGATGGTCGTCCCGGCCACGGCGATGCCCCGCCCGTTGTCGGCCACCGCTATGGGGTTGGGGGCCAGGAACTGCTGGACCACGATCCCGCCGGCGGTCATGTCGAATGCCTCCAACGTCACGTTGCCGAAGGTGGCGTTGTTGCCCCAGACGATGGTGTTCGCCATGGCCGCCCCTGACAGGACCAATCCCAGGAGAGCCGCCACGGCCAGAATCAAGGCCTGCTTTCGCATATTACCTCCCCGTATGCCTGCGCACCTCACTTTTCCCTAAAAATGTTACTCGACGCTATCAACGACCTTTGACCACATCATGCACATTCTGTGCAAATCCATAACTAAAAGAAAAAACAGGCCGCGACCCTTGCATCAGAATCATCGGCCTGTATACTTTGCTTACAAACACGTCGTGTCTGTAAAATTTCTACAAAACAAAGACTCTCTACATAAACATAATCCGCAAAAACAAGATACGCCGTCCCGACTTTTCGGATACCAATCCAAAAACAACTAGACCACTGAACCTACTACAGGATCAGCAAAGTCACTACCGCGCGTCTCTATTCCTGAGGACATGGCCGGGACAATGCCCCCCTACTCCCCTCCCCCGGCCCTCTCGCCCGCCACGGGCAGCCGTATGAAGAAGCTCGCGCCGCCATCCTCGTTGTTCACCACGTTGATGGTGCCGCCGTACTCCTTCACGATGCCGTAGCTTATCGAAAGCCCAAGCCCCGTGCCCTTGCCCACCTGCTTCGTGGTGAAGAAAGGCTCGAAGATGCGCTGCATCACGTGTTCGGGCACGCCGGTGCCGGTGTCGGAGATGCGCACGGTGACGAAGTCCCGGTTGTGCATGGTCTTGATGGTGACGCGCCTTGGCGAGCCGTCGCCTTCCTTGGCGGCGCGCTCCTCGATGGCGTCGCGGGCGTTGATCAGGAAGTTGATGAACACCTGCTCCATGCGGTTGGGCTCGCATCTGGCCAGGGGCAGCTTTTCGTCCAGCTCCCAGCTCACCTCGATGCCCCTGAGCGCCAGTTGCTGGCTGAAGAAGTCCGTGGAGCGCCTGAGCACGTTGTTGATGTCCACGTCCTCGGGGTGGATCTCCGCCATGCGGCCGAACTCGCGCATGTGGCTTATGATCTTGGTGGACCGCTCCACCTGCTGCGCGATCAGTTCGGTGACGCGCTTGAGCAGCGCCTCTGGCGGCATCTCTCCCCTGGCGAGGTGCCGCTTCACCAGATCGATGCTGGTCTGGATGACCGAAAGGGGCTGGTTGATCTCGTGCGCCACGCCCGTGGCCATCTCGCCCAGAGTCGCCATCTTGCTGGCCTGGATGAGCTGCTGCTCGGTCTCGAGGCGCTTGGAGATGTCGCTGACGATGACCAGATGGACCTTGCGGTTGTTGTATTCCGTGGGCGAGGAGTTGACCGAGACGAAAAATTCCCGGCCATCCTTGCCGATGTGCTTGACCTGATCGATGTCCTCGCCGTTCTCGACGGCCTTGACGAAGACGTCCTTGTCAACGTCGGCGAAGAGGTCCAGGAAGCTCATGCCCGCCAGTTCGTTCTTGGCCCAGCCGTAGAGGTTGGCCGCGCCCCGGTTGCAGTCTCTGATGGAGAGGTCGGCCTGGTCGAGCACGAAGACGGCGCTCGGGATGTTGTTGAATATGTCCACGTACTTGCGCTCGGAGCGCTTGAGCTCGCCTTCCAGCTCCTTGCGTTCGGTGATGTCCAGGCACATCTCCATGGCGGCCACGAGCCTGCCCTCGGAGTCGTAGATGGGCGCGGTGTTCACTATCCAGTGCGCGCGCGACCCGTCGCGGTAGCAGCCCGACTCCTCGGTGGTGTGGAAGCGGCCGGTCTTGAAGGTCTTTTCCACGGGACAGTCCGGGCACTTGGAGTCGCGGTTCTTGTAGGCCTTGAAGCAGTACTCGCCAACGCTCGCGTTGAAGCGCTCCTCGAAGGTACGGTTGAAGCGCAGCAGCCTGAAGTCGCGGTCCTGCACGGTGATGATGCAGGGCACGCCCTCGAAGAGGTCCTGGTACAGGTTCTTCTGGAGCTGGAGCTGGTTGTTCTTGGCCGTCAGGTCCGCCCCCATCTGGTGGATGGCCTCGGAGAGCTGGCCGATCTCGTCGGCGCTGTGGGACGGGCGGCTGCGAAGCGGCAGGCCCTGGGAGATGAGGCGCGCGTCGCGGATGATGCGGTTGATGGGGCGCTTGATGAGCAGGAAGAACATGACCGACAGCGTCGCGAACGTGACCAGGAACTGGATGAAGGCCAGATAGAGCGTGTGCTGCCTGCTCTCGGTGATGAGCGTGTCCGCCTCCTTGAGCGAGAAGGCCACGTCCAGCACGCCCAGTATCTTCTCCCCGGCCTTGTGGTAGTGGCAGCCGGAGCTGGACGAGCACCCCTGCTCGTTGAGGATGGGGCTCACGAGCCTGAGCACGCGTTCGCCGTGGTCTTCGGCGTCCTTGTAGATGGCCTCGGCCCGGGCGGGCTCCAGTTTGGGCACTGAATAGCGGTGGCAGGTCTGGCAGAGCGGGTCCTGGATGTGGACGATCCTGTGGGCCTCGGCCGGAGCGCTGGCGAACATCACCTGCCCCTGCTTGTTGATGATGCGCACGTCGCGGATCTCGCCCAGCTTGCTGTAGTTGGAGACGATCTGCTGGATGTCCTCGCGGGAGTTGAGCATCATGGCGTAGTGCAGGCCGAGCTTGATGGTATTGGACACCCGGTCCGCGCCCGTGATCAGGCTCTCCACCGTGGAATTCTTCTGGTATTGCAGGTGGTAGAACGACCACAGGAAGATGCTTCCGAAAAGGATGAAGGCCACCGGGAAGATGATCTTGAGGATCAGCTTGCTCCGGAAGGAGTCCAGGAACCCTCCGGCGGGACTCCCGCCCCGGGCTCTCCTATCCGCGCGCACGGGGGACCGTCACCGTGATGGTGGTGCCTTCGCCGGGGGAGGACTGCACGTCTATCGCGCCGCCATGGCGCTCCACCACCTGGTTGGAGATGAAAAGCCCCAGGCCCGTGCCGCGCGAGCCCTTGGACGAGAAGAACAGCGTGAACATCTTCTCGCGCGTGGCCTGGTCCATGCCCATGCCGTCGTCGGAGACCACGAACCGGACGGAGCCGGCGTCCGCCTCCACCTTGAACGTCACCGTGTGCTCCGTCTTTTCGTAGTCCTCGGTGCAGGCGTCCACGGCGTTCTCCAGGAAATTCACCAGCGCGGCGGACATGGCGGTCTCGTCCATGCCCATCTCGCCCATGCCCTCGGCGGCCTCCAGCCTGAAGCCCACGTTCCTGGCCTGGGCCTTGGGCTCGATGATGGCGGCCAGGTCGCGGGCGAAGGCGTTCAGGTCCACCTGCTCGAGCTCCACCTCGCGGGACTTGGCGTAATAGAGGATATCCAGCACCATCTTGCGGATGCGCGAAATCTTGTCCTTGACGATGGCCCAGCCTTCCTTGAGGCGGTCCGGGTCGTCCTTGCGAAAGCCCGCCTCCACCTTGTAGACCCCGCCGTCCAGCGAGGTGAGCAGCCCCTTCACGCCGTGCGACATGGACCCGAGCATGAGCCCGAGCGACGCCAGGTGGTCCTGCAGCTCGCGTATCTGGGTGATGTCGGTTGATATCTCCATGACCTGCTCGATGCGGCCCTGCTCGTCGTGGACAGGGGCCGTCTGGATGAGCACGATGCGCTGCCTGCCGTCCCTGGTGGTGACCACCGTCTCCCACTGGTGGGACTGGCCGTCCTCGAAGGTGAGCGAGATGGGGCACTCCTGGCAGGGGTCCTCGCGGTGGGCGAAGGCGGCGTGGCATTTCGCGCCCCGGCACTCGCCGAAGTCCTGCCGGAAGCGGCGGTTGGCCTCCACGATGTTGTGGTCGCGGTCCACCACCTCGATGTAGCAGGGCACGGAGTCGAAGAGGCGGTGGTACTTCTCGCGGGCGGCGCGCAGCTCCTCCTGGAGGCGCTGCACCTCGGTGACGTCCACGCTCATCTCGATGACCAGCTCCACCTTGCCGTCCTTTGAGAGGATGGGGGCGGTGTGCACGATCACGGGCACGTCCCTGCCCTGCTTGTCCACAAGCGTCTCGCGGCTTCTCTGGCCGCGCCCCTCCTCGATGGTCTTGGCCACGGGGCAGGCGTTGCCGCTGCCGTGGCGGCCGGAGTAGACCTCCCAGGAGTTCTTGCCCACCATGAGGCCAAGGCGCTCGCCGTAGAGCTGGTTGACCGCCACCACCTCGAGGTAGCGGTTGTGGATGGAGATGAAGCAGGGCAGCTCGTTGAAGTAGCCCATGCCCTCGTCGCAGGTCTCGGCCAGGCAGCGCATGGCCGTGGAGAGGCCCTCCACCACCTGGCCCACGGCCAGCTGGCGCTCCAGCTCGATGAGCTTGACGGACTTCTCCTTGACGATGCGCTCAAGATTCTGGGTGTGCTCGCGCAGCTGGCGGCGCATGACGATCTTTTCCGCCGCGCGCTTGAGGGCGCTCACCAGAAGCTCGTCGCGGATGGGCTTGGTGATGAAGTCCAGAGCCTCGCTCTGCAGGCTCTTGACCACCAGGTCCATGTCGCCGTGGCCGGAGATCATGATGACCTCGATGTCGGGGCAGAGCTTCTTGATGCGCCTCAAGAGCTCGATGCCGTCCATGCCGGGCATCTTGATGTCGGTAAGCACGATGGACGGGGAGAACGCCTGGACGGCCTCCAGGGCTTCCTCGCCGTTGGCGGCTGTCTGCACTTCGTAACCCAGGTCGGCTATGGAAAGGCCGAGGATTTCGCGGATGGCGTCCTCGTCGTCGACAAGCAGAACCTTCTCGCCCATTGCTCACTCCTTTCGATGCATGGCCCCCCACGCGGCCAGACCATACCCCGGAGGATGGGAAGCGGCAACAGATGGTTTGAAAAGTGGAGCGAGGAGGGAGGAAACGCCGGAGGCGGCCCCCACAACGCGCGAAGGCGCGGGCCTGCATAAATAGACAAGTTTCGGTCAACTTAACATTTCTCGGTATTGAATTGATATTCAGAAATACATAAAATAGACATTGACATGAATAAGGCGAAGATGCATAGCCGACTTGGAGGATATAATCATGGCCCATAAATTTTTTGACGAAATGTCCGAGCAGTCTGATGTAAAAGCCACAATCGTCTCGAAATACTTTTATGCTTGGGCTGGCGTCATGATACCCCAAGCTGAAAAGCGCTCAAAAAGAATTGCCTATATAGATTTATTTGCGGGACCTGGACGTTACAAAGATGGCAAAATGTCCACACCGCTTCGAATCCTTGAACATGCGATTAATCATGAAAAGATGAAGGACATGCTTGTCACCATATTCAACGATGTCGACTCAGATCATTCAAAAATACTTGAAAAAGAAATATCTCAGTGCCAAGGAATAGGCTGCCTCAAGCATGCTCCGGTTGTATACAACGAAGAAGTCGGAACTAACATTGCAGAAAAATTCGAAGAGATGGAACTTATTCCCACGCTCTTTTTCATTGATCCATGGGGATACAAAGGGCTCTCTTTACGACTAGTCAACTCTGTTCTTAAAGATTGGGGCTGTGAATGTATTTTCTTTTTTAATTACAATAGAATTAATATGGGGATACGGAACCCCATTGTCAAGGCCCATATGGACGCTCTCTTTGGTGAGGATCGAGCAGAAATGCCCAGGGAAAATGACGAATCTCTCTCACCAACGGAGCGCGAGCTTGCAATTGTCGAAGAATTGGCAGAAGCTATTCGTGACATGGGTGGGAAGTTCATCCTCCCCTTTGCTTTTAAAAACGCGGACGGAAAAAGAAC
>JBMORI010000062.1:0-1779 GCA_049322415.1 Thermodesulfobacteriota bacterium | reverse complement strand
GCCGGGCAGAACCATCCTTCTTCTTGTTCGCCATTGTGGCTGACCTCCTCTCGGGAGGGGCCCACCGCGGACGAGATTGTCCGGGGTTTCAGGCCCCCCCGCGGATGGTCAGTGTGCGGCAAGCGCAACTAAGGTTTATTGTTAGGGTTGGAGGGTGGTTCGACTCCCGGCGCCTCCATTTGGAAAACGTCGTCATTACGGCCGGTTAACTTGATCGGCAATAATGACACTCGCTCACCCACCCATGATCACTTAAGCCCCCGGCACCGGGCCATGAGCTTGTCCTTGCCATTGTTCGGGTCTATGGCGGCCCCAGCCAAGAGCATTTCCAGATGCTCCGGGCGCCACCGGATCCCCGCCTGATGGAGCACGCGTTGCAGGACCAGAAGCCCATACGCGTTGAACGCCTTCGTGAACCGACGGGGGCTGATGCGGTCTCGCAGCGCCAGCTGGACGGCCTTGCGCATGGGCTCACCGCCCGCAGCTTCGGCCTCGGCCAGGGTCCGCTCGATCAACGCCGAGAGCGCGACGCGGCTGACAGCCAGGCGGATCACCGCGACGTAGAGCAGCACACGAACGGCCTCCGGCTGGGCCGAGGGGAACGCCGCCATCCCGCAGTCGTGCTTCAGCTCGTCAAAGAGCAGCTCCACGAACCAGCGCGCGGAGTACGCGAGCCTGATCTGCTCCGGGGTCATGACGTCCCCCAGGACGTTGGTCACGTACAGGTGCAGCTCGCCACTCACTGGGTGTCGCACACCGACGACGCGGAGTTCGCAGTGCTCGCGCCGCCGCCTCTCACCGCTGGTCCTGCCGGAGCGGTAGTAGGGCACCCGCACCAGGACGTCGAGCGTCTCGCGGTGCAGACCGGGCAGCACGGCACGGAGCTTCTGCCCAACCAGCGGTCTGCGCCGCCCAGCGCCGTGGGAGAGGTCTGCCACGATGATGGGGTTGGCGTTCGCCTTGAGCCGGCTGATGAAGAACGCCTTGCGGCGCATGATCGTGGCGAACAGACCCCAGGCGAAATAGCCAAGGTCCATGAGCAGGAGCGAGCCCCTGATCTCGGAGCTGAGCTTGAGGACCTTGGTCTCGGCGGTCTTGCCGGCGGCGACAGTGATCTGCTTCACGCCGGCCCCAAGGACGCTGTAGATGGCGTTGATCTTCACGGTGGCTGGCGCCGTGTTGGTCCGTGCGCCGGGGAAGTTGGCGGCCAGCGAGTCGATCAAGGCGACGAGCGTGCTGTCGATGGCGAGCACGTCGGTGAACCGGGCGAAGAGCTCGGGTGGCGCGACGAGGCGGAGCTGGACCTCAAGGGCCCGCAGGGCGCAGGCGGCGAAGAACCGCGCGGCTCCGGCGGTGAAGCGGCGGAGGTAAGCCGAGGTGGCTATGCGATGATCAGCCATGACCTCGTAGAGCCTCTGGAGGTTGGCCAGGGAGCAGAAGTTCCCACCGACGGGGGCAAGGACGAGGGCCCAGAAGAAGACCACGAAGTTGACCTTGCCGACGCGCTGGACAGCCCCGTGCGCGCGGGCCTGGGTCCATATCCAGGGGGCAGGGAAGAGGTGGTTGAGTTCCTGGGCAATCGACGGTACCTTGGCCATGGGGTCTCTCCTGAGTCAGGTCACTCAACCGCCAGGAGATCAAAGACCCCTCCTTATTCCATTCCCCTCCAGGATTTGCGTGAACCGCGCAACAGGGCGCACGCGTGAGTCACCCCGTTGCGTTTGATATCTTCTCCGAAGGGTGAAGGTGGGCGCAGCGAAAGCGCACTGCGGCCGACAT
>JBMORI010000061.1:0-13679 GCA_049322415.1 Thermodesulfobacteriota bacterium | reverse complement strand
CCTTGGCGGTCGCCGCCGCCGGAGCTTCAGCGCCGGCTTCGGGCTTGGCTTCGGGGGCCTTGGGGGTCTGCTTGGCCGCTGCTTCAGCCTTTGCGGGAGCGTCAGCCTTGGCAGCTGGGACCTTGGCATCCTCTTTGACGGCGGGGGCCTTGGCCTGCTCCTTCACGGCCAGGGGGGCGGAGGGCTTCTCGGCGGGCAGGTTGTTCCCGGCCTTGACGGGCAGGGTGTCCGGCGAGGGCTTGGCCGGGCCGCCGCAACACCCGCCGCGCGGCACGCAGGAGATGAACGCCCCGTACTTCTCGAGCTCGTCCACGCGGCAGCTCCAGACCATGCGGCCCTTGTGCAGGATGGCGTCCGGGCAGCCGTCGCACATGTTCTGGCGTCCGTCCTCGAACACGTCGCAGGGCTGGATGATCATGATGGACTGGATGTGCAGGCAGTCGGTCCACTTGGAGGGCTCCTTGAGCCACTTCCAGAATATCTTGCGCACGGACTTGTCGAACAGGGCCAGGGGGAAGATCGCCTGGGCGGTGTTGGTGACGCCGGGCCTGGTGTAGGCCAGGTAAGTGTTCCAGAACAGGTGGTGGAAGCTCTGGACGATCTCCGCGAACTTGGGGCTCAGGTAGCCCAGGGTGCGGTCCTTGTCGCCCACCTTGAGGGTGAGCAGCCACTTCATGGAGCGCGGGTCCTCGGTGCCGTTCAGGTAGGCGCAGGGCTCGAATTCGGGATCGACATGCTCGCGGATGACGTCGGCCACGTCCTGGGCCAGGATGTCCTTGTGGGTCTCCATGTGGTCCAGCTGGTAGACCAGGTCGTGGGGGTCCACCGGCTTGCCGTTCGCGAAGCAGTCGAACCCGGCCTGGGTCTTCACGGAGCGGAACAGGATGAACACCATGGTCTGCACGCGGTCCATGTGCTCCTGGGCCCAGCGGGTGAGCATGGGTATGTCGCCCAGGGTGTCGCGGTAGATGGTGGCGTTGAAGGCGCAGGCCACCTTGCCGCCGCCGTGCTCGTGGATCATGTCGGCCAGCTTGAGGCGCAGTTCGCACAGCTCGGCTTCGGTCTTGCCCTGCCAGCCGGGGCGCTTCTGGTGGGAGTCCACGTGCATGGTGAAGCCCACGAGCCCGGCCTTGGCCAGGTCGCGCACCAGGGCGGGGGTCAGGGCGTGCCCGTTGGAGTTGATGATTGGCTTCCAGCCCTGGGCGGCCACGTAGCGGACCAGCTCCACGATGTGCGGATAGATGAGCGGCTCGCCCCCGGCGATGGAGATGCCGTCGGTGCGCCGCAGGGTGCGCACGGTTTCCAGCTCCTTGATCACGTCTTCCAGGGGCCGGTGGCCGTCGGGGTCGTTCTCGCGGTAGCAGCCCTCGCAGTACAGGTTGCACTTGGTGGTCGGCTCGAGCCAGGTGATGGAGTTGTCCGACAGGTTCCAGGGCAGGCGGTAGTACGCCTCGGGCGTGAGGGGGCGTTTTGGATTCATGTCTGGTCCGTGGGCTAGTGGTCTTGAGTCTCTATCCGTGCAAATCCACCATTGGTTAGCGCAATAGTCAGGTGTTGGCAACGTCCGGGAGCCGCCCGGAGGCGACGAAGCGCTCCACCTGGGCGAAGGCGGATTCGTTGCCCCTGAAGTCCACGGCGCGCACCTTCTCCCGGCAGGCTTCCACCTTGGATTCGAATCCGGCCGCGGCGGCCTCGTCCAGGTTGTGCATGTCCAGGTGCAGGCCGTAGCCGAGCTTCTGCAGGTAGTGGGCGTTCAGCCACTGTTCGAAGGCCCCCTTCACGGGCAGGGAGATGATGGGCTTGCCGTAGTACAGGGCCTCGCTCATGAGGGTGTGGCCGCCGCCGCAGATGACGAAGTTGCAGGAGGCCATGTCGCGCAGCAGGCCGTCCTCGCTGAACTTCTTGAAGGTGAGGTTGCCGTCCGCGGCGTCGCGGCCGTAGCCGTAGACGGTAACCGGGCGGCCCAGGGTCTTGAGCAGCGGCACGAAGCGGTCGCAGATGGAGCAGCTCTGGTAGACCAGGATGTGGTCGCCGGTGGAGGGCTCGTGCTCGAAGACCTTCTCGCGGTGGATGGGCGGCGAGATGGCGCGCTGCGGCCCGGGCTTGAGCGGGGGCTGGTAGAAGCTGATGACGAGGTGCGCCGTGGAGCCCGAAAAGAGGTTGTTCACCGAGAAGGACGTGGAGGCAAGGTCCCACCAGACCGAGCGGGGAAGGTCGTGCTCGCACAGGGTGATGACGTGCTGGTGGTCCAGGGAGAGGCAGGGGATTTGCGTGCGCCTGGCCGCGATGGGAACGAAATACTCGTAGTCGGACAGGCAGACGTCGGGCTTGAAGGAGCCGATCAGGCGCGAGAGCCGGGAAAGCTCGCTGCCGCGCCGGGCGAAGGTCTTCACCGCGAGCGCCACGGTGGCGGGCAGGTCCAGCGCGTAGTTCTTGTAGCGCGTGCCGGGGTTGAGGAAGATTTCGACGCGGTGGTCGCGCCGGAGTATTCCGGCGGCCTCCTCGCTGGTGACGAAGAGGAACTCGTGCTGGGGAAACGCCCGCGCCAGTGTCAGGGCGCGGATGGCGTGGCCGTGCTGGGAGCCGTGAACGCCGTAGAGGATGCGTGCCATTTGTTGTCCGTTGTATGGTTTGGCGTCCGGGCGAAGCCCCGCCAGGGAGTCCAGAGGGCGAAGCCCTTTGGCCGCCGGAGGCTTCCAAAAAGCTATTTCAACCGATGCTCGGATTGTTGTGCTTGAGCCACAGCTGAAGCACCAGCATCGTCCAAAGCTCCTTCCTGCGATCCATCCTGCCCGAGTCGTGCTCGGTGATCAGCTCCCGCACCGCTTTCGGGTCGAAGAGCCCCTGCTGCTTCAGATGCGCCTCGCCCAGAAGCTCCTCCACCAGCGGTTTGAGCTTGTCGCGCAGCCAGCGCGCCACCGGGATAAGGAACCCGCGCTTGTTGCGGGTGAGGATCTCCGGGGGCAGCACCTCCGCCAGGGCCTTCTTGAGCAGGTATTTCCGGGTGAAGCCGCGCAGCTTCATGTTCACGGGCAGGCGGGAGGCGAACTCGGCGAAGTCGCGGTCCAGGAAGGGGGCGCGCGCCTCCAGGGAGTGCATCATGGTGCAGCGGTCCACCTTCACCAGGATGTAGTCCAGCATGAACTGCCGGGCGTAGGCGTGGAACGCTCGCTCCATGTCCGTCGCGGCGCTGGAGCGGTCGAAGGCCCGGCGCGTGGAGGAGAAGAGCGTGGGGCGCGCCAGGAACGAACGGTCCGGATCGAGCCAGATGCGCTCCTGCTGCTCGGGGTGCAGGGCGGTGAGCCAAGTCTGGATGCGCAGCCACGGCTCCTGCCGCGCCCCGGCCAGGAAGGTGGCCGCGCCCAGGCGCAGGTTCACGTACCCGTCCGAGGCGGGGAGCATGGCGCACACGGGGTCCACCACGCCCTTTCGCAGGATGGCGGGGAGGGCGTTGTACCAGCGCGCGGCCCTGAAGCCGATGAAGTGCTCGTAGCCGGCGAACAGCTCGTCCGCGCCGTCGCCGCCCAGGGCCACGGTCACCTTTTCACGGGTGATCTTCGAGAGCAGGTAGGTGGGGGCGATGGAGGGGTCGGCCATGGGCTCGTCGAAGCGGGTGACGATCTCCGGCAGCAGGTCCGCGCAGTCCTCGGCGGAGAGGATGCGCTCCAAGTGGTCGGTCTGCCACATGCGGGCCACGGAGCGGGCGTAGGCGGACTCGTCGTAGCTGGCCTCTGAGAAGCCGATGGAGAAGGTCTTGATGCGCGGGGCCAGCCCGGCCATGAGCCCGGCCACGATGGAGGAGTCGATGCCGCCGGAGAGGAACACCCCAAGCGGCACGTCCGAGATCATGCGGCGCTTCACGGCCTGGGTGAGCAGCCTGCGCAGCTCCTCGCCCAGTTCCTGTTCCGAGGCGCGGGCGGGCTCGGGCGCGGGCAGGTCCCAGTAGCGGCCGAGGGTGATCCCGCCGTTCTGGAAGAGCAGGTAGTGCGACGGCGGGAGCTTGCGCGCCTCGCGGTAGATGGAGTCCGGCGTGGGGACGTATTCGTAGGCCAGGAAGCGGGCCAGGGTGCGCGGGTCCACCGAGAAGGACAGGCCGGGGACGCGGCCCAGCGCCGAGAGCTCCGAGGCGAAGGCGAACATGCCGTTCTGGAGTGTGTAGAAGAAGGGCTTCTTGCCGAAGCGGTCGCGGGCGCAGAAGAGGGTGCGCGTGGCGCGGTCCCAGAGGGCGAAGGCGAACATGCCCTCGAAGCGCTCCAGGCAACGCGGCCCCCACTCAAGCCATCCGGCCAGGATGACCTCCGTGTCGGAGTGGGTGCGGAAGGCGTGCCCCCTGGATTCGAGCTCGGCCTTGATCTCCTGGAAGTTGTAGATCTCGCCGTTGAAGGTGACGGCGCACCGGCCCGAGGCGTCCTCCATGGGCTGGCCGCCCGTGGAGAGGTCTATGATGGACAGCCGGCGGTGGCCAAGCGCCGCGGGTCCGTCCACGAGGTGTCCGTCACCGTCCGGGCCGCGATGGGCCATGCACCCTGTCATGGCCCTGACCCAGGCGGGAGCCTCCTCTGGAAGGGCCTCGCCGGAAGCGAGGACGAAGCCGGCGATGCCGCACATGGGCTAGGCCGCCGCGTCCGGCCCGCCGCCGGGGGCGGCGAGATGTCGCATGAATAGTTCGAAGAGGGCTTTGCCGTTGGCTTCGGGGTCGAACATCTCCGCGATGAGTTCCCTGCCCCGCGAGGCCATGGCCAGGGCGCGCTCCCTGTCCGAGAGCATGTCCAGGATGCCCCGGACCAGGGCCTCGGGGTCTTTCTGGGGCACGATGAGCCCGGTCTCGCCGTGGCGGATCACCTCCGGGATGCCGCACACGTCGGTGGCCACCACGGGCAGGCGGTGGGAGAGGGCCTCCATGATGACGTTGGGGATGCCGTCGCGGTCGCCGCTGGAGTGCACCACGCTCGGCACCACGAGCATGTCGTGGCTTTGAAGCAGATGGGTTACCTGGTCGTGGGGGAGAAACCCGGGCATGTCCACGCAATCGGCCAGGTCGAGCTTCTTGTGCAGGCGCCTGAGCAGCGGCCCCTGGAACCCCGCGCCGATCAGGGTGAGCTTGAAGGGGACACCCCGGTCCTTCATGATCCGGCAGGCCCTGAGCAGCACGTCGAAGCCTTTGGTCCGCGCGAATCGTCCTATGGCCAGGAGCCTGTAGGGCTTTTGCATGGGCACTGAACTCTCGCCCTTCTCGCGCAGGGTGAGGCTGTTGTAGACGAGGTTGAGCTTGCGGGCCTGGTCAGGGGCCTGGGAGGCGAGGTAGGCGATGTTGGCCCGGTTGTTGACCCGCACGAAGGCGCTCTCGGTGATCTTCTCCCGCAGAGCGCCGTCGGGGGGGTAGATGTCCCCGGCGCGTCCCGCCATGGAGAAGGGGATGCCGGTAAGGCGCGAGGCCACCCACGCGGCGGTCGCGGGGCCGCCCGCCCAGGGGGCGTGGACGTGCGCGGCGTTGTCCTGTTCAAGAAGGCGCGCCAGCCTGAACCCGGCGAAGAAGGCCCACCAGCTCTCGCCGGTGATCTCGATGTTGCACCAGCGCCTGAGCGCGATGTCCTTGAGCAGGGCCATGAACGAGCCCGGCTTGCGTCTGTTCCAGTAGAGGATGTCGCGAAGAATGCCGGGGATGGCGTAGAAACCCATGCGCGTAACGTCATGGGAGGCTTCGATCATCTCCGGCGAGCAGTTCTTGAGCTTCTCGGCGTACAGGCTGTAGACCCGCACGTCCAGGCCCTGGAGGCGCAAAGCCTTGACCTCGCGGAAGATGAAGGTCTCCGAGGAGAGGGGAAACCAGAGCAGTACATATGCGGTTACGGGTAAAGTCAAATGTCGGCCTCGGCTGATTTGGGGAAAAGACGTCGAAGGTTTCTAGTCCAGGGCGGGCGTCGTGTAAAGCGCCGGGGGCGGTTTCCGGCGCATGCGCGTGAAGGAAAATCTTGACAATCACAAGATTGTAACACATCGGAATACGGTAGGAAGGCAAACAAGGTTTGCCTTTCCTTTCCTCTCAGCATTTCCAAAGCCAGGGGCTTCCATGAGTCAGACAAACATTCTGCTTGAATCGGGCACGAACGAACTTGAAATCGTCGAATTCTACATCGACGAGGAGACCGGAAGCGGCCCTTACCGCAGTTATTTCGGCGTTAACGTCGCCAAGGTGCTTGAGATCATCCGCAAGCCGAAAGTGACCGAGATGCCGAGCACTCCGCACCCCGCCGTGAAGGGCACTTTCAACCTGCGCTCGCGCATCATCCCGCTCATAGACCTCTCCGTTTGGCTGGGCAAGCAGATGGTCGCGGCGGAAGCCCCCAAGGTCATCGTCAGCGAGTTCAACAACATCACCAACGCCTTCCTGGTCTCCGGCGTCACCCGCATCCACCGCCTGAGCTGGGAGCAGGTGGAGCCGCCAAGCGGCTACGTGGCAAGCTTCTCGGCCAACAGCTTCACCGGGGTGGTCAAGTTCGAGGACCGCATCGTGTTGCTTCTGGACATGGAGAAGATCATCTGGGACCTGAATCCGAGCCTCGCCATGCGCGAGGACGAAGGGGTGGAGACGAAGGTCCAGCCCACCGACGAGATCCCCTACCGGGCCCTCGTGGTGGACGACTCGGCATCGATCCGCAACCTTATCGTCAAGACGCTCCTGCGGGACGGCTACGAGGTGTTGCAGGACGAGAACGGCCAGCGGGCCTGGGAACGTCTGGTGGAGATAAAACAGCGAGCGGCCGAATCCGGCACGGACGTGCTGGAGATAGTGAACCTGGTGGTGTCGGACATCGAGATGCCCGCCATGGACGGCCACAACCTATGCAAGCGCATCAAGGACGACCCCGTTCTGCGCGACATCCCGGTGATCCTGTTCTCGTCGCTCATCAACGACAAGCTCTACCACAAGGGCGTGGCCGTGGGCGCGGACGACCAGATCACCAAGCCGGAGATAACCACGCTCACCCAGCGCTCCAAGGCGCTCATCGAGCAGAAGGGCAGGCCCAGGCGCAAATAGGGCGCGCCCCTGACGCTTGCCCCGGAGGCCGGGGCCGTGTAGACGTTTCTCCCCGGGCGCGGAGGGATGGCCGAGCGGTTTAAGGCGGTGGTCTTGAAAACCATTGACGGGGTGACTCGTCCGGGGGTTCGAATCCCTCTCCCTCCGCCACTTTACAGACTTTCAGCGTCAAGGCCGATTCGGCGTACCCAGCACTATACCCAGCACGCGGACGAGTTTTCTTCGCTTTCGCCTTTCCACCTCCCCCCTGTTCCGCCCTGTTCCCAGGCATCAGGGTGCATCAAAAACACCCCCAAATTGTGCCGAAACTGCACGCCAATGAGCGCACCCGGTCTACCCTCCTGACGGCGTGAACATTTGCCCCCCTCCCCCGGTCCGCCCCGATCTTCTCCCCAGGCCGCCAGCGACCGGCGTTTGCCGAGCTTGCGCCCCCCGTGATTGCCGCCCTCTGGAACCATGCAAGAGCAACAGGCCCGTAACCCGCTGCTCGCCTATTGTTCTAGCGGTTATAAGACACGCGCTATTGCGTCCGCTATGCCGGTAGCTTAAATGCGTTCCATGTCTGACGCCGCCGAACGCTTCATAGCCAAGTGGAAACCCTCCGGGGGCTCGGAGCGGGCTAACGCGCAGCCCTTCCTCATCGACCTGTGCCGGTTGCTGGAGCTTGAGGAGCCAAGGCCCGTCACGCCTGGAACACTCAGCCACTACGGTTTTGAACGCGACGTGGTGTTCAAGCATGGCGACGGGACCACGAGCACGGGGCGCATCGACCTGTACCGGCGTGGCGCGTTCGTGCTCGAAGCCAAGCAAGCGAAGGATCAACCGCAGGAGCGCGGCCTGTTGCCGGGCGTGGGCTCCAAGGCGGGGCTCAGGCGCGGCACGGCGGCATGGAAGACGGCCATGCTACGCGCCAAGAATCAGGCCGAATCCTACGCCCGGGCATTGCCTGCCAGCGAGGGCCGTCCGCCGTTTCTGCTCATAGCGGACGTGGGCCACTGCTTTGAGTTGTACGCTGAATTCAGCCGCTCCGGCGCGACGTACACGCCTTTCCCCGATCCCAAGAACCACCGCATAGAATTGGACTCCCTCAAGGAGCCCCGCGTCCGGGAATTACTGCGCTCGATCTGGCTGGACCCCTTGAGCCTGGACCCCAGCAAGCGCCAAGCCCGCGTCACGCTCCAGGTTGCCGAAAGCCTTGCCCGTCTGGCCAGGTCGCTTGAAGAGCAGGGCCATGAACCCCGTATCGCGGCGGATTTCCTCATGCGCTGTCTGTTCACGATGTTTTCGGAGGACGTGGGGCTCCTGCCGAAGCGCTGTTTCACGGGCCTGCTGGAATCGCTGCTGGACGCGCCGGACGGCTTCGTGCCCACGGTCGAGGAACTTTGGGCCAAGATGAACACCGGCGGATGGTGCGTGGCCCTGAAAAAGCAAGTGCTCTATTTCAACGGCGGGCTGTTCCACGATGCCAAGGCCCTGCCTCTCAACTGGAGCCAGCTCACCTTGCTTCTGGAAGCCTCCCGCGCCGATTGGCGGGAGGTGGAGCCCGCCATCTTCGGCACGCTGCTGGAACAGGCCTTGGACCCCAAAGTGCGCCATCGCCTTGGAGCGCACTACACCCCCCGCGCCTATGTGGAACGCCTCGTGCTGCCCACTGTGATTGAGCCCCTTCGGGAAGAGTGGGCCGGAGTCCAGACCGCAGCCACGCTACTTCTGAGCCAGGGAAAAGACCGCGAGGCCTGGGACGAAGTGAAGGCCTTCCATAGGCGTCTGACTCAGGTGAAGGTGTTGGACCCCGCCTGCGGCACGGCGAACTTTCTCTATGTCTGCCTTGAGCATCTGAAGCGCCTGGAAGCGGAAGTTTTGGATTTTGAAAGCGACCTCGGACGCGAAGGGCTTTCGCAAGAGTTCCTGGCGGAAATGAAGAACCTGACCGTGGACCCTCGGCAGCTCCTTGGGCTGGAAATCAACCCGCGCGCGGCGGCCATCGCTGAACTGGTGTTGTGGATAGGCTATCTGCAATGGCACTTCCGCACCAAAGGGGACGTCAACCCGCCTATCCCGGTCATCCAGAACTTCGGCAACATCCAGGAGCGGGACGCGCTCATCACGCACCAGGGCCTTGTGCCGGTGCTGGACAAGCACGGCCAGCCCGAAACCCGCTGGGATGGCGTCAGCACGTATATTCATGCCGTCACGGGCAAGCCTGTGCCGGATGAAACCCAGCGCGTCCCAGTGCTGCGCTTCGAGCATCCAAAGCCATATGAATGGCCGCAGGCTGATTTCATCGTGGGCAATCCACCGTTCCTGGGAGGCAAAGACAAGCGCGAAGCCTTTGGGGAGGCCTATTTCGACGCTATCCACAAAGCCTACCCCAAGGTTCCAAAGTCGGCTGATTTCGTCATGTTCTGGTGGCACAAGGCTGCGCTTGCGGTGCGAGACGGCAAGGCGCGGCGCTTCGGCTTCATCACGACGAATTCCTTGTCCCAGACCTTCAACCGGCGCGTTGTGGAGCCTTTCCTTGCCGACGCGAAGCACTCCGTCAGCATCGTCTACGCAATACCGGACCACCCCTGGAAAGACGGCTCCAGCGCGGCGGACGTTCGGATCGGTTTGACCGTTGCTGAGGCGGGGCATTTGCCGGGCAGGCTGCTCCAGGTGATCAAGGAAACACCGGGAGAACACGGGGAAGTCGTTGTCGAAATGCTGGAGAGCACGGGGCACGTCAACCCGGATTTGAGCCTCGGTGCTGACCTCAGTGCCTCGAAAGCTTTAAAGGCCTGCGAGGGGATGAGTTGCCCTGGGGTCAAGCTCCACGGGGCGGGCTTCATCGTTACCCCGGAACAGGCCAAGTGCCTGGGGCTGGGGAGCCGTGCAGGCCTGGAACAACATATCAGACGCTACGTCAACGGGCGGGACCTTACGGCAAATTCACGTGGGGCAATGGTCATTGACTGTTTTGGGCTCTCAGTGGATGAACTTCGCGTATGTTACCCCGAAGTATACCAATGGCTGTACGAACGGGTGAAGCATGAGCGAGACTCGAAAGCCAACACGACGAAAGACGCCGAGGGCTACGCAAAAAAATGGTGGCTTTTCGGCAAACCCCGCGAGACTTTCCGCCCTGCCCTGGCGGGCCTGCCGCGCTACATCGCCACGGTGGAAACCGCCAAACACCGGGTCTTTCAATTCCTGGATGCCACAATTCTTCCGGACAACATGATTGTGGCCATCGCGACCGCTGACGCCTACCATTTGGGCATCCTCTCCAGCAGGTTCCATGTCGCTTGGGCACTGGTTCAAGGGGGAACACTCGAAGACCGTCCGCGCTACAACAAAACCCGTTGCTTCGAGACCTTCCCCTTCCCTGCGGACCCTGCGCCCGCGCTCAAGGCCCGCATCCGCGACCTTGCGGAGCGCATCGACGCCCACCGCAAGGAGCGTCTTGCCGCCCACCCCGAAGAACTTACGCTCACAAAGCTCTACAACGTCCTGGAGGCCTTGCGCTCAGGCCGCGCCCTGACCGATGCGGAAAGGATCATCCACGACAAGGGCCTTGTGGGCATCCTGAAAGAACTCCACGACAGCCTGGACCAAGCGGTTGCCGAGGCCTACGGCTGGCCTGCGGACCTGCCGGAATCCGAGGTGCTTTCCCGCCTGCTCGCGCTCAACCAGGAACGCCAGGAAGAGGAAGCCAACGGCTTCATTCGCTGGCTGCGCCCGGACTATCAGGCCCCCAACGCGCCGCGTGCCGTGCAACTGCCCACCGGACTCGTGGCACTGCCCGCCAAGGCCAAGAAAGCCGCCTTGCCGTGGCCCGGAACGTTGCCGGAACAGGCCGCAGCAGTGGCGGCGGTACTTTCGGCGCAGTCCAAGCCCGTCAGCGCGGAGCAGGTGGCCAAACTGTTCAAGCGAGCCAAGCGTGACCGCGTGGCCGAACTGCTGGAAACCCTGGCCAGCCTGGGACAGGTGCGCCGTCTGGGAGAGGGGAGGTACGAGGCGGCATGAGTTCACAACATAGCGA
This sequence comes from Thermodesulfobacteriota bacterium, assembly GCA_049322415.1. Taxonomy (GTDB): domain Bacteria; phylum Desulfobacterota; class Desulfovibrionia; order Desulfovibrionales; family Desulfovibrionaceae; genus Fundidesulfovibrio. The sequence continues at coordinate 2,619 of JBMORI010000061.1, read as the reverse complement.
CGATTTTTTTCATGTTGAGGACAAATTCCTTAAGGTCATGGCGGACTTTTGCGCAGAGGGCTTGTGGACAAGCTCCGGTTCTCTCTCGCCCTACAGCCTGCCGTTGAGTGATGACCTCAGGGAACGATTCATCGCCTGGAATTGGTGGTATGACCTTGAATACGAGGGTAGAGACAAAGACTTTGATATGGATGCCTTTGTTTCCGAGGGGCTGGGTATTGCCAAACAATTAAAGCGAGAGCTCCCAGATTGGACCATTTTCTACTTCGATGAAGCAGAATTCTTGCGTTCATTCAACCTGGAGCAGGAGACAGGGCAGAAGCCGGACCTCGGCAGGCGATGTTATGAAATCATCCTGTAGAGGACAAACATTGATCGCCCCCTCAAAGACTTGGCTACTTCGTGGTGCAAGCCATGCTTCTCACAACACCATTCTGAATTTATTCATTGCCAGCAATAACCCTGTATTCTCGAACTGCCGGATTTCTTGCTCCATCCGCTCGAACGTCGCCCACCGCATCCCCTTGGGTTTGACGATGAATGAGGACACCCCGGCCTTCCCGCCAAGCCGCGCCCGAATCTTGTTGGCCCGGCGTAAGAGGCGGTCCGGCCTGTCTTCGCTTTGCGAGGCATAGGTCAGCTTGTGGCAGAACCGGCAGAGGAAGGCCCGCAAGCCGTAGAGCACTCCTACGCGCCCCCAGCACCCCGGGCAGGTGAACCAGGGCCGGTTTCCACCATACCGGCAGGGCGTCCGCTCAAGATGGATCGTCTGTGAGACTTCTTCCCACTCGCCGCCATTCACCCGAACGCGAAACATGAGCTTCACGGCGTAGCCAAGGCCCTGGAAGGAAACGGTGGCTGTTTCGCCGCCCCCCCTGTTCCAGGTGATTTGACCGGCTCTTCCGCTCTCCAACGCGCCGCACTTGTGCAGGTTGGCCACGTCCAGCCGAAGCATTTCCCTCGTCTTCCTCTTCCAGCCAGGCCGCCCGGAACCGATACCGCCCATGTGCTCCCCCGGAATTTTTTACGAAATCATTTGGCTAAACTTCCCTGCATCAAAAGCCGAACTGCCCGCGAACAAAGATGTGCCCTTGTTCCCCAAGGGATGATGATGTCCATGAAAACGATCATTCCATGTTTCGCATTCGCTCCTTGGCTTCGGCCTGAATCAGGGCAACCCAGCGGGCGGAGAGGTGGCGGGATTGCCCTTCACGCTGTTGGGCCAGCCATGAGACCACGCCGCGCGGGTCCGCCTCGAACCGGGCCAAGGCCTCCAGAGGGGAAGCGTCGGCAGGGATGAGGCCAGAATGAGACACATTGCGGGGGCAGCAATCGCACACCTCCGGGCAGCCGGGGCGACAGCCGATGCAAGAGGCGGGAACGTCCTCGGGCCTCCAGTAGATGACGCTCATACTTTCCCCCTGGCGGTCTTCTTCCCATCCAGCTTGCGGCCCATGCCCTCCAGTTCGGTCACGGCTTGCGCTTCCTTCTGCCGGGCCTCGACCTCGCGGGCGTACTTCTGAAGCATCCAGAACGTGACGTACTCCCCGCCACTCCTAGAACTCGCCCACACGAACGGGACACCGTACCTCACCTGAAAGGCCAGGATGGATTGTAGGGCCGAATGAGGGGCCATGCGCGACGTGTAGCGATGCCGGGCCACGTCCTCCATGGAAGCCTCGACCACCACGGCGAAGCACTCTAGGGACCGGGCGCGGTCAAGCTCGCGCTCGAAGCGGTCACGGCCCACCGTCAGGCAGCCTAACAGGTCATCCAGGTTCTTGCGCTCGATGGCGGCGCGGGACTCATGCCCGGCAAGGCTGTAATCGCCTGTCGGCAGACCGGCCCGGACGATCTCCGCCGGGAACCGCTCGAAGCCGTAGGGGGCCTGTTCGCGGGTGTCCACGACAACGGCCAAGGGCGGGGCCTGCTCATTGCGTGGGGGCATGGGGATCAACCTCCATCGCGGTATGGGCTTCGGCCTCCATCAGGGCGCGGGCTTCAATCAGCCCGTCAATCAGTTCGTCCAGGTGTCCCACGTCCACGGCAACGCCCTTCTGGCAGGGCCGCATTTCGCCCGTGAGCCTGTCCGGGAAGTATTGCCGAACGTCCACGTACTGACGGCCCCGGAACCATTGGAGGGCGATTTGAATCTCTTCCCCGCGCCGGTTCTTCGTGAAGGCGTAAATGAGGGTCCGGTTGTCGCTCATTCCCCCGCCTCCTTCACCCGCAACCGGGCTTCGGCCCTGACGCACTCTTGAAGCCTCCGCCGCACGTCCGGGGTACGCTCCTGCCCGGCGGGTTGAGCGGCCAGCCACGACACGACGCCTCGCGGATCGCGCTCGAACCTGACAAGCGCCTCCAGGGGGGTAGCATCGGCAGGGACCGGGGCGGAGTCCGCCCTTTTTACCGCGTCAGAAAATTCGGAGCGGTCCTCCTCGCGTGCGCGTGAGGGTGTCCGGTTGGTGTCGTCTCGAAGCTCCGCGATGATCTCCGATTTGTTGGCCCGAGCCACTTTCAAGACGGGAGCAGAAACCGTTTCAAGGGGTTGGCCCGTGGGGCATGTACTCCCCCGTCTGGCCCTCAGCCGATCACGGAGGCGAGTGACGTGAGTGACGT
>JBMORI010000060.1:0-13834 GCA_049322415.1 Thermodesulfobacteriota bacterium | reverse complement strand
CGGCTCAACCTCCAGCGCAGCTACGAACTGCGCAATGCCCATGCCGAGAGCCTCGGCGGCCGCATCGCCCGCGACATGCGCCTGCTGCCGGTAAGCGCTTGAACGCCTGATCTGCCCGCTCAGCCGCGATTCCCTCCGTCCCCGCCGAACCTGTACCCGCACGCCCCTCCCTTGGCGGCCACGTCCCCGATGTCCTTGCCGTCGATGGGGAACATCCTGCACGCCAGCGGCCTGGCCTTGCCGTAGACCAGGCACCGCCCCGCCGGGGTCAGCATGGGGCAGCGGAACAGGAAGCGGCAGCACGTGCCGCACTGGCGGCATTCCCCGCGCCTGCTCTCCAGCTGCCGCCGCACGTACTCCTTCCTGAAATGGACCTCGTAAAGCCGCCTCACCACTCCCGTGAACATACGGGCTCCGCCGCCTGGGCCTTCCATGCCGCTCTCCCTCCACTGGGATTGTCCTCGGGCCAGCGCATCCGCCCTGGCCGGTTCCGTGAATGTCCCGGAACGGGGCCGCCGCATGCGAAAAGGATTGCCATACTATAGCACGTTCCGGCGCTTTCCGGCAACCGTGCGCCTTGTACGGGCCTCCAATCTGTCCTACATTGCCTGGAATCCCTCTCCCAGGACCCAGGAGGCCAGCATGTCCAATCGTTACGACGCCCTGATCGTGGGTTCCGGCGCGGCAGGCGGAACCGCCGCGCGCATTCTCAAGACCGCCGGACTCACCGTGGCCATGGCCGAAGGCGGCGACTTCGGCGGCACATGCGCCCTGCGCGGCTGCGAGCCCAAGAAGGTGCTGGCCGAGACCGCCCACGCCGTGGCCCGCGTGCGCGAGATGCGCGAGAAAAACGGCGTGCGGGGCGAGGTATCCATCGAGTGGCCCGTCCTGGCCGCGCTCAAGCAGCGTTACGTGGACAGCGTGCCGCCCCGCGCCGAAAGCTCCTACGAGATGTCCGGCATCGACCTCTATCACGGCCGAGCCCGATTCACCGGCCCCAATTCCATGGATGTGGACGGCGAGCAGATAGAGGCGGGGCATATCGTCCTGGCCACCGGCTCCAGGCCCAGGCGGCTCGACTTCCCGGGGTCGGAGCATCTCTCCACCAGCGACGATTTTTTGAACATGAAGGAGCTGCCGGAGCGCATCGCCTTCATCGGCGGCGGCTACATAGCCATGGAGTTCTCCCACATCGCGGCCATCGCGGGCGCGAGCGTCACCATGGCCGTGCGCGGCGACCGCTGCCTCAAGCGCTTCGAGCCGGAGCTCACCGGGCAGCTGTGCGAGGCCACCCACGCCATGGGCATCGACATCCGCTACCTCGCCCCGCCCAGGTCCATCGAGAAGACGTCCGGCGGGCTGGTCCTGCGCGCCGGGGACATGGGCGACCAGACCGTGGAGGCGGACATGGTGGTCAACAGCGCGGGCCGCGTGCCGGACCTGGACGGGCTGGACCTCGACAAGGCGGGCATCCGGACGGAGGACGGCGCGCTGGTCCTGGACGAACATTTGAGGACGAGCAACCCGGCGGTCTATGCGGCCGGGGACGCCGCCGGACGCTACGAGCTGACCCCCACGGCGGTGATGGAGGGCAAGGCCGTGGCGGCCAACATCCTGAAGGAAGGCAGCGCGAGGCCAGACTACTCGATCATACCCACCTGCACGTTCACCCATCCGCCGCTTGGCGGGGTGGGGCTCACGCAGGCGCAGGCGCGTGAACGGGGAATCCCTTGCGAGGTCAAGTCGAAGACCGGCCTCAAGTGGCCCGAACTCACGCGCCTTGGCATCAGGCACTCGGGCTTCAAGGTGGTCATGGAGCCGGGCGGCGGAAGGCTCCTGGGCCTGTGCTACATGGGCGAGGACGCGGCGGAGGTGGTCAACGCGGCCGCGCTCATGATGCGAATGGGCTTGACCAGGGACCAGATCATGGACATCGTCTGGGCCTACCCGTCGTTCGGGTATGCAATCCGCTACATGCTGTCCTGAAAGAACCGCGCATGACAAAACTTTCCCCATCCATCATCAATGCCCTGCGCTCCATCTACCCGGGCGACGCGCTGCTCACCGGCGCGGAGGAGACCTGGGTGTTCGGAACCGACGCCAGCCGCCGCCACGCCCAGCCCGGCGCGGTGGTGCGCCCCGAATCCACGGAGCAGGTGGCCGAGACCCTCAGGCTCGCCGGCGCCGGGCGCATCCCCGTCTACCCGCGCGGCCGGGCCACCAACGTGGTGGGCGGCTGCGTGCCGCAAGGCGGGGGCATCGTCATCTGCACCTCCAGGATGAACCGCATCCTGGAGATTTCGGAGGACGACTTCGTTGCCGTGGCCGAACCCGGCGTCGTCACCGGCGACCTCCAGGACGCCTGCAAGGCAAAGGGCCTTCTCTACGCGCCGGACCCGGCCAGCGCCCGGTTCTCAACCGTCGGCGGCAACCTGGCCCAGAACGCGGGCGGCATGCGCGCGGTCAAGTACGGCACAACCCGCGACTGGGTGCTGGGGCTCGAGGTGGTCCTGCCCGGCGGAAGGGTCCTGAATACGGGCTCGCGCTGCCACAAGGACGTGGCCGGGCTCGACCTCACGCGCCTGATGGTGGGCTCCGAGGGCACGCTCGGTTTCATAACCAAGGCCATCCTCAAGCTCCTGCCCCTGCCCGGGGCCCAGGCCTCCCTGCTCGCCGTGTTCGGGTCGGCGGAGGCGGCCCTGGACGCCGTGCGCGCGGTGTTCGCGGCGGGCATCCTGCCCACGGCCATGGAGTTCATGCCCTCCGAGGTGCTCTCGGCCCTGGCGAAAATCTCCGCCGTCCCATGGCCCGAGGGCTCGGGTGCGGCGCTTCTGATGAAGGTCGATGGCTCGCCCGGCGCGGTGGCCGCCGATCTGGCCCGGCTGCGCAAGGCGGTGGAACCGCTTGCCCCCTCCTTCCTGAACGAGGCCCTCACTCCGGACCAGGAGGACGCCCTCTGGGAGCCGCGCCGCCAGATCAACCAGGCCGTCTACCAGTACGGGCCGGACAAGATATCCGACGACATCGCCGTGCCTCGCGGCCGCATCGGTGAAGCCGTTGCCCGCATCAGGGAGATCGGGCGGGAGGCGGGGATCACCGTGCTGGCCTTCGGCCACCTGGGCGACGGCAACCTGCACGTGAACATCCTGCACGACGCCTCCGACCCGGATCAGGCTTTGAGGGCGAAAAAGGCCAAGGCGTCCGTGCTGGACTTGACAATCCGGCTCGGCGGCACAATCTCCGGCGAGCACGGCGTGGGCCTCTCCAAACTGCCGCTCATGGAGACCATGCGGGGCCGCGACCAGCTTGAGGTGATGCACGCCGTCAAGGCCGCCTTCGACCCTTACGGCATCATGAACCCCGGCAAGGCGTATTGAGAGACGTGGCGAGGGCGGCGTTGAGAAAGCCTCCGGCCGCCAAAGGGCTCCGCCTTGGAATCCCCAATAATCCCAAAGAGAAAGTGTTGAAGACGCTCAAGGAAATCAGGCATTGCGCCCACGATGACGGACCGGGAAAGACGCGGCCGCGCTGCATCCTCTGCGGCAAGTGCCTGGAGGTCTGTCCGCTCTACGCCGCCACCGGGCAGGAGGAACTCTCCCCCAAGGCCAAGTTCTTCCTGGCCCAGTCCATGGAGGGCAAGGCCCCGGAGCTTACGGAGAAGATCGCCGTGGAGCTTGCCGGCAAGTGCCTGTCCTGCGGCAAGTGCGAGAAGGCCTGCCCCTTCGGCCTGTGCGTGCCGGAGCTGCTCTCGGACATGAAGGCCGCCCATCCGGGCATCGAATCGAAGCTCTGGAAAACCTGGGTGGAGAAGGCCCGCGTTCTGTGGCCGTTCATGTCCACGCTCTCGCGTTTCTCGCCCCGTTTCGGCATCAGGCGTCTGGACGATATGATGGGCGACCTCAGGGCCATGGGAGCCGGGCCGCGCATGGATCCGTGGCTGCGCGCGGCGGGCTGGGACGCTTGCGGGAGGGGACGCAAAGCCTTACTGTTCCCCGGTTGCGTGGCCAGCCACGTGCGGCGTCATTGGACGGACGCGTCCCGCCGCCTGCTGGAGGGCCTGGGCTTCGAGGTGCTGCCGGACGCCGGGTTCCAGTGCTGCGGCTGCACCCTGGGCCACGCGGGCCTGAAGGACGTCCAGCGCGAGATGCAGCTCGCCAACCTGAACGCCTGGCGCGACGCCGGCCGGCCGGAACTGGCGAGCTTCTGCGCCACCTGCCGCTGCGGGTTGCGCAGCTACGCCTCCCGCGAGCTCGGCTGGCAGCCGGGCGAGGAGGAACAGTGGCTCAAGGGGCTGGTCCCCTTCGCGGATTTCGCCCGGCACGTCCGTTTCGAGATCCTGGCGAACGCCCCGGCCAGAGTCCACTACCACACCCCATGCCACGGCGCGGGCGGCGGTCAGGACCTGGAATTCCTGCGCTCCGTGCTGGGGGGAAGGCTCGCCGCCAGGACGAGGAAGAACCTGTGCTGCGGCTTCGGCGGGTCGCTCAAGCTGTCCGCGCCGGAGCTGTCATCGGCCGTGGCGAAGCGCTGCATCGATTTTTATGGACCCAGGCCCGGCGAGCAGATACTCACCGGTTGTTCCGGCTGCGTGATACAGCTTCGGGCCAACGCCCCCGAGGGGGTGGGCGTGGGGCACTGGCTGGAAGTGATCGATTTCTAGAAGGTCCGCCCGCGCGGAGGGCGTGGACCGGTTGAAAGAAATTATCCCTCGCCCATCCCGTGCGTCGGGCCAGGGCAAGTTTGCATGTTTTTCGTCCGTCCGCGCCTGCCGACGGCGCGAAGCGCGCCGCGGGGCCGGGGGGATTGGGGGCGAAGCCCCCATATTAAGGAGATTCCATGTTCGCAAGCATCATGAAGATGATCGTGGGTTCAAAGAACGAGCGCTACCTGAAGAGCCTCACGCCCACGGTCGACAAGATCAACTCCCTCGAACCCCAGGTCCAGGCGCTGGACCAGGGCCAGCTCCAGTCGCGCATCACGGAGCTCATGCAGGAAGCCGCCAACGGCCGCTCCCTGGACGACATGCTCCCCGAGGTCTTCGCCATGGTCCGCGAGGCGGGCAAGCGCACCATGGACATGCGCCACTTCGACGTGCAGCTGGTCGGCGGCATGGTGCTGCACCAGGGCAAGATCGCCGAGATGAAGACCGGCGAAGGCAAGACCCTGGTGGCCACGCTCCCGGCGGTGCTCAACGCGCTGACGGGCAAGGGCGTGCACCTGATCACCGTCAACGACTACCTGGCCAGGCGCGACGCCGCCTGGATGGGCAACATCTACAACTACCTGGGCCTCACCGTGGGCACCATCGTGCACGGCCTCACCGACGAGGAGCGCCAGGCGGCCTACGGCTCGCACATCACCTACGGCACCAACAACGAGTTCGGCTTCGACTACCTGCGCGACAACATGAAGTTCTACAAGGAGCATCTCGTCCAGCGCGAACTCAACTTCGCCATCGTGGACGAGGTGGACTCCATCCTCATCGACGAGGCGCGCACGCCGCTCATCATCTCCGGCCCGGCCGAGGAGTCCACGTCGCAGTACGCCAGGGTCAACGCGCTCATCCCCATGCTCAAGCGCGACGCCCACTTCACCGTGGACGAGAAGGCCCGCTCCATCGTGCTCACCGACGAGGGCGTGGCCCGCACCGAGGAGATCTTCAAGATCGACAACCTCTACGACCCGGCCAACATCTCCCTGCAGCACCACGTGCTCCAGGGCCTGCGCGCGCACCACCTCTACGGCCGCGACGTGGACTACATCGTCAAGGACGGCCAGGTGGTCATCGTGGACGAGTTCACCGGCCGCCTCATGCCCGGCCGCCGCTACTCCGACGGCCTGCACCAGGCCCTGGAGGCCAAGGAGGGCGTGAAGGTGGAGAGCGAGAACCAGACGCTCGCCTCAATCACCTTCCAGAACTACTTCCGCATGTACAACAAGCTCTCGGGCATGACCGGCACCGCCGACACCGAGTCCGTGGAGTTCAGGCAGATCTACGACCTGGAAGTGGCCGTCATCCCCACGCACCGGCCCATGGTGCGCATCGACCACCCGGACATGATCTACAAGACCCAGAAGGAGAAGTTCGCCGCCATCGTGGAGGACCTGAAGGACCTCCACAAGAAGGGCCAGCCCGTGCTGGTGGGCACCATCTCCATCGAGAAGTCCGAGCTGCTCTCCCAGATGCTCAAGAAGGCGGGCGTGCCACACGACGTGTTAAACGCCAAGCAGCACGAGCGCGAGGCCCAGATCGTGGCCGAGGCGGGCCACAAGGGCCGCGTCACCATCGCCACCAACATGGCCGGGCGCGGCACGGACATCAAGCTGGGCGAGGGCGTCAAGGAGCTGGGCGGCCTGTTCATCCTGGGCACCGAGCGCCACGAGTCGCGCCGCATCGACAACCAGCTTCGCGGCCGCTCCGGACGCCAGGGCGACCCCGGCGCGTCGCGCTTCTATCTGGCCCTGGACGACGACCTCATGCGCCTGTTCGGCTCCGACCGCCTGAAAAACATCATGGAACGCCTGGGCATGCAGGAGGGCGAGGCCATCGAGAACCGCATGGTCTCCAAGGCCATCGAGAACGCCCAGAAGCGCGTGGAAGGCCACAACTTCGAGATACGCAAGCAGCTTTTGGACTTCGACAACGTCATGAACCAGCAGCGCGAGGTCATCTACTCCCGCCGCCGCCATTACATGTCCACCGAATCCCCCGTGGAGGACCTCTACGAGTTCGTGGACGAGATGCTGGACGAAATCTGCGACCCGCTCACCCTCTCCAGGCAGGGGCCCGACGCGGAATCGATCGAGATAGCCTCCGCCCGCCTGGAGGAAGTCTTCAACCTCAAGGTGGAGGACGGCCAGCCCATTCCCTCCAAGGAGGACCTGCGCGCGGCCATAATCGGGCGCTTCGAGGGCCTCAAGGCCGCCGCGCCGGACCACTTCGCCGAGATCGTGCGCTACTTCATGCTGGAAGCCCTGGACCGGCACTGGAAGGAGCACCTGCTCAACATGGACCACCTGCGCGACGGCATCGGCCTGCGCGGCTACGGCCAGAAGGACCCCAAGCAGGAGTACAAGCGCGAAGGCTTCGAGATGTTCCAGGCCCTCATCGGCATGATCGTGGAGAGCACCGTCAGGGCGCTCTCCAGGCTCCAGATCAAGGCCGAGGTGCGCGAGGACGAGTTCCAGCACAAGGAGACCGCCTCGGAGCTGCAATACCAGGGCGCCAGCGACGGCACGGAGAAGAAGGCCAAACCCGTCAAGCGCGCCGAGCCCAAGGTGGGAAGGAACGACCCCTGCCCCTGCGGCAGCGGCAAGAAGCACAAGAAGTGCTGCGGAGCCAAGGGGTAGCGGAGCGGTAACGCCGGGCTCCGCCCGGACCCGGCAGGGCGCTGCCCTGCACCCGCCAGGGGGGAGGCCCCCCTGGACCCGCCTGTTGCTTCGCGGGGTTCCTTGGGATTATTGAACTTGTACGGAGAGCGCGCAAAGCCGCGCTCTCCGTTTTTCCATTATTTTGGCAGTTGAGAAGGCGGGGGCGGACCCGGCTCTGGCGGCGACCGGCAGGAAGCCAGGGGCTTCCAGCCGCCAGCCTTCCCGGGGCAGCCGGGCCGCAGCCTCCGGTCCTGTCTGGCATCGGGCTTGCTAAAACCAGGAAGAAACGTTCCGTGAGGGAGTAAACAATGGAACATCAGAATACTGCCGATCACATCCACAACGTTTGGACTCAGGTCCGTTGCGCGATGGAACACCGTCTGCGCCAGATATCGCCCGAAGAAATCTCCGGCGGCGACTCCACGGCCTTGCTGCTCAACAGGGCCTGGAAGGAAGCCACGGCCATGTGCGGCCTCAGGAGGGTCGGGTGAGGGCGAAGAGCGTGTTTATTGTCTTCTAGATTATGGCTCAGCCTGCTCCGGCTGCCACCGCGGGTTTGATTCCCCACGCCGCGCCAGCCGGAGCATTCTGAGCAGCCAGGGAGTTGCCAAGTCTTTGACCTGGGTTGAGGCACGCCTTGGAAGTGTCAGCATTTCCCCACTTTATCGTGACGTTAATGAGATTCGGAGCCGCCAATTTTCTGGATAGTCTTGATGCCGCTTATCTTGTTCGGCCATCCAGGGGATGGAGATGCGCGTGATGGGCGGAACACGGCCGCCTGAGGGAAAAATTTACCTGCATGTGCTCTTAATGACCTGATTTTTGTATTCATTTTGAAGAAATTTCAATTCGTGCCCTTGCCTGTCGCCGCAGGCTGGCTATTTAGTGAGTGTGTGGAAGGCAACTTTGGAGAACCTCAACGGAGGCGAGTCCATTGGGTCAGAAAGACGAATCGATGCAGAACCATAAGTAGCGCACAAAAGACGCCTCGGAAGCAAGGGCATGGAGCCCGTGAGCCCAGGCAAACCAGACGGAGTGACCGTCACAGCGCGCTACGGAAGAGAAGAAGTCCCTGTTTTTGGGCAACAATTGAATACGTCGATTGGACTAACAGCATCTCGTAAAGACAACGTCCTTTTGCAACAGTCAAGTCAAGACAACAACGACGCCCCGCTCCAACAGGAGCGGGGTGTTTTCGTTTTGCAGCCGGGCAAACGCGGGTGACGCCGGGAGGCTCAGCGCTTCTGGATCGCGCCCGGATAGCCCATTTCCGCGAGCTTCTGGCGGAAGGCGTCCGGGTTGCCAGTGCCCTTGGCGAGCACGCGGTAGAACTCGCGGCCGTTCACTTCGGCGCGCTCGAAGCTCGACTCGATCCCCTTTGCCGAGAGCCTGTCCGCCACGGTCTCCGCCTGGGTGAGCGTGGGGAGGGCGGCCACCTGCATGACGATCTCGCCGCTGTTGACGGAGGGGAGACCGGCGGGTGAGGCCTTCGCGGGAGCGGGGGAGGCGGTCTGTCCGGCCTGGGCGGCGGACGCCGGTTTGGAAGGCTGGGGAGGCGCTTGCGGCTCGGCTATCTGGTCCACTGCGTATGTGGCCGACGCCTTGGGGTCGCCCCCGGCCATGGGAAGCGTGTCCGGCATGCGCACGAAGGCGTAGACCAGTTCGTAGCCCGCCACGCCCTGGCCGTCCGGGCGGATGGCCTCGGCCTCCTGGCCGCCGCAGCGGATGATGGCCAGCAGCGAGCCTTCCTTCCTGGCCCGGACGGTCATCTCCTGCAGCACCTTGAGAAGCTTCATGCGGCAGGCAGCGTCGTCCGGCGCGGTCTCGGAGAAGCCCTCGCGGCAGACCAGGGCGGTGAACATTCTGTCCCTGGGAATCGTGATCGCCTTGGTGGGGACGAAGGCGTAGCGGATGGCGTAGGCGGCGTCCGGGCAGTGGGATGGGTCCTTGCACGGGGCGTCCCAGCGGACCCCGGCCTTCTCCAGGTTGTCGGAGAGTTCCGCGAGCACGGCCACGTTGCCCGGACCGGCCTTCTCGGGAAGGAGCATGACCACGTCCGCGGCGAGCTGGGCGCATTCGGCCTTGCGTCCGGCCGCTCCGCCCCCCTTGCGCATGTCGCATATTGACCTGATCTGCCAGTCCTGGGCCTGGGCGGATGCGGCGCACAGCACCGCGAACAGCAAAAGCAGCGCTTTCATGGCGATCCTCCGCCGCCCCGATACCCTCATCAGGCCCCGTCGGCAAGACTTGCCTCCGAAGCCGCCAGCGGGCATGTTCGGCCCATGTCGCAAATCATGGAACTGACAATCGAGCAACCGGCCTTCGGCGGGGCGGGCCTGGCCCGGCACGAGGGCCTCGTCGTCTTCGTGGAGGGGGGACTCCCCGGATCGCGCGTGACGGCGCGCATCGTGAAAGAGGACAAATCCTGCCTGCGCGCCGTGGCATTGGAGGTGCTTGAGCCCTCGCCCCACGCGGCCGAACCCTTTTGCCCGCATTTCGGGACCTGCGGCGGCTGCACCTGGCAGGACGCCACATACGCCGCACAGCTTTCCTGGAAGCGCGACATCGTGCGCGAGCAGTTGCGCCGCCTCGGTGGCATGGACGCGGACGTGGCCGAGACCGTGCCCTCGCCGGACGAGCGCTTCTACCGCAACAAGATGGAGTTCTCCTTCGGAGGAGGTCCGGGCGGGACGCTCGCCCTGGGGCTTCGCGAGCGTCACAATCCCGGCCGCGTGCTCGGCATCGCAACCTGCTTCCTGATGCCGGAACCGGCCACCCCCATCGTGAATGCCGTGAGGGAAATGGCGGCCGCCCTGCAACTGCCCCCCTATTTCGCCAGAACCGGCACCGGGGTTTGGCGGCATCTGGTGCTCAGGCGCTCCGAGAGCACGGGTCGCTGGCTGGCCCAGATAATCGTGGGTCCCACCGCTCCTTTCAAGCGCCTGCGCAACTTCTGCGAGAACCTGCTGGGCCGCTTCGGCGAGCTGGCGGGAGTGGTGCTGGACGTGCGGCGCGACCGTTCGGATTTCGCCATTGCCGAGCGCAGGGCCTTCGCCGCCGGGGAGGAGAGCCTGGAGGAGACGCTTGACGGGCTGACGCTGCGCATCAGCGCCGGGGCCTTCTTCCAGACCAACACCAAGGCGGCGGCCGGGCTCTACGCCAAGGCTGCCGAGGCGGCGCGGCTCACCGGGAATGAGACCGTGTGGGACCTCTATTGCGGGGCGGGGGGGCTTAGCCTCTTCCTGGCCCGCGAGGCCGCCAAAGTGACCGGCTACGAACTCTCCGGGGAGGCGGTGGAGGACGCCAGGGCGAACGCGGCCCTGAACGGCCTCGGCAACTGCTCATTCGTGGCAGGGGACCTCAAGGACGCCGTGGCCCGCTCCAAGGCCAGACCGGATGTGGTGGTGCTCGACCCGCCGCGCGCCGGGCTGCATCCGGACACCGCCGCCGCCCTGCTCAAGGCCGGAGCGCCGCGAGTGGTCTATGTTTCCTGCAACCCGTCCACGCTGGCCCGGGACCTGGGCCGCCTGTCGCAGGCCTACCGGGTCGCGGCGGTGACGCCCGTGGACCTTTTTCCGCACACACCGCACATCGAATGCGTGGCGGAGCTAGAACTGACCGCCCAGCCGTAGACAAGGCGGCCGTGGGATAGTCCCGGTCGCCGCAGCAAGCCCTTTCGTCCGTGCGAACACCCAAGCATCAGTCGCCCGGAGCGATGAACGTGCCACCCTCGCCGCCAACCGTGTCCACGACCTCGTATTCCTCGTCGCCCTGCCATGGGGGGTTGGCCTTGCCCGTGAGCTCCTCCACGTCCACCCTGACGACGGCGGTCACTGCCAGGATCTTTTCGTCATACCGGCCGAGCGGTCCGCCGCAGCCGTTCATGATGACGTCGAGCGCGGCCCGCTTCCCGGCAGGGTCCTCCACGAAGCTGGCCCGGCCCGCGCCCACCACGGATTTGAAATGGGCGGTGTAGTCGCATGCCTTGGGCTGTCGCGACAGGGAATACTCCACGACCGCCTCGAAGCACACCCGGTCGCAGGCGCGCAGGCAGTCGGCCTTCCTGCCCTTGTACGAGGAATGGAAATAGAGGACGCGGTCCTTGTAGCCGAAGTTCACGGGGACCACGTATGGGCTCGTGCCGTCCCACATGGCCAGGTGGATGTACTCCGCCCTGTTCAAGAGCGCTTCCACAAGCTTGATGTCCTTGATTTCACGTTCCGCTTTGCGCACGCGTATGCTCCTTGGATTATTGATGGCAATTCCCAGGGCTTCTTTTCTATTCCCTCAGCTCCCTGCCGGTGAGTCTCAGGAAAACGTCCTCCAGCGACGACGGCCGGGCCACGTACTGCCCCGGGGGCAGGGTCTGCCTGAAGGCCTCCAGTTCGGCGAAAGAGTCGGAGAACACGAGCAACCGCCTGCCTTGCTCCTCCAGGTCCAGTCCGGACGCGGCGGCCCGCTCGCGGGCCTCCGGCGCGGGGTCCACCAGCTCCAGCACCGCCGTCCCGGCGTGGGAGGCGATCAGGTCCGAAGGCGTGCCGCGCACCAGGTCGCGTCCGTGGTCCATGATGATGAGCTCGTCGCAGAGGATGGCCGCCTCCTCCATGTAGTGGGTGGTCAGGAGGATGGTGAGGCCTCGCGAGCGCAGTTCGCGCAGCCTGTCCCAAAGCTGATGGCGCGATTGCGGGTCGAGCCCCGTTGTGGGCTCGTCCAGGATGACGAGCTCCGGGCGGTTCACCAGCGAGCGCGCGAGCATGAGCCGCCTGGCCATGCCACCGGAGAGGTCCCGCACGTCGGCCCGGGCTTTTCCGTCAAGGGCGAAGAAGGACAGAAGTTCGCGGGCGCGCTCCCTGGCCTCCCTGGCGGGCACGGCGAAATAGCCCGCGAACACAAGTATGTTCTGCTCCACGGTGAGGTCGGGGTCCAGGGCGTTGTCCTGCTGGCAGACGCCGATTCGCGCGCGGATGTCGCGCCAGCCGGTTTCCACGTCCTGGCCGAAGACGCGAAGCTCGCCGCCCGTTCTGGGCGAGAAGCCGTAGATCATGCGTATGGTGGAGGTCTTCCCGGCCCCGTTGGGTCCGAGCAGGCCGTAGACCTGGCCGCGCGGCACGCGCATGTCCAGGCCGTCCACGGCGGTGAAATCCCCGAAGGTCTTGCGCAGGCCCGAGGCCTCGATGACGGCGTCCATCGGCGGCTTCTAGCACCAAGCGGTCCGGGACGCCACAGGGGCGAGGCCAACCTGCCGCTATTGCGGATGGAACTCGAACGCTCCGGTGACGGGGTTGCGGTGCACGCGGACGGTGACGGCGGCGTCGCCGCCCAGATAGGGGGCGCAGGCGGCCAGCAGGACCTTGAAAACATTGTGCCGGTTGTCCAGATGGCCGTGGGCGGTGGCCGTCGCAACCCAGAGTTCCCGCGCCGTCCGGTCCTGACCTTTGCCGATGGCATCGGCCGCGCGTATCTCAAGCATGAACAGGTGGTCGAGCTTCGCGCCCTGGTGCGGCGTTTCCTCGCCAACGATGCCGAATCGCAACGAGACGTCGACATCGCTTTCGTCCCGCGACCTGGCCCGGGTGAAGCCCCGGCCTTCCAGCGCCTGGGCGAGCGCATTGGAGTGGCGGTAGAAGTCGTGTCCCGACGGGTCGATGTCGTCCTGGCCTGGGACGACGGTGAACACGGTGGGCGAATGGCCGTCCGGGTCCGCCGAGGCGTTGACCCGGACCCTGTATGTGTCGGGGGCGCAGGAAAAGGCGGCGAGGGAAAAAACGAGCGCGGCCAGAAAAAGTGGGGTTACGCGCATGGCGCATGGTCCTTTCCTGATGTAGATGTATTTACTTAGGCCTGTTTCGCGTGGTTCCGTCAAGATTGTTGTGAAGCGGGAGTGGAGATGGTAGGCCACGGGCTAGGAACAAAAACTTGTTAGTATGAATAAATTGGCGCCTCTGCCGCATGAAGAATCTGCTCAAGGACAACCCCGGCGTGAAGAACGTCTACCTGAAGGTGGCCGAGGGCGGGCTGTACCCTCGGCCCACCGTAGTTCAGACCGTGCTGGGTTCCTGCCTGGGCGGCGTGTTCCACGCCCCTTCCAAAGGCATCGGAGCCTTCTTTCACGCGTTCCTTCCCCGCAGGGCGGATTACGAGCCAGGCGGAGCGCCTCCCGTCTACAAGTACGTGGACACGGCAATCGAGCACATCATCCGTCAGTTCGCCCGGCACGGCGTGTCCCCCGGCGCGCTCAGGGTAAGCCTGGTGGGCGGGGCCAACGGGATGGTGGACGAGCAGAACGGGGTGGGGCTCAAGAACGTGGACGCGGCTCTTGAAACCCTCGACCGCTTGCGGATCCGGTCCATTTTCAACGACGTGGGCGGTGAGAGAGGCCGCAAGGTGTTCTTCCTGAGCTCCACGGGGGAGCTCCAGATCGTCATGCTCTCCGGCGTGGAGGCCCAGCTCGCGGCGGGCAGGA
>JBMORI010000059.1:0-14001 GCA_049322415.1 Thermodesulfobacteriota bacterium | reverse complement strand
CGTCGCCGGTCTGCTCAGAGAGGCTCTCCCTGAAGAAGAGGACCCGCTCTATCTGATCGCCCTGGAAGTGGAGAAGGACGAGCTTCTGAACGCCGAGATGGGTGAATGGGACGCGCTGTCGGGCGACGGCATGGAGGATGCCGATGAGGCGCGGTGAAATCTGGTGGGTGGAATTCGATCCCACGCGGGGCAGCGAGATCAGGAAAAGACGCCCGGCGGTGATAGTCACGGCGGACGGCCTCAACAGGGGCCGAAGGACGGTGGTGGTTGTGCCGCTTTCGACTTCGTCCCGGCCATATCCCCCTGTCGTCGTCCCCGTGGCCTCTGCTGGGCCGGAGTCGGTGGCGGTTTGCGACCAGCTGCGCGCCGTGGACAAAAGCCGGCTCGCCTCCAAGGCCGGGGAATTGACGCCAGCAGACCTTAAATCGGTCTCCGACAGTCTGCGTGTCGTCCTGGCGACCGGGTGACGCCGGGGCGGTTCGGCTATCCCCCCAGCGTCTCCTTGATCTCCTGAAGCATCGCTTCCGCCACTTCCACCGGCTTTGCCGCCCTGCTGATGGGCCTGCCCACCACCAGATGGTCCGCTCCGGCGGCGATGGCCCGGGCCGGGGTCATGACGCGGGTCTGGTCGTCCTTGCCGTCGTGGTCCGCCGGACGGATGCCGGGCGTGACGATGAGGAAGTCGTCCCCGAAGTCCTTTCGCAGCATGGCCGCCTCGCGCGCCGAGGCCACCACGCCCGCGCAGCCCGAGGCCAGGGCGATGCCCGCCCTGTCGCGCACCAGGTCCTCGATGCTGCCGGGGTAGCCGAGCTCCGCCCGCTCGGTCTCTCCGTAGCTGGTCATGACCGTCACTCCCAGCACCTTGGTCCGCCCGGCCTCGGCAACGGCGGCCCTGGCCACGCTCGACACGTGGGCGTGGATGGTGGCCAAGTGCACGCCCCGCTTCGATGCCTCGCGCATGGCCATGGCCGTGGTGTTGGGGATGTCCAGGAACTTGAGGTCCAGCATCAGCTTGTGGCCCATGCCGATGATGCGCTCCACCAGCGGGAAGCCTTCGGCCAGAAACAGCTGCAGGCCGACCTTGTAGTAGCCGATGGTTCCTCCCAGAAGCTCCACCAGCCTCATGGCGTCCGTCCCGGCGTCCACGTCCAGGGCGAAGATTATGCGTTCCTTCAGAGGGATGTTCTTCACTTTCATGCGGCGAATCCGATCAGCGCGGCGAAGGTGCGGCCCTCGCCGGACTGGAGGTTGTTGTCCCAGATGATGTTCTGCACGGCCCACCAGTCCTCGGGCAGGCCAAGCTCCCGCACGCGCTCCACCAAGCGGCAAAGGCGCGCCCAGTCCGGCGCGGGGGAGGCCAGCTCGGCCTGGGCGCGGGCGCTCACCCGCTCCATGAGCCCGGTCCGCTCGTGGCCGCAGACGCCGCTCTGGCGCAGGAAGGCGACCAGCAGCTCGCGGCGCTTGTCCGCCACGTCCAGCCCCCAGACATAAGCCCAGGCCAGCTGCGGCCACAAGCCTGCCCAGCGCTGGGCCAGGGTCATGGTGGTCTGGGCCTCCTGGAGCTCCGTGACCAGGCTCGCGCCAAGCTCCATGCGGCCGAGCGCCTCGTTCCAGACGGCGTCCGAGGCGCGCACGGCGAAGGCGTCGGCCAGCCCCTGGCGTTTGTTCACGGGCAGGGAACGGGGCGAGAAGGCCTCCTTGCCCGATGCCCCTGCCACATCCACGGGGACGGCCAGGATGTCGCCAGCCGCAGGCGGGCTCCAGCGGTACGTTACCTCGTCGGCCCCTGTCTCCAGGGCCCAGCGGATGGACGCGGCTCCTTCGGCGGCGGTCCTGGCCGTGACGGCCACGCTCACGCCCGGCCAGGATGCCTCGGCGGTCTCTCCCGGCGCGGGGAGCCTGTCCTCGCCCCAGAGGGTGAGGAGCGCCTGGGCGGTGAGGGACGCTTCCGATTCCTGGCGAGGCTTGACCATGGTCCGCCAGACGGCCTCTCCGTCGCCAAGCTCGGGCAGGTTGGAGGGGGCCTCGCGCAGGATGGAGACGATCTCCGCCTCCATGTCCGGCCCGCCGGTGCGCTTGGCCAGCTCCATGGCCCGGAGGGCGTAGGTGAGGCCGTTGACGGGCTCGATGCGCGATATCTCGTCGAAGAACCAGGCGCAACTGGCCAGCGAAGCCAGCCCCCACTGCTGCATGGCCAGGAGCTTCCAGGCTGCGTCCTGTTCGGAAGGAGTGAGTTTTTTGCGGAACTGCTCCCTGGCGAAGGCGTCCTGGCCGGTGAGCCCGGCCAATACCTTGCCGTAGGCGGTCAGCGCGCCGCGCGGATCGGAGAAGAGCGTGGCGCCGCGTTGGAAATAGTGGACATCGATCTGCTCCTTGCAGCGCTGGAGGGCGCTGCGCAGGGGAGCGCGCCAGCGCTGATGCCATCCGGCGTGCCCGCCAGTGGAGCAGCCGCAGTCCGAGCGCCAGCGTTCCACGCCGTGCGCGCAGCTCCAGGCCGAGGGCTCGTGCAGCTGGACCTGCATTTGCGGCGGGCTGGCGGTCAGGAAGGCGGCGAAGTTGGTGAGCGCGAGACCGTCGCGGCCCCGGCGCGCCTGGTCCAGCACGAAGGCCAGGGCCATCTCTCCGAAGGTGAAGTGGTGGCCGTAGGTCTCGCCGTCGGTGGCCAGGGCCAAAAGGCCCGGGCTGGCGGCCTGGGAGAGCCTGCGGAAGAAGTTCTCGCCGTCGGCGAGCAGGCGCTCGAAGGCCACGGCCTGGGAGAGCGGGCCGTCGTAGAAGAACACGCTGATGGAGCGGCCAGAGGGCAGCTTGACCAGATAGGGGCGGCGGATGTCCAGGCCGCCCTGGTCCACGGGCGTCCAGTGGCCGTTGGTCAGCGGGGCTGTCGCCCTGGCCTGGCCGGGGGCGAGCACCGTGAAGCGGATGCCGCTGGCGGCGAGCACCTCCAGGCTGGCCGTGTCCACGGCGGTTTCGGCCAGCCACATGCCTTCGGGCGCGCGGCCGAAGCGGGCTGTGAAGTCGTCCACGGCCCAGGCCACCTCGAGCTCCTTGTCCAGCTGGCTGGCCAGGGGGAGTATCTGGTGGTGGTAGACCTGGGCCATGGCGTTTCCGTGGCCCAGACGGGCGTGGCTTGCCCTGTCCGCATCCACCATGAGGCGCACGGTGTCGGGGTCGGCCTTCTCCATCCAGGAGAGCAGGGTGGGGCCCGCGTTGAAGCTGATCCACTCGTAGCAGTTCATCACTTCCACGATGCGGCCGGAGCCGTCCAGCCGCCGGGCGCGGGCCAGGGGCGCGTAGGACTCGCGGGTGATGCGCTGGTTCCAGTTGAGGCTGGGGGCGGCGCTGCCTTCGGGCAGGATGGCGTTCAGCCAGGGGTCTTCGCGGGGGGGCTGGTAGAAGTGGCCGTGGATGCAGATGTTGTTTTGCATTATGCTACAAGCTCCTGAAATACTTGCCTTAATTTTCGGTTTCCGTGGCTGGTTTCATCCCCCCCATGAATCGGCTTGGGTACCAGTTCACAGCTGGGCGTCAAGGGCTTTTTCAGTCAGCCAGGCACCTGCGCCAACAAAGTGCTTAAATACCAGCCATTCTGGTATTAGTCATCATTCCAGTAACCCTACCTTTACTTCTTGATCAAATTTGCTACTAGAGAGTAGTATTTAAAACAAGGAGGACTTTATGCTGAAAGGTACTGTTTTTGCCCTGTCTATGGTATTCTTTTCGACGGTTGCCTTTGCAATGGGTGCTGCTCCAATTCTTCCATCTGAGTTGGGCGACATTGCTGGAACCTCTTCGAGCCAACAGAGCAGTCAAATCATAAGCCAGCAAATTGCACAGGAGCAGGCATACGCACAACAACAGATGATGCAGCAAATGCAACAGCAAATGCTTAAACTAAGCCAAGTCAATCAGGATCTTCTGAGAAATAATGCGCCAACTGGTTCTCAATTTATGGACCAGATAAAGAATCTCCCCAACTAATGGCATTTACGGCCTCGGGCAACTGGGGCTTTGAAGCACATTACCCTCCCTTGCCAATCATGCATATGCGGTACTTGGGATGTCTTTTTCATGGAGCAAAGGATCATTTCGCGTGCTGAAAGGCCTACCCATGCCAGTGGTCATCCTGGCGAATGAAATGGTATCTAGAGTCAGGAAAAAAACGCGTTCCCGTCTTTACCCGCCCGGGGCGTTGCTTTATTGGGAGTTCCACGGGAGGATCGCATGATCGTGGAATGTTGCTGCGGGCAGCTCGTCAGCTTGAGCGATGAGGTTTGCGGTGCATGCGGCAAGCCTGTCTCCTTGTGGAGGCAGGAGGATTACTCTTGTTGCGTGAGTTCAGATGATGTGAAACGGGTCGAGTTCAAGTATTTCATCTGCGCCCTTCTGTTCGGACCAATATTCTTTTCATGCATGCGAATGTGGAAACATGCGGGCGTCACGTTCCTCATGTTCAGTCTATTCGCCCTCTCCGTCTCATTCAATATCTTTTTCCCGGCCATTGCGACGGCGTACTTCGTCGTCAATTGGATAGTCTATCCGTTCATGTCCTTGAGGCTGCTCCGGAGGCACTACGTCAGGAAGGGGATGGTCGCGGCCGGGCCGTGACCTGAACCGTCGGCGGGTCGCAGGACTGCGGGACTGCGTGGCGCGCGGGAGTCGCCGTTTCCGAGGCGTACGGCAAAGAGGGCCTGCCCGTGGCCGTGGGCCATGAGGTTCGTCAGTTCCGCCTGGGCTTTCCCATGGTTCCGGAGCAGCCAGATCACGCCAGGACATGCCCGTGGCCGTGGGCCGTCAACTCAGCCTGTGCCGCCAGGGCTTGCCCATGGCCCTGGCCAGGACTCCGGCCAGGTCCTCGTATTCCACGGGCTTGGCAAGGTAGTCGTCCATGCCCGCGGCCAGGAACCTCTCGCGGTCGCCGGGCAGGGCGTGGGCGGTGAGGGCCACGATGGGTATTCTGGTCTTGTCTCCAAACGCCGACTGTGTCCGGATGGCCCTGGTGGCGGTGATGCCGTCCATCTCGGGCATCTGAATGTCCATGATGAGGCAGTCGAAGTCTTCCTGGGCCAGGGCCTTGAGCGCCTCCTCGCCGTTCTCCACGATGGTGGCGCGGTAGCCCAGGCTCTCCAGCATGTCCATGGTCATCACGGTGTTGATGGGGTCGTCCTCGGCCAGCAGCACGCGGCGTCCGGCGGCCTGGGCGGCCGGGTACGCAGGCGCGGGCAGGGGGGCTTCCGTGCCGAAGGGCGCGGAATGCACGGGCATGGTGAAGTGGATGGCCGTGCCGGTCCCGGGTTCGGTGTCGATCTCAAGCGTGCCCCCCCACAGCTCCACCAGACGCTTGACGATGGCCAGGCCCAGCCCCGCGCCCTGGTACCGGCGCGTGTGCGAGCCGTCGGCCTGGGTGAAGGGCTGGAACACGGCCTTGAGCTTGCCCGGATCGATGCCGATGCCGGTGTCCTCCACGGTGAACAAGAGGCGCGACACCCCCAGCCGGTCGCGGCCCACCGCTTCCACCCGCAACGTCACGGAGCCCTGGGCGGTGAACTTCACGGCGTTGCCCACCAGGTTGAAGAGCACCTGCCGCAGGCGTCCGCCGTCGCCCATCATGGTGCGCGGCAGCGACGCGTCCGTCTCCACGGCCAGGGAAAGGTTCTTGGCCTGCGCCTGGCGCTCGTAGAGCTTGGCGATCTCCACGAGGATGTCCCCCGGCGCGAAGGGCTCCAGGGAGCATTGCTGGCCTCCGGCCTCCAGGCTGGAGAAGTCCAGGATGTCGCCGAGCAGGGTCAGCAGGGAGCGGCCGCAGTCCAGGGCGTTCTTCACCCAGCCTTGCTGCCGTCCGTCCAGGGCGGATTTCTCCAGCAGCTGGAGCATGCCCAGCACACCGTTCAAGGGGGTGCGTATCTCGTGGCTGACGTTGGCCAGGAATTCGCTCTTGGCGAGACTGGCCTCCTCGGCGGCCTCCTTGGCGGCGATGAGGGCGCGCTCCGTCTTCATGCGGTCCGTGAGGTCCGTGACCACGGCCAGCACCACGCGCTGTCCCGAGGGGTCCTCGGTGAGCAGGGCGTCCAGCACCACCTGGCGTTTCTTGCCGCTCGACGTGCGCAGCACGGCCGGGACCTGGCGCAGGGGCATGCCCATCCAGAGGGCGTCCAGGCGTTCACGGTCCACGGCGAGGATGTCCGAGGCCGGTCCCGAGACGAGCTTCTCGCGGCTGTAGCCGGAGTGGTCGCACAGGCTGCGGTTCACGTCGCTGAACCAGCCCGAGGGAGCGAGCGTGAACATCATGACCGGCGCGGACTCGAACATCTGGCGGTACCAGGTGCGTCCCACCCGGACCAGCCGCTCGCGCTCGTCCAGGGAATCCATCATGGAGGCAATGGACCGTGACAAGGACTCGAACTCCTCGATGCCCCGGTAGGCGGGGCGCTCGTTTTTCTCGAGCGCCCTGGCGATGAGCTTGGCCGGCCGGGAGACGACGCGGTGCGAAAGGTAGAGGAACAGGGCCAGGGCCAGGACCAGGACCCCGCCCGCCTCCAGATAGAGGGTGCGCACGTCCCTGGCCAGTCCGGCATAGCTGCCGGCGGCCTCCGCCACGATGACTTTCCAGCCCCAAAGAGTGGACTCGAACCGGTAGGCGTGGCGGGTGACGCCGTCCACCTCCACGACGGCTGCCGTGTCCGGCTTGAGGGGCATGGCCATGAGGCCGGCGGGGTCGGCGACGCCGTGGTTCAGCAGGATTTCGCCGTTCGGGCCGGCAACCACGGCTGGGTTTTCCGTGAGCCGCAGGTGCTTTTCGAGGCGGGCCAGCGCCCTTCCCCTGGCGACCCGGACCTCGGCCGGGTCCGATGAGCGCCCGGAGAGCAGCAGGTGATCGTAGGCGTCGCCCATGATGTCGGCCATTTCACGGGCGTAGCTCTTCAGCTCCCGCTCGGAACGCTCCGCCGCGAAGCGCGAAATGGAACCCAGGACGATGAAGCTGAGGAAGCCCCACATCACAAGCACTCCGGCGATCACGGGAAGGGCGAGCCTGAATGAGAGCTTGTTGAACACGCGCGCTACCTCGCCAAGGACGGTTTGGCCGTCCGCAGCTCCTCGGGCCAGACGATTTCCCGCCTGCCGTGCTGCCACTGGATGGTGAGAGGCACCTGTCTGAGCTGCATGCCCGTGGGGCCGACTCCGAACCTCCCCAGGATGGTGAGGGTGTCGAGCTGGCTCAGCGCCTGCCGCAGCTTGTCCTTGTCTAGGCTTCCGGCCTTGGCCGCGGCGGCTTCCAGCACCTGGCCCCCGGCGTAGGCGGCCGCCGCGAGGAAGTCGGGTTCGTGCCCGAAATCCTTGGCGAAATGCCGGGTGAAATCCCCGCCGCCAGGGAAGGCCGCGGCGGCCTTGATGTCCCAAGGCACGGCGGTGAACCATCTCTCCATCTCCTTGGCGGGGATCGACAGGACGGAGGAGAGCGCCAGGCTGGATGAGACGTAAAGCGGTTTTTCCGTCCAGGGTGTTCTTGAAAGTGCCTTCACCGCCGCAGCGCAGCCCTCCCGGGAGCCCCAGACGGCCAGGGCCCCGGCCGGCGCAGACTTCAGATTTTCTAGGGCCGGTTGGAGCTCCTTTGAGGAAACCGGCAGGGATGCCGTGGTCTCTAAGCCGTAGCGCTTTGCCCACTTGGCGGCGATCTCCAGTATGGCCCCCGCGCGGGGATGGTCCACGGCCATGACGGCGACGCTGCCGACTCCCGCCCTGGACAGAATCTCGAAGAATCCGCCGGGCCAGTCCGAGAGGGGCGACAGTACGCCGAAAGCTCTCCCCCCGCCGCGCTCCCACAGCTGGTCGGAAGCCCCCATCGGATAGACGCAGGGAACATTGTGCAGTTCCAGCGCGGGCAGCGTGGCCATCGCCGCGGCGTTGTCGACGGGGCCCAGGAGCAGGTCGGCCTTGCCGCCCGCGAACTCCATGTAGACACTGGCGGCCCGCAGGGGATCGGAGGCGTCGTCCGCCGTCACCAACTCCACGCGCCTGCCAAGAATCCCGCCCCTTGCGTTGACGTCTCCGGCCCAGAGCCGCAGGCCCTTTTCATACATGCCCCCCCAGCGCGAAAGTTCGCCGGTCGAGCTTAAGGACACTCCCACCCTGACGGGGGCGGAAGACGCGCCGTTGCTCGCCGGGATGGCCATCAGGAAGGCCAGAGGCAAGATAATCAAAGCAATTATGCGCACTTTTCCATCGCCTTTTAAGGACTTTCACTTTCACCATAGTCTAACGGAATAAAAAAGAACAGGGGTGAACGGGAAATTTTCAAGCCGGACGGGATTGCGCATCCCGGGGCGGCGTTTCACGGAGCAACGGGGTTCCGGGAGGGGACAGCCAGCTCCGTCCCGCCATGCGGAATGAGCATTCAATGCGGTTTCTTTGCGAATGTTCAATCAGAAACGGCTTAGCTGCGGCCGGCCCTCGCGGATTGCTATGGATGCAATAGATGGGTGCGGGGAGTTGTGCGTGAAAACAAATGGGTGCTTGATTTAGGAACAGGAAAGGAACAAATGAGGAACAGTCCGGGAGGCGGTCATCTCACCCACAACGCCACGCGGGTGGCCATCCATTCCAGTGCGAGGGTGGGGTTGACCTGGCCCACGAGCGCCTCCTGGGTTGTCTCCAGGAGCAGGTCCAGGCGGCGCAGCCCGGCAAGGCCCAGGCGTTCGCCCAGGAACTGTCCGAGGGAGGTGGCGCTCCGGCCGGCAAGGATGTCGGTCAGCTCTTTGGAGAGGGCGAGCACCACCTGCTGGGCGACGTTCCGGGTGAGCCTGCCCTTGGCGGACGTGAGGCCGAAGAGCCCCCGGCCGGTGCGCCAGAAGCGTTCCAGCGCCTCCAGCCACTCAGACCCGCAGACCTCCCCCCCCGCGGCGGAACAGGTGGCCTGCCCAGGCTCGGGCCAGGCAAGGGTGAGCGCCCATGAGCGCGAAACAAGGGTGGGAAGGAGCCGCTCGCGCTGCGGGGCGAGCAGCACGAAGCAGTTGCCGGGCCTGGGCTCCTCCATGGATTTGAGCAGGGCGTTGGCCGCCTGCTGGGTCAGGCTCTGGGCCTCGGTAAGAATGACCACCCTGTGGCCGGGGCCGCGCGGCGGTTCGCCCACCTTCTGGCGTACCTCGCGGATGTCGTCCACCTTGATGGACTGCTCCGCGCCGTCCAGGAAGATGAGGTCCATGAAGACCTTGTCCCGTATCTGGACGCAGGGCTCGCAGGACCCGCACGCGCCGGGGCTTTCGCAGTTGAGGGCCGCCGCGTAATAGAGGGCGGCCGCCTCGCGGTCCGAGGCGGAGCCGCCCTCCAGAACGAGCACCTGGGGGGGATTGGATGCGAGCTGGTCGATGCGCCTTCTCGCCGGTTCCTGGCGGGACGGGAGCCCGAAGAAAGCGGCGTCCACGGCGCTATCCCCTGTAGATGGTCTGCGCCCTGTCCGGCCCGACGGAGATGATGCGAACCGGCGCGCCCGAGAGCTCTTCCACGCGCTCGATGTACTTGCGGGCCGCCTCGGGCAGCTCCTCGAACGAGCGGCAGACGCTCACGTCCCCGGACCAGCCGGGCATGGTTTCGTACACGGGCTCGACCTTGCCCAGCGCGCCTTCGAGCTGGGGCGGATAGAGGATCTCGGCCCCCTCGTACCTGTAGGAGGTGCAGATCTTGATCTCCTTCAGCCCGCCGAGCACGTCGAGCTTGGTGACGGCGAGGCCCGTGGTGCCGTTGAGCCTCACGGCTTCCCGCAGCACCACCATGTCCAGCCAGCCGCAGCGGCGCTTGCGGCCGGTGGTGGCCCCGAACTCCGCGCCCACGCTCTGCAGGTGATCGCCGTCGGCGCAGGAGAGCTCGGTGGGGAAGGGGCCTGAGCCCACGCGGGTGGTGTAGGCCTTCACCACGGAGACGATGGCCCCCAGGTCCTTGGGGGAGCAGCCCGTGCCGGAGGCGGCGTTGCTCACCACGCAGCTGGAGGAGGTGACGAACGGGTAGGTGCCGTGGTCGATGTCCAGATGGGTGCCCTGAGCGCCCTCGAAGAGCACGCCCTCGTCCGAGGCCAGGGCGTTCTGCACCATGGCTGGCACGTCGGCAAGGTAGGGGGCCACGCGCCGCGCCAGCGGGAGCAGGGCCTCCATCACCTTGGCGTGGTCAAGCGGCTCCATGCCGTAGAGGCCCGAGAACAGGGCGTTCTTCTCCTCAAGGGCGTGTTTCACCTTGCCGGCAAGCAGCTCCTCGTTCAGGAAATCCCCGGCGCGTATGCCCACGCGGGAGGCCTTGTCCTCGTAGCAGGGGCCGATGCCGCGCCCGGTGGTGCCGATCTTGCCCCCGGCCTTGGCGGCCTCGCGGGCCATGTCCAGCATCTTGTGGTAGGGCATGATCACGTGGGTGCGGTAGCTCACGGCCAGGCGGGCGGGGGACATGTCCACGCCCTTGGCGGCCAGCTTGTCCACCTCCATGAGGAACACCTCGGGGTCGAGCACGACGCCCGCGCCGATCACGCAGCGCTTGCCCTCGTGGAGGATGCCCGAGGGGATCAGGTGCAGCACGGTCTTCTCGCCGCCCACCACGAGGGTGTGTCCCGCGTTGTTGCCGCCGTGGAACCTGACGATGAGAGCCGCCTTCTCGGTGAGAAGGTCGACGATCTTGCCCTTGCCCTCGTCGCCCCACTGGGCGCCGTGAATCACCATGCCAGCCATTGATCCTCCAGAAGGGGAGGCCGGGGCTTTGCCCCGGACCCCGCCAGGGCGCTGCCCTGGACCCGCCGGAGGGAGAGCCTCCCCCCGGACTCCGGCGATTATATGTTGCCCGGCCCCGCAGGCCGGAAGTTCCCTCTTTCACAAAAGGCTTTTTTGCGTAAAAAACCCATCCGGCGTTGTCAACGAAATAGGCTGGGCGTCCGCCGGTCATGAAGGCTTGCGGGGACACGGCCAAGCCCGTCAAGTTCAAGGGGGCGGGGGCCGGGACGCGCATTATCCGCCTTGCGTCCCGGAAATCATTGACGCGTCTTTGCGCGTGCATGTATTTTTGCCCCGGCCATGGACGCCGGACAGCCCGGATGCGGCGGGGCCGATGCCTGATGTTCTTCGGCGCCGGCAGGCCGTCCGGCTGATAAAATCCGCCTTGAGGAGCAGCACTGCCGAAAGCCCGCGCTTGCGGCGCGGGGCCAGGCAGGCCCGTGACAATATATGGAATTCACCGTCTATCTCGCCCCCAAGGGTTTCACCAACGAGCTGGTCTACGAACTGGGCGACGTGGCCGAGGTGGTGGACCGCCTGGTCTTCGCGCCCGGGCCTCCGCGTCCGGTGGCCTGGGCCCAGAACATCTGGCTGAACCCCCAGCGCATCCAGATAGAGTCCATCTCGGACGGGGCCGGCAAGTTGAAGGCCCTCCAGCGCAACTGGGCTCTGTGGAGCGTGCGCCACAACCGGCGCGCCCGCCTGATCGAGGCGCAGCTCCCGGCCGTGAAGCCCAAGCCGGTCGTCATCGGCACTCCGCCTCCGCGCGCGCCGCTCGGCGCCTGGACGCTTCTCGAGCGCGACGTGATCGTGGCCTCCCCGGCCTGCTCCAGCCCGTTCCCGCACGGGGAGGTGCAGTTCGTTGAGAACAAGAAGGAGCCGCCAAGCCGCGCCTATCTCAAACTCTGGGAGCTGTTCACGCTTCTCGAAGCCGCTCCCAAGCCGGGCAGCTTCTGCCTGGACATGGGCGGCAGCCCCGGCGGCTGGGCCTGGGTGCTGGCGAGCCTCGGGTGCAGGGTGCTCACCGTGGACAAGGCTCCGCTCGACCCGCGCGTGGAGGCCATGCCCAACGTGGATTACCGCATGCTATCGGCCTT
Organism: Thermodesulfobacteriota bacterium; assembly: GCA_049322415.1. Lineage (GTDB taxonomy): Bacteria > Desulfobacterota > Desulfovibrionia > Desulfovibrionales > Desulfovibrionaceae > Fundidesulfovibrio. The sequence goes on along the minus strand of JBMORI010000059.1, from coordinate 2,165 downwards.
CGCCCTGGACCCGCGCGAAGTGGGCGAGGTGGACTGGTTCTTCTGCGACGTGATCTGCTACCCGGACCGGCTGTGGCGGCTGGTGGATCGCTGGCGCACCTTCGGCAAGGTGAAGAACTTCGTGTGCACCATCAAGTTCCAGGGCAACACCGACCACGAAACCGCCGCCAAGTTCTGGGCGTATCCGGGCTCCAGGCTGGTGCACCTCTACAACAACAAGCACGAGCTGACCTGGGTGCTTTTGGACAAAGAGGAGTTCCCCACCTTCGCGCCGGACGCGGACGCGCCGGAAAAACTGGGAGAATTCGGAATGCCGGAGCCTACTCCGTAGTTTCCGGGCCTTCCTTGCTCTTGAAGGAGAGCACCTTGCCCTTTGGTTTGGCCCTGGGCTTTGCGGGCTGGGTCTCCGAGGCGTGGTGCACGGCCTCGATGAGGCTCTTGGGGGGCGGGGTCTCGCCGGGGGCGCGCCCTTCGGACCAGTTGAGGTTGAACAGCTGGTTCTTGAAGCGCACGGCCTGGATCATGGACAGGATAAGCACCGCCTCTTCCCATCTCTTTGACGGCTCGAAGCGCTTGACCTGCTCGGCGTAGCGCTCCCACAGGCTGGTGAGCGACGCCTCGTCGTAGTTGTTGAGCTGCCTGGCCAGCTTCACGAGTACTTTCTCCACGGTTCCTCCAGTCTCCGCCGCGCAGGCGATAGCACGATTTCCCGGCGCGGCCAATGCCCGTTTGCCGCCCGGCCCCCGCCGTGCTATCAACCCCTTCCCAGCACGAAACACGGAGCATCCCCATGAGCGACCTGAAGAAAATGTACTCCACCATCCAGGAAGACCCCTTCCCGGAAGACATGACCATCACCCTTGGCAGCCAGAAGCTCACTTTCCGCAAGCGCGCCTGGACCATCGACGGCGAGGTCAAGGGCCTGCGCTACGGCGAGAACCCGGACCAGCCCGCCGCACTCTACCAGCTGGTGGACAACGGCCTGGAGCTCGACGGCGTCAACTTCCGCGGACCCGGACGGGGCCTGGTCTCGGCGCTCACCGAGGAGCACCTGATCCAGTCCGGCAAGCACCCCGGCAAGACCAACCTCACCGACGTGGACAACGGGCTGAACATCCTCCAGTACCTCTCGGCCAAGCCCGCCGCCGTCATCCTCAAGCACAACAACCCCTGCGGCGCGGCCTGGACCAACGAGGGCCTGGCGGCCGCCTTCGAGCGCGCCAACCTCTCGGACCGCATCGCCGCATTCGGCGGGGCCATCGTGGTCAACCGCACCCTGGACAAGGCCACCGCCGAGCTCATCGCTGGCGGATACTTCGAGGTGGTCTGCGCCCCGGACTTCGAGCCCGCCGCGCTTGACGTGCTGAAGGCCAAGAAGAACCTGCGCATCATCGCCATCCCGGGCATCGCTGGCCTTTCCGCCTTCGCGGGCGAGCCCTTCCTGGACGTGAAGTCCCTCATGGACGGCGGCATGGTGCTCCAGTTCTCATTCCGCAACCGCATCCTCTCGGCGGACGACTTCCTGCCCGCCAAGGCCACAACCAAGGACGGCAAGGACTTCATCGCCCGCGCCCCCAGCCCCCGGGAGGCCGACGACCTGCTCTTCGCCTGGGCCGTGGAGGCGGGCGTCACCTCCAACTCGGTCATCTTCGCGCGCGACGGGGCCACCGTGGGCATCGGCACCGGCGAGCAGGACCGCGTGGGCGTGGTGCAGCTCACCATCCACAAGGCCTATACCAAGTACGCCGACCTGCTGGCCTTCGAGCGCCACAGGCTCTCCATCCACGAGCTGCGCGAGAAGGCAGCCTCCGACGCCGCCCTGGCCAAGGCCCTGGCGGACATCGAGACCCAGACCAAGGCCGACCGGGGCGGACTGCCCGGCAGCGTGCTGGTCTCCGACGGGTTCTTCCCGTTCCGCGACGGCGTGGACCTGGCCATCGCCCAGGGCGTCACCGCCATAGCCCAGCCCGGCGGCTCCATCCGCGACTGGGAGGTCATAACCGCCGTCAACGAGGCCACCCCGCAGGTGGCCATGGTCTTCACCGGCCAGAGGTCGTTCAAGCACTAAGACCAGGGCTCCGCACTGGATCCGCCGGGGGGAGAGGCCTCCCCCCGGGCCCCGGCAATCGCTTCGCGGGTTGTATCGCTCGCGTTGCCGGGGCTCG
>JBMORI010000058.1:0-14005 GCA_049322415.1 Thermodesulfobacteriota bacterium | reverse complement strand
CCTACCTCCCCACTCCCTTCACCCACGCCCACGCCAGCCCCATCACCTCGTGCATCACCGACCCCGTGACCATGGCCGCGCGCGGGTTCGGCAGGAGCGACATGGGGTTGAAGCTCTCCCCCTTCATGGGCAGCGCCGCCGGGGCCGGAACAGGCTCCATGCCGTAAGCCCTGAACAGCGCCATGGACCGCGCCATGTGCCGGGCCGACGTGACCAATATCATCTTCTCCTTGCCCGCCATCCCGGCGATGATACGCGCCTGGTCCTCGGTGTCGCGCGACTTGTCCTCGGTGACGATCCGCTCCGGCCGCACCCCGAGCTCCCTGGCCATGTCCGCCATGGCCTTCGACGCCGGGCCTTCGCCGTAGACGCTGCCGCCGGACAGCAGCAGCTTCGCGTCCGGTATCCGCGCGGCCAGCACCACACCTTCCACCACCCGGTGCAGCGTGTCCCCCACGTTGCGGCTGGACACGGGCACGCCCGGGTCGTCGTTGGACGCGCCCGAGAGCACCACCACCCACTTCACCCCCGGCGGGATGTCCTCCTGGGTCACGATGGGCTTGTAGGCGCTCTGCATCTCCCCGGAGATGAAATTGGGCACGAGCGGCAGCGACTGGAGGATGAGCAGCGCGAGCCCTCCCACGGCCAGCGCGCGCCCGGCTTTGCCGCGCCGTCCTGCGGCCAGAAGCCACACGCCCGCCGTGAGCATCACAAGCGTCAGGGTGTACGGGTACAGCAGGTAGGAGACGAGTTTCTTGACCAGGACGAGGTCCACGGGCGTCCCTCCGGATGAGCGTTCAGGCGGCCGTCAGCGGCACAGATAGTGTGAGTTGAAGGCGTCGGACGGGATGTCGCACACCTCCACGCTGTCGAATCCGGCAGCCGCGAGCATTTCCAGGGCCTTTTCCCGGCCCCACATGGTGCCGAGCCCCGCCCCTGCGTCCACCAGGCCAACCGGCATGCAGTGCATGAGGCTTACCGTGTACAGGAACGCCCCCATGGGGTGCGGGAGATTATCGGCCAGCGCAGTCCCGGCCTTGATGTCCACCATGGAGAACATGCCGCCCCCGGCCAGAGATGCCTTTATGCCGCGCAGGGCGTCGAGGGGGCGGGTCTGGTCGTGGATGGCGTCGAAGGCGGTGACGTAGCCGAACGCGCCGGCAAAGTCCCGGTCGCGCTCGAGCCCGGCGGCGTCACGCACCTCGAAGCGGGCGTTGGAGAGTCCCAGGCGCGAGGCTTCGGCGCGAGCCTTGTCCACGGCTTTGGCGGAGATGTCCACGCCGGTTATATCGCTGGCCGGGAAGGCCCTGGCCATGAGCAGCGCGGCCACGCCCTCGGAGCAGCCCACGTCCAGCACGCGGATGCCCTGCCGGAGCCTGCGGACCATCTCGCCGTCCGCCACGCCCGGCAGGAACGTGTCCACCAGCACCTGCCTGTGCTTGGCCTCGGCCACCTGGGCCATCCAGTCATGGAAGGGCGGGTACCGGTCATAGGGGACGCCCTCGCCTGTGACCATGGCGCGCTGCACCTCGTCCAGGGCGCAGCGGGTGAGCAGCGGGATCTCCTGCGCGTAGACGCCCAGATTGGCGCTGCCGGAGCGCAGGCACAGGAAGTCGCCGTGCTCGGGCGGCAGGAGGAAGAGGTCCTCGCCCGAGCCCGAGGCCGAGAGCTCCACCACGCCGCCGCAGGCCATCGCGGCCAGCCATTCGCGCGCGTAGCGCTCGTCCAGCCCGGCCTCGCGGGCGATCCGGGCGCATGTCGCGGGCTCGGCGAGGCGGTCCATGGCATCGAAGAGTCCGGCCCGGTAGCCCAGGCACATGGCCGCGCCCAGGGCCTGGGCGTTGAGGAGGTCAGTCATGCGCTTGGCGAAGGCCTCGCGCCTGCGCGGGTCCGGCGTACTCATTTCCCGCTCTCGCGGCTGGCGATCCGGCCGTCCTTAAGGATGAAGCCCAGCGCCTTGAGGTTCTTGCCCCACCTGCTCCACTGGCCGGTGTTCATGGTGAGGAGCCTCTTGTGCTCGTCGTAGGAGGCGGACACGTTGGTCTCCAGGCTGCACCGCCGGTCGTGGTTGGTGTGGGAGAGGACCAGCTCCCAGCGCCCGCCGCCCTGGTCTTTCGCCTTCTCCACCACGAACACGTGGCCGGTGCCCATGCGGTGCTTGGAGTTGTCGCCCAGGATAAAGATGGAGTTGGCCGTGGGGGTCCCCGTGACGTGGCCGTTCTTCTCGGCGCATTTGTACCAGCCGATGGGGGAGAGTTCGTAATTGCCCCGGCAGGTCATGTTGCCGGTGCGGCAGCGCCCGTAGGGCAGGCTCTGGGGCTCGCAGCGGTGGCCCAGCCTGCCGGGGCTCAACCTGTAGCAGGGCTGGACGGGGGAGCTGACGTCGATGGGCTCCCCCGCCACCGGAGCCGCCTTCTTCCTGGACGCAGGCGGCTTCTTCGCCGCCAGGGCCTCGCCGGACGCGGCAAGCGCCAGGGCCAGGATGAAAAAAGCCGCCAGCAAGCGCCCGCTGCCAGCAATCCGTCCTCGCATCATTTCGCCACCTCCATCCATCCTTCCTCCACGATGACAGGCCCACGGGGCATGGGCCTGAAGCTGAAGCCGTCCACCAGTTCGCCCGCGGCCACGGGCAGCGGCGAGTCGCGCAGCCCGGCCTTCCAGGCCAGGTAGCCCACCACGGCCTCGGGCCGGACGCCCTCTTCGCGAAGCCTGCCCAGGTCCACGTCTCCGCGCCGCTTGGAGAGCCGCCTGCCGTCCGGGTCCAGCATGAGCGGCACGTGGGCGAAAGAGGGCTCCGTAAATCCCAGCGCACGGTGGAGATAGATTTGCCGGGCGGTGGAATCGAGCAGGTCCGCCCCTCGCACCACCTCGGTGACGCGCATGGCCGCGTCGTCGGCCACCACTGCCAGCTGGTAGGCGTGCACGCCGTCGGAGCGGCGCAGCACGAAGTCGCCGCACTCCAGGGCCAGATCCTGCGATTGCGGGCCAAGCACCATGTCCGTGAAGGAGATGCGTACCGGACCGGCCTTCACCCGAAGCGACGGCTCGCGGCCCGAGGACCGGCGCGCCGCCAGGGCATCGGGCGGCAGGCGCAGGCAGGTTCCGGCGTAGACGGGCTCGTGCTCTCCCGCGTGCGGGGCCTGGACGGCGTGGGCGTGCTCCACCCTGTCCTTGGCGGGATGGTGCGCGGTCTGGCCGCGCAGCTCGGCGCGCGTGCACCAGCACGGGTAGACCAGCCCCCGCGACGCCAGATCGTCCAGGCAGCGCTGGTAGTAGCCGCGCCGCTTGTCCTGCTCGTAGGGGGCGTGGGGGCCGCCCTTGTCCGGGCCCTCGTCCCAGTCCAGGCCGAGCCAGGCCGTGTCCTCCAGGATGGCCCTGGCGAAGCGCTCCTTGGAGCGGTCCGGGTCCAGGTCCTCCATGCGCAGCACCATGGCCCCGCCCTTGGAGCGCGCCGAAAGCCAGGCCAGGAGCGCCGTCCAGGCGTTCCCCAGGTGCATGCCCCCGGACGGGCTCGGGGCGAACCGCCCACGGGTTTGACAGGATGATTCCACGGCGTCTATGAATGTTTTTACTGGTTCAATCCTATCCGCGAGGCTTAACCGATGACGACCCTCATGATCCTGCTTGCGGTCGTGCTTGCCCTGGCCGTCTGGGCCGTGGCTATGTACAACAGTCTGGTCCGCAACAACAACCTCGTCGCCGAGGGATTCTCAGGCGTGGACGTGCAGCTCACCCGCCGCGCGGAGCTCATCCCCAACCTCATCGAGACCGTGAAGGGGTACATGACCCATGAGCGGGAGCTGCTCGAAGCCATCGCCAAGCTTCACGCGCAGAGCCTCTCCGCCAGTGACGCGGGCGACCGCCTCAAGACCGAGGGCCTGCTGGGCCAGGCCCTGGGCAAGGTGCTCGCCCTGGCCGAGGCCTACCCGGAACTCAAAGCCAGCACCAACTTCCTGGAACTCCAGAAGGCGCTTTCGGACATCGAATCAGAGCTGCAGCTCGCGCGGCGCTACTACAACGGCGCCGTCCGCAACCTGAACATCGCCGTTGAGTCCTTCCCGTCCAATATCATCGCCCGGACCTTCGGCTTCGCCAAGGCCGAATTCTTCGAGGCCGAGGACGAGGGCAAGCGCCAGGTCCCCAAGGTCGATTTCGGCAACCGGGCGTGACCATGGCAGCCCTGCGCGTTCTCCTCGCGTTCGCGGCCCTGTGCCTCCTGCCGATTTCCGCCCTGGCGGACCAGGAGCGCATCCTCTCCTTCGACTCGGTGGTCACGGTCAACGCCGACGGCTCCGCGGACGTCACCGAGACCATCACCGTGGTGGCCAGGGGCAATGCCATCAGGCGCGGCATCTACCGCGACCTCATCCCCCCCGCCCAAGGCTGGCTCGGCTCCATGGCCGGGCAGCCGTACCGGGTGCTCTCCGCCAGGCGCGACGGCAGCCCGGAGTCCTGGCACACGGCCGGGGAGGACGGCATGTTCAGGATCTACCTGGGCAAAAAGGACGTTCTGCTCAGACCCGGAACCTACACCTACGCCCTCTCCTACCGGGCCTTGTCGCAGGTGCGATTCTTCAACGACTACGACGAAATATACTGGAACGTCACGGGCAACCGCTGGGCCTTCCCCATCGAGCGGGCCAGGGCGCTCATAGTCCTGCCTCCGGGCGCGGACGTGAAGCAGTTCGCTGCCTACACCGGCCCGGCCGGGGCCAAGGGCGTGGACTTCACCGCCCGCAAGGACGGCCCGGGCCGCGTCTACGTGGAAGCCACGCGCCCCCTGGCCCCGGGCGAGGGACTCACCGCGGCGGTGGCCTGGCCCAAGGGCCTCGTGCCGGAACCCACCTGGCAAAACCGGGTGCTTGCCGCCCTGGCCGGAAACCCCTTCATGGCCGCCTCAGCCGCGAGCTTCCTGGCAATGATGGCCTATTTCATCGCGGCCTGGTTCAAGGTGGGGCGCGACCCCGCCCCCGGAACCGTCATACCCCTCTACGCCCCGCCCCGGGACATGTCCCCGGCGGCAGTCCAATACGTGAGCGGCATGGGGCACGACTCGAAGGACCTGGCCTGCACGGTGGTCAACCTGGCCGTGAACGGCGTCCTGTCCATCGACGAGACCTCGAAGGGCGAGTTCTCCCTGACCGCCCGAGACCCGCTGCCGTCCATAAGAACCATGGAGGAGGACGCGGCAGCCAAGGCGCTTTTCAAGAGCACATCCACGGTGGCCATGGACAGGTCCAACCGTCAGCGCCTGCTGGCCGCGAAGAGCGCCCTGCGCAAATCCCTCAGCGGGTCCTACTCCGGGTACCTGTTCAACCTGAACGCGGGCTGGTTCGTGCCCGGAGCGCTCCTGGCGGCCGTGGTTGCCCTGACCGCCGCCTTTTCCGGCAGAGAGCGCGAGTTCGGTCTTTTCATGTCCGTCTGGCTGAGCGTGTGGACGCTCGGCACCGTCTTCCTGCTCTCGCGGGTGGGGGCCGCGTGGCGGGAAGCCGTCAGCGGGCGTATGAAGTTCCTCAAGCTGGCCGGAGCGCTCTTCATAACGGCCTTCAGCCTGCCCTTCCTGGCCGGTGAGATCGCCGGGCTCTACCTCTTCGGCGAGAACACCTCACCCCTGGCCCTGGCGCTGCTCATGGCCTCCGTCACGGTCTGCGCCTCTTTCTACCATCTGCTTAAAGCCCCCACGCGCGAAGGCCGCGAGGTGATGGACCAGATCGAAGGCTTCAAGCTCTATCTCGCCGTGGCCGAGGAGGACAGGCTCAATCTGCTCAATCCGCCGGAAGAGACGCCCGAGCTGTTCGAGAAGTTTCTGCCGTACGCCATGGCGCTCGGAGTGGAGCAGCAGTGGGGGGAGCGGTTCGCGGACGTGCTCGCCCGCGCCGCCCAGGCCCCGGACGGGTATACGCCGGGCTGGTACCACGGGGCCGGGTGGGACCCGTCCTCGCCAATGGACTTCACGGACAGCCTGGCCTCGGGCTTCGCCTCGGCCGTGGCCGCCAGCTCGTCCTCGTCGTCCGGCAGCGGCGGCGGAGGTTCGTCCGGAGGCGGTGGCGGCGGTGGCGGCGGTGGCGGGTGGTAGAAATCCGGGGGATTAGAGACGAGGAGAAGAGAAGCGGCTGATGCGAAGCGGGGCTCCGCCCTGGACCCGCCGGGGGGAGCCTCCCCCCGGACCCCGGCAACGGGTTCGACGCGACGCGGCTACTCCTGCAGGACGTCGATCAACGCCCCGCACAGCTTCTCCGCCCCGGCGGGGCATTTTGCCCGGCTACGCTTGATGATCTCGGCCGCGCCCTCCTCCGAGAACCCCTCGCCCACATGCCGCAAGAGGAACTTCTGGTATTTGGGGTCCGCCGCCGCCTGCCTGGCCGCCTCAGGAAGCCCCTCCCACTTCTTCAGCAGGAGCGATTCCACGGCGTTGTCCACGCTCTCGCCCGCCGGACCATCATCGCAAGCAAGATGTTGCTTGTAATACTCGAATAGACCGGACCAGCCGTCGATCCGCCGCGCCGCCTCGGACGCCTTGGCCGCCGCCTCGCCGGAACAGGCCGCCAGCGCCGGAGCCGCAAGAAGATGGAAGACGAGCGCGACAGCCAGCAGCGCGCCAATAACGCGTGTTCCCAACAAGGTCATACCCATTTCTCCCTCACGGACGGCGGCCATCCCGCCGGTTGCATGCCACCATCGCGGCCCATGAAGAAGCCCCTCCCCCGGCAGGCCGGGCGAGGGGCGGAAAGCCTTCGCGGGCGCGGCTGATGCGCGCCCGCAGGCCAGCACCGGTTCAGCCTACTCGTACTTCTTCTTGGCGCTCTTCGCCACCGCCTCGGGCACGGTGACGCCCTGGGCCTTGGCGGCCTTCAGGTTCAGGTGCACGTCCAGGTTCTGGAGCGACTCCACGGGCATGGCGGCGGGCTTGGCGCCGTCCAGCACCTTCTTGGCCATGGCGGCGGTCTGCTTGCCCATGGCGTAGTAGTCCACTGCCAGGGCGGCGATCGCGCCCTTGCCCACCGACTCGTTGTCGGAGCTGAACAGGGGGAGCTTGTTCTCGTCGCACACCTTCACCACGGACTCGAACGCGGACACGACGGTGTTGTCCAGGGGGATGTACACGGCGTCGCACTGGCCCACAAGGCTCTTGGCGGCCTGGTAAACGCCGCCGGAGTTGGTCACGGTGGCCTCGGCCACGTTCATGCCCATCTTGGAGGCGGCGGCCTTCACGGCGTTGACCTGGCTGACGGAGTTGGCCTCGCCCGCGTTGTAGATCACGCCGAGCTTGGCGGCCTTGGGCAGGATGGTCTTGATCAGTTCGAGCTGCTTGGCCACGGGGGGCATGTCGGTCATGCCGGTGAGGTTGCCGCCGGGGGCGTCCATGGTCTTGACCAGGCCCGCGCCCACGGGGTCGGAGATGGCGGTGAACAGGACGGGAATGTCCTTGATCTTCTGGGCGCAGGCGACCGCGCCGGGAGTGGCGATGGCCAGGATGAGGCTGGGTTTCTCGTCGAGCATCTGGCTCACTATCTGCACGTTGGTGGCCTGGTTGCCCTGAGCGATGTGGACGTTGTACTTGGCGTCCACTCCCATCTCCTTGAGGCCGTCCATGAAGCCCTTGCGGGCGTTGTCCAGGGCGGGGTGTTCCACGATCTGGGTGATGGAGATCACCTTCTGCTGGGCCATTGCGACGGTGGCCGTCAGGGCCAGGGCCACGGCGGCGGCCAGGGTGAGAAAGCGTTTCATGCCTGCTCCTTGTGGTCGTTTTTTTGCGTTTGCGGCAAATGCGCGCTGTTTCTACCACCAAGAGGCGGACGCCGCAATTGCCGTCCGCGCCGGTTGGGATGGCTTGCCATCTTCCAGGCAGCTGCCGGACAGGCTTGGATACGATGAATCAGCCGTTCCTGCCTGCCGCACGCCAGGGCAGGGATTGATTTGGCCTGTCAGCCGGTCCGTCCGCCAGGGGTTCGATGCCCGCGTCCCCGGCGCGCGGCCAGGACCGATTTGAAGACGATCCGTCGCCGCGCACCGGGGACGCGGGCATCGAACCCCTGACGGACGGGTCTGCCGCAGACGTAACATTGATGGCCGCGAAGCAATAGCCGGGTCCAGGGGGAGGCCTCTCCCCCTGGCGGGAGAGTGCAGAGAGGGCAGCGCCTTCCTTGCCCGCCGGAGGCGTTCTTCAATTGCCTTTCAGCTGGCTCCCCAGCGTGACGAGCGCGATTGCCTTGTCACGGCCCGTGGCCCAGGCGGCCAGGGCGGCGACGGTCTCCGGGTGCGGGTGGCCGATGGCCACGGCGTGCCCCTTTTCGCGCGCTTCGCGCTCGGCCTGCGCCAGCATGAGAAGCGCGGCCTGCTGCCCGCGCTCGTTGTCCAGAAAGACGCTCCTGGCCAGGGCCGGGACGCCTTGCGCCGCAGCCTGCTTGAGTCCCGCGCTTCTGGCCGAGGTGAGCGAATCCAGGAAGAACAGCTTGCGGGCCTTGAGCCCGGTCATGACGGACGCCATGAGCACGGGGTCCTCGCTGGCCTTGGAGCCGGTGTGGTTGCTGACACCGGCCGCGTGCGGGACCTGGGCGAGATGCGCGTCCAGGGTGCGCAGCACGTCCGGAGCGCTCGCGCCCGAGTGAAGGGTCCCGGGCGATTCGGGAGCGTTTCCGTGTGCTTCCATGGGCTGGTGCAGGATGACCTCCATGCCCGCCTTGGCCGCCAGCGCGTCAACTTCCGAGGTGTGCTTCAGGTTGGGCAACACCGAGAAGGTTACGGGGATGCCCAGGTCGAGGATGTCCCGCGCCTGCTCCAGGGAGCCGCCCAGGTCGTCCATGACGATGGTCAGGCGGGGCGCGTCGGGCCTGGGCTTCGGCTCGGGAGCGGGAGCGGGCGGCGAGGGTTCCGCCGGGACTGGAGCCGGTGCTGGTGCGGGCGCGGGCGCGGGCGACGGCTGGGCGGCCTGCCCGGCGGCTTGGACGGGGGCAGGCGGCGCCGGGACGGCCGGGGCCATCTGCGCCGGAGGCTTGGGGGCGGGCGGGGTTTTCACGTCCTTCTGCCCGGGCAGGTAGTAGAAGGCGTAGGCGAAGAAGATGACGACGAGCGCCACGGCAACGCCGGCGAAGAAAACGAGAGCGGCCGGGTTTCCCGCCCGGCCGCTCTTTTTCTTCGCTGGCCGCCGCCGGGTCTTTCCGGGGCGTTTCTCTGGCATGTCCTTTCCGTGTTTTCTTGTCTGGCGGCGCGCCGCCGGTTCATCCGTCCTCGCCGGGTCAGGCGTCAGGCCCGGCGTCTGGATGGAAGCCCTCGAGGGACTCTCAGTTGCCGGCCGAGGAGACCGGCGCGTACTTGAGCAGCTCCAGCGCCAGCTTGAGCTGGTTGTCGCGCTCCATGAGCTCCTTGACCCGCTCCTTGGGATCGGCGGATTCGCCGCCCTTCTTCTTGCGGCTCAGGTTGTCCAGATGCCGGGTGAGATCGCGCTCCCGCACCTGGTGTCCCTGGGCGAAGAGGTCCTTTTCCTTGTCGATGTCCTGCAGGGGGACCTTGAAGTCGGGCTCGATGCCCTCGGCCTGGATGGAGCGGCCGCTGGGCGTGTAGTAGAGGGCCGTGGTCAGCTTGATGCCCGAGCCGTCGGACAGGGGGATGACCGTCTGCACCGACCCCTTGCCGAACGTCTTGTCGCCGACCAGCAACGCGCGCTTGTTGTCCTGGAGCGCCCCGGCCACGATCTCGGATGCGGAGGCGCTGCCCGCGTTGATGACCACGGTGACGGGCACGGAGGGTTCGGTTCCGTCCTTCTTGGAGTCGAAGTCCTTGCGCTGCTCGTCGCGGCGGCCCTTGATGGTCACGATGCGGCCCTTGGTCAGGAAGAAGTCGGAGACGCTCACGGCCTGGTCCAGCAGCCCGCCGGGGTTGTTGCGCAGGTCGAGGATGATGCCCTTGATCTCTCCGCCCTTGGCGGCGTCCTTGAACACCTGGGAAAGCTCCCTGGTGGTGTTCTCGTTGAAGCGGGTGATGCGCACCAGATGGTAGCCGGGAGCGACTTCGGAGCCCTTCACGGAGACGATGGGGATGGAGTCGCGCACGATGCGGAACTTCTCGGGCTTGTTGCTGCCCTTGTGCACGATGGTCAGGGAGACGGGCTTGCCCTTGGGGCCGCGGATGCGCTGCACCGCGTCGGTGAGGGACATGTCCTGGGTGGGCTGGCCCTCGATCTCCACGATGATGTCGCCAGCGCGCAGCCCGGCCTTGTCCGCCGGGGTGTCGTCGATGGGCGAAATGACAGTGATGCGCCCGTTCTCCACGGTGATCTCTATGCCGATGCCGGTGAACTCGCCGGACGTGCTCACCTGCATCTCCTTGAAGTCCTCCTTGGATAGGAAGCTGGAGTGAGGGTCGAGCTGCTGCAGCATGCCCACGATGGCCCCGTCGATGAGGTCCTTCTTGGGCACGCTCTTGACGTAGTTGGATTCGACCAGATTGAGAACGTCGCTGAACCTTCTGAGCGGACCGAAGCGGTCCTCCTCGGCCAACGCGAGACCGGCGGTCAGGATAATGGCGGCGGTCAAAGCGAGCAGACCGGCCTTCGAAATGCGGAACATAGGGTCGCCTCCAGCGAGTGTCCCGCCCGGAATGGGCGGGATGCGTCAGCAAAGCCGGGACCCCGGGCGGGCGCTTAACCGGCCGGGAGCCATCGGCTGGGGTTAATTGGTTTCAAGCCAAAACGCAATTCAAAAGACATGCCGGGTTTCTTGCCCGGGGGCAGCGTGCCGCAGGCGCCCAGGTTCTCCCCCCGGGCCACTTCCTGACCGGGCCGCACGTCAAGGCGCGACAGATGCGCGTAAACGCTCGCATAGTTGCCGCCATGGGCCACCACCGCCACCAGCCCGAGCCCCCGGACCTCCCCCGCGAATGCCACCCGCCCCCACTGCGCCGCCCTCACGGGAGCCTCCCGGGCCGTCGCGAATCCGACGGCCGCACTCACCGCGGCATCCTCAGGCCCCAAGGTCCGGACCGTCGTCCCGTCCACGGGGAGGGGAAACCGGCCAAGGGCTTCCTCGATGGGCCTGTCCAGCGCGGAAAACGGCGAGAGCCCGGCCAGGGACACCTGCTCCAGGATGCGCTCCAGCCTCCCGGCGGGAGAGGGATTCTCGCGCCTGAGCGCGATCAATGCGTCCAGAAGCTTCAGGCGCTCGGCCAGGAGCCTGTCGCGCAGGGTCTCGCCCGCTTCGGCCTCGGCCCGTTCCCGGTGGCCCATCCTGGCCTGCCGCGTCACGGCGGCGGCAAGCTCGCGGTCCAGCTGGTCCAAGAGCGCCAGCTGACGCCGGGCCTCCTCGAACGCGGCCCCCGTCCACTCCAGGTTCCGACCGGCCTCGTCCCAGGGGAGCGAAGCGGTCTCGATCACGGCTCCGTGGCGCACCTTCATGTCCCACAGCGCGGGAAGCAAGGATTCCATGCGCGCGGCCAGGGCGGCGCGACGCGCCTCCGCGGAGAGCCTCTCCCTGGCCAGCGCCGCGCTCTCTGCTATCATCCCGGCCAGGACATCCCCCTGTTTCCCCAGCTTGAACTCGAGGAAGCGGATGCCGGCCTCGATCCTTTCCAGCCTGGGGCTGGCGGCGCGCTCGGCGGGCGTGGCCTCCAGCGTATACGCCCGGGCCGGGCCCGCGAAGGCCAGCAGGACGAGGACGGCCAGGATCAGGGCAGATGGGAGCGAAGCGGGCATTCGTCGCACAGGGGCCTGCCTTTCTTGCACCACCGGTTGCCCACGCGCACCAGCTGGGCGTGGAAGTCGTTGTAGAGCGCCGGGTCCGGGTCCAGGACGTCCATGAAGTAGTCGCGCGTCTCGTCGTAGCCCGCGTCCTCGGGCAGCAGGGAGTGCCTGTTCAGGATGCGCCGGGTGTAGGCGTCCACCACGAAACTCGGCATGTTCAGGGCGTAGCACAGGATGGAGTCCGCCGTCTCCGGCCCGACCCCCTTCACCTCCAGGAGCCCGGCGCGCACGGCGTCCATGTCCCTCGCGGCCAGGACGGCCAGGTCGAAACCGCAGCTCGCCTTGAGGTATTCCAGCAGGTTGCGCAGCCGTACCGCCTTGAGCTTGAAGTATCCCGCCGGGACTATGAGCCGCTCCAGTTGTTCGCGCGGCATGGCGTACAGGACGTACGGGTCCAGGGCGCCCGCCCCCTCCAGGTTGGCGATGGCCTTCTCCACGCCGGTCCAGGAGGTGTTCTGGGTAAGCACCGCCCCCACGCACACCTCGAAGGGCGTTTTCGCGGGCCACCAGTTCCGGGGGCCCATGGCGTCGAGCATGGACCGGTAGTACTCCATGAGAAGCTCTTGACGGCGCATGGCCGACAATAACCGGGGCGGGCCTTGGGGCGCAAGTGTCACGGATTGCAAAAACAGGGGGCTCGTGTATTAGATGATGCGGCAAACCCTCTTTTCAAGGAGACCCGCTTATGACACGTATCCGCCTGGCCGCGCTCGCCGCCTCCCTGGTGTTCACCCTGGCCGTGTCCATGGCCGCCCTGGCCCAGGACGCCTCTCAGACCGTGATGACGGCCTGCACCAAGTGCCACAACGCCAAGCGCGTCTGCGCCAACCTCGGCGTGAAGGACAAGGCCGCCTGGGACGCCACCGTCACCCGCATGGTCAAGAACGGCGCGCAGGTGGCCGGAAATGACAAGCCCGCCGTGGTGGACTGGCTCGCCTCCCAGAAGGCCGGGGCCAAGCCCGTGTGCGAGTAGCATGGCGGCCCTCTTCGTCTACGTGACCGCCGGGGACCGCGCCGAGGCCTTGAAGATCGGCCGGACCCTGGTGGAGGAGCGCCTCGCGGCCTGCGCCAACGTGATGGACGGCCTCACGTCCGTCTACTGGTGGGACGGCAAGGTCCAGGAAAGCGCCGAGGCGTGCTTCATCGCCAAGACGCGCTCCGAACTGTTCGAAAGGCTGACCGCGCGGGTGAAGGAACTGCACTCATACGACGTCCCCTGCGTGGTCGCCCTGCCGGTGGCGGACGGCAACCCCGATTTCATGGACTGGATTTCCGCCGAGACCGGTCCGCAAGAGTAAGGAGCTTTGATGCGCACCCTCGTCTTCGGGTCCATGGCCTACGACCGGATCATGACCTTCCCCGGAAAATTCGCCGACCACATCCTTCCCGACAAGCTGCACATCCTCTCGGTGTGCTTCGTGCTCGAAGGCCTCCAGGAGAAGTTCGGCGGCACGGCCGGGAACATCGCCTACACCATGGGCCTTCTGGGAGACAGCCCCACCATCATCGCCTCGGCCGGAAAGGACTTCGAGCCCTACGGCGCGTGGCTCGCCAAGCAGGGGCTGACCATGCAGGGCATAAGGCTCGTGCCGGAGGAATTCACCGCCGGGGCCTACATCACCACGGACCAGTCCGACAACCAGATCACCGCCTTCAACCCCGGAGCCATGAAGGTGCAGGCGGGCTTCATGGTGGACGGCTGCGACCCGGCCAAGACCCTGGCCATCGTCGCCCCCGGCTGCCTGGCGGACATGAAGCACTACTCGGCCAAATTCAAGGAGCTGGGCATCCCCTTCTTCTACGATCCCGGCCAGAACATCACAGCCTTCTCCGGGGAGGAGCTGGCCGAGATGCTCACCGGCGCGAGCTACCTCATCACCAACGACTACGAACTCCAGCTCATCATGAACGCCACCGGCCTGTCCAAGGAGTCCATCCTGCACCGCGTCGGCACGCTCATCACCACGCTCGGCGAGGAAGGCTCGGTCATCAACGAGAAGGGTTCGGAGACGCGCGTCCCGGCGGCAAAGGCATCCGGCGTCAAGGACCCCACCGGCGCGGGCGACAGCTTCCGGGCCGGGCTCCTGCGCGGCCTGGCCCTGGGCAAGCCCCTGCCCGTCGCCGCCCGGATGGGCGCGGTGGCCGCCGCCTATTGCGTGGAGCGGCACGGCACCCAGGAGCACGCCTTCACGCAGGACGAGTTCTGGGCGCGCTACGAGGAGAACTTCGGCAAGCCCGAATAGCGGATGATCTGGCCGCCGTCCGCCTCCT
>JBMORI010000057.1:0-1840 GCA_049322415.1 Thermodesulfobacteriota bacterium | reverse complement strand
CCTTCCGTCGCGTCCGGTACATACTCGCCGGGGCCAGGCATCTCTCTCCTCCTGCCTCCCCCTGCAGGTCCTATCGTCGTTCACCCGCTCCCCCTTCAGCTTTTCCATGCATCGACGCTACAGTCTCCCAAAACGAGACTGTAGCGTCGCTGCATGGTCAGCCGGCCTTCTTTTGTTGTTGAGGGTTGGCGGGTAACCGTACGGGGGCGGAACGGCAGCGGCGTTTTGACTTATGGGCGCGAGGCGGAGTTCTGTCTCGATGGAGCGAGCGCAGGGCTTGCCGGCGGCGAACGGCCCGCGCCTCGCGGATCATGTCCATGGCGATTCGCTGGGCTACGTGGCGGCGGGTGCGCACACGGTAGACGCTCTTTTGCATCTTGCGGTGCCGGCGGTTGGTCCGTTCCACGGCGTTGGAGGTCGACGGCAGAAGCTCGTCGTCGAGGAAGGTGAGAGCCTTTTCCAGATTCGGGCTCCAGAGCTTCTTCAGCGCGCGTTGCAGCGGCACGAAGCGCTGGACCTTCTTCCTGAGCTTGGCGAGTTTGGCCAGCGCGGTCTGCGTCCGGCAGCGCCGGTCGAAGAGCCGGTAGACCTCCTCGACGATCTGCCGGAGAACGCGAAGCTCCGGATGCCCCCTGGTAATCCGCGCCAGGACGGCGCGTTCGGAGGCGCTGAGCTCACGCTTCACGAAGAGACAGCGATTCTCGAAGAGTTCGGTGATGCGCTCCTGGATCCGCTTGGCCTTTCGGACCAGGGCCTTCTTCTCCTTCGCCGGGCGCCCCTTGGCAAGCTGGGGCTTCTCCTTCGCCAATTGCTTGCGCACCTTGGCCAGAGCACGGATCACCGCCTTGTTGATCTCCTTGATCACGTGAAACTCGCAGACTTGGTGGCGCGCCCCAGGGCAGTTCGCCATGATCGCGTCCGGATAGAGCGGGCTTCCGTCCGTGGTCACGCCCCGGACGCTCAGCCCCCGCTTCGCCAACTCCTCCGCGAACCGCCCGAAGAAAGCCCCCACGTCCTCCTTCGTCGGGTTGCGCGCCAGCACCTCGCACGCCAGCCGCCGGAACGTCCGATTGTCCACGATGTACAGCACGCAGAACGGCCCGTCGTAAATCTCGTCCGCCGCCAGGTAACCGCTGAAGTCGGCCAAGGCCTCGTCCTGGAACGCCTCACCCCGTACGAAGCTCTCCGCCTTTTTCCCCCGCCGCCTCCACCCAGTTCTGGATCGTCGCGAACGGCACGAACACCCGAAAGTCCCGCCACATCCGCCAGGAGGCCTCCCGGTACGGCTGCCCGTCCTCCACCACGCTCCGCACCGCCCGCTGGATGACCCGGTGCGTGTACTGCGAACGCTCGGGCGCCAAGTCCGACGCGTCCACGTAGAAATACGTCTCGCACTTCGTGCACCGGTGCTCCGAAACCTCCAGCTCGATATCCCGGGGACGACCCGACACAGCATCACCAAGATCATGCAGCTTCCGCGTATGCCGCTTGTTCCGGAAAGCCTGGTGCCCGCACTTCGGACACTTCGCCTTCCGCCGACTCCGGCTGCGCTGCTGCACTATCGGCTTCGGCAAATCCTCCACATTGGTCACGCCTTCCGTCGCGTCCGGTACATACTCGCCGGGGCCAGGCATCTCTCTCCTCCTGCCTCCCCCTGCAGGTCCTATCGTCGTTCACCCGCTCCCCCTTCAGCTTTTCCATGCATCGACGCTACAGTCTCGACTTTGTCGCCTCTTTCCAGTTGTCCTTCCAGCTTCTTCATCATCCACTTGACTCTGTCCTCCATTGAAGCGCCCGTTGCCTGTTCATTGAAGACAGTTGTTTCTTTGTCCGCGTGTGT
>JBMORI010000056.1:0-14302 GCA_049322415.1 Thermodesulfobacteriota bacterium | reverse complement strand
TTTTCATCGAAGGTTTGGGGATTGGTCTTCTGGGTCATCCGACGTTCTCCTTGTTTTGCGAAGCCGCGTCATGCGGCCACGGAGTACGCCAGGAGAATTGGGGTTCTTCGAGCCCAAGAATACCCCGGACAACGTTCATAATAGGGTGACATCGCAACAAAATACCCCGGCAACGTTGAGGTCGCCGGGGCGTAATATCCGATGGACTAGAGGCGGGGGCTTCGGGAGAAAACTGGCGTCAATCCTCACTCGCCACGTTACCGGGGGATTCTTCCGGCGTTACCGGGGGATTCTTCGGAACCGAAGCCCTGGCCCCCGCGTCTTTCTTGACCAGTGTGGAGGGCATCCCCCCCTTGAAGGATTTCCAGGCATCGCCCCTGAGCTTCACGCCAATTTCATCCGCCTTGGCTTTGAGTTCTTGTTCCGTCCAGGGGTGTCCGCCGCGCGTTGGGCCTTCAGAGGTGACGGCATGGGCCAGCTTGGCGGCATCTCCAATCCGTTCCACCAGGGCACGAGCCTGTTTGCGCTTATTGGCGAGAATGGCGGATTGTGTTGGAGCAGGCTTGCCATTGCCAGCTTTCAGGCATTGCACTTCCAAGGTCAGACGCTCGTTGTCCTGGGTAAGGCGTTCAATCTCCTGCCGGGCCTGGGCAAGTTGGGCTTCAAGGACGGCATCATCTTGGTCAGGTTGAGGTGGCTTCCCCTGCTGGAACAGTTCTGGATGTCGTGCCTCAAATGCTTCAATATCCTTGATGTGGAATAGGGCCGAACTCAGGTCGGACACGCTGAATCCTAAATTGTCGAATTGGCGCAGCCCGTTCAATTCAGAATGGGAAGTCGACATCTTTGTGCCTCCAGTACACAGGGAATTCACTCGAATCGTTCCCCTGAATCAATCCAACCAGCCGTGCGGGGCTCACCCCCCATCGTTTGCAAAGGTCGTCAGCATCTAGAAATATTGATTGGCTATCCTCGCATTGTTCTTGCTTGTTGTTACAACCATCATCCGTGACAACAGGATATGCTAGATATGGATTTTTCTCTTCATGGGCACGAACTTCCGACCTAAGCAGGTAAACACCGTCTAAATCTCCCCAATCATCATCGTATTGATAATGCAAACAGTTGGCTGTTCCGCGAGTACCCAGATAGATTGTCTCTCCGTCAGGACTCTTTCTTGGTTGCTTTGGACAAAAGAAAACCGTAAATTCATACTGTCGAAGTCTATGGCAAAAGTCTGGATTGGTTTCATTCCAACGCTTCATCACCTCTTCGGCTGATTCAATATCCTTGCCTGACAACAACTCCTCTTCCTGGAATACTTCACTTCCCATCCTAAGCCCCCTCGGCTTCATCCCTGATTGAACCCCGGCCAGCCCGTCAGGGACACGGGTTTTCGGGGCGGGTAATTAGGCCGCCCCTAGGCCGGGGAAGGTTGTTCTACGCCGTCAGGAACCGTCTCGGGTCCACGTGCAACGCCTCCCCCAGCTTGCGGGCATTCTGCTTGCCAATGGGGCGCTTGCCGTTCTCCATCTCGGAGATGTGCCGCCGGGGTATGCCCGCCGCCTTTGCTAGCGCCTCTTGGGTCAGGCCCTCGCGGTAGCGAGCCCCGGCCAGGAAGACGCCCGGCATCTCTTCATCCTTGAAGGGGAAGGCCTCCCGCCAGGGGGCGGACTCCCCGCCATCGCGCACGGAGAAACCAAGCTCCACAAGCCGCCTGACCGCTTCTTCCTTCCTGGCGGCGGGGCCGGTGAAGCACAGTTCCACGTTGTCAGTAAGGGGCTTTTTCGTGTGTTCCAGCATAAATCACCTCGATCAGGCGCACTTGCCCGGCGCGTTCTTCCCAGACGGCCACGTAGGTTGGCCGCCCCTTCTTCAGGTGGCAGTGATGCCGCCCAACGCCCAGCTTGGAATAGTTGGGCCAGTCCCCGCGCACGGGTCCGCCGTCCTCCATGTCCTGCAAAAGGAGCACGAGGGCTTTTTGGACGGCCAGGGGCAGGCGTTTGAAGCTCTTTGCCGCCTTGCCCGAGAGTTTTACCGTCCACGCCATGGGACACCTGTACTAATTTTTAGTGCGTAGTCAAGGGCAGGGGTCATTCCCTGCCATCCCGGAGATTGACCACCTTGCCCGCCTTGTCCTCCTTGGCGAGGATGCGCTTGAACACCTCTGCCGGGACTTGGACGGCATCTCTCAACGTCTGATCCTGCAAGTGGGCATACCGCGCCCACATCTTCTGATCCGCATGGCCTAAGGCCTTGTGTCCCACGTAGCTATCCACCTCGCCGCTGTTCGCCATGTACGAGGCCAGGGTATGCCGCAAGCCGTGATGGTAACGGAAGTCCTTTGGAAGGCCTGCCCGCTCGCGGATTCGTGCGGCGGTGTGCCGGTTGGTGACGCGCATGTTGCCGTCAGCGCCAGGGAAAACGAACTCGCTTCCCTCTGTCCTGGGATGATCCTCCAGAAGTACGCGGGCAAGGTCATTCATGGGGAGGGCCTTGCTCCGCTTTTCCTTGGGGTCTCTCACGAAGAGGAAGCCGCGTCCGAAGTCCACGTCATCCCACGTCAGCTTGCATATTTCGCTGAAGCGCATTCCGGTGAAGAGGGCCATTCGCAGGATGTTCGATCCCTGAATGTTCGGGTCTTCGTCCAAGGCGGCAAACAGGCTTTGCAACTGCTCCGGGGTCAGGAACTCGGTCTTGAGATTGTCCACGCGAGGCAGTTCGATTTGAAAGGACAGGCCGGGGCATAGGCCGCGCTTCACGCCGAAGAAGACGATCCGCTTGAGGAGTGCCAGCACGTTCTTGATGGACTGCGGCTTGAGCCCGGACTTGTGCATGGTAACACGCACGCGGTCCACGTCCAGAGGAGCTATCTGGCGAGGCTCCATGTCCGCGAATTTAGCCAGGTGTTTTGTGAAGCGGTATTCATCCTGGCGGAGGGATTTGAAGCCTGTTTTCTGCTCCTTGTAGGCTTCCCACAGGCGCTTGACGGTCCAGCGGTTGGCCTCGGCTTCCTTGACGGCGCGTTCGGCGTCTCGTTTCTCCTGGTTCGTGGGAACCTTGTTGTCCATGCGAAGGGCACGAAGTGCGGCGGCCCTGGCTGGCGTCATGTCGTCGCGGCGTTGACGCCCGGCCTTCTCCTCGATTTGGCGGCCACCCTTGCGATAGAAGATGTAAAACACCTTCTCTGGTTTGCCGTCCGTCCCCGTATTCAGGGTGAAAAACACGCCCGGATAATCGGTCTTGAATCGCTCTTTCCTTGGCATGGCCTACCCTCCCGCCCATTTCCGTACCCAGCACTATACCCAGCAGTATACCCAGCACGGGCAGGAGTAAAGGGGGGTAGGCCAGAAAAGCTCAGAGCAATAAACATATTGTATGTCGGCTGGTTATCGTAAATGGTGGTAGTGGGTGAAGCCCAGTAAAAAGCCCCATCAATGGTCTTGAAAACCATTGACGGGGTGACTCGTCCGGGGGTTCGAATCCCTCTCCCTCCGCCACTTTTCCAGGCTTCCAATGCTATAAACGCACGTCGGCGGCCGGCACTGTTGCCGGCACGCAGACGAGTTTTCCCCGCCTTCGCCCCCATGCCCTCCTGTTCGATCCTGTTCCCGGACTGAGGGTATGTCCAGGAGAGTCCGCCGGTTGTGGCGGAACTCTCCGCGCAATGCCGCCGCCGGTCTGCGGGTCATGGAGTCCAGGCATTCGCCCCGGCCCTTCCAGGCGTCCCTCCGCTTCCGTCTGCTTCAGATTCCCGCGCCTGTTGTTTGAGTCGGCGATGGCGGCCCGGTATCCCTGCCTCGCGAGCTTTTCCGTGCAGGCGCCGATACCCGGCAAGCCGCGCAACTGCTCTTGATGCCGCGTCAAGCGATCCGGGCGCACGATAGGTCCGTGGAAAATCCCGCGTTGTGAAGTCGTTTCGGTTTGCCGGCCGCAAACCTGTTGTCTCCTTTGATGGCTGGACAGAGGACAGGGAAGCCGGGGCGGTTCGACCAAAATTTACACTATTTGTCTGAAAATCTTACAACTTCATGGGGAAGTTGCCGCGTCGTGGGGATTTTTCCTTATATGAAGAGCGCTTATAGGGGGTATGAATTTTGCTTAATACAGTTTTGCAAAATTCACGGAGGCTTCCCATGAGCAAATCAAGAAAACTGATGGTCTGTTTATTCATACTCGCTTCCGCTTTCTCTCCGTCGCTGGCGTTGTCGTCCACGGTTGTAATCGACAACGTCACCTATACCAGCATGAACTCGAACATGTCATATGGAGCTGGCGGATTCATCCGGGCTTCAAAATATTCATCAGACTCAGGTGTGTTTAAAATAAACATAGTCGATTATATTTTGTCCAACAGGCTTGGGGCAAATGGGATAGATAGCAATACCTACACGCTTCTGGATTCCTTCAAGGGCTTCACGGGAACGTGGTACGGAGGCGGAGCTGGCAGCATACTTATATCTGAAATTGCCGGCTATAAAAACACAAACGAATTTGGCTACTACACGATAGATGGTAACAATAATGCGGTTGTCACGCCGTCATCCGTCATTTTCCAGGGCGGCGACAATGCTCCTGACAGCGCTTCCTTCAGCCTGGGCAGTCATCAGGATTTCGGGTTCTATTTGGACGTGAAGCAGACCGGGAACCTCTACTATACGGAAACATTCAGGAATCCCCATCTGAATGATATGGCGGGCAACCCCAAGGAGATTCATGCGGCAGTATTTCAGGTCAACAATTCCAACAAGTACATAATCGGCTTCGAGGACTTGCGGCTGAAGAATTCCGACGCGGACTACCAGGACATGATCGTTTCCGTCACGGTTGCCACGCCCGAACCCGGCACGATGCTCCTCATGGGCATCGGAGCTGCAGGTGCTGCGTTCATGCGTCGCAGGGCCAAGCGCGCGTAGTTGGCCAGGCCAAGATGCACCAGGGCGCCCCAAGCTTACGCCAAGGGGCGCTTTGCATTTGACGCCGCGCCTGCCCGGGAAGGGGCGGCCCGGCAGCCCGCTTTGACGGGCCTGCCCTTTGTTTGCATTGTTACGCAGAAGTCCGGGGTGTTTCGCGGTCTAAGGGGCTCCTCGCGGGCCGCTCCTGTTCATGATGGCGGACTGATACATCCTGGCCGTATCCTCCGGGCGGTCAGGCCGGTGATCTGCGTCACGGCCTTTCTTGAGGCCGCAAATACAAAAGCCGGACTGTCTCCAGCCCGGCCTGACCATGCGGCGTCGCAATTGAAAGCCGTCAGCCGGACAGCAGCACCCCGGCCAGTTCCGCGAAACCCTGGCCTCCGCGCGATTTCGTCACCCACGCCGGTGCCGCCTCCAGCTCGGACGCGAAATCCCTCACGTTGGCCACTCCCACCGAGTTGGGGAAGAAGGCGAACATGGGCGAGTCGTTGGGCGAATCGCCGGAAAAGACCACCGCGTCCTTGATGCGGTCCAGGTCCTCCCCGAAGACCTCCTGAAAGAAGATGCGAGTCATGGTGAGCTTGTCGTAGCTCCCAAACCAGCCGTTCACGTGGATGGAGCTGATTTTGGCCGTGGCTCCGGCCTGCTCGAAGATCGCCTTGACGCGTTTGGCTTCGTCCAGGGGCAGGGCGGGAACGTCCTCGCAAAAGTCGATGGCCAGATCGGCCTCGCGGTAGGCCTGGTCGGCGGACACGGCAACGCCGGGAACCGCTTCCAGGATCGCCTTTTCAAGCTCCCTGAGCCTGACGGTGTCCCGGGCGCGCTCCACGGCGCTCTTGAAGTAGCGCCGGACCATCCTCCGGTCTTTTTCATCGTAGCGGAAGTAGAGCGCTCCGTTCTCGCCCACCACGCCGTCCACGGGCCACATGCGGGCGATGTGGTCGCACCATCCTGCCGGGCGGCCGGTGATGGGCACCACCTTCATCCCGCTTTCCCGCAGAGCTTCGAGCGCCCCGTAGGCCACGGAGGGCAGGCGGCCCTCCGTGGTCAGCGTGTCGTCAATGTCCGTGAGCAGGTAGCGTACGCCGCGCCGCACTTTGGGCGGCATGTATTCGATGGGGTTCATGCCAGCTAGATCACCTTCTGGCGGATCCTGGTGACGAACACCTCGGCCAGCACCACCACCGCGAATATGCACACCAGTATGAGCGAGACCTGGGTCCAGCGGAAGAGGTTCATGGCGTCCTCCAGGGAGACGCCGATGCCGCCCGCGCCAACCAGCCCGATGACGGCGGACTCGCGCACGTTGATGTCCCAGCGGAACAGGGAGATGCCCCAGAAGGCCGGTGCCACCTGCGGCCAGTATCCCTTGATGAGGATGCTGGTCCAGGGCGCTCCGGCGGCCTTGAGGGCCTCGATGGGGCCGGGCTTGATTTCCTCCAGAGCCTCGCCCAGGAGTTTGCCGCAGAAGCCGATGGACCGAAACGCGATGGCCATGGTCCCGGCCAGCGCGCCCGGGCCGAACACGGCCACGAACAGGATGGCCCACACCAGGGTGTTCACCGTGCGAGAGGACACCAGGATGAACTTGGCCACCCAGTTGAGCACCGGGATCTGCACGATGTTCTTCGCGGCCATCACGCCCACGGGCACGGCCATGATCAAGGCCAGGACCGTCCCGAGCGTGGAGGTGTTGAGGGTCTCGATCAAAGCCTGGTGGATGCCCTGCTTGTGGTAGGCGTCGAAGTCCACGGGCCACATGCGGTGCAGGAGGTCCACGATCTGCTTGGGGGCGTCGTAGAGGAATTCGGGGATGACCTCCACGTTGCGCATGGAGACCGCGAGCAGCGCAACGGCCCCCAGGTAGACCGCGAACCGCGCCAGGCGCTGGGCCCTGGTAAAGCGTTCCCAGTGTCTGTGCTCAGTCATTGAACACCGCCTTTATCCTGACCGCCAGGTACTCGCCGATCATGATCAGGCCGATGATGGAGAGCAGGATGGTGCAGAGGAAATCGTAGTCGAAGCGCTGGAACGCGGCGAAGAGGGTGCCGCCGATGCCGCCCGCGCCCACCACGCCGATCATGGTGGAGTTTCTGAGATTCGAGTCGAACTGGTAGGTGGCGAAGCCTATGAAACGGTTGAACACCTGGGGCAGCACGCCGAAGGCGAGCACGCTCATGAACGGAGCCCCCGCGGCCTTCATAGCCTCCACGGGCTTGAGGGATATCTCCTCGATGGCTTCGGCGAAGAGCTTGCCGATGAAGCCGATGGAGGCGAACACCAGGGTCAGGATGCCCGCCAGCGGGCCGAAACCCACGGCCTTCACGAAGAGGATGGCGAAGATGACCGGGTGGAACGAGCGGCTGAGCGCGATGATGGCGCGCGAGGGCCAGGTGAGCCATCCGGGCATGAGGTTGCGCGCGGACAGAAAACCCAGCGGCAGCGAGGCCGCTATGCCGAAGGCAGAGGAGATGACGGCGATCTCCACGGTCTCGATGAGGTTGTCGGCCAGGAGCCCCAGGCGCTTGGAGCTTGGCGGGAAGAGTTCAGAGACGAACTTCGCGCCGGTTCCCAGGCCGATGACGAACCGGTCCCAGGTTATCTGGAGCTCGCTCATGGCGTAGAAGCAGTACGCCAGGAGCAGCAGCCACCCCAGCCTCGCCCACCAGTTGGGCCTGAAGGGCGTGCGCATGGCGGGTGAGGCGCTCATGCCAGCCAGTCCTCGCCGCCGTAGATCGACTTCAGGTGCTCCACGGTCAGGTCCCTGGGCGGCCCGTCGAAGACCACGACGCCCTTGGAGATGCCGATCAGGCGGTCGCAGAAGCGTTTGGCCAGCTCCACGTCGTGGATGTTGATGAGCACCGGTATGGAGCGCTCCCTGGAGAACAGGGTGAGCAGCTCCATGATCTCCACGGAGGTCTTGGGGTCGAGCGAGCTGGTGGGCTCGTCGGCCATGATGATGTCGGGGTCCTGCATGACGGCGCGGGCGATGCCCACGCGCTGGCGCTGACCGCCGGAGAGGCTGTCGGCCCGCTGGTTGTAGAACTCGCCCAGGCCCACGTGGTCGATGAGCTCGAAGGCGCGGTCGATGTCCGCCTGCGGGTACTTGCGCAGCCAGGCCTTTAAGGGCGAGAGGTAGCCCAGCCTGCCGCACAGCACGTTCTCGATGACGGTGAGGCGCTCCACCAGGTTGTACTCCTGGAACACCATGCCGATGTGCCTCCGGGCGTGCCTGAGGGCCGTGCCGGAAAGGCTGGCGATGTCCTGCCCGCCCACCACGATGGAGCCGGAGGTGGGCTCGATGAGCCGGTTGATGCAGCGAAGCAGCGTGCTCTTGCCGGACCCGGAGGGGCCGATGATGCCGAGCGTCACCGCGCCCTCGACCTGGAAGGAGATGCCCTTGAGCACCGGCACGCCGCGCTTGTAGGCCTTCTCCAGGTTCTCCACGGAAAGGGAACGGGGCCTGGCCCCGTTCCCTTCATTATTCGTAAACGTACTCATGGATGCTATTTCTTCTTGGCGGCGGCTTCTTTTTCCTCTTCCTTCCTCATGCCTTCCTCGGTGTAGACCATGCCCAGGGACTCGTTGATCTCCCGGATGATGGCCCAGTCCTTCTCGTAGGTGACGGGGTAGAAGCGGTCGGCGCCGTCGAAGGCCTTCTTCATGGCGTCGTTGAAGCGGTAGGAGTTGAAGGCGTCCACGATCTTCTTGGCCAGGTCGGGGCACAGCTGGCTCCAGTAGCCGAAGGAGGAGGTGGGGAACATGGCGCTGCGGTAGATCACGCGCAGGGCGTCCTTCTCAACGCGGCCGGCCTTGACCATGCGGTCGTACACGTCGGAGGCCACGGCGGCGGCGTCGTAGTCGCCGTGGGCCACGCCCAGCACGGACTGGTCATGCTTGCCGGAGTAGACCACGGTGTAGTCCTTGTCCGGCTCCAGGCCCAGCTTGGGGAACAGGGCGCGGGGGGCCAGGTTGCCTGAGTTGGACGAGGCCGAGGTGTGGGCCAGCTTCTTGCCCTTGAGGTCGGTGAGCTTCTGGTAGGGGCTGTCGTTCTTGACCACGACGATCAGGTTGTAGCCCTGGAACTTGTCCTCGTAGCCCTTCACGGAGGTGGGCACGTAGCCGGCCAGGTTCACCGCGAAACAGGTGGGGCCGGTGGAGAAGCCGGCGATGTGCAGGCGGCCGGAGCGCATGGCCTCCACCTCGGCGGCGTTGGACTGCACGCTGTAGTAGACCACCTTCTTGCCGGTGGCCTTGGAGAGATACTCCTGGAAGTCGGTGAAGAGGTCCTTGTAGACGGCCGGGTCCTCGACGGGGGTGTAGGTGAACACCAGGGTGCTGGGGTCCTGGCACTTGCCGGGCTTGGCGGCGTCGGCCACGAGGTCCTTGTTCTCGTCGCAGTAGGCGCTGTCGAGCGCGCCGCGGTTCTTGCAGTCGCTCTGGGCGAACGCGGCGGCGGCGCCGAGCGCCAGGGCCAGCAGGGTCAGCGTGACGATGCGTTTGATCATGAACGGGCCTCCTCGGAAATGACGGTTGCAAGCCAGGCCGCGCTCTCGCGGCCGCCTCGGGACAGTCTCCACGTACCCCCGGCTCAAGACCGGAGAAGAAATGCCATCGACCTATACGCTTTCAAAAAAGTTAGACTTTTTCACGCGCCACGGCAACGTGCAACTTCATCTTTCGCGCCGCGCCCGGAACCGGCTCAGACCCGGCGTTCGCGCCCGGCGCAGCCGGAGGCGTCGCCCGCGCGCCCTGCCGCCGCGTCGCATCGGCCTCCGGGCAGCCCGGCGGCCAGCCAGCCCTTGAGGAGCTCCCTGGCGGCCTGGGCTTCGGCCTCGGCCTCGTCGTCGCTCCAGCCCAGCTCCCGGGCCATGATACCGGCCACCTTGCCGGCGGCCTCCATGGCGTGGCGCATGTCCAGAAGGCCCAGGGGCAGCCTCCTCAGGAGCATGTCGGACACGCGTGCGGCCATCTCGTAGCGGGCGCTGAAAACCACCTCGGCGGCGATGAACGGGTGCGCCGGATGGATGCGCTCCGACATGCCCGGCTCGCCCGCCATGTCCGCCACCACTCCCGCCTCGTCGCCGTATAGTTCGTGGATGCTTCGGGCAACGTCCTCATCCAGGCCGTGGTCGCGCATGATGTCCTTCCACCCCTGGGCGACGTACCCGCGCGAGCCGATCAGGCGCAGGTCCGCGGTGGCGCTCTCGCGCCGGTCAAGGCCGAAGCGGGCGCAGGCCTCGTCCACGGCCTCCTCGGCCATGGCCCGGTAGCTGGTCCACTTGCCGCCGGAGATGGTCAGCAGGCCCGAGGGGCTTTGCAGGATGATGTGCGACCGGGCCAGCTCCTGGGTGCTGGTCTTGCCGGGCGCGAACACCAGGGGCCGCAGGCCGCTCCACACCGCCAGCACGTCCTCGCGGGTGACGGGGCGGCGCAGGTATTTGCTGGCGTAGCGCAGCAGGTACTCCACGTCGCGCTCGAGCGGAGCGGGGTCGTTCTCCACCTCGGCGGGTTCGTCGGTGGTGCCGAAAAGCACGTGCCCCTGCCAGGGGATCATGAAAAGCACACGGCCGTCCTCGGTGCCAGGGATCATGAGGGACATGTCCGGGGGGGCGTGCCCGGCGTCCAGCAGGATGTGGATGCCGGAGCTGACCTTGAGCATGTCCGGCGCGGACGGGTCATCCATGCGGCGGACGGCGTCCGCGAAGGGGCCGGTGGCGTTGACCACGCCCTTGGCGGCGACGGTCCATTCCCGGCCCGTGAGCCGGTCGCGGAGAATCGCGCCGCGAACCTTGCCTCCCTCCTTGACCAGGCCCGCCGCCTCCACGTGGTTGGCCACCGCCGCGCCGTGGGCGGCGGCGGTGCGGGCCAGGGCCACGGCCATGCGGGCGTCGTTGAACTGGCCGTCGTAGTAGACGACGGCGGCCACGTAGCCGTCCAGGTCGAGCTGGGGGAAAAGCTCCCGGGCCTTGCGCGCGGAGACGATGCGGCTGCGGCCCAGGGACAGGCTCCCTGAGAGGAGGTCGTAGAAGATGAGCCCCACGAACATGTAGAGGGCCTGGAACCATGTCTTCATGGGGGTCATGAGGGTGATGGCATGGGCCAGGTGGGGCGCGTTCCTGAGAAGCCTTCCGCGCTCGCGCAGGCCCTCGCGCACCAGGTCGAACTGCTCTTTGTCCAGCTTGAGGACGGCCTTCTCCAGGTAGCGCACGCCGCCGTGCACCAGCTTGGTGCTCTTGCTGCTGGTTCCCTGGGCGAAGTCGCCGCGCTCAACCAGGGCCACGTTGAGCCCCCGGGTGGCCGCGTCCAGGGCCACGCCGCAGCCTGTGGCCCCGCCGCCTATGACCAGCAGGTCGAATCGTTGGCCGCTTTGCAGCGCGGCCAGCATCTTTTCTCTGTTCACTCTTTGGTCCGGTTACATGGTGAGAAGGTTTTCCGCCGTCACCCTGTCGGTGACGAACACGTGGGCGTAGCCTTTGGAGAGCACGGCCCGGAGTATGCCAAGCTTTGCGGGCCCCCCGGAGGCAAGCACGATGTGGCCGACCCTGCAAAGCCCCGCGAAATCCGGGGACATGCTGCATTCGTTGACAGGGTGGTCAACCACCTCGCCTCCCGCGTCCAGGAATCGGCCGAAGAACTCGCCCACCGCCCCGGCCCTGGCCAGGGAGGCGCGCTGCTCCAGGGTGATGGCCCCCAGCGAGATGTTGGTTGCCTGGGCGGTGATGTCGCCCACGGCGGTGAAGATCATGTCCACCTGGAGGGCCTCGGCGTAGAAGGCCCGGAAGAGGTCCTGCCCGGCGATGGTACCCCGCGCTTCGGGGGAGGAGACGAACATGGGGGCGGCCAGATGGTTGCACACGCGGGCCTGGAACTTGCGCGCGAACATGGCCGTGGAGTCGAATGGGTTCACCGGGCTTCTGGGAACGCCGCCGTAGAGGGAGGTGACGGATATGTCCTTGAAGTTGCGCACCACGATGCCGCTAACGGACTCGCGCATGGTGTTGCCCCAGCCCACGCCCAGGGACTGGCCGTCCTGGATCGCTCCGGAAAGGTACTCGCCCGCCGGCCTGCCGATGGCCAGGTAGAGGCTGTCGCCGCCCTTCTCCGGCGTGGGGGCCACGATGGCCCGGACCAGCCCGAACTGGCGCACGAGCCTGCTCTCCAGTTCCACGCACTCCCGGAAGGGCGTGTTGATGACAACGCGGATAAGGCCCCTCTCCTTGCCGGTCTGGAGCAGGCGGTTCACCCTCAGGCGGGTGAGGCCAAGCCTGTCGCCGATCTCGGCCTGGGTCAGGTCCTCGTTGAAGTAGAGCCAGGCCACGCGGGAGAGGAGGTGCTCTTCATTTTCGTTGGGAGCGGTCAAACAATTGCTCCTTGAGCAAAACAAAAGTTGCGCCTGGAAGTCGGATAGCGCCTCATCAGATATATTGCAAATACATTTGTTGTGGAGCGCGCCGGTTTTTCAGCGTGCCGGATACCGGCGCCGCCGTCCGGGGTGTTGACAACCCTGCCGGTGTTCTCCTATGCAGCACCCATGACTTCGGTCTCTCTCGATCTCCTCTCCGGCCTTCTTCTGCTACTGCCCCCCGCGGGCAAATAATCTCCTATTCCCCTTTTGCGTTCGCAATCCACCCTCCGCACCTGAAGGCGGAGGTCCGCCGTTACCCTTTCAAGCAGGAGACAGCTTCCATGCAGCCGAGCACCCCGGGCAAGTACCGCCCCTTCCCCCAGGTTCAGCTGGCCAACCGGACGTGGCCGGACAAAGTGATCGACAAGGCCCCCGTCTGGCTCTCCACGGACCTTCGCGACGGCAACCAGGCCCTGTTCGAGCCGCTGGACCCCGCCGCAAAGATGCGCCTGTTCGAGCTTCTGGTGAGCGTCGGCTTCAAGGAGATCGAGGTGGCCTTCCCGGCGGCCTCCCAGACCGACTTCGACTTCGTGCGGGCCTTGATCGAGGGCGGCAGGATTCCGGAGGACGTCACCATCTCCGTGCTGAGCCAGTGCCGCGAGCACCTGATCCGGCGCACCATGGAGTCGCTGGCGGGAGCGAAACGGGCCATCGTGCACATTTACGCCTCCACTGCCCCGGCCTTTTTGACCACGGTGTTCAAGAAGACCAAGGAAGAGGTCATCGAGATGACCCTGGAGTCGGTGCGCCTCATCAAGGAGCTGGCCGCCAAACAGCCCGAAACCGAATGGGCGCTTGAGTTCAGCCCGGAGAATTTCTCCGGCTCCGAGCTCTCCTTCGCCCGCGACATCAGCGACGCCGTGGCCGAGGCCTGGGGGGCGGCCCCGGACAACAAGCTCATCCTCAACCTGCCCGCCACCGTGGAGCTGGCCACGCCCAACGTCTTCGCCGACCAGATCGAGTGGATGTGCCGCGAGCTCAAGCACAGGGACAGCATGATCATAAGCGTGCACACCCACAACGACCGGGGCTCGGCCGTGGCCGCCGCCGAGCTCGCCGTGCTGGCGGGGGCGGAACGCATCGAGGGCTGCCTGTTCGGCAACGGCGAGCGCACCGGCAACGCCGACCTGGTGACCATGGCCCTGAACCTCTTCTCCCAGGGCATGGACCCCGGCCTGGACTTCTCCCAGCTGGACCGCGTGGCCCGCACGGCCGAGGAGCTCACCGGCCTGCCGGTGCACCCCCGCCACCCCTACGCTGGCGACCTGGTGTTCACCGCGTTCTCCGGCTCCCACCAGGACGCCATCAAGAAGGGCATGGCCGCGCGAAAGCCCGAGGACCACTGGAACGTGCCCTACCTCCCCGTGGACCCCGAGGACCTGGGGCGCGGCTACGACTCCATCGTCCGGGTCAACAGCCAGTCCGGCAAGGGCGGCGTGTCCTACATCATGGAGACCGCGCACGGGCTGGTCATGCCGCGCAGGCTCCAGGTGGAGTTCTCGGGCGCGGTGCAGCGCCACGCCGACTCCAAGGGCGGCGAGATATCCCCGGCCGAGCTGTGGGACCTGTTCGGACAGGAGTACCTGAAACTGAAAAAGCCCATCCTCTATGCCGGGCACCATCTCATCGAGCGGGGCAAGGGGCAGGGCATCACCCTGACCGTGCGCCTGGACAAGCAGACGCTCGGGCTCTCCGGCAAGGGCAACGGCCCCATCGCGGCGGCCGTGAACGCCCTGGGGCTGCCGGTCGAGCTGCACTCCTACGAGGAGCGCTCCATCGGCAGGGGCGCGGACGCCAAGGCGGCGGCCTTCATCGAGATGTCCATGGATGGCGTCAAGGGCATCACCTTCGGCGTGGGCATCCACGAGAACATCATCACCGCCTCCATCCTGTCGGTGATAAGCGTGGTGAACCGGCTGCTGAGCCAGGCCCCGCGAGAGGTGAGGGCGGAAATGCTGGAAAAGCTGAAAGAGGAATA
>JBMORI010000055.1:0-14363 GCA_049322415.1 Thermodesulfobacteriota bacterium | reverse complement strand
TGGTCGGGATGAGAGGATTTGAACCTCCGACCCCCTGAACCCCATTCAGGTGCGCTCCCAGACTGCGCTACATCCCGACGCGAAGGCGTGTCGTTTACCTCCGGGGGCGTCCCGTGTCAACGCCCAATTTCGCGCTCCTCGCTTTTTTTCATCCTCTCTTTGCCACCCGGCCGCACTTGGGATAGTTAATGGCAGCAGCCGGGCGCGCCTTTCGGCGCGCAACCATCCGGCAACCGCCCAGCGAGGAATGATCATGACGCATCCCGACGACAGGCCGGTGCTCGTCACCGGCGCGACAGGCTACGTGGGCGGAAGGCTCGTCCCTTTTCTTCTGGAACGCGGAGTCCGCGTGCGCGCCGTGGCCCGCTCCCTGGACAAGCTCTCCTGCCGCCCATTCGCGTCCCACCCCCGCTGTGAGCTGGCCCAGGCGGACATGCTCGACTACCCGGCGCTGTCCGCCGCCTTGGACGGATGCCGGGCCGCCTATTACCTGGTCCACTCCATGGCGTCGGCGGGCAAGGACTTCGCCCAGGCCGACCACGACAGCGCCGCCAATTTCGCCCGCGCCTGCGCCGCCAACGGCGTGGAGCGCATCATCTACCTGGGCGGCCTGGGGGAGGACTCGGACGAGCTCTCCCACCACCTGCGCTCGCGCCTGGACACCGCCAGGATACTGGCCTCCGGCCCCGTCCCCGTCACCTACCTCCGCGCGGCCGCCATCCTGGGCGCGGGCAGCGCGTCCTACGAGCTTCTGCGGGCGCTCGTGGAGCATCTCCCGGTCATGATCACCCCCCGCTGGGTGCGCACCCGCTGCCAGCCCATCTCCATCCGCAACGTGCTCGACTACCTGGCCGGATGCCTGGAGCACCCCGGGACCGCCGGGCAGACCTACGACATCGGCGGCCCGGACATCCTCGACTACGAGCGGCTGTTCCAACTCTACGCCGAGGTCGCCGGGCTTCCGAGGCGGGTCATCATCCCCGTGCCGTTCTTGACCCCGAAGCTCTCCTCGTACTGGGTGCAACTGGTGACCCCGGTGCCCCCTTCCGTGGCCCGCCCCCTCATCGAGGGGCTGCGCAACGAGGTGGTCTGCCGCGACAACCGCATCAGGGACATCGTTCCCGTCAAGCTCCAGACATGCAGGGAGACCTTCCAGGCCGCCAGGCGCGAGATCAAGGACCGCCTGGTCCCCACGTGCTGGGCCGACGCCGGGCGGGTGGAGGCCCCCGAGTGGCTGGTCTGCGGCGACGTGCCCTACGCGGGCGGCAAGCTCCACGAGATGGGCTTCAAGGCCACGCTGGACGCACCCCCGGAGAAGGTCTGGCCCGCCGTGGAGTCCATCGGCGGCGGACGAGGCTGGTATTTCGCCAACATCCTTTGGAAGATCAGGGGGCTGGCGGACAAAATGCTGGGCGGGGCGGGGCTCGGCCCCGGCAGGAGGGACCCTCAATGCCTGCTCAAGGGCGACAGCCTGGACTGCTGGCGAGTCCATGAGTGCGACCCCCCGCGCGAACTCGTGCTCCTCGCGGCAATGAAATCTCCGGGCGAGGCGGCGCTTACGCTGTCGCTCGCCCCGGCTTCCGGCGGGCGGACGGAGTTCACCCTGCTGGCGCGGTTCCAGCCGCGCGGGCTGGCCGGGCAGGTATACTGGCACGCGATGTTCCTGCCGCACGTGCTCCTGTTTTCAGGGCTCATCAAGGGGCTGGCAAGGGCCGCCGGGACCGCCGTCTCGCGAGGCCCTTCCCGTTTCACGCCCCCGTCCTCCGGGCAGCAATGCGGCGTTCGAGGGAATTTCCGGTGACAAACCCGCGCCAACCGTATTTCCGGGCATTACGGGCTTGATTTCGCCCCTCGCCGGGGTTAGCCCGGCCCTTCAAGGACGGGAAAGACACCATGCGCGGGATGCATCAGAACATCTCTCCCAGGAGGGGATTCACCGGGGCGGACGCCGTCGTGCTGGCGGTTCTGGCGGTGTTCATCTACTCCGGGACCAGGCTCGCCGTGTCTTCTCCGCCCGTGGTTGACGGCCCGGCCATCTCCTCGGACCCGTCCGAGCTGCCGTGGTACGCCCTGCTCTCGGTGGGGCGCATGTTCGCGGCCTACGTCCTCTCCCTGATCTTCACCTTCACCTACGGCACCCTCGCAGCCTCGAGCCGCAGGGCGCGTCCGGTCCTGCTGCCGGTGCTGGACATCCTCCAGAGCGTGCCGCTGCTCTCGTTCCTGCCCGTGGTCATCCTGAGCCTCACGGCGGTGATGCCTTCCCAGGTGGCGGTCGAGCTCTCGGCCATCATTCTCATCTTCACCAGCCAGGCCTGGAACATGACCTACTGCTGGTACCAGTCGCTCACCACCATCCCCAAGGAGATCACCGAGGCGGCCCGAATCTTCCGCATGAACCCCTGGCTGCGCTTCAGGGTGGTGCAGCTGCCCTTCGCCGCCATCAGCCTTCTTTGGAACTCCATGATGAGCTGGGCGGGCGGTTGGTTCTTCCTCATGGCCTCGGAGATGTTCACCGTGGGCCAGAAGGACTTCCGCCTGCCGGGCCTGGGGGCGTTCCTGCAGGAGGCCGCGTCCAAGGGCGACATGCAGGCCATCGCCTGGGGAGTGGGCACGCTGGTGGCGGTCATCGTCATCCTGGACATCTTCGTCTGGCGGCCCCTGCTGGCCTGGTCCGAGCGCTTCAAGCTGGAGATGCTCGAATCTGAGCACCCCAGGACCTCCTGGGTGCTCGATTCGGCCCGCTCCTCGCGGCTTATCGGCTGGTTCAGCGAGCACGTGGCCGGCGCTCTCCTGGAAAGGCTGGACTCGTTCATGTCCCGTCTGCTTCCGGCGAGCGGCCGCGCCGTGCGGGCCGGACAGGGGTCTGTGCTGTTGTGGCTCCTGGCCGTCCCCCTCATCCTCGTGTTCCTCTACGGCGGGTTCAAGGCGTCGCTGCTGCTGGCGCGCGTCCCGCCCGGGCAATGGTATGATATTTTCGTGGGACTCCTGGCCACGCTTGTCCGGGTATGGACCTCGCTGGCCCTGGCCCTGGCCCTGACCCTGCCTCTCGGGCTCTCCATCGGCCTCAACCCGCGCGTGGCCCGCCTGGGCCTGCCCCTTGTGCAGGTGCTGGCCTCCATCCCCTCCACCGCGCTCTTCCCCGTGGTGCTGCTCGCGCTCATGAGCCTGCCAGGCGGGCTGGCCGTGGCCTCGATCTTTCTCATGTTCATGGGGTCGGTGTGGTACATGCTCTTCAACGTGATGGCCGGGGCCTCGGCCATACCGCGCGAGCTCATCAGCATGAGCGACACCATCGGCATCAAGGGCTTCGAGCGCCTGAAAACCCTCTACCTGCCCGCCCTGTTTCCTTTTCTGGTCACGGGCGGCATCAACGCCACGGGCGGCGCCTGGAACGCCTCCATCGTGGCGGAGTACGCCCTGGTGGGCGGCGGGCACGTGGCCACCACGGGGCTTGGGGCGGTGATCGCCCAGGCCACCGCCGCCGGGGATTATCCGCTGCTTTTGGCCGCAACGCTTGTCATGGTTCTCACCGTGGTGGGCTTCAACCGTTTCTTCTGGCGCAGGCTCTACAACCTTGCCTCCGAACGCTACGTGATGGAGTAGGACATGCCCGAAAGCACCGAACTGCAACGCCTCGTCGGGGTCAGCCAGGTCTACGGGGCCGGGTCCCGGCAGTTCCACGCCATCAAGGACGTGAGCCTCTCCTTCCTGGAGGGGGAGATCGTCTCCATCCTGGGCCCCTCGGGCTGCGGCAAGAGCACGCTCCTTCGCATCATCACCGGCCTGCAGAAGCCCACCGAAGGCCAGGTGATCTACCGTGGCGCGCCCCTTGCCGGCGTCAACCCCCGCGCGGCCATCATCTTCCAGACCTTCGCCCTGTTCCCCTGGCTCACCGTGCAGGAAAACGTGGAAGTGGCCCTCAAGGCGCGCGGCGTCTCTCCCAAGCTGCGCGTCCCGCGCGCCCTGGACATGCTCCACCGCGTGGGCCTTGACGGCTTCGAGACAGCCTACCCGCGCGAACTCTCGGCGGGGATGCGCCAGAAGGTGGGCTTCGCCCGGGCCCTGTCCATCGAGCCAGAGATCCTTTGCCTTGACGAACCTTTCTCCTCGCTGGACCCGCTCTCAGCCGAATCGCTCAGGGGCGAGCTCCTCGAGCTGTGGACCACCGGGGCCATCCCCACCAAATGCCTGGTCATGGTCTCCCACAACATCGAGGAGGCAGCCCTGGTCAGCGACCGCATCATCCTCATGGACAAGGAGCCCGGCCGCGTGGTGGCCGAGTTGCCCGTGCGCATCCCTCACCCGCGCGACCGCAAGTCCAAGCAGTTTCTGGAGATCGTGGACCGGGTGTTCGCCATCCTGGCCGGGCAGACCCTGCCGGAGGCCGACGAGCACGGCTCCGCGCCGGGCGCTCCGGGCAAGACGCGCGCCCTGCCCCACATCGAGCTGGGCGATCTCTTCGGCCTGGTGGAACACGTGGACGCAAGCCCCGGCAACACCGTGGACATATACCGCCTGGCCGACGAGTTCCAGATGGAGGTGGACGAGGTCCTGCCCCTGGTGGAGGCCGCCGAGCTTCTGGGGCTGGCCATCGTCAGCAAGGGCGACATTTCCCTTACCACCCTGGGCGAGACATTCGCAGTGGCCTCCATCGCCGCGCGCAAGGAAATCTTCGCCACCCGCATCCGCAGGCTGCCCTTCTTCCGGTGGCTGCTCGCCATGCTGCGAAACTCCGAACGCCAGCAGCTCAAGTGGGACGTCATCCAGACCGCCCTGGAGCTGGAGTTCCCCCCTCGCGAGGCCGAGAAGCAGCTGGACACGGCCGTCACCTGGGGCCGCTACGCCACCCTGCTGGCCTACGAGGACGACACCGGCGTCATGAGCCTGGAGCCGGAACCGGCCGGGATCAAGGCGGCCTGAGTGACCGGAACAGCAGTCATCACAGTCCTTGCCGACAACATCGCCGGGCCAGGGCTCCAGGGCGAACACGGGTTGTCTCTCTGGATCGAGACGCCGCAAATCCGGGTGCTCTTCGACACCGGCAAGGGCGGGGCGCTCGGACCCAACGCCAGGGCCCTTGGCGCCGACCTCTCCCTGGCCGACGCGATAGTCCTGAGCCACGGACATTACGACCACACCGGGGGCCTGCCCCTGGCGCTTGCGGCGGCGCCCTCGGCAAGGCTTTACTGCCACCCCGGCGTTACCCGCGAGCGGTACAGCATCCGCAAGGACGAGAAGAAGCCCGTACACATGTTCGAGAACGCGCGCCGCGCCCTGGAAACCCTTCCGCCACAGAGGCTCGCGTGGGTCGAGGCAGCAACGGAACTGACCGGAAACTTATCGATATCCGGCCCTGTTCCGCGCCTGTCGGACAACTTGGGAGAAGGCTGGCCCTTCCACTTCGATCCGGACGCCCGCCGGCCCGACCCCATCGAGGACGACATGTGCCTGTGGCTGGACACGCCGCGCGGACTCGTGGCCGTGCTCGGCTGCTGCCACGCCGGGCTTTCGGCCACGCTGGCCCACGCGCGGCGCGAGACGCACGGCAGGAAGCTCCACTGCATCATCGGCGGCATGCACCTGATGGATTCCGGGGACCGGGAGATCGGAGAGGCCATCGGAGTGCTCAGCGAGCACGAGCCGGACATGATCGTTCCCCTGCACTGCACCGGCGGGCGCGCCGTGGAGATGCTCCGGGAGGCGTTCGGACAGAAGGTTCTGGCCGGACATTCGGGGCTCAGCCTGCGGTTCTGAGGGTATCCCCGCGACGCGGACGCTCACTGGGGATGCCGCAAGCGGAAGCTGCCACGCCGGCGGCAACCGCTCAGGGCTGAATCAAAGCGTTACCCCGTAATCGTTGAGCGCGGCCATGCCGCCTTGTATGCTGGTCACGTCGGGGAACCCCAGGTCATGCAGGGTCACGAGGGCCTCGTAGCTGCGCGCCCCGGTATTGCAGACAACCATGATGGGCTTGTCGCGCGGTATTTCCTCCTGCCGCTCGCGGATCTGGCCCTGCGGGATGTTGTGCCAGCGCTCGCCGATGCATTCCAGCAGGCGCCTGGCGTCGGCCTCCTCACGGCAGTCCAGGAAGTAGGGGCCTGAGCCGTTGCCGCCGGTCCACAGCTTCTCGAACTCGTCCGGCCCGGCCACCACGTTGCGCCCGGCCAGCACGTTTTCGGCCATGTTGCCAAGGCTGTTCAGGATGTCCATGGCGGAGGAGAACGGCGGAGAATAGGCCATCTCCAGGTTGCTCAGGTCCTCGATGACGGCGTGGGCCGGAAGCATGGCGGCCACCGTGTTCACCCGCCCCACCATGGCGTCTCCCGCCGAGCCGTAGCCCTGCACGCCCAGGATGCGGCGCGTGGACTTGTCGAACGTCAGCTCCAGGGTCATGGGCTCCCTGGTGGGATAGAAGTGCGCCCTGTCCGGCTGCACGATGAGAACGCTCGCCGCGTCGAAACCGTTGTCCAGGGCGGCCTGGAGCGTGAACCCCGTCCCGGCGGCGCTGCGTTCGAACAGCTTGACCACGAACGACCCGAACGCGCCGTCGAAACGTGCGTCGCCGCCAGCGAGGTTGGTGCCGATGACGCGACCCTGCCGGTTGGCCAGGGACCCCATGGGCAGGTAAAAGGGCTGGCCTGTTATCAGGTTGCGCAACTCCACGCAGTCGCCCCCGGCGTAGATGTCAGGGTCGGAAGTGCGGAGGCGCTCATCCACGATGACGCCGCCCCGGGGCGTCACCTCGAGCCCCGCTTGGCGCGCCAGAAGACCATTGGGCACGACCCCGGCGGCCACGATAACCATGTCCGCCTCAAGCGACGACTTGTCAGTGCGCAGGCAGGATACCCGGCCGTTGTGGCCGGAGAGTTCCTTGAGAGCCTCGCCCAGGTGGAAACGCAGGCCCTTCATGCGCATGTGCTTGAGCGCCATGCGCGCGAGCACCGGACTCAGCACGCGCGGCAGCACCTGCGGCGCGATCTCCACCACGGAGGTATCCACGCCCCACATGTCGCACAGGGCCTCGGCCATCTCCAGGCCGATGAACCCGGCCCCAACGACTACGGCCTTCCTCACCTTGCCCTTGGCCACGGCCTCGCGGATGCGTTCGGCGTCACGCAGATTGGAGACGTGGAACACGCCCTCCAGGCTCTCGCCTGGTATCCCAAGCCTGCGGGGAGTGGCCCCGGTCGCGATCACGAGCTTGCCGTAGGGCAGGCTGCCGGTTTCTCCCGTCTTCACGTTGCGGATATGGACGAGCTTCGCCCGGCGGTCGATCTTCACGGCTTCCACGCCGGTAATGACGTCCACGCCCTTCGTCTGCCGGAAGAATGTCTCGTCGCGCACCATATGGAAGCTGGTGGCGCGGAGTTCGCGTGAGTCCGACACGTCCCCGGACACGAAATAGGGGATGCCGCAACCGCCATATGAGATGAGCTCCTCCCGGTCGATCATGGTGACTTTCGAGCCCGGTTCCATGCGCTTGAAACGGGCGGCCGCCTTGGGGCCGAGCGCCACCGCGCCGATGATGACCACGTTGCGGGACATGTTTTCTCCTCCTCGCGGACCTGGCCTGCCCCGGCCACGGGTCCGCCGCGCGCCGCGTCCTCGGCCACATGGGATCAACGCCGGAGACGGTTGACTGGATGCGTCGCATTTGTCCTTGAAATGCCGCCAGCTTTCGTGAAGGCGCCGCCATCCCGGAAGGCGCGCGCCGCGCTCTGCCAAAACGCCGCGCGCGCCGCTCCGTGAGGCATGGACCCGGCAGGCGGGCGTGGTGGGGTTGGTCCCGCCGGACGCGTCATGCGCATGTTCCCCGGCCGCGCCTCCGGGAGCCGGAGACGCCAATCCCTTGGCGCCGCGAAGACGCGGCCGGGGTGACTGTCCCGCCTTCCTGCCTTTGCTACGCTCCCTCTCTGGGGTGGCACTGGCCGCAGGTCACCGGGCCCGCCGCCTTGCTCTCATGGCAATCGCCGCACTGGCGGTGGTAGGCGCGC
Organism: Thermodesulfobacteriota bacterium; assembly: GCA_049322415.1. GTDB lineage: Bacteria > Desulfobacterota > Desulfovibrionia > Desulfovibrionales > Desulfovibrionaceae > Fundidesulfovibrio. The sequence goes on along the minus strand of JBMORI010000055.1, from coordinate 6,369 downwards.
ATCAGCGGCATGGCCCCCTTGTCTCCCTTGACGGTGTGACACTCGGAACACTTGGTGCCCGTGGAATCCCCGGCGGGGTCCAGTTTGCCGTCCTTGGAGCCGTGGTGGCACGCGTTGCACTCGGTGATCTTGGCCTTCCCGTTGTGCTTGTCGTGCATGAAGGGCACGGCCGCACGGCGCGAGTTCTCGAAGGCCGGGTCCGAGAGGGCCTTGATGTCATCCTGGGAGTGGAGCGTCCCGCACAGGGCCGCCACGGCCAGGATGGTCATGGCCAGGGTCATGATCTTGCGTTTCATGGTCGCCCTCCTAGGCCTCGGCCCACGGTTTTTCCATGCATTCGTAGATGACGTCGCCCAGGAACTTGATCTTCATGTCCAGCTTGTAGTGGTGGATGATGTCCTCAAGCCCGCCGTGGCAGTTGTGGCACGGGGCAATGACGGTCTTGACCCCTGTGGCGGCAAGCTGCTCCGCCTTCACCTTGTTGCCGTGCACGCGGGTGTTCCTGAAGGGAGGGCCGCAGTTGATCACGCCGCCCCCAGCGGAGCAGCAGTAGTTGTGCTCGCGGTTGGGGGTCATCTCCACCAGCTCGGGGCAAAGGGCGCGTGTAACTTCCCGCCCCATCTCGTGCAGGCCCATGCCGCGCACGATGTTGCAGGGGTCGTGGAAGGTGACGGCCTCGCCGTACTTCTCCTTGATCCTGATCTTACCGCTGGAGAGCAGTTCGTGGTAGAACTGCACGGCGTGTATCACGGGCACGGGCTCGCCCTTCCAGCCCAGCCAGCGGTTGCCCACGTCGTGCACGGAGCGGAAGGCGTGTCCGCACTCTCCCATGACGATGCGCTTGACGCCCAGGCGCTGGGCGCACTCGAAGTGGGAGCGCTTGAGCCTGCCCATGATCTCGTAGTCGCCCGAGTACATGGCCATGTCCGAGTTGTCCCAGCCGGGCGTGGCGGGCATGGTCCAGTCCACTCCCGCCGCGTGCATGATGACTGCCGCCTGGTAGATGAGCTGCGTGCGGAACTTGGGCTCTGGCCCGATCACCGAATACATGTTCTCCGCCCCGTGCTTCTCCAGTGGGATGCGCAGGTCCGGAACCTCGTCGCGGGCTTCGGCCTCCTGCCACATGAGGGAGTCGATCCACTCGTCCTCCTTGACCCACATCTGGTTCATGGTGGCGGAGTGGCTGTGGGCGGTGTCCTGGATGTACTGCGGGGTGACGCCGAGCTTGTGGCATATCCGGCGCATGAGGCCGATCACGTAGGCGATGTCGATGCCGAAGGGGCAGTACATCGCACAACGCTTGCACAGGTTGCATTCGGTGTAGGCCACGCGGGAGGCGCTGGCTATGAAGGCCGGGTCCACCCGGCCGTTCTTGTCGAGAATCTCCCACATGGTCTGCTTGACCTTGCCCACCGGGGAATAGCGGGGGTCGCGGCCGTGGGAGTGGAAGAAGTGGCAGGCCTCCGAACACAGGCCGCAGTGGGCGCAGGTGTCCACGTAGGCCTTCAGGCGGGCTCCGCCCTCGGCCTGGAGCACCGCTCCGATGACCGAGGCGATCTTCTCCCCGGTGAGCCGGGCGACGCCGTCGTCCAGGCCCTTGTCCTTGACCAGTTCGCGGGGCGCGCTGGCGGCATGGGATTGCATGGTCTCTCCTTGTGCGTCTTGCGGGTTACCAGTCGCGGGCGTGACGGACCGCGCCGAACTCCGAACCGATGTAGGCCCTGGTCAGCGGCGCGTAGAGCATGTGGCTCAGGCGCGTGAACGGTATGGCCGCCAGCATGGCCTCGCCAGAGACGATGTGCAGGATGGTCATGAGCTGCGTGCCGAGCACCTGGTGGTAGGCCAGGATTCCCGTCACGAACGGCGCGGCCGCCAGAAGGATGATGGCGAAGTCCGAGGCCGAGGTGACGTATTTCACCTCGGGCACGGTCATGCGCCGGATGGCGAAAAAGACGCACGCGCCCACCACGGCGAAGCTCATGGCGTCGGCCACTGCGTCCGGCAGCGTGGCCCAGGACAGGCCGAAGGCCCTGTCCACCATTGCCACGTGGCCCATCACGAAGAGCGGCGCGATCAGCAGGAACACGTGGAACACGAAGGCCACCGCGGCAAGCCCGGGGTTCTTCCTGGAACTCTCGCTCATGAAGGGCACCACCCAGTGCCAGATGGATCGCAGGGCGCATGGCAGGTTGAAGTATTCGTAGACGTACACGTCCTTCTTCCGGGCCAGCCTGGCAAGGCTGTACAGCCTCCATGCGGAACCGCCGATGAAGAGCGCGAAGGACGCCCACGCCAGGGGACCGCTCACGAACTGGTACAATGCGTTCATATGTGCCTCCCGCCGTTATGCCGCTTCCAGGGCGCTCACGGAGACGACCCGGCGGATGTATTTGTCCCCGTCCAGACACTTGGCCAGAATCCTCTTTCCATCGGGAGAGAAGATGGGCTGCTGGCATATGCCCTTGGCCAGGCCCGAAACCTTGCCGTCGACCGCCAGAACGCCGCGCCCGCCAAGCTCCGCGAGGACGGCGACGCTCGCGCCGTCCGGGCTGAACACGGGCGCGCCGATGCGTTCGAAGGAGGTGTTCCATGGCCTGCCGTCCACCACCACGGTCCAGTCGCCAGGGCGTCCGGCAACGGCGGCCACGCTTCCGCCGCCGGGGCTCACGGCCATGTCCTTCACCACGTCGTGGGCGGTCCCCCAGGGCCTGTCGTCCACGGCGACGGTCCACTTGCCGAATCCGGGGCTGACGATGGCCGCCACGCCCGAACCGTCAGGGGTGAACGCCTGATGCCAGAGCTGGTAGTAATCGCCGTCCCAGGCGCGCTCGCCGTCCACGGCCAGGGTCCATTTTCCGGCAAGGCGGACGGGCGCGGCCACGCGTTTGCCGTCCGGGCTGAACACGGGCTCCCATACTCCGCCGAAGCTCTTGCGCCATGTCCTGCCGTCCACGGCGATGGTGTATTCGTAGAGGTTGAGGCGCACTTCCGCAGCCGTCCGTACTCCGTCCGGGCTGAAGGCGACCCCCCAGACGTTGACGAAGGTCTTGTCCCAGGCCTCGCCGTCCACGCAGGCGGAGAAGATGCCCGATTGGAACTTGTCCGTTTCGGCCTGCCCCAGGGGCTCGGTCTGGACGGCGGCGGCGGTCCTGCTCCCGGCGGGGCTCAGGCAGGCGTTGTTGGCGTTGGGATAGAGGGTCTCCCAGGCCCCGCCGTTCATGGCCATTCCATACTCCATGCCGTTCTGCACGCACACGGCGATGTCCTGGCCGTCGGCGCTGAACATGGTGTTCCAGGCGAAGTCGTAGGTTTCCTCCCAGGGTTCGCCGTCCACGGCCAGGGTCCACACCCCGTCCGCCTGCACCAGGGCGGTGAGCCGTCCGTCCGGAGCGTGGCGCAGGTTCCAGATCTTTTCGAAGGTCTGGGGCCAGTCCTCCCCGTTGACGCAGACCGTGAAGGCGTCATCGTCCGCCAACTTGGCCACCGCGGCGATCTGCTTGCCGTCCGGGCTGATGGAGGGTTCCTCGACCCACTCGAAGCGCTCCCTCCAGTCCGCGAGACCGGCCACCTGGCGGCCTCCCGCTTCCCAGTCGAAGTCCTTGGCGTAGAGCATCGTGTCTCCGGATGGTTTGCCGCCCACGCCGGTCAGGCGTGACGCGGGTGTTGAAAGTGATTGTTGAGCATGTCGCCGCGATGGCTGGAGTAGAAGTCCAGGATGAACTTCTTCAGGGCGGACTCCTTCTCGATGGCCAGACCCAGCTTCTGGGCCTTGTGGAAGACTTCGATCACGGAATCCCCCACCTTGGCGCAGGCCAGAAAGCACACCGCCCCCATGGCCCGCTTGCCGCCAGAGGAGAACGCATAGACCTTGCCGCCGTCCGATCCGGAAACCGCCTTGCGGAACCTGTCGATCTGTTCCACGTCCACCTTGCGGCGCGATATGGGGACGCGCAGGTAGCGCATGCCCACCTCGCCGGCCAGCTTGGCCACGTCCGGCCCCTGCTCGACCTCCTCCCGGACGTCGACCAGGGTCCGCACGCCCTCCCTGTGGAGCCTCATCGCCTCGTCCCAATCGGGCACGCCGCCGACCATGATGCCTTCGCAGGTGATGCTCTTGCCCATCTCGTCCTCGCTTGTGAGGTGTTCCCGCCAGGGTCCCGGGCGCTCTAGCCGGACAGGGCCGCCATCGGTTGGCGCGTCCGCGAGGCCCTGGGACCGTTGCAAAGCAAACTCTCAGGCGCCACCCATTGAGCAAAGGGTGTTCCGGCCGGATGAGCGACGATAATGTCTATTGCTTACAGTGGATTGCCGCAAAGCAGCGGCTTGAGGGAGTTGTCAGCGGCAAACCAGCGTTGCGCATGCGCAACATTTTCACGTTGCGTTCCTGCAACAACACCTGCAAACATGCGGGCCAGAACGCTGTCTCCCCGCCCCGGCACGCCCGGGAGGCTTTGAGCCGCTTGAACGCGAATTGCCGCGCGTCCCTGGCATCGACGCTGCAAGGCCCAGGCATGACCCCCATGATGGACGATGGCGGCACCCCCGGGCCGGAGATTGAAAAAGGAGCCCGCATGAGCCTCAAGGAATGGATGGACAAGGGCCTTATCCTGGACTCCATCGGCCTTGGCGTGTTCGCCGTGGATCAGGACTGGAACGTGGTCTACTTCAGCCGCGAGGCCGAGCGGGTCACGGGGTTCGCGGCCAAGGAGGCCGTCGGGAGCAAGTGCTGGGAGGTGTTCTGCACGGAGTTCTGCAACGAGCGCTGCTACCTGCAGAAGGCCATCAGCCAGGGCAAGAGCGAGGTGAAGCGCCGGGTGCACTTCTTAAGCCGCGAGGGAAGGCGCATCCCCCTGGAGATCACGGCCTCGGTCCTCCGGGACGCGCGGGGCAAGGTCATCGGGGGGGTGGAGTGCTTCTCGGACAAGCTGGTCAGCGCCCCGCCCCCTCCTCAAGGCAGCTCGGCGGACATCATAGGCCGCTCCAAGCCCATGCAACGCCTCTATGCAACCCTGGGGGCCATCTCCCGCACGGACGCGGCGGTGCTGCTCACCGGCGAGACCGGCACGGGCAAGGGTGTGTTCGCCCGGGCCATCCACGCCAGCAGTTCCAGGCGCTCCGGCCCGTTCGTGGACGTGAACTGCGCGGCGTTGCCCGAGAACCTTCTCGAATCGGAACTCTTCGGCTACCGCAAGGGAGCTTTCACCGGAGCCAGCCGGGACAAGCCGGGGCTCTTCGAGGCCGCCTCCGGCGGCACCATCTTCCTGGACGAGATCGGCGACCTGCCTCCGGGACTCCAGGCCAAGCTCCTGCAGGCCCTGGAGGGCGGACGGTTCCATCCGCTCGGCTCGGTGAAGCCCGTGAGCGTGGACGTGAGGGTGATATCCGCCACAAACCGTGATCTGCGGGCGCGGGTGGCCGCGGGGAAGTTCCGCTCGGACCTGTACTACCGTCTCAGGGTGCTCGAAATGGAGCTTCCTCCTCTGCGCGAACGGCCCGGCGACGTGGACCTCCTGGCCGACCACTTCACCCATATCGCCGCGGCAAGGTACGGACGGCGCACCCCGGCCATCTCCCCGGCCACCCGGCGGGTGCTGGCGGCCTGCTCCTTCCAGGGCAACGTCCGCGAACTCAAGCACGCCATTGAGCACGCGGTCATACTTTCACAGACGGAAACCATCGAGCCTGAGCACCTGCCCGAATACATACTGGCGGGGGGCGGCGCTCCGCCTGTCTTGTCCCCGCCGGCCGCCGGCAATGGCGGCACCATCCTTGACAGGGAGCGGGCCATGCTCCTGGACGCCCTCAAGGAGCACGAGTTTTCCGTCTCCAGGACGGCCGGGGCGCTGGGGGTGAACAGGACCACTCTCTGGCGCAGGATGAAGAAGCACGGACTGTAGCCTCGCCTCATCACGCCTCTGTTCCCAGGCACGAAAGACGGATGCGGCGCATGTCCCTCGCGACGGCGCCCGCCAAGCCCTCGCCGCCGGGCGCAATGGGCAGATCACGCAAGCCCCGCCTGGACGCCGCGTCAGGACCCAGCGCCAGGGCAAGAGTTTTCCACTTTCGCCCTTGACACCTCACCTCCCTGCTCTTAGTTATGAACATAATTTCATAACAAGGAGCGATCATGCCCCGCCCGAGAAAAAGGCGCTGCCTGGGCGAAGCCCCGCCGGCCACGATGTACAAGCCGCAAGGCGTCCCTCTGGGGAGGCTCAAGGGAGCGGTCCTCCCGGCGGAGGGCTTTGAAGCCCTTCGCCTGGTGGACGCCCTGGGTCTGGCCCAGGAGGAGGCCGCCGAGCGCATGGGGGTTTCCAGGCCCACTGTCTGCCGCATCCTGGGAGAGGCCAGGGTGTTGGTCGCCAGGGCCCT
>JBMORI010000054.1:0-14888 GCA_049322415.1 Thermodesulfobacteriota bacterium | reverse complement strand
GCGCGCGGCTAGGACCGATTTGAAGACGATCCGTCGCCGCCCGCGGCAGTGCCTGGCGCGACAACCCGACCGGCGGACCCTGCGGAAAACTGACGGCGGCCGACGCGAAGCGGTAACGGGTCCAGGGAACGAAGTTCCCTGGCGGGAGAGTCCAGAGAGGGCAGCGCCCTCTCTGGCCGCCGGAGGCATCTTCCTCCAACAATCACATGAGCAACAACATGGACGCATTCAAGAATCTCTGCACCGTGGGCTTCCTGGCCCGCTTCTCGTACGCCCTGGCGCGCAACCCGGTGCTGCCGCTGTTCGCCCTGTTCCTGGGGGCGGGGCCGGAGGCCATCGGTCTGGCCGTGGGCGTCTCCACGGTGACGGGCATCTTCTTCAAGCTGCCTTCGGGCGCGCTGTCGGACGTGGTGGGCCGCCGCCGCACCATGCTGGCCGGGCTCGCGGTGTTCGGGGTGATGCCCTTCGCGTACCTGTTCATCGAGTCCTACTCCGCGCTGGTGGCCGTGCGCTTCCTGCACGGCCTGGCCACGGCCATCTCCGGGCCGGTGGCCATGGCGGTGGTGGCGGACGTGGCGGGCAGCCGCAAGGGCGAGATGCTCTCGTGGTTTTCGTCAGTGGGCATCATCGGCACGCTGCTTGGCGCGCCGGTGGGCGGCCTCATCCTGGACCTGGGCCAGAGCGGCGGCCCCGTGCTGTGGCAGTTCCGCGCAGTGTTCGCGGTGAGCGCCCTGGCGGGCGTGGCGGCCATGGCGCTCGGCATGCGCACGCTGGGCTTCGAGGAGAAGGTGGAGCACGGCCTGGGCTTCGGAGCGCGGCTTGCCAGGTTCAAGGAGGGCATCCGCGAGGTGCTCTCGGACCGTCGTATCGTCACGGCGTCCTCCATGGAGGGCGTGCAGAACATGACCATGGGCGCTCTGGAGGCCTTCCTCCCGGTGTACGCGGTGAAGGTCGTGGGCCTGAGCGAGCTCCAGGCGGGCCTTTTGTGGGGCGCGCAGGTGGTGGTGACCATGCTCTCCAAGCCACTGATGGGCCGGGTTTCGGACGCTCGCGGACGCAGGCCGCTCATCGTGTGCGGGCTCGTGCTGTGCGCCTTCTCCTTCGCGGCGGTGCCGTTCACGGGCGGCTTCTGGTCGCTTCTGGCGGCGAGCCTGGTCTTCGGCCTGGGCGAGGCGCTGGTCACGTCGTCCTCGGCGGCGCTGGTGGCCGACATGTGCCGCGAGCGCCATTTCGGCTCGGCCATGGGCGCTTTCGGCACCATTTTCGACGTGGGGCACGCATCCGGCCCCATCCTGGCTGGACTTCTGGTGGCCTGGATGGGATACAAGGTGAGCTTCCCCCTCATGGCGGCGGTGCTCGTGATCGCGGTGCCCGTTTTCCTCAAGAACGTCCCCAAGGAGGACTCGCATGCATAAGGGAATCGACCAGGCGGACGTGGAGCTCCTGCGCTCCCAGGGCATGACCGAGGAGGACCTGGACCACTCCATCGCCGTGGCCGGACTGGCCCTGGACATCGCGGAGCGCATGAACGTGCCGCTGGACATGGAGCTGGTGGCGCGCGGGGCGCTCTTCCACGACCTGGGAAAGGTGAAGACCCACGCCATCGAACACGGCCTCATCGGCGCGCAGCTCGGGGCGTCGCTCGGCCTTCCGCCCGAGGTGTGCGCCGTGATGGAGAAGCACATCCGGGGCGGCCTGACCGAGCCCGAGGCCCGCGAGTTCGGCCTGCCCGTGAAGGACTACGCCCTGCACCGGCTGGAGGAGCGCGTCATCATCTACGCCGACCGGCTGGTGGACATCATCACGGAGGGCAAGGTCCCCCTGCGCGACCCGCGCGACGCCGAGGAGCGCTTCGAGGAGATCCTCAAGTCCTACCCCAAGTACGGCAAGAACGAGGTCACCATGGCCCGCTACTTCGGCTATCACCGGGAGATACAGGGCCTTATCGCGGCGGCGGAGAATGAGTCCCTCCCCGTTTAGGCTTCTGTGCGCGGCAGGTTTTTTGGCCATCCTTTCCACCACCATGGCCAAGAACCCGGTGCTGCCGCTCTTCGCCGCCGGGCTGGGGGCCGGGCCTGAGGGGATCGGGCTGGTGTCGGCCCTCTCGCCGCTGGCCGGGGTGCTGGTGTCCATCCCCGGCGGGCTGTGCTCGGACGCCTTCGGCAGGCGGCGGATGCTCCTGGCCTCGTCGCTGGTGTTCGCCAGCGCCCCCTTCGCCTACCTCCTGGTGACGGACGTGTGGGGGCTGGCCCTGGCCCGCTTCTACCACGGCCTGGCCACCGGCATCTTCATGCCCGTGGCCCAGGCCGCCGTGGCCGACGCCTTCGACTCCTCGCGCGGGGAGAAGCTCGGCGCGTTCTCCTCGGCCACGCTGGCCGGACGGTTCGCGGCCCCCATGCTCGGCGGCGCGGCCCTGTGGATGGGGTTCGACTGGGTGTACGTCCTGTGCGGCGTGGCCGGCATAGGGGCCATGGTCCTGGCCTGGAGGCTCCCCCGCTTCGAGGACCACGGGGCCGGACGCTGCCGCCCCCCTCTCGGGGAAAGCGTGAGGGAACTGCTGGCCAGCAGGGGCATCCTGGCCGGGTGCGTGCTGGAGGCGGGCATCCTCTTCGCCTACGGCGCGTTCGAGGCCTTTTTGCCCATCGTCTCCCTGGAGCGCGGCCACGAGGCCTGGCTCACGGGCGCGCTCTTCTCGGCCCAGATCGTCACCGTGGCCCTGACCAAGCCCTTCTTCGGCCGCTTCTCCGACCGCCACGGCCGGGTGGGGCAGATGGCGGCGGGCGCGGCGGTCACGGCCCTGGCCTGCGCCGCCGTTCCCTGGATGCCGGGCGTGGCCGGTCTGTTCGCGCTGTCCATCGTCCTGGGGCTTGGCCTCTCGGTGGCCACCTCGGCCACGTCCGCCTACGTGGCGGACCTCTCCCGCCGGGAGAACCGGGGCGGGGCCATGGGGCTTCTCGGGTCAGTCATGGACGTGGGGCATTCGGCCGGACCGCTGGCCGCCGGAGCGGTCGCGGCATTCGCGGGCAGCACCGGGGCGTTCGCCACGGGCGCGGCCGCGCTGGCCTTGGCGGCGTGGTGGTCCTGGCGCATGGCGGTCAGAACGGCAAAGGAGTGAGGATATGAGCCTCTTCTCGTTTCTAGGGTCGAAGAAGTCCTGCCGCCTGCTGGCGGATTCCGGCGATGAGGCGTCCGCCCGGTACGGCCATTTCAGGGAGCTGCTCTCCCACAACGACGCCGTGCTCGACGCCATGGCCGCCCTGGAGCAGACATACTACGGCGGCGAGCCCTTCACGCCGGGAGCCGCGCGGCAGGCCGTCATGGCCATGGGCCGCTCCGTGGAGGGCATGGCCTCGGCCCTGGGCCATCTGGCCGGAGGCAGGCATTCGGCGCTGCTTGACGCCCTTGCCCGCATCCTGCCGGAAGCCCTCGGAGCGCTGGACGCCCCCGTCTGGGACGCCTCGGGCCCGCCGGCCCTGCGCCTGGACGCCTATCCTCCGCCCCGTAGCGCCACGGACGACCCCGATCATCCCCTGGCCGTGGATTTCCACGCCGGAGACCTGCCGGACTGGCCTCGCCTGGCCGGAGGCAAGGCCGCGAACCTTGCGCGGATAAAGTCGCGAACGGCGCTGGCCGTGCCGGACGGATTCGTCCTGACCACGGCAGCCTTCGCAGCCTTCATGACCGGGACCGGGCTTGCGGAGATCGCCGCCACCGGGTTGGAGGACGCCTCGCCTCTCGAACTCGCGGACCTGGAGGCCCGTTGCCGCCGCATCCGCGACGCGATCCTGGCCGCGCCTCTGCCGGAGGCCGTGCGCGCGGCGCTTGGGCGGGAGCTGGCCGCCCTGGCGGGGCGGGCTGGCGGACAGCCGCTCCTGGCCGTGCGTTCGAGCGCCGTGGGCGAGGACGGGGAGGCCGCCTTCGCCGGGCAGTACGAATCGGTGCTGAACGTGCCCTTCGAGGAGGCGGAGAACGCCGTAAGACGGGTCTTCGCCAGCAAATACACGCCGCGCGCCGTGCTGTACCGGCTCCGCAACGGCCTGGACGACGCCGACGCGCCCATGGCGGCGCTGATCCTGCCCATGGTTTCGAGCAGGCTGAGCGGCGTGCTCTACACCCTTGACCCTGCCTCTCCCGGACGCGGGCTCATGCGCCTGGACGCGGTGGAGGGTCTTGGAGACGGCTTGGTGTCGGGCGAGGCCGCGCCCTTCTCCCTGGCGATGCCGCGGGAGAGCCTGGCGGCGGATGTCCCGTCCGGATCGCCTGTCACCCCTTCGCTGGCGCTGGAGATAGCGCGGGCGGGGCTTGCCCTGGAGGAACTCTTCGGCTCGCCCCAGGACGTGGAGTGGTGCGTCTCCGAAGCCGAGCTGGCCATCGTCCAGTCCAGGCCCGTGGATTTGGCAGGCTCCGCGCGGGCGCGGCCCGAACCGGACCTTTCCGGGCGGCGCGCGCTGGTCTCCGGAGGCGTGGCGGCCAGCCCCGGCGCGGCTTCGGGCGAGGTGCTCCGCGTGGAGGGCGCCGTCCCCACGTCGCTGCCGGAAGGGGCGGTGGTGGTGGCCCGAAACGCCTCGCCGGACCTGGCCGCCCTGCTGGACCGGGCCGGGGCGGTGGTCACGGAGTTGGGCGGCGCGGCCAGCCATCTGGCCTCGGTGGCGAGAGAGATGGGCATCCCCGCCCTCTTCGGCGCGAAGGGATGCCTCGGCGCGCTGGAGACGGGAGCCGTGGTCACGGTGGACGCCACCGGAGCGCGGGTTTTCGAAGGCCGGGTGGAGGAGCTGCTCACGGCCCGCTCCGCCGCGCCGTCCCGGCTCATCGACAGCCCCATGCACCGCCGCCTGCGGGCCGCGCTGGACCTCGTCTCGCCTCTCACCCTCAAGGACCCGCAAGCCGCCAACTTCACCCCCACCGGGTGCGAGACGCTGCACGACATCACCCGCTTCGCCCACGAGACCGGGATGCGCGAGATGTTCGGCCTCTCCGGTGCCGCCCAAGGCTCGGCCCCGGCGGTGCGGCTGAGGGCGGCCGTCCCCCTCCAGATATACTGCATGGACCTGGGCGGCGGGCTTCGGGAAAGCATCACCGACTGCGACCATGCCGTCCCCGCCGACATACGCTCGGTCCCCATGCAGGCCTTGTGGCGAGGCTTCACCCATCCAGGCATCACCTGGTCCGGCACGGTGGCCTTCGACCCGCGCTCGTTCCTCACGCTGCTGGCCACCTCGGCCACGGCCGAGGTGGACGGCGGCCAGCCCGGCGGAGACTCCTACGCCCTGCTCGGGCGCGACTACCTGAACCTCTCGGCCCGCTTCGGCTACCATTTCGCCAACATCGACGCCTACGCTGGGTCCAAGGCCTCAGGCAACCACGTCACGCTGCGCTTCGGCGGCGGCGCGGGGGGCTTCTCGGGCAAGAGCCTCAGAGTGGCCTTCCTGGCCGGGGTGCTCTCGCGGCTGGGTTTCACGGCGCAGGCCTCCGGCGACGTGCTGGACGCGTCCCTCAAGGGAGCGCCAACCGGCGAGACGCTGGACGCCCTGGACCAGCTAGGCCGCCTCATGGCCTCAAGCCGCCTGCTGGACATGGCCATAGGCGGCCCGGAGGAGGCCCGGTCCATGGCCGAGGCCTTCCTGGCTGGCGATTACGACCTGCTCTCCAAACGCCCCGCGAGCCCCCTGCCCGGCTTCCACCTCACCCTCGGGGACTGGGAGCGCATCGAGGAGGACGGCCGCGCCCTGGCCCGCCAGGACGGCTCCAAATGGGCCACGGGACTCTCGAAGGGGCTGGCCGGGCTCTTAGGCCGGATGGCCGGGCAGCGCTACCAGAAGTTCCTGGACTCCATCGAGGCCTACTTCCACTTCCCCCTGGCCGTGGCCAAGGACTCCATGATGGGCGAAGGCAGGGCGCGCGTGCTGGTGAGGCCCATTGACGGGGCCATCGACCGGGCCGGGGGGCTGGCCTTCGCGGTCCAAAGCGCCGGGACGTACCTGACGCTTCGCATCAACGCTCTGGAGGACAACCTCATGCTCTTCCGGTTCACGGACGGCAGACGCCAGGAGCTGGCCTCGGCCCATCTGCCCGTGAAGGCCGGGGAGTGGCGGGAACTGGCGGTGGAGGTGGCCGGGGCGGCGGTCACATGCCTCGTGGACGGCAAGCCCTACATCGTCCACCACTTCAGCGAGCCCCCGCGCGGTTTCCTTGGCCTGTGGACCAAGGCCGACTCGGTGACGGACTTCACGGGGCTCGAGCGCGAGGAACCCGGCGGCGCGAGGCGGATGTTCCCCGCATGACGCACGCGGCGCGGCCATGAGACGGGACCGTGCCGAGGGTTGACGAGAAGTCCCCTTTGCGCCGAAGGATGAGCATGCCGTCCACGACAGGGAAGGTCCCGCCGAACGACTCATGCCAAACGAACCCGGACAGGGGGCAGGAACCGCGCCGCTTCGGGCCGGTTTTCCTCAAGGCCGCCCTCACTGGCGCGGCAGCCGGGGCGCTGGGCTCGCTGTTCCACATGTCGGCGGACAGGATGGAGCTTCTGCGCGAGCAGGCCGTGGGCATGGCCGGAGGGTTCTCCTGGGCCGCCTCGGCCGCCGCCTCGGCCGCCCTGGCGCTGCTGGCCGTCTGGGCCGTGCGGCGCTTCGCGCCGGAGGCCGGGGGCAGCGGCATCCAGGAGATCGAGGGAGCCCTGGCGGGACTGCGGCCTTTCCGCTTCGTCCGCGTGCTCCTGGTGAAGTTCACGGCGGGAACGCTGGCCCTGGGCAGCGGCATGGTGCTGGGCCGGGAGGGCCCCACCATACAGATGGGCGGCGCGGCGGGCAGGCTGTTCGCGTGGTCCGCGGGGGCGTGCTCCCCGTACGAGCGCCACTGCCTGGTCGCGGCCGGGGCCGGGGCGGGCCTCACCGCCGCCTTCAACGCCCCCCTGGCGGGCATCCTGTTCGTGGTGGAGGAGATGCGCGAGCAGTTCCATTTCGACTTCGTCTCGTTCCACTCGGTGGTGGTGGCCTGCGCCGCAGCCACCGTCACCTGCAGGCTCATCTCCGGGCCGGGACAGGCCATCCCCATGCCCGTGCTGCCGGACCCCAGCCTGGCCACCCTCGGGCTCTTCGTGGCCTTCGGCGCGAGCGTGGGCCTGGCGGGCGTGGTGTTCAACGCGGCCCTCACTCGCACCCTGGACCTGTTCGACGGCTTCGGCGAGCGCCAGCGCTATCTGGCCGTGCTCGCCGTGGGCGGCCTCGCGGGCATCTGCGCCTGGGGCGCGCCGAACGTGGCGGGCGGCGGCCACGCGGCGCTCCTCAAGGCATTGGACTACGCCCAGCCGGTGTGGACGCTCATGGTCTTCTTCGTGCTGCGCTTCATGCTCACCATGCTCTCCTACGCCACCGGCGCTCCCGGCGGCATCTTCGCCCCCATGCTGGCGCTCGGGACGCTGTGGGGGGTCTTTTACGGGTTCACGGTCATGGAGCTCTTCCCGGGCGTGGCGCCCGAGCCGGACGCCTTCGCGGTGACGGGCATGGGCGCGCTCTTCGCGGCCACGGTCCGCGCGCCCATGACGGGCATTATCCTCATCATGGAGATGACCGGCAACTACGCGCTCACCCTGCCGCTCATGGTGACGTGCATCGCGGCCGCCGCCACGGCCGAGGCCCTGGGCGCGCGCCCCATCTACCGCGTGCTCCTGGAGCGGGTGCTGGAGAGGCAGCCGTCCGGGGACTGAATCCCGGCGTTGCAATTCACGCCGTCCTGTCTTACTTGGCCCGCCATGTCCGCATCCGTGAGCCAATCCGCCCCGCCCCGCCCCGCCCGCCTGGAGTACCTCGACCTCCTGCGCTGCCTGTCCATCGTGGGGGTGGTGGTGATGCACTGCGCCTCGCCGCTTCTCGGCAGCGAAAGCGCGGTGGAGATGTGGTCCGGGCTCGCGTATTCGTCGCTCAGCCTCTTCTGCGTCCCGGCGCTTCTCATGATAAGCGGCGCGCTGATGCTCGGCGACCAGCGCCCCTTGGACCTGCGCAAGTTCTACGGCAAGCGCTTCGTCAAGATCGCCCTGCCGCTCGCTGCGTGGTCCGCCGTCTACTACCTGGCCTTCTGCCTCCAGACGGGCGGGTTGCCGCACCTGGGGTCGTTCATCAAGCGGTTCTTCACGGGGATGTGGGCCGGGCCGCTGTGGTTTCTGTACATGATCGCCGGGGTGTACCTGATGGTCCCCTTCGTGCGTCCGGCGTTCAGCGGTCAGGGTTGGCAGCGCCGCGCGGCGGTGTTCACGGCCATCGTCTTCGGTCTGAACGCCCTCAACTTCGCCACGCGCCTGATCTGGGAGCAGGATCTGAACCGTTTCCTTTCCGGAGCGGTGATCCCCTATTATTTCGGCTATTTCGTCCTGGGACACCTGCTCAATTCCACGGACGTGAGGGTTCCAGGCGGCAGGGCCGCGCTGGCCGCAGTGTTCCTCGTCTGCGCGGCGGTCACGGCCGCCGGGGAGTTCATGGCCTTCCAGGCCAACACCATGCTGCCCAACACCTTCTTCTGCTACCAGCAGCCCCTGACCGCGCTGATGACGGCGGCCATCTTCCTGTTCTTCAAGGGATGGAAGCCCGAAGCCGCCCGCAAGAGGGCCAGGCTGGTCCACGAGGTCAGCGGCCTATCCTATGGCGTCTTCCTTGCGCACATGCTGGTGATGATGCTCCTGACCGGACAGATGACGCTCTTCGTGAGCTTTGGAAACGGCCTGGACTGGCGCACGGTGCACCCTTGGGCGGGGCCGCTGCTGCTCGGCGGCGCGGTGTTCGTCCTGTCTGCCCTGCTGACCGCCGGGCTCAAGCGCACGCCGGTGCTGAAGCGGATGGTTCCCTAACGCGGCGTCCTGAAGGAGGCCGGCTGGACACTTCGGCGGCAACCGCCTGGAAACTGCCGCCCTTGCCCTTGGAAAGCACGCCCATGTTTTCCGGGCCGCGGCCCCGGGGAGGGCGCGCGGCTATCCGCCGGGCCTGGAGAAGACCAGCTCCCCTTCGCCGGGCAAGGATATCCTGATCCTGCCGTTCTCCACCGTCCCCCGTATCACGCCCCCGCTCTTGGAGTGGAGCCAGACGTCCCCGTCCCGGATTTCCCAGCGCAAGGCCACGGTGTCGGTGGGTGTCTCCCACTCGCCCTGGAAGCCGGACTTGAGGTTGAGGGACACGGTCCTGCCGTCCTGGGCCATGGCCGCGTACTTGCCCTCCACCCCCGGGGCTCCCTGGCATCCCGCCAGCATCGCCGCCAGGACGATCCCGATGAACGCCGATCGCATCACAGGTCCCTCACCTTCACCAGGAACAGGTGTTCCAGGTGCAGTTTGGTGTCATAGAGGTAGACGTGGACGGTAAGGGCCAGCCAGGCCACGTCCCGGAAGAAGGTGCGCCAGCTTATCTGGTCCTCGAGCGAACTGAAGCAGCCGCAGCCGATGGGCACGCCCCGGATGAGCGTGATGGTCACGGCCACGAGGAACAAGGCCATGAGTCCCATGAGCACCAGAATGCCCGCCTTGGGCCGGATGCCCGCCACCACCATCACCCCGCAGATGAGCTCCAGCCAGGGCATGACCACGGCCATCACGCCGACGGCCCAGTAAGGGACCAGCTCGTAGCTGGCGATGGAGCCCGCGAACTCGGCCGGGTAGCTTATCTTGTAGACGCTGGCGTAGATGAAGAGCCCGCCCATGTAGAGCCTGAAGGCGAAGGCCAGCCAGGGGTGGGTCAGCAGGCGTTTCAGTTTGGCTGCCGTGGTCATGGCTGCACCGGCAGTCCCTGATCCTTCCAGGCCGAAAGGCCTCCGGTCAGGATCCTCACGTTCTTGTGTCCCCTTTTGGCCAGGAGCCCGGCCACTTCCTCGTCGTAGAGCCTGCTTATGTTGCGGCCGTAGACCACCACGGGCTTGTCCCGGGGGACCTTGGCCAGGCGCATGCCGTACATGAAATCGAAAAGCGCGGGGGTGAGGTTGAGCGCGCCTGGTATGTGCCCCTGCTTGAAGAGCTCCTGGGGCCTTGCGTCCACGAATACCGCGCCGCCCCCTTCGGTCAGCTCCCTGGCTTCGGAGGCCTCCACGGCGGGCGTGGCCGGGCGCGTCCAGTGGGACGGAACCAGCTCCACGCCGGAGGGGCTCGCCAGATTGAACAGAAAGCCAACCGCCGCCGCGATGCACAAGACGATGGCGAAGTCCGCCCAGGAGGCCCTGGACACCCGGCCCATCTCCCGGGAGACGATCTCCTTGATGCGCTCCTTGGCCTTCTCCAGCCCCTCGATCTCCACCCGGCAGTTGGTGATGACGGCCAGGGTCTCCTCCAGCTCCGCGTTGCGGCGCGAAAGCTCCTCCAGGAGCGAGGCGTTGCGGTAGCTGGAGACGAACGCCCCGGCCAGGGCCTGGAGCACCTCCCGGCGGGGCTGGTCCAGGGGCGCGGCGTCCAGGCGCGACCCGAGGCCCGCGAACCCGTAGGCGTTTCCCTCGGCCGCGAACCACAGGCCCGGCATGTCCTCGGGCAGGCCCGCATCGGCAAGCGCGGCCGGATCGTCCAGGTATCCGGCCCTGCCGCCTCCGCCCGTGAAAAGCCCCCGCGTGACCGTCTGGCGCAACCGGACCGGGTCCACCGCCGAAAGCCGGTTCTCCTCCACGCCTTTGGCGGCGGAGAGGACGCGCCTGCCGGTCTTGTCCAGCATGAAGGCGTACCCCCGGCCCGCGCCAGCCGCCCCCATGAGGAAGAGCAGGAAGCTCTCGAGGAGCTTGCCCGTGTCCGGTATGGCGCTCATCTCCGAGAGGGCCTGGATGAGGGTGTCCTGCTGGTAGACCCGGCGGGACAGTTCGGCGTTGCGCCCGGACAGGTCCTGCCCCATGGCCGCCAGCCGCCCGGTGAGGTGGGCCCTGGAGAGCGCGCCCAGCAGGCAGTCGGTGAGGTTGAGCAAGAGTTCAGCCTCGTCCGGCCCGGAGTCCCCGGGGAAGTCCTGTGGGTTAAGCACGCCGTCTTCGCGGGCGAGCTTCGGCCCGACGCCCAGCAGCCCGCCCCGGCCAGCGTCCTGGGTCCAGCGGACCAGATAGCGCGTGTCGGCGGGGAACACGGCCTTGTCGCGGCCCTCGACGCCGAGGATGTGCGGCTGCCTGGGCGGCCCGGCCGGGCGGGCTCCGGCGAACCAGTCCCGCCGCACGGCGGCCAGCCCCTTCTCCAGGCGCGCCGCCTGGGCTTCGCCGAGCCCCCTGTGGACGACGAAATCCTCTTCCTGCCCCGGCTCCCCGAACAGCATGATGAAGGCCGAGGAGACGCCAAGCCCCCCCATGACCGTGAGCAGAAACGACCTGGCGATCTGCCCGGGCGTGGCGAGCCCGGCAAGCTCGAAGGACGCCTCGTGCAGGACGGTCAGCTCAAAAAGCCTTCTCGCCCTGGTCCGCCGCTCCCGGCCCTGGCTCATGGCGTCACTCCCCGCGTCCGGCGGGGCGCCCTCCGGCGCGAACGCCGCCGATGCATCCGGCTCTGGCTCATGGCATCACCCCGCCGCCCGCGGCGTCGCGTTCATCGGGCCAGCTTGGCCACTTGCTCGTAGAAGGCGTTCACGTCCTCGATGATGCCCAGGTGTGCGAAGAGCACCTTGCCCTTGGCGTCCAGGAGCATGGTGTAGGGAGTCTTGGGCTCGCCGATGCGCTTGTGCGCGGCGAAGTCCGGGTCCGAGGCGACGGGATACTTGTAGACGCCGCTCTCGCGCAGGTAGTCCATCTCCTCCTTGGTGGCCCCGGCGGCCATGCCGAGCATCTTCACCTTGGCGGACAGTTCCTTGTCCTGGGAGAGGCGCTGGAAGAACTTGTCGAAGAGGGGCGCCTGGACGTGGCACTGCGGGCAGTACACCCCCACCACCTCCAGGAGGATGTAGGGCGACTTCACGTCCGAGAGCTTGAAGGTCTTGGCCTGGCCGATACCCAGGTACTCGCCGCCGGACGGCCCAACGGGCGCGGTGAGGGACAGGTCGGCGGGGACCTGCCCGCCGGCCTCCGGCGGCCCGGCCCAGGCGGGACCGGACAGGCCGAGCAACACGGCCAGGACGGCCGTCAGCACGCGGACAAACGACGGATTTCTCTTCATGGCCAACTCCTCGTTATCAAGCTCGCATCATGGCAAGTACGCGGTCATGCCCCGCCGGGTCCGGCCGGGGCGCTTCCCATGGCCGCGAGCGCTTCGTCAAGTGACTCCCATATCTCGGATACCCCGAAGACCCCCGCCGCGCCCAGCACGTCGCGCTGGGCCCCCGAAGGGGCCGCGACGGCGAAGGAGAGTCCCGCCTCCCCGCAGAGGACCATCACCCTGGCCAGCAGGGCGATGCCCGCCCCGGTCAGGCTCGCCGCCGGATCGAGGGAGACCGCCACGGGCAGCCCCCTCCCGGCGGCTTTCGACGCGGCCTGGTCCATCACGGCCTCCAGGGAGGACGACAGCTTTCCGCCCACCTCGATGACCGTGGCCCTGTCGAGCTCGCGGATCTTCACCTGCTCGGAAGCCTCGGCCTTGAGATTCAGGCGCTCCTCGGCCCGGGCCAACGCCCTGGACAAGGCTTCGGAGCGGATGGGCTTGTCGATGAAGTCCGCCGCGTCCAGGTTGAGCGAGGAAAGCGCAAGCTCCACGTCGCCGTGGCCGGTGACCACGATCACCTCGGCGGACGGGTCGCGGGACTTGATGACCGAGAGAACCTCCAGGCCGTCCATGTCGGGCATCTTGATGTCGGTGAAGACTATGGCGGGCCGCTCGCGCTCGAACATCTCGATGCCCTCGCGGCCGCTGGCGGCGGTGAGCACCTCGTAACCCATGCCCTCCAGCAGGAGGCCGAACATGGAAAGGGTGGGCCTCTCGTCGTCGATGACCAGCACGGACCTCATGGATTCGCCGCCTTGTTCTGACGTTTGGGCTCTGCCGCAATGCAGTTTGTCGGAGACTGTCCCGGCACTGTAATAGGCATTGCCCGCCGCTGTCCACCGTCAAGGAAGGCCAGTGGAGTCCGGGGCGGGGAAGCACCCTTCGGCGTGGCGCGCCATGCAACCGGCGAGGGCCCGGGCCGCCGGGAAACGAGAGAGTATTTTTTCTGTATTTTTATCAGCAGCATAGCTACGAAGACAACAAAAAAATATGATTAGGCTTGCAATGATTCATCGCGCATGGCATTGTTTGAATGAATATTCAGTCAAGAGGGCTCCTCATGAGCGAAATCAAAGTGAACTCCATCCTGGCCTCGGCCACCAGGCTCTTCGCCGAAAAAGGCGTCGCCGGGGTCTCCGTGCAGGAGATCGCCGACCATGCCGGAGTCGCGGCCGGAACCGTGATCTACCACTTCAAGACCAAGAACAACCTGCTCTTCATCCTGGCCAGGGACATACTCTACAGGCTCTGCAACGAGGCGGAAAGCGCGGTCGCGGACGCCGCGAGCCCGGCCGAGGCACTGGACAGACTGGTGGAATCCTTCTTCAACTTCGCCAGGGACAACAGGGACCGGCTGGTCTTTCTCACCAAGCTGGCCCCGTTCTCCACCCTGGACCTTGCTCTTTTTCCCAATGCGGACTTGGCGCTTCTTAAGGATAAGTATATACGCATAATCGAGGCTCCCCTCCGGAAGGCCGTCCAGGACAATCCGGGCTTGAACATCGCCCCGGACAAGACGGCGCTGGCCATATGGGCCACCTTCAAGGGGATAGCCGGCCTCTATTGCGAGGACGAATCCTTGCCGGACCTCTCCGGCGAGGTGAAGGCGATGGTCGCGGGAAGGCTGTATGCCGCGGCGGACAGGAGTGGCGCAAGCAGTACTTGTCGGTAATCATCACGAATGCGGAGGCGAGCATGAAGAACTTGAAACTTGGAGTGAAGATCGGGCTGGGATTCGGAATCCTCATCCTGATCGCGGCCTCGCTGGGCGGCATGGCCATGATCAACATGATGTCGGCCAGCGGCAGGGCGGAGAGGCTCGCCACCGAATACGCCCCTGAAGTGGAGATCGCAAGCGAGCTTGAGCGCCGGGTAAGCCAGGCGATGTACGCCATGAGTGGCTTTACGTACACGGGCAACGAAAAATTTTGGAAGGACGCCCAGGATTCCCTGGCCCTGGCCGACAAGGAACTCGCCAAGGCCCGTGAACTTTACCAGAAACATCCTGAACTTGTGAAGCTCAAGGAGCAGGAAGCGGCGGCCACGGCCGCACTGAAGGAATACCGCAAGGAGGCCGACAACACCATGGCCGTGGACAAGGCCATGGAAGCCAACCGGCAGGCCATGGACAAATCGGCGCAGATGTTCATGACCAACGCCGCGAACTACCTCGACAGCCAGAGCAAGGCCCTGGCCGAGGCCGCCGCCAAGGGCGCGGTGGACAGCGCCCAGGTCAAGGACCGCCTGGACAAGATCAGCTGGATCAACGACGTTATCGATCTGGGCAACGGGGTCCGGGTGTCCAACTTCAGGGGGCAGGCCCTGCGCAACCAGGCCATCTTGAATGACGTACTGAAAAACTTCGACGCCATCCAGGCCAAGCTCAACCAGCTGCGAACCATCACGCGCCAGGAAAAGAACATCAGGGAACTCGAGAACATTCAGAGAGGGGCCGAGGCATACAAGGCCGCCGTCGCCGATTTCCTCAACAACTGGAACAAGCTGGACGCGATCACCAAACTCAGGCAGGCGGCTGCGGAAAAGCTCACCCACGCCGCCGAGCAGACCGCGCTGGCGGGCATCTCCCAGACCAAGGCCCTGAGCGAGGAATCCGAGAAGAGCCTTAACGCCTCCGTGACCATCATGGCCGTGGGCCTCGCGGTGGCGCTGGTCCTGGGCGTGGGCATCGCCATCGTCATCACCAGGGGCATCACCGGCCCGGTCATCCAGGGCGTCACCTTCGCCCAGCGCATGTCCGAGGGCG
>JBMORI010000053.1:0-14926 GCA_049322415.1 Thermodesulfobacteriota bacterium | reverse complement strand
GGCTATTTCTTACATTCGGAACATCCCCTGCGGGTGTTCAGAAGGTGGCCGATCAGCTTCCCGGCGGCGCGCCAGAAGAACGCGATGTCGTCCATGCTACGTATGGAGAGCACCTTGCGCAGGATGAATGCCGGGGTCAGGGCGGCCTTATACAGTTCGTTCTTGAATTGCAACACGTCTTCGTTGGAAATCGGGGACTTCCACACGCTCTGGCGCATGTCGTAGTCGTCCCAGTCCAGGGTTGTCAGCCAGCCCTGCTTTTTGGCCTCCTCGAAGAGCGGCGTGCCGGGGTAGGGCACCACGATGGTGGCCTGGAGCGTGTCCAGGTAGCCTTGGGTGAACATGCGCTTGGCGAAGTCGATGGTGGCGCGCGCGTCGGCCATGGTCTCCCAGGGGTAGCCCACCATGGTGGTGATGTGCGGGGCCAGCCCGGCCTTCTTGCACATCCTGAGGGTCTCCTCGATCTGGGCCACCTTGATGCCCTTGACCAGCCTGTCCAGGGTGGACTGCACCACGGACTCGAGCCCGATCAGGATGAAGCGGAAGTTGGCGGCCTTCAGCAGGTTCCACTGCTCCTGGGAGAGCGCGCCCACGCGCATGTTGCAGCCCATCACCACCTTCTTGTGCAGGCCGCGCCGGATCATGCCGTTGCAGAAGTCCTCAAGCCACCTGCCCTTGGGGAAGCAGCCGGAGTCGTCGAAGATTTCCTTGACTCCCATGGCGGCCAGCTTCTCGATCTCGTCCAGGTGGCGCTCCACGGAGACGGTGCGGTAGTTGCGGCCGGGGTAGAGGGTGGTCCAGGAGCAGAAGGTGCACTTGCCCCACCAGCAGTCGCGCCCGGCGTAGACGTAGGTGCCGGGCGTGTATTTGAAGTTGCCGTTCTTGTAAGCGTAGAGCTGCCATTTGGTCAGCTCGCGGTCGATGTGGGGCAGCCTGTCCAGGTCGTGCTCCAGGCTTGCCGGGCCGGAGTCCTTGATCTCGCCGTTTTCGCGGAACCAGACGCCGCCGGGCATGGCCGGGCTCTTGCCGGAGAGGAAGTCGGCCAGGCCGGCCAGGATGAAGTCGAAGTCGCCGCCAGCGATGACGAAGTCGGCCGGGCAGTTCTCCATGGACTCGCGGGGCAGGGCGGTGACGTGGTCGCCCATGAGGACAACTTTCGATCCGGGCAGCTCGCGCTTGAGCTCCTCCACGATCCTCCAGTGACGCTTGATGACCGGAGTCTTGGACTCCATGGCGATCAGGTCCGGCTTCTCGCGCTTCATGCGTTCGAGCCAGGCCGCGTAGCTCAATTCCTCGGCGATGCCGTCGTCCCAGAACACCTGGTGGCCGCGCTCCTTGCAGAGGCTGGCCGCGTAGGAGGGCACCATGGGATAGATGTAGGTGGGGTTGGTGAACCACTGGAACTGGCGGTTCTGGGACAGGAGGGCCACGCCCTTGGATGATTCCAGGGGCGGATAGGAGACGGATACTTTCATTTATCTGCCGAGGGTGCTTTTCAGGTCGTTGGTGAACCAGCCGCGCAGGAAGCGCCAGCCGTACCACAGGTGCGTGAGCACGATGTAGGGGATGGCGGCCAGGGTCACGTCCAGGGGTTCGCGGCGGGCGATGTCAATGACGGCCAGGAAGAGGGCCGCGCCGTAGAGGAAGAGCCCGGTCTCGTAGACGGAGCACGGGAGGATGATGGCCCCCAGGACCAGGAACGCGAGCCAGGCGCTGGGCAGGAAATAGGGCAGGCGGCGCGAGGTCTCGGGATAGTTGCGGGCGAAGTAGCCCCTGTGGGCTCCGTAGTTGCCCACCTGCCTGAGGTGCTTGCGCAAGCCCTCGCGGCGGTGGTGCCACACCAGCATCTCGGGGAGGTAGAGGATCCTGCCGCCGGTCTTGGCGATGAGGTCCATGCAGAACTTGGTGTCCTCGCCGGGCCAGTATTCGTTGTCGAAGCCGCCCACCTCGAGGAAGGCTTCACGGCGCACCATAAGGTTCACCGTGGGCCAGTCGTCCACGTAGCGGCGCGGCGGCAGGGGCATGTAACGCTGCGGGAAGCCGCCCGAGAAGCGCGAAAGGAACACCGCGCCGGACGCCCTGGCCCAGAACGGGTCGGAGGCGGGGGTCTGGGCCGGTCCGCCCACGGCCATCACCTCGGGCTCGCGCTCGAAGGCCTGCAGCGCGTACGTGAGCCAGTAGGGCTCGGGGTAGGCGTCGTCGTCTATGAATGCCAGATATGTCCCCCTGGCGGCCTGGGCGCCCATGTCACGCTTGACGGCCGGGCTCTTTGTGCCGGTGGGGATGATGCTCACCGAGGGGTGGGCGTACACGCCCTTGACGCTCTCGATGGGGGCGTCGGGCAGGAGTATGACCTCGTAGCTCTTCTCCACGAGCTCGAATATGTGACGCAGGCTCTCCTCCACCAGGACGCCCGGCTCCTTGAAGGGAATAATGATGGAAAACAGGGGATTGTCGGCCATGGTCTACTCCCATCGTCCCGCGCGTTCGCGGATAATGTACAGGGGCCTTTGCACCACTTCGGTGTGGATGTGCCCGATATAGAGCGACACCATGCCCAAACCGCAGAGCACGATGCCGATGAGGAACGTGTTGAAGACGGTGAAGAAAGCCATGGGGGTGTAGTTCGCGCCCCAAAGCACGTTGCCCGTCATCATGAAGACCAGGAAGAGCAGGGATATGCCGATGATGCTGAGCCCCAGGTATCCCGTGAACCTCAGCGGCAGCAGCGAGAAGGAAGTGAAGCTGTTCACCGCCAGGTTGAAGAGCTTCTTCATGGAATAGCCCACCTGGCCGGTGTCGCGGGCCGGGGCCACGAAGGGGATGTAAATCTTCTTGAAGCCCATCCAGTCGATGAGGCCCCGGAACATGCGGGTACGTTCGGTGAAGTGCAGAAGCGTCTGCACCACCTTGCGGTCGAGCAGGCGGAAGTCCGTGCTGGAGGGCGGGATGTCCAGGTCGGAGTAGCGGGTCATGACCCAGTAGAACGCCTTGGACCCGAACTTCTTCATGGTGGAGTAGTCGGCCACGGCCTCGCGCACGGTGGCCACGATCTCGTAGCCCTCCTCCCACTTGGCGGTGAGGGTGGGAATGAGTTCAGGGGGGTGCTGGAGGTCGGCGTCGATGCAGATGACGGCGTCCACGTCCGGGCAGAGTTCCACGCCCGCGGTGAGCGCCATTTCCTTGCCGAAGTTGCGCGAGAGCATGAGGCCCTTGACGCGTTCGTCGCGGCCGGAGAGTTCGCGGATCTTCTCCCAGGAAGCGTCGCGGCTGCCGTCGTCCACGAGGATGATCTGCCAGTCGTAAGGCAGCGTCTCCAGCACGGCGCGCAGGCGCTGGTGCAGCGCGTCCAGGCCCTGGGATTCGTTGTAGACCGGGACCACGACGGCCAAGGATTTCCGTGAGGATTCAGGCATGCAAGAATAATATCGAGAGGGAACTTTTTGAAAAAAGTTCCCTCTCGAGCTCTCCTTCAAAAACTTTTAGCGGCTTCGCGTCGATAGCGGGCATCCGTAGTCTTTTCGTCCGGGTGACGCAAGTCCGTCCGGTCCGGGCGTCGGATCGTCTTCAGGCCGGGTTTCTCCCCAGGGCGGACAGCCCCGCGGCCAAGCAGGCCGGGCGGGCCGTTGTAAGCCAATGAACAGTCGCCGGGCCCAGTCTGGCGAATCCCGCGGAGCTGAAACCGGGCGGAAGGGAGGGCAACGCCCTCTCTTCCGCCGGAGGCATCCTTATTGTCTTTTCAGGAACCAGTCAAAGTATTCGATGGTCTTCTTGAGCCCGTCCGCCAGCTTGATCTTGGGCTCCCAGCCAAGGGCGCTTTTCGCCAGGGTGATGTCCGGGCGGCGCTGCTTCGGGTCGTCCGAGGGCAGGGGGCGGTACTCGATCTTGGATTTGGAGCCGGTGTACTCGATCACCAGCTTGGCAAGCTCCAGGATGGTGAACTCGCCGGGGTTGCCCAGGTTCACCGGGCCGGTGAATTCGTCCGGGGTGGACATGGAGCGCACGAAGCCGTCGATCAGGTCGTCCACGTAGCAGAAGGAGCGGGTCTGCTGGCCTTCGCCGTAGACGGTGAGCGGCTGGCCCTGCAGGGCCTGCACGATGAAGTTGGACACCACGCGGCCGTCGTTGGGGTGCATGCGCGGGCCGTAGGTGTTGAAGATGCGCACGACCTTGATCTTCAGGTTGTGCTGGCGGCGGTAGTCGAAGAAAAGCGTCTCGGCGCAGCGCTTGCCCTCGTCGTAGCAGGAGCGGAAGCCGATGGGGTTGACGTTGCCCCAGTAGGATTCCGGCTGCGGATGAACGGAGGGGTCGCCGTAGACCTCGGAGGTGGAGGCCTGCATGATCTTGGCGCGCACGCGCTTGGCCAGGCCCAGCATGTTGATGGCGCCGTGCACGCTGGTCTTGGTGGTCTGCACGGGGTCGAACTGGTAGTGGATGGGCGAGGCCGGGCAGGCCAGATTGTATATCTCGTCCACCTCTATGTAGAGGGGGAAGGTGACGTCGTGGCGCAGCAGCTCGAAGTTGGGGTTGTCCATGAGATGCTGGATGTTGAGCTTGGTGCCGGTGAAGTAGTTGTCCAGGCACACCACCTCGCAGCCTTCGGAGAGCAGACGCTCGCACAGATGGGAACCGAGGAAGCCGGCGCCGCCGGTGACGAGCACGCGTTTGGTCAGGTGCATGTCTGATGATCCTTTATGGGTGAGATGAAAAGGTCCTTGCTCAACGGCTGTAAACCCCTTTGGGGCGTTTGTAAATCAGCTTCGAGGCCCTCGTCCGCCCGTGAGCGCCTTGAGCCCCTCGTAGACGCCGGGCAGGCCCGTGATCAGCCCGAACAGGCCAAGCGCCGCCAGTCCGCCGGACAGAGCGGGGCCATGGCCCGGGGGGAAACTCTCGTGGATCGGGGCCCATATCTCAAGCGCGCCGCCAGCCAGCATGAAGAGCCCGGCCGCGCATTGCACGCCGGGGTTTTTGACCGCCCTGTCCAGCAGGCGCGCCGGGCGTTCCCGGTCGATGCGGCTTGCCCCCTTGTAGAGCGCCAGGAAGGCGTTGAGGGCCGGAGCAAGGCCGAAGACCACCGCGCCAGAGGCGGAGTTGAGGTAGGGCAGGGCGCGTCCGGAAAGGATGATGTCCGCGAGGTCCGCCGTCCCGGCGGCGAGGAGGATGACGCCCATGCACAGGTCGGCGGCGTGGGAGTGGGCCAAGGCGTCCAGGAAGGCCAGGGCCGGCCGGAAGGTGACGCCCTGGATGGCCCTGTCCGCGATCTCCAGGCCCAGGAAGATGCCCGGCAGCGAGCGCAGGACGAGGGCCGCGCCCACGGTGGCCGCCGCGTGGGGCAGCATGGGGCCGCGGTTCGGCATCTGGACCATGATGACGTCGCGGATCTCCATGAACCCAGCAATGAGCAGAATGAGGCCGACGGCGAGTTCGAGGCGGGGTGAATCCAGGATCCGGCGCATTGCATTCATGCGCGGGGAATACACGCGAGGCCGTCAGGGTTCAAGGCGCGGGCGGCGGCATTGGGGCTGACCGCCGCGTTGCTCCCCGGGGAGGCCCTGGAGCCTGGACAGGGTGCGCCGCCGGGCTGTCCGCCCGGCGGCGGCGAAGACCCGGCCCTGGTCGGGCGGTTCCATCCCGGCGCTCAGGAATCCTTTTCGTACGTTCTTGCGCGTTCCTCACGCGGCCTGTATCCCATGGCTCGCGCCCGGAGGAGTCCGGGAAAGGAGAATGGCGATGAAAGTAATGGCATTCAACGGAAGCCCCAGAAAGAAGTGGAACACCGCCACCCTGCTGCAGCACGCCCTGGACGGCGCGGGGGGCAAGGGCGCGGACTGCGAGATGGTGCATCTCTACGATCTTGAATACCGGGGCTGCACCAGCTGCTTCGAGTGCAAGAAGATCGGCGGCAGGAGCTACGGCCGTTGCGCCATGAAGGACGGCCTGACCCCGGTGCTGGAGCGGGCCGCCGAGGCCGGCGCCCTGATCCTGGGCTCCCCGGTGTACTTCGGGGCCGAGACCGGCGAGATGCGCTCCTTCATGGAGCGGCTCATGTTCCCGTTTTTGACCTACACGCCGGGCTACGCGCCCATAACGCCCAAGAAGATGCCCACCGCGCTCTTCTACACCATGAACGTCAAGGAAGAGGCCCTGACGGACCTGGGCTACGACAAGTTCATCGGGCGCATGCAGGGCGCGCTGGCCAGGACGTTCGGCTCCTGCCAGGTGCTGCTGGCCACCGACACCTGCCAGTTCAGCGACTACGGCAAGTACCTGTCCACGGCCTGGGACCCGGCCGCCAAGGCCAAACGCAAGGAGGAGGTCTTCCCCAAGGATTGCGCCAAGGCCTTCGCCATCGGCGAGGTGCTGGCGGCCCCGCCCGCCATGTAGGGCGGCGACGCCGCCGGACAGACGCAAAACGGCCAGGACGGAGAATCCGTCTCGCGGGTTGCGAGGCCGGAAGCGACGAGCAATTGATCAAAAATGTACCCCATTAAAAGCCGTCATCCGGCTTTTCGTGGGGTACATGCTTCAATCGGCGATCAAAGCGTCAGATCACACCCAGAACAGCCCGCTCCATTCGCCCGAATCCCTCCGCTCGGGCTGGGGCATGCCCTGGCGCACGTAGGCGTCGGCCACGGCCTGGGCCTGGGTGGTCAACAGCCCCGAGAGGATGAGCGCCCCGCCGGACTTCAGGTGCTTGATGAGGTACGGGGCCATGTCGATGAGCGGCTGGGCCAGGATGTTGGCCACGATGCAATCGAAGGCCATGTCCGGGTTCAGGCTTTCGAGCCCGCCCACGGCCAGCTGCACGGGCGCTCCCGGCGTGCCCGAGGGAGGCAGGCCGTTCAGCGCCAGATTCTCCGCCGCGCAGAACACGGCCTGCGGGTCGATGTCCACGGCCAGGCCCACGCAGCCGAGCTTAGCCAGCCCGATGGCCAGGATGCCGGAGCCCGTGCCCAGGTCCAGAAAGCTCGCGCCCTTTTCCAGGCGGCCGGTCTCCACCAGCCTGGCGATGCCCTCCAGGCACAGGGCCGTGGTGGCGTGGTGGCCGGTGCCGAAGGCCATCTTGGGCTCGATGACGATGGGCTCCAGGCCGTGGTGGTCGGCGTCGGCCAGCCAGGGCGGCACGATCTCGAAGCGGCCGCCGATGTCGATGGGGGTGAAGAACTCCTTCCAGGCGGCGGCCCAGTCCTGCTGCTCCTGGGCTTCCGTGGCGATGCGGGCCATGGGCCAGCGAGTGGGCACGTACTCCGTGACCACCTTAGCCAGCGGCGACTCGGGCTCCAGGTAGAAGCGGAAGGTGAGGTCGCGGGTGGCCGGGGCGGTCAGCTCCTCCCAGCCCTGCAGGGAGTTGCCGGACAGCCAGGCGGAGACGTCCTCGCCCAGGGTTTCCTGCTCGGCCTCTTCGAGGGTTCCGGGCAGGGTGAGTTCGATCTTGAGAAGCTTGGACATGCGAGTGGATCCTTGAAAAAGGGCCGGGCCTCGCGGCCCGGCCCCGGAGTGTGTCGTCGTGTATGGAACTACATCCCGGCCAGCACGTCGGACAGGGCGGCGGCGAAGCGCTTGAGCTCCTCCTGCTCGATGACAAGCGGCGGCAAAAGCCTCAGTACCGTGCCCTGGGTCAGGTTCAGGATGAAGCCGCGCCTGAGAAGCTCCTCCCAGATCTTCTGGCCGTCGAACTCCAGGTCGATGCCGATCATGAGCCCCAGGCCGCGCACTTCCCTTATCTTGCCGGGGTTGTCGGCGGCCACGTCCTCGAAGAGCGCCTTGGCGAAGTCCCCCATGCGGGCGGCCCTTTCGGCCATCAGGTCGCGCTTCATGATCTCGATGGTCTTGGCGGCCGCCGCGGCGACCACGGGCCCGCCGCCGAACGTGGTGGCGTGGCTGCCCGGTTCGAATCCTTGCGCCACCTCTTGCGTGGCCAGCACCGCGCCCATGGGCAGGCCGTTGGCCAGGCCCTTGGCCACGGTGACGATGTCCGGCGTAAGCCCGAAGTGCTGGTGCGCCCACCACTTGCCGGTGCGGCACAGGCCGGTCTGGATCTCGTCCACCATGAGGAGCAGGCCTTTTTCGCGGCACAGGGCTTCGACGCCCTTCAGATACTCCTCGGGGAAGGGCTTCACCCCGCCCTCGCCCTGGACGATCTCCAGGAGCACGGCGGCGGTCCTGTCCGTCACGGCGGCCGTCATGGCCTCCAGGTCGCCCGCCGGGACGGTGACGAAGCCCTCGGGGAGCGGCGCGAAGCCGTCCTTGACCTTGTCCTGGCCGGTGGCGGTGAGGGTGGCCAGCGTGCGGCCGTGGAAGGAGCCGGTGAGGCTTATCACCTCGTGGCGCTCCTGGCCCCTGACCTTGCGCATGAAGCGCCGGGCGAGCTTGATGGCGCCCTCGTTGGCCTCCGCGCCGGAGTTGCAGAAGAACGCGCGTCCGGGTCCCCAGGTGGCGAGCAGGGCCTCGGCCAGCCGTACCTGGGGTTCCTGGAAGAACAGGTTGGAGACGTGTACCAGCCTGGCGGCCTGGTCGCACACGGCCTTGGTCACTTCCGGGTGGCAGTGGCCCAGGTTGACGACGGCGATGCCCGCCAGCAGATCAAGGTATTCGCGGCCGTCCAGGTCGTAGAGGGTCGAGGCCTTGCCCCGCTCCAGGGCCAGGGGGTAGCGCCCGTAGGTGTTCATCACGGACGCGGCGGTTCTGGCCTTCAGATTCTCGAATTTGTCGCTCATTATCGTCCTCACAGTACCGTCGCGTCATCAGTCGCGACGGGTCCGTCACATGCGGTAAATATATGGGAGTCCAGAGGGCGGCAGCCCTTTGGCCGCCGGAGGCTTCTCCCGGCAGAACCGGCGCGGATCGTCAGGGCGTCCGGTTGCCCGGACCGTCCCGAGCGCGCCTACACCTTGCCGGTGTGGCCGAAGCCGCCGCCGCCTCGGCACGTTTCGCCCAGATCGTCCACGAACTCCAGCCTGGCGGGCCGGTAGGGCATGACGACGAGCTGGGCAATACGCTCTCCCCGCGCGACGGTTTTGTGGTTCTCGGAGGTGTTGAGCAGCCAGACCACGATCTCGCCCCGGTAGTCCGGGTCGATGACCCCGACGCCCTGGGCCACGGCGAGGCCGTGCTTGGCCCCCAGGCCCGAACGCGAGAACACGAATCCCGCAAGGCCCGGCTCGCCGATCTCGATGGCCAGTCCCGTGCCGAAGGCGTGGCGTCCGCCGGGGGGGATGTCCACGGCGGGCTCGTCCATGGCGGCGCGCAGGTCGATGCCGGCCGAGCCGGGCGTGGCCGGTTCGAGCGGGTGCTCGCTCCAGACGGGGTGGAGGATCTTGACCTTGAGGGGAACCTGGGACTCGGGATGGCTCACGTCTGCTCCTTTGATATGGGCCGAAGACGGTTCTTAGCTTTTTTGTTCCCGGCGCAAAAGTGAAAAATCACGTAAAGGGCGTCAACTTCCGCGTCTTTCTTGCCATTTCCCAAAAGGACTGGCATGGTGTCCATGCTCAAACCCCAAGCCTGTGAGGAGCTTTCATGCAGCCCCTGCGCGTCTACAGCGTCGTCCCCAAACTTCCGCCCAAGCTCAAGCCGCTCTGGGATCTGGCTTACAACTTCTGGTTCTCGTGGAACAACGAGATAGCGGAGCTGTTCGCCCAGGTGGACCAGAAGCTCTGGCGGGAGTGCGAATCGAACCCTGTCGCCTTCCTCAACAGGCTGCCCCAGCGCACCCTGGAAAGCCTGGCCGCCGACCAGTTCTTCCTGGACCGCCTGGCCGACATGCACAAAAGCCTGGTGCACTATCTCTCCAAGAAGACCACCTCCATCCCCTTTCCCGAAGGGGAGAACACGGAGCCGGTCATTGCCTATTTCAGCTTCGAGTACGGCATCTCCAAGGGGCTGCCCATCTACTCGGGCGGTCTGGGAATCCTGGCGGGCGACCACCTGAAGTCCGCCAGCGACCTGTGCCTGCCGCTCGTGGCCGTCGGCTTCGCCTACCAGCAGGGTTATTTCCGGCAGTACCTCACTCCCGACGGCTGGCAGCAGGAGCGCTACCCCGTCTACGACTTCGAGCAGATGCCCATGACCCTGGCCACCGGCGCCGACGGCAAGCGCCTGCTGGTCTCGGTGGACCTCAAGGGCGAGACCGTCCACGCCCAGGTGTGGAAGGTGGCGGTGGGGCGCATCACGCTCTTCTGCCTGGACACCAACATCGCGGAGAACCCGCCCCACTTCAAGCAGATCACCACCAGGCTCTACGGCGGCAACCTGGAGATGCGCCTGTGGCAGGAGATCCTGCTCGGCATCGGAGGCATCAAGACCCTGGACGCCCTGGGCTTCAGGCCCAAGGTGATCCACATGAACGAGGGCCACTCCGCCTTCGCCGGTCTCGAGCGCATCCGCCGCTTCATGGAGGACCACAAGCTCACCTTCGAGTCAGCCGCCGAGCTCGTGGCATCGTCCTCCATCTTCACCACGCACACCCCGGTCCCGGCGGGCAATGACCGGTTCCCGCCCGACCTGATGCAGCCCTACTTCGAGGACTACGCCCGCAAGCTGGGCCTGGCCTGGAAGGTGTTCCTGGCGCTGGGCCGCGAGGACCCCAGAAACGACGCCGAACCCTTCTGCATGACCGTGCTGGCCCTTCGCCTGTCGCGCATCAACAATGGCGTGTCCATCCTGCATGGGCACGTCTCGCGCAACATGTGGAAGCGCGTCTGGCCGCAGTACCCGGTGGAGGACGTGCCCATCGGGGCCGTCACCAACGGCGTGCACGCGCCCTCCTGGGTGGCGCCGGACATGGCCGTGCTGTTCGACCGCTACATGGGCTCCAACTGGCGCGAGGACCCGGACTGCGCCCGCGTCTTCGACCAGACCGAGGCCATCTCCGACGCCGAGCTCTGGCGCACCCACGAACGCCTGCGCGAACGCCTGGTGGACTACGTGCGCCGAAAGCTCCACGACCAGATGCTCGCGCGCGGGGCCAAGCGCAAGGAACTCCAGATGGCCGACGAGGTCCTGGACCCGCAGGCCCTGACCATCGGCTTCGGCCGCCGCTTCGCCACCTACAAGCGGGCCACGCTCATCCTCTCCGACCAGGAGAGGCTGATCAAGATCCTCTCCGAGTCGCCACGGCCGGTGCAGTTCATCTTCGCGGGCAAGGCCCACCCGCACGACAACGAGGGCAAGAAGCTCATCCAGCAGCTCGTCACCCTGTGCAACACCCCGGAGTGCCGCTACAGCATGGTCTTCCTGGAGGACTACGACATGGAGGTGGCCTCCTACATGTACCAGGGGTGCGACGTGTGGATGAACACACCCCGCCGTCCGCTGGAGGCGTGCGGCACCTCGGGCATGAAGGCCATGATGAACGGCGTGCTCAACTTCTCCACGCTGGACGGCTGGTGGGCCGAGGCCTGGAAGGCCGACAACTCGCTGGGCTGGGCCATCGGCCTGGGCGAGGAGTACGAGGACGCCCAGTACCAGGACTTCGTGGAATCCCAGACGCTCTACAACGTGCTGGAGAACGAGATCATCCCCACCTTCTACGACCGGGGCCACGGCAACCTGCCGCGAGCCTGGATCAGGAAGATGAAGGACTCCATCCGCACGCTCGGGCCCATGTTCTCCTCCCACCGCATGGTGGAGGACTACGCCAAGGTGGCCTACGGCCCGGCCATCGAGAACTACAACCGCCTGGTGAAGGACGACTTCGCCGCCGCCAAGGACCTCGCCCAGTGGCGCATGGAGATGATGACCAAGTGGTCGAGCCTGGCCATCCGCGACGTGCGCGCCGCCGAGCCGCAGCAGATCTTCGTGGGCGAGCCCATCGTCATCACGGCGGAGATCAGCCTGAACGGAATCCGGCCGCAGGACGTGCGCGTGGAGGTGTACTCCGGCCCGGTGGACTTCGAGGGCAAGTTCACCCAGCGCGAGACCACCATCATGCAGCCGGGAAAGAAGACCGAGGACGGCTGGCAGGAGTTCCGGGGCGAGGTGATGCCCGTGGAGGCCGGACGCTTCGGCTACACGGTGCGCATCCTGCCGCACCACCCGCTGCTTTTGGACAGCCACTCGCTGGGGCTCATCAAATGGGCCGACCAGGGGTAGGGCTGGCGCGACACTCGATCATAAAAGGGGGCTCCGGCCCCCTTTGGTTGCTCACTCCACCCTGTACACGCTCACGGGGCCGTCCTTCATGACCAGCGCCCTCTTCACGCAGCCGGGCAGGGCGCGGTCGCCGGACCAGGCCACGGAGTTGAGCGTGAGCCGGTCGCTCGTCTCCAGGTGGACGATGTAGCGCGGTCTGCCCTCCAACGCCGACGCCCGGCACAGGTCCTTGTAAGTCCCGACGGGCTCGCGGAGCCTGAAGTACAGCCCCTCCACGTTGTTGCTGTAGAGGTCAGCCCCGCCGGTCACAGAGGCCGCGAACGCGTCGGCCTGCGGGCTCAGGCACTTCCGGGCGCTCTGCCCCCTGCCGTTTTTCGCCATGTACCACGTCCAGGCCCCGTAGGACGCGGCGAACAGCACCATCTGCGCGCACACCAGGGCCGTGAAGGCCCGGCGCGCGGATCGCGATGAAAACCTCGCGCGGCACAGCACCCCGCCCGCGAATACGAAGACCGGGATGATGGCGATGGACAGAAGCCGCATGTCGAAGACGATGGTGGAGTCCACGAAGGTGATGAGCGTGGCCAGCATCAGCATGTAGGCCAGCGGGTAGAACAGGAACAGCCCCAGGCTCGCGGGTGGCGAGTCTTCGCCAGGATTCCTGCGGCTCCGCTGAAAGAGGAACACCGTTAAGGCCAGTGCCGCCAGTGCGGCCGCGAACACGGCGAACTCCTGGCCGGGGAAGACCCTGAAGCGGTCGCTGCCCGGGACAACCGCCCCGCTGACCGACGCGGCCAGTTGCGTCAGTTTTTCTCCATCGATCAGGAAGACGGTCATGGGCCGCCCCGTGTAGCCGCAACCGGCCAGCCGGTTGCGCACGATGAACGCGGCAAGGGGCGAGGCGGCGGTTGCCATGAACGCGCCCGCCCGCCATATACGGTTTGCCGCCGCCGGGCCGCGTGCGAGCAAGAGCCACACGGTAGCCGCCCCGATGAGGGCCACGCCCGCGTAGCGGGTGAGCGCCGCCAGGGCGCAGAACAGCCCGCCCGCCGCCAGATGCCCCCATCGCCCCTCGTCCAGGTGGCGGGCCAGAAAGTACAGCGCGGCCAGGGTGAAAAGAACGAACGGCGGCTCGCTCTGCGCCCAGGAATGCACCTCCAAATTGACCACCGAGAAGGCGTAGAGGGCCGTGCAGGCCGCCGCGCCCGCAAGGTTCCCTCCGCAGTAATGTTTGGCCAGACGCGACATCACCCACACGCCGAGCCCCATGCAGACGGCGCTCAGAAGCTCCAGGGCCAGAGCCGGGTCTGATATGAAACGAAGGGACGCGGCCATGAGCACCGGGTAGCCGGGAGGGAACCATACCGCGGGTCTCGGCGCGCCGCCGGTCAGGTCCACGGCGTATCCCTTCCCGTCCAGCAGGTTGAGGGCGGAGTTGAGGTACACGGCGGAGTCGTAGTGAACGCCCAGCCCGTAGGGAGCGGCGTAGAGCAGAAGATGCGCCGGGAAGGCCAGGGCCATGGCCAGACAGAGCAGGCCGTAGCCGCGCCGGGTGAAGCCCCGGTCCGCTTTGTCTTCCTCGGTCGTCATGCTTCCCCTCCACGGTGCCGCTTACGTGAGAGGGAAGGCCGTTCCAAGGTGGGACCGCCCGGAATGCGCCATTCGGGTGAAGGAGTAATGTCTTGATTGCCGTTCGGTAATCTCCGGAGGTTGAACTGGCCGCGGTACATGGAATACTGGATGGCCACAGGGGGAAGCAATCATGTTCGAATACCTTCGCCACCGCAGCAGGACCGCCGGACGCCCGCCGGGCTCGCCCATCTACGTGGGGGAGGAGCGCACCGACCCGGTCTCCATCGAGATGATCACCTACGACGCCGGCGGGGCCGAGGCGGTCAAACTGGCGAATCTGGCCGGGTGCGCCATGCACGGGGGCGGGCCCAAGGTCTGCTGGATCAACGTGGACGGGCTGCACGACCCGTCCGTGAGCGCCCAGGCCGGGGAGGTGTTCAATATCCACCCGCTGGTGCTGGAGGACATCGTCCACACCGGGCAGCGCCCCAAGATGGAGGAGCTGCGCGACGGCACCATCTTCGTCATCGTCAAGATGCTCTCCTACAACGAGGCCGAGCGGCGCGTTGAGGACGAGCAGGTCAGCTTCATCCTGGGCAGGCACTCCCTGCTGAGCTTCCAGGAGCGACCGGGCGGAGACGTGTTCGGCGAGGTGAGAAAACGCCTGCTCTCGGGCAAGGGGCGGCTGGGGTCGCTCGGGCCGGACGCCCTGATGTACTCTCTGCTGGACGCAATCGTGGACAACTACTTCGTGGTGCTGGAGCGCATGGGCGAGGACATCGAGGAGATAGAGGAGATGCTCCTCTCCAAGCCGAAACCGGCTCACCTGGAGGCGCTGCACGCCCTGAGGCGCGAGGCGCTCTACCTGCGCAAGTACATCTTCCCCCTGCGCGAGGTGGTCTCCAAGCTGGAGAAGGGCGGGCACGAGCTCATAGCGGAAAACACCATCTTCTATCTGCGCGACCTCTACGACCACACCATACAGGTGATGGACACAGTTGAGACGTTCAGGGACATGCTGGCCAGCATGGTGGAGCTGTATCTCTCCAACCTCAGCATGAAGATGAACGAGATAATGAAGGTGCTGGCCATGTTCGCGAGCCTGTTCACGCCGCTCACCTTCCTGGCAGGGCTCTACGGCATGAACTTCGAGAACATGCCGGAGCTTAAATGGCATTACGGATACTTCGCGGTGCTCGTCGTCATGGCCGTCACCGCGGTGGGGATGCTGTTCTACTTCAGACGGAAGGGGTGGATAGGC
>JBMORI010000052.1:4160-15013 GCA_049322415.1 Thermodesulfobacteriota bacterium | reverse complement strand
CGTGCTGGCCACGGCGCTCACGCCGGTGATCGGCTACGACAAGGCCGCCCGCATCGTCCACTACGCGGGGGAGCGCGACATCACCCTGCGGGAGGCGGCCCTGGAATTGGGGCTGGTGGACGCGGAGACGTTCGACAGAGTGGTTGTTCCGGGTAAGATGGTCTGAAGATGGGCAGGTCCGGTGACTTGCATGGACTTGAAACTGAAATGGCCTTGTCCTGTTTGCAGGCAAGGCCATTTTTGGAGTTCATTATTAAGGGGTAAGCTGGTCGGAATCAATCTTCAGAATTGTTCCATATGCTTACAGAGCTGTCGCTCCAAGTTACGGTATTGTCGCTGTTGATTGAACCAACAGCATTACCGGAATTATCATATACAGTATTGCTACTTCTGTCTATGTGGCCAACTTGATTGTTGCCGTCAAAAACACCGCCGTTCCCTGTATTCTTGCCATTCCCAGACCCCCATTCAAACCATCCCATGAGAGAAACCTCCTCCGGTAAGAGTTGATACGGGATATCAAGCCTCAAGAATTTTCTGTCCATCGCCGGTAATGCGCTTGGCGTGCAATACTAAAGAGCAGCATGTATTAATAGTGCCGGTCAAAGCCGGTTAAGGTGCCCTATGATTGGCAAGCTAGTATTAGCTAGACTGAAAAGCGAAATGAGTCAATGAATATTTTGCGAGTAAAGTTTCAGGTTGAAATACTTTGGCGTAGGAGAATGCGCCTGGGATGAGAATCAGCTAATTATGCTACATGCAATGGATGTCGTCTTGACTTTTTCGTCGAAGCGAATAAATTTTGGGGATTGCGGTGCCGTAAGCCGATGAACATCTGCGCGGAGTTGATTCATGAACGGTTATATCACGAAAATGGTTACTGGCATTAACGGGTTTCTTTTTTTGGTTGGTGGCATCTTGGTCCCAGTGATTATTGTCATTTCTGGGATGAACAATCCATGGGGAGCTACCACAGCGTTCATGACCGCAATAGGCGTCTTCGTGGGCGTTCTTTTTGCCTGCGCCGCAGTGGCTTTCTTGAGCACCATCATCGATCAACAGAAAAAACAAATCGAGCTGCTCGAGACATTGATAAGCAAGCCCTAGCGGGAGAGGTGTTACTGGCGCATCCTGTTTGTCAGCGTCCGGCAGCCACGGGTGAAGTACTATCTCCGGCGTGTTCCTGCATGTGGCTTGACGCCATCGTGATGATTCGCCTCCCTCGGAATGTAACCGGTAGAAAACAACGACGCCGCCCGGGCCTTCACCCGGGCGGCGTTCCATTTTTATCCGTCGGCGCTCTCGCCGCTACATGTCTTCCGTGATGTGCATGTTGCGGGCGGCGGCGGTTTCGTCGAGCCTGGTGACCGGCAGGGTCGTGGGCGCGGCCTGCACGGCGGCGGGATCGGTTTCGGCGAGGGCCAGGATATCGCGCAGGTCGGCCACGAATCGGTCCAGGGTCTCCTTGGACTCGGTCTCGGTGGGCTCCACCATGATGCACTCCTTCACGATGAGCGGGAAGTACACGGTGGGGGCGTGGTAGCCCTTGTCCAGCAAGGCCTTGGCGATGTCCAGGGCGCGCACTCCCTTCTGGGCCTGCTTCTCTGCCGAGGCCACGAACTCGTGCATGCAGATGCGGTCAAAGGGCACCTCCAGCACGCCGTCGAGCTTCTTGCGCAGATAGTTGGCGGCCAGCACGGCGTTCTCGCTCACCCGGACAAGCCCCTCGCGGCCCATGCGCAGCATGTAGGCGTAGGCTTTGAGCACCACTCCGAAGTTGCCGTAGAACGGTGCCACGTAGCCGATGGACTTGGGATAGTCGTAGCGCAGGTGGAAGCGGCCGGAGGGATCCTTTACCACGCGCGACACCGGCAGGTAGGGGGCCAGTTTCTCGCACACGCCGACCGGGCCGGAGCCGGGTCCGCCGCCGCCGTGGGGGGTGGCGAAGGTCTTGTGCAGGTTGACGTGCACCACGTCGAACCCGGCGTCGCCCATGCGCATCTTGCCCATGACGGCGTTCAGGTTCGCGCCGTCGTAATAGAGCAGGGCGTCCACCTTGCGCAGCATCTGGACGATCTCCGGCAGGTTCCTCTCGAAAAGGCCCAGGGTGTTGGGGCAGGTCATCATCATGCCCGCCACCTCGTCGTCGAGCACCTCGGCCAGAGCGGCCGGGTCCACGATGCCGTCCTTGGACTCGATGGAGACCACCTCGTACCCGGCGATGGCCGCCGAGGCCGGGTTGGTGCCGTGGGCGGAGTCGGGGCAGATGATCTTGGTCTTCCGGTTGCCCTTGTCCTCGTGGTAGGCGGCCATGATGAGCACGCCCGTGAGTTCGCCGTGCGCCCCGGCCATGGGGTGCAGGGTGAACTCGGACATGCCGGTTATCTCGCACAGCCAGCGCTCTGTCTCGTACATCACCTCGAGCGCGCCCTGGGTCATCTCGTCGCCGCGCGGCAGCTGCGGCAGCAGGGGGTGCAGGCGGGAGAACCCAGGCAGTCCGGCGATGTCCTCGCAGAACTTGGGGTTGTACTTCATGGTGCAGGAGCCGAGGGGATAGAAGTTGGAGTCCACCCCGAAGTTCTTGCGCGAGAGCAGGCTGAAGTGGCGCACCACGTCCAGTTCCGAGAGGGACGGCAGGCCGGACGGGGACTCGCGCAGGAGGTCCCTGGGCAGCAGGCTCTCGGGTGTGGTCTTGGGCTTCGCGGGCCAGACGCCTTCGCGTCCGGCGGAGGATTTTCCGAACACGGTGCTCATATCTCGTCCTCCAGCCAGGCGGCCAGGATGTCGATGTCGCGGCGGGAGTTCTTCTCGGTGCAGCACACCAGCAGGGCGTTCTCCAGGCCGGGGTAGTAGCGCCCCAGCGGGAAGCCCGGCACGAAGCCGCGCCCGATCATGGCCAGGCATACGTCCTGCGCCGGGCGGGGCAGGGTGATGGCGAACTCGTTGCCGATGGGGCCGTCGTTCAAAAGCTTCACGCCCTTGATGGAGGCCAGCTTCCCGGCGGCGTAGCGGGCGTTCTCCATGGAGACGAGGGCCGTGCGCTTAAGTCCCTCCTCGCCCAGCAGGCACATGTGGATCAGGCAGCGCAGCGCGCACAGGGCCTGGTTGGAGCAGATGTTCGACGTGGCCTTCTGGCGGCGGATGTGCTGCTCCCTGGCCTGGAGGGTGAGCACGTAGCCGGTGCGCCCC
The DNA here is from genome assembly GCA_049322415.1 of Thermodesulfobacteriota bacterium. Taxonomy (GTDB): domain Bacteria; phylum Desulfobacterota; class Desulfovibrionia; order Desulfovibrionales; family Desulfovibrionaceae; genus Fundidesulfovibrio. Next base: position 11,824 of record JBMORI010000052.1, on the reverse strand, counting down.
TGGCTGTCAGTGGTGCGGCCCACGATGCGGCCGGGCATCTGGCGGACCAGGGCCTTGGTGCAGGTCATGACGCCCAGGTACGGCCCGCCGAAGGAGAGCGGCAGCCCGAGGCTTTGTCCCTCGGCCACGGCGATGTCCGCGCCCATCTGTCCCGGAGTCTTGATGACGCTCGCCAGCACCGGGTAGGCGCTCACGATGGAGAGGGCTCCGGCGGCCTTGGCGGCGGCGAAGAGTCCGGAGGCGTCCTCCACGCAGCCGAAGAAGCTCGGGCTCTGCACCACCACGCAGGCGGTGTCCTTGTCCACGGCCTTCTGCATGGCCGCGAAGTCGGTCTTGCCGCTGGCGTGGGGCACGGTCACCAGTTCGAGCCTCAGGTTGCGGGTGTAGGTGCCGAGCAGGATGCGGTAGATGGGGCTCACCGTCTCGGAGATGACCACCTTCACGCGCCTTGTCTGACGCACGGCCATCATCATGGCCTCATAAAGGGCGGTGCCGCCATCGTAGACCGAGGCGTTGGAGCAGTCCAGGCCCAGAAGACGCGAAACGGCGGTCTGGTATTCGAAGATGGCCTGAAGCGTGCCTTGGCTGGCCTCGGGCTGGTAGGGCGTGTAGGCGGTGTAGAATTCGCCCCGGCTGATGAGAGCGTCCACGGCCGAGGGCACGTAGTGGTCGTAGAAGCCAGCGCCCAGAAAGCTTACGAGGTTGGTGGAGTTGCGCGAGGACAGGTCCTCGATCTTCAGGCGGGTGTCCATCTCGGACAGGCCCGGCGGCAGGTCGAAGCTCTTGGGGCGCAGGGCCTTGGGAATCTCCGCGAACAGGTCCTCGACGGTGGGGACGCCGATGGCCGCGAGCATTTCCCGCGTGTCCTGCCCGGTATGGGGTACGTAGGGCATCGCTGACCCCCGGCTAGTGGCAGGATACGGCAGTTTGTTCGTAGGCGGCGGCGTCCAGCAGGCCCTGGGGCTCGGCGGACAGCTTCACCTTGATCATCCATCCGCCCGCGAAGGGCTCCTGGTTGACCAGTTCGGGGCCGGCTTCCAGGGATCCGTTGACCTCCACCACCTCGCCGGTGACGGGGCTGTAAAGCTCGCTGGCTGCCTTGACCGACTCGATGGAGCCGAACTCGCTGCCCTGCGTCACCTGGGTCCCCACTGCGGGCAGGTCCACGAAGGTGATGTCTCCCAGCTGCTCCTGGGCGAAGGAGGTGATGCCCACGGTGGCGGTGTCGCCCTCGATTCTGGCCCATTCGTGGGAAGGAGTGTACTTGAGATCGGTGGGGAACATGTATGTCTCCTTGATAAACATGGATGTCAGCCTGAAAACCGGCCAACTTTACCCTTGCCGGGCCCTAGGGGCAAGGTTTTCCTTCGCCGCGCGGTATTGCGCGGCGGGCGGCTAGCGGGTATGGGGGTCGCCTTCGGAGGTGACGTTTCATGAACACCGTCGCGGCCGCTCCGGCCGTCAAGGCAACCCTTCCAGACTACACGCGGGGACCCCGCCAGAGGCTTACCGTCAACGAGAACGGGCGCTCCTGGCTGCTCAACCGCACACACGATCTGGAGACCATCTGGGAGAACATAAGCCGGGAGGAGTTCGGCGAGGACGAGCGCATGCCCTACTGGGCAGAACTCTGGCCCGCCAGCCTTCTGCTGTGCCGCTGGCTGGAGCGCAACCGCGACGCCGTGGCTGGCAAGCGCTGCCTGGACGTGGGCTGCGGTCTCGGGCTGACGGGAATCGTGGGCAGCTGGCTCGGGGCCAAGGTGGTGGGCATGGACCATCAGTGGCCCGCCGTGTTCTTCTCACGCGAGAACGCCGAGCTGAACGGCGTGGCCCAGCCCCTGTGGACCCAGATGGACTGGTGCGCCCCGGCCTTCAAGCCGCGCTCGTTCGACTTCATGTGGGGAGGCGATATTGTGTACGAAACGCGCTTCTACCATCCTCTCACGAAGTTGTTTAAGGAACATCTGGCGCCCGGCGGACGAATCTGGCTGGCCGAGCCCAGGCGCAGCGTGTCGCGCCCGGTGTGGGACCGCCTTGCCCAGGATGGATTCAACGTGCGCAAGCTTTTCACGGAGCCGGTGCCCGTGGAGGGTTATCACGTCACGGTGAACCTCTGGGAGATGACGCTTGCGCACTAGTGCCGCTGCTTTGAAATACATGACGTTGTCTATTGCAATTAGAACGAATGGTTCTGGTGTGTTGCCACGCGAAATCGTATGAACGGATTATGCGGACGCCAGATCAGGCGGCGTCTCCCGGTCCCCGGGCGAAACAATTCTGGAGGCACCATGGGCAAGACAATACGTTTCGGCGTGTCGCTCAACTCCGACCTGCTCGACAAGTTCGACGACCTCTGCCTGGAGAGGAGCTATCCCAACCGCTCCGAGGCCATCCGCGACCTCATCAGGGGCGTGCTGGTGGAAAAGGAACAGGAGATGACCGGCGTGGAGATCGCGGCCGTGCTCACCCTGGTCTACGACCACCACTTCTCCGACCTCTCGCAGAGGCTCGTGGAGATACAGCATGACGAGCACGACGTGATCCTTACCAGCGTCCATGTGCACCTGGACCACCACAACTGCCTGGAAGTGCTGATTCTGAAAGGCCCCGGCGACGCCATCAAGCGGCTGTCGGACAAGCTCATCTCCACCAAGGGCGTGAAGCACGGGAAGCTGACGCTGACGACGACGGGTCAGGGGCTCGTCTGACCGCATGAAGCCCCTGCGCCTTGGCATGTCCCGCCGCCAGCGGTGGCGGCGCGCCGTCATCTTCGCCTCGTTCCTGCTGTTTCCGCTCACGCTCAACTACTTTTCCCCCGTGCTCATCGTGCAGGGCGCGGTGAAAGGCGTGGCCACGGCCAGCGCCGTCACGTTCAGCATCCTGTTTCTTTCCGGCCTGGTCTTCGGTCGAGGCTTCTGCGGCTGGCTCTGCCCCGGCGCTGGGCTCCAGGAACCCCTCATGGCCGTGAACCCGGACAGGATGGCCAGCCCCCACGCGGGCAAGATCAAGTGGCTCATCTGGGTGCCCTGGATCATGGTGATCCTCACCGGCTACGCCCTGGCGGGCGCGGGTCTGCGATTCGTTCCGCTTTTCATGATGCCCTCCGGCGTCTCCGTGGACCGGCCCATGATGTTCATCCCGTACTTCACGGTGGTTGCGCTCATCGTGTGGCTGGCCCTGGCGGCAGGCAGGCGCGGCTTCTGCCACGCGGCATGCTGGATGGCCCCGTTTCTGATCCTGGGCGCGAAGGCGGGCGACGCCCTGGGCATCCGGCGGCTGCACCTGTCGTCCGCGCGGAAGGCCTGCGACGGCTGCGGGGCCTGCGCGCCGCGTTGCTCCATGAGCCTGGACGTGCCCGGCATGGCCGCCTCGGGCAGGACGGACCACGCCGAGTGCGTGCTGTGCGGCGAATGCGCCGACGCCTGCCCGAAGCGCGTCCTCGCTCTTGACTTTAGGGCCAAAAACGCCCACCGCTGACCCCGGACGCCGCGCCGCCGGCTCCGCCATCCCTTGGAAGCGACGAAGAACCATGAAAGACATCCAGGCATCCCCCTCAGACGTGTCCATCGCCATCGACCGGGTGGGCATCAAGTCCATCCGCCTGCCGCTCACCGTGCTGGACCGTGAAAGCGGCAAACAGAACACCGTGGCCGAGGTGGACCTGGCCGTGGACCTGCCCGCCCAGTTCAAGGGCACGCACATGTCGCGCTTCGTGGAGGCGCTGGAGAGCTGGAACGGCCAACTGGACTACCACGGCTTCAAGGACCTCGTGGCGGGGGTGAGGGAGCGGCTCGACGCCCGCAACGCCCACGTCACGGTGCGCTTCCCCTATTTCGTCCGCAGGCCGTCCCCCGCCAGCGGAGCCGTCTCCACCATGGACTACGCCTGCACCGTGCAGGGAGACCTCACCGGCGAGAAGTTCCGCATCACGCTGGGAGTGGAGGTGCCGGTGATGACCGTGTGCCCGTGCTCGCTGGCCATAAGCGACCAGGGCGCTCACAGCCAGCGCACGGTGGTTCGCGCCCGCTGCCGCTTCAAGGGCTTCCTCTGGCTGGAGGAGCTGATCGGGATGGCCGAGGCGGCCGGGTCGTCGCCGGTGTACGCGCTCCTCAAGCGCGAGGACGAGAAGCACGTGACCGAGGCGGCCTTCGCCAACCCCTGCTTCGTGGAGGACGTGGTGCGGGGCATGGCCAAGTCGTTGGAGGAGCACGAGCGCGTCACCTGGTACGCCGTGGAGGCCGAGAGCTTCGAGTCCATCCACAACCACTGCGCCTTCGCGGGCATCGAGCGGGAAAAAGTGTAGTTTCGCGGCTTCGTCCGGGGTGGCGCCGCCGCGCGCGGCCCGTCCCGAAGGACGAAACATTACTCGGCGCAAAGCCGCCTGCGGGTTTCGCCCTTCATGACGGGCCGCGCGCGGCGGCGCCACCCCGGACGAACCCTTCCCCAGCGGGACTTTATCCGCTCAGAGTTCCCTGACGCTGCCCATCATGGCGAAGAAGGCGGCGCGGTTCTGCTCGAAAAGCTCCTGGGCGGTCTTCCGGTCGTCGGCCACCGCCATGGACATCACCTGGATGAGCCTGCCCCGGGCAGGTATGAACAGGTGGTTCACGAACTGCATCCGCACCTTCCCGCCCGACCTGACCAGCCTGGCGTAGAGCGTGTCGTAGCCGAAGAGCGTCCCAGTTCCACCCCTGCCGCAGAAGGGGGTCAGCCCTTTGAGGTCCTTGACGATGTATTCCTTCAGGTTCTCGCAGGAGACGAACGTGTTCTGGGTGAAGAGGAGATCGGGGCGCGGGGGGCTCACGCAGACGACGAAGCGAAGCTCCTGCCCTTTTGAGGCTTCTGCCGCGTAAATGCAGCCGGGCTCGTCCTTCTCCTCCACGGTCCAGTCCCTGGCCGGATGGAAACGGATGCCGCCCTTGGCGCTTTCGAACACCCTGTGGAGCGGTTCGCCGCTCTGGCAGCCCGCCAGGCAAAGCAGGACGGCGGCTAGGAGGATGGCGGTTCTTGGCATGGCGCAGGATACCCCGAAAGCACTCCGCGCGGCAACCGCCCGGCGTTGACAGGGGGCGGCAAAGTGCGCACAGTTTTTAGAAGGGAGCAATCGCCATGGTGGACCGCGTCGATCTGAACGTCCAGGCTCTCGGGGCCTTGGCGCTCCGCACCGGAGAACACGGCGCGGAGATAGGAGACACGCGCACCGTCCACGATCCCGGCCCGGCCTTCGTCAACGCGGTGGCCGTCCATACGCACACCTTCGGTCAGAACATGCCCGAGCCTCCCTTCGAGCTCTTCAATGACGAAAAGACACCCGACCGCGCCTGGCGCTACCCGTATCTGGGCGGTGACGTGGCCGTGGCGCGCGAGAGCGCCCTGGCTGGCGTGGAGCGCGAGCACGCGCGCCAGACCCTGATCGGAAGCGAGGGCGTGCGCGACCCGGTCAATTCCGGCGTGAACGCCGTGACGGACAGGGACCCGCTGAACCCGCTGTACTCGCCGTTGCGTTATTTCGTCACGGCCGCGGCGCCCGAGAGCGCTCCTGCGCTTGTATCCGGCGCGGACCTGGCGCGGTCGATGGCCGGGCTCATCGCCTCGGAGCGGGCGTTTCAGGCGAGCGCCAAGGCCATCCGCACCGTGGAGCAGACCTCGGGCTCGCTGATGGACGCCTTCGCCTAACCCTCGCGAACCCTCATTTTTTCGCCTCCCCCCTTGACTTCGCGTCATTTCATTGACACCTAGGTCCCATGCGCGAGCATGGAGCGGAGGCCGCATGGATTTGAACACGTCTGGCATCATAGGCAAGAGCCCCGCGCTTACGAGCGTTTTTTCCGTCCTGAACAAGGTGGCTCCCACCGACTCCACCGTGCTGGTGACGGGCGAATCCGGCACCGGCAAGGAGCTCCTGGTGCGAGCGCTGCACGCCAACAGCCGCCGCGGCGACAAGCCCTTCGTGCCCGTCAACTGCGGCGCGATCCCCCGCGAGCTATTGGAATCGGAACTCTTCGGCCACGAGAAGGGCGCGTTCACCCACGCCATCAGGAACCGCGCGGGCCGCTTCGAGCTGGCCGACGGGGGCACCATATTCCTCGACGAAATCGGCGAGATGGACCTCTCCCTTCAGGTGAAGATCCTGCGAGTCCTCCAGGAGAAGGAGTTCGAGCGGGTGGGCGGCACGCGCACCCTCAAGGTGGACGTGCGCATCGTGGCCGCCACCAACCGGGACCTGGAGGCCGAGGTGGCCGCCGGACGCTTCCGCGAGGACCTCTTCTACCGTCTGAACGTCATCCCGCTCCACCTGCCGCCGCTGCGCGACCGGGGCGACGATATCATCATCCTCGCGCAGTCCTTCCTGGAGCGTTTCTGCGCCCAGAAGGAGCGCCCGGTCCTGACCATCGGGCCGAAGGTGCGGGAGATGTTCCTGCGCTACTGCTGGCCGGGCAACGTGCGCGAGCTGGAAAACTTCATGGAGCGGCTCTCCATACTGTGCGACCACGACGAGGTGACGCCGGAGGACCTTCCCAAGAAGATATGGGACGCCGTGGGCGAGGCCCCGCCGCTCCCCGAACCGGCGCAGGGGCGTCCGGCCTGCTTCGTGTGGCCGGTGGTGGAGGACCTCAAGAGCAGGAACATGGGCCTCAAGGAATTCTTGGACGAGATCGAGGAGCGGCTGCTCACGGAGGCCCTGGAAATGGCCGGTGGCGTCAAGAACCAAGCCGCCGAGATACTCGGCATCAAGCGCACCACCCTGATCGAGAAGCTCAAGAAAAAGAACATGCTTGGAGCTTAAGGCCCGCGCCGTGTGGCCTAGCACGTTTCTTGCTTCACTCGCCGCCGTGAAGGCGCGCCCACCCGCCAGAAAAGCCTGGCTTCTTCTGCTGTGCATCCTCCTGGGGTTTCCGGTCCTGGCCGGAGCGCAGGCCTATTCCCTCTCCACCGACCCGAGCGCCGACGTCCTGACCGTCACCATGCCCAGGAACGCCCCCGCGCCCACGGTTGTCCGCACCGGCCCCAGGCGCATGGAGGTCCGTTTCCCGGAGGGGACGGTTCCCAAAGGGACGGAAGGCGAAAAGGGGCGGCATGTTTCCGGAGTGTCCGTCTCCGGCAACGTGCTCGTGCTCGAGACCGGCGGGGAGGCTTTTGGGTTCGTGACCTCGCCAAAGGGAGCCAATACCTTGCTGGTGCAGATATTTTTCGATCCGGCGGGGGCCCGCTGGAAACCCCCGGCCGGGCAGGGGGACACGGCCAAGGCCGCCCCGGCGGGAAAGGCCGGAGACGGGAAAACACAGTCCCAGGCCGCGAAAGCGGAGCCGCTCCGGCCCGCCGGGCCAGCTTCCGCTGCTCCGGCCGTCCAGGCCCCCGAGCCCGGCCAGACAGCGGCTCCCGCTCAGGCTCCCGCTCAGGCTCCCGTTCAGGCATCCCCTCCCTCGTCCGAGGTGAAGGGGACCATCGATTTTTCGGCTTCAGGAACGCAAAAGCCGTCCGCTCCCGCCGTGCCGGCTGCCCCGGCTGCCCCGGCTGCCCCGGCTGCGCCTGCCTCACCTGCCGCTCCGGCGTTACCTGCCGCTCCGGCGTCACCGGCAGTGAGCGGTTCCATCGGCGGCAAGGCGGCCGCCCCCGAGGCAAAAAAACAGGGGCAGCAGGCGGCGCGCGGCCAGGTCGAGCCG
>JBMORI010000052.1:0-4060 GCA_049322415.1 Thermodesulfobacteriota bacterium | reverse complement strand
ACCTGCCGCTCCGGCGTTACCTGCCGCTCCGGCGTCACCGGCAGTGAGCGGTTCCATCGGCGGCAAGGCGGCCGCCCCCGAGGCAAAAAAACAGGGGCAGCAGGCGGCGCGCGGCCAGGTCGAGCCGTCCGGCGCGGCCACTGCGCAGCCGGTTTCCCCGCCCCCGTCGCCCGTCGCTTTCCGTGAAGCCGCCCCCGCCGCCCCGTCCGGAGGGGTGTCCGCCCCCATTCAGCCCGCGCCGCCGCAAGCCAGTCCGCCAGCAGGGGGCTCCGCCCCAGCCGGACAGCAGGACGCGCGTCCACAGGCCCAGTCATCTGGCGGTCCCGCCGCCGCGTCTGTCCCACAGCCTCAGGGTGATCCGGCATCTCCCGCCCCAACCGGGGCGGCTCCGGCCATCCCCGAGAAGCCCGTGCTCGCCCCCGGCGAGGTGCGCGGCACGATATCCGCCGACGGTTCCCAGGCCCTGACGGAAAAGCCCCTGGCAGCTGCCCCGTCCGGACAGCCCGCGCCCTCAGCGCCCGCGGAGGCGGCCAAGCCAGCGCCCGGCGCGGTCACGGGGGCCATCTCCGCGACCCCTTCCGGGACTCCTGCCGCTCCCGCCGAGCCTGAGGCCGGTTCGCCCGCGCCCGCGCCCGCCCCCGTTCCAGCGGAACAGTCCGCCGGTATTTCGCCCCCCCAGCCCTCCGAACCCGCGCCCGGCGAGCAGGAGAAGTCTCCGGACGCCTCCGGGGACGAGGCCCCCAAGAAGGAGGGCGACTCCCTCGAAGACACCACCTTCGCCATCAGCGGTGAGCAGGCCCTGGCCAGGGGGGAGTTCGAAAAAGCCCTCAACGTGGCCAGGACCCTCCTCGAAAAGCCGGGTATCTCCAAGGAACTGCGCGAGGGCGCGCTCTATCTCCAGGCCGAGTCCCTGTTCAATCTCAACAAGGACAAGCTTGCCGAGACCTACGTGGAGACGAACGACGCCCTGCAGCAGGCGCTCAACTTCAACACCGCCTCCATGCGGCTGCCCCGGGCGCTCATCAAGCTGGGCTATCTGAACCTTCGGCAGGGCAACCTCCCCGAGGCCAGGGCCTATTTCAACCTGCTCGGCAAGAAGTTCCCCCTGGACGAGGAAGTGCCTCTGATCGACGTCTACTGGGGCGACTACTACCTGGACCAGGCCAAGCTCAAGGACGCCGATGAAAACCACCGGCGGGCGGCGGAGTCCTTCAGGCAGGTGCTGAGCAAATATCCGGAGAGCCGTTTCGCCAGGGACGCGGCCCTGGGGCTCTCCAGGGCGCAGCTGGAGCTGCGGCAGTACCCGGAGGCCGAGAAGATCATCGACTACATCGACAAGCGCTGGCCACGCTACTACGTGGAGAACCCCGTCATGCGCCGGGTGTCCGCGGACATCGCCTACAAGCTCGGGGAGTACGAGAAGGCCAAGGACGACTACCTCTGGTTCTACAACCTCGTGCCCGGCGACGCCTCCAACGACCTCGTCCTCTCACGCCTGGGCGACGTGAACGTGAAGCTCGGCAAGCGCGACGCCGCGCGCGAGTTCTACGACATGGCCATCCGCCTCCATCCCGGCAAGGAAGGGGCGCTCATGTCCATGATGCGCCTGGCCGAGCAGGGCATCCACGACGCGCCCACTATGCAGGAGATGTTCAAGACCTTCGCCGATCCCAAGGACATCCGCCCGGACAAGATCTACGAGATCATAGTGGGCGAGTATCCCCAAAGCCCCCTGGCTCCCCTGGCGCTCCTCAAGCTCGCCATGTGGCGTCTCTACAAGCAGGAGTACCCGGAGACCCTCGACCTGGTGAACCGGTTCGTGAAAAGCTACCCGGGCGACGAGCTGGAAAAGCAGGCCGTGGAGGTGGGCTCGCAGGCCTACGGCAAGATAATCGTCGGCCTGCTCGAGCAGATGGACTACAAGCGCATCCTGGAGCTGTGGCGCGAGTACCCCTATCTCGCCTCGCGTGCGGACCTCCTGAGCGACCTGGAGCGCCTGGGCGTGGCCCTGGCCCTCTATTACCAGGGCGCTCCCAGGGAGGCGCTCGCGCTGGTGGAGCCTTTCCTGGACAAGGGCCCGGGGCTCGATTCCCAGAAGGCCCTGGCGCTCATGCTCACCATCTACCGCGAGAACCAGGATTGGCAGGCCGTGCTGGATACCCTGAAGAAGGTGTCCTCCTGGGACATGGCCCCGGGTCCCAGGCGCGCCCTGGAGTTCGCCCAGGCCCTGGCGCTGGAGCACACCGGCCAGCACGCGCGCTCGCGCCTGCTCTGGGCGAGGCTCGCCGCCGACAACGAGCTTTCGCCGGACAAGCGCGCCTACGCCGTCTACTATCAGGCCCGCACGGCCTACGAGAGAAAGGACTATGACAAGGCCCTTGCGTGGGCTCTGGACTCCCGCACCCTGTTCAAGGAGGCGTCCAAGGACGACGGCAAGGCCCGGGACGCGCTGCTGCTCATGATAGAAGCCAACCAGGCCGCCGGGCGCTACCGCGAGGCCCTTGGGCTGTGCGCCGAATACGAGACTGAAGCCCCGGAGAAGAGCGCCGAGTGGGCCGCCAACCGCCTGCGCATGGCCAAGCTCAACAGGCTTCTGGGCAACACGGACGAGTGGCGCAGGATTCTCGTGGACATGCGCGACTCCCTCGGGGACTCGCTCTACGGCAAGCTCGCCGCTTCCGAGCTGACCACCCGCAACATCGAGGAACGCGCGGGGCGGCTCACCGGACCGCCCTGATCCTTGCCGGAAAAACGCGCGCGGGGCTTGCCGGGGACTTCTCTCCGGGGTAGAGGCGGATGATGCGTCCAACATCATCGCCGGAGGCCCAGCCATGATCCGCCAACCCGTCGTTGCCGGTCAGTTCTACCCGGGCTCGCCCCAAAGCCTCGAGAACGAGGTCCGATCCTGTCTCGCGGCGGCGCCCGAAGTCCGCGACGAGCGCACGCTCCTGGCCATGGCCCCGCACGCGGGCTACGTCTATTCGGGCCAGGTGGCGGGAACGACCCTCGGCCAGGCCAACCTCGGCTCCTCCATCCTCATGCTCGGCCCCAACCACACCGGCATGGGCAGACCGTTCTCGGTCTGGCCCAGGGGGAGCTGGCTCACGCCGCTCGGCCCGGCGGACATCGACGAGAGCCTGGCCAAGGCATTGATCGCCGCCGAGCCCCGGCTGGAGCCTGATCAGGCCGCCCATGCCCAGGAACACTCCCTCGAGGTGCTGCTGCCTTTTCTCCAGGTGAAGATGGGGAGCGTGAAATTCGTCCCCGTGGCCGTCTCCGAGCCGAGGCTCTCCGAGCTGGCAGCCGCCGCGAAGTCACTTGCGGGGGTGCTGAGGGGCTGGCCCGAGCCGGTGTCCATGGTGGTCAGCTCCGACATGAGCCACTACGTGCCGCACGAGAGGGCCAAGGAACTCGACTCCATGGCCCTGGGGGCGGTGCTCAGGCTCGATCCCGTGGGCCTGTATTCCACGGTGCGGGAAATGGGCATAAGCATGTGCGGCGTGCTGCCCATGACCCTGGGGCTCATGACGGCCCTGGAGCTCGGCGCGGCTAACGCGGAGCTGGCGGCCTATTCCACGTCCGGCGACGCTTCCGGCGACTACGGCCGCGTGGTCGGCTACGCGGGCGTGCTGGTCAGCTGAAGCCGCCCCGGCACGCCAGGTACGAGGGGCCGGTCAGGCGGGCGCGGCGGTTGCATCCAGCCCGGGAGGCCGCTTCTTGTTCAGCCGGGCCGCCAAGGAAACCAACCCCGGTCCGGCTTGCCCTGCTTGGCAGGGCCATCAAGGGAGCGCATCCCGGCCTCCGTTTTCGTGCGTCTCCGGACCATGAAGGGAGACGCATCCACTTCCGCCTTGCCTCGACACGCTTTCGTAGTGGTTGCCGGGTTAGCTCAAAGGCCGTATCCATCGTGCCGCCGCCGGGCAGGTCCCGGACGGCGTGGTCCGGCCGCCGGCGTATGGAAGCGGGCAGCGCCGTTTCCTGCCTCCGCCCTGGCCTCTGCAGGCCCGGCAGCGGCGAGGGCGGCGCTGGAACGCAACAAACTCCCCCATGGATGCGCACG
>JBMORI010000051.1:0-15332 GCA_049322415.1 Thermodesulfobacteriota bacterium | reverse complement strand
GCGTTGTCCAGGCTGACCGCGTTGGTCCCGTCGGTCCCGACGATGTAGGACACCTTGAGCGAGACCGCCGAAGGGTGGTACACGGTGACGGAAGCGGAGTGCGTCCCCCATGTCCCTGTAGGCCGGACACGCCGTGCCGTCCCCGTAGATACCTCTAGGACGTTGCTGGAGGCGTCCAGGACTTCGATTTGCACCCGGAGCTGGTATCTAGTAGCCGTCGCCGTTCCGCCTGTCGTGGCGTCAATGAGCGCGGAATACGTGCGTCCTGGAAGGTGGGTGCCGGGCAGGGTGATCGTCTGGTGGAATGCGCCCGTGTTGGCCGCCCCGCTGTTGACCCTCACGCCACCGCCCGTGCGCCCGTAGGAGGCCCCCCACGTAGCGGACCCGCCCGTGCAAGTCCACGTCCAGCCGGTAAGAGATGCGTCAAACGTGCCGTTGCTCGCCAGCGTAGAGAGGGCGGGCAGGGTAGGCATGACGCGGCGGCCCTTGATTTCCAGGGCGTGGTCCTTCGCCTGGAAGTCCACGGCCACGGTCAGGAAGGACTCGTCAATTTCCAGCCGGTGGCCCTTGGCCTTGGAAAGCAGATCCTCACAGCGGACTTCCCACTTCCCGTTTTTCTCGTTTACCTCGCGCACATACCCGCGCCACACGGGAGCGTAGTATGTTTCTGACCACGTGGCCTCGGTAGAATCCCCCATGTACAGGGTGCAAGCGCACCCGATCACGCTGTTCGAGTACAGCGCATTACTAGCCTTGTACGTCGTGCCCGCCGCGTCCAGGATATCCAACACGGTGACGGTGAGGGTAGAGACGGACGCACCCCCGCCCGTGTAGGGGACGCTCTGCGATGGGCCGGAGATTGCGGAGATGAGGGGGAGTTCCGTGGCGAGGCCAGCGAGGGGGATTGTGGATAGGTATACGTCCGTCGCGGCGTCAATCTTCAAGACCCATACGGGGCTTTCAAGATTCTTTTGTGCGATGAAATCAGCAAACGCCGTCACCGCGCCGCCCCCTCTGTGGCGAATTTCAGGTTGAGCCGGTAGCGCTCGTTCCCGGTGAGGAGTTCCAGCCCGTCACCCTCGCCGGTCCAGACAGAGTATTGGAAGTAAGATACTCCGGCCGTGCTATCGGTCGCGGTCCGATAGAACTGGAACACCTTCCCAGTCTTTCCGTAGGCATCCCAAAACGAGGCCCATGCGGTGAGGAAAGCTTCGGCCCCGCCGCCGTCCCAATCCTCCGACGTGTTGCGGAAAGTCGCCGTGGTCGCCTCTACCTCGTAGCGCACCGGCGCGGATACGACCTGGATGTATGTCAGGCCCTCCGATACGGAGGGCGAATGGCTCTTGGTGCGCTTCCACGACGTGAACTTGGTGGGGAGCCACAATGTAGTGGAACCGTAGACGATCTTCGGGTTATCGGTCGGGATGCTCAATTCCACCCCCTCGCCTGGGCCCGCTCAACCATCCGCGCAAGCGCCCGCGCCGTATCCTCGCTGTCAATGTATGCCCCGGAGAAGTCCATATAGACGCTCCCGCCCACGGCCCCACGCGGCACCGGCTGGGGGACGACGATTTCACCGCGCTCCAGGACGTAGGAGCCCGTGGAGGGGACAACGCCCCCGGCGTGGAATTGGCCCTTCGTCTGCTGGGGGGGCTTCTGCGCGGCGATCGTGGCAACCTGGGCAAGGCCCCACGCGATAGACAGCGCCGCAGGGACAACGCCAGACGGCCAGCCGCCCGCCTTGTGATACGCCGCAACGGCCGCCGCGTAGGTGTCCATTGTGGCCTGGGCAATCCTGAGTGCCTGGGATGCCCGGAAGAATCCGACGTTCTGCCGGCCAAGCGCCCCGAGGAGCGCCCCCGCCGCCCCCACGAACTGAGACGCCATGTCTAACATGTTCAGTTGGTGCTGAACCTGCAACTGGTGGCTTTCGCTCAGGATGGCTTCACGGTCTGCCGCGAATAGCCGTTCATTCTCAAGCAGAACCGCGTTCTTCGCCAACTGCGCGTCAATCTCCCATTGCGCCATGCGGGAGATTTCCTCTTGTCGCAGAATGTCCCGCGTCAGGCCCTCGCCAAGACCGGAATCCGTAGCGCCTGGGATGGCGAATTGCTGTTCTGGCATGGGGGCCCAAAACGGTCTAGTCGGGGCCTGCCTATCCTCCAGTTCATCGAATACTGCGGCCAGCGCGTCCGCGTAACTTTTGGCGGCCGGGGCCTGGGTGAATTCTGCGTTCATGCGCTTTAGCGCGGTTCGCACCTTGTCGAATTCCGGGTCGGCCTCAAGAAGCGGGTTCGCCTTCGCCATAAGGGATTCAAGACTGGTGCCGTAGGAGTCGAGAGCCTGGATTCCATCCCGCGATGGGGTAATTTTGAACGGGTTGGAGTCCGTGTCCTTCTTGTCCCCAAACTGCTCCTTGAACCAAGAGGTCGTCGCCTTGTACATATCCAGTTGCTTATTCACTTCCTCAAGGACAAGCACGGCGGGGCCAAGCGAGGTAAGCCCCAGTGTCATTGCGCTAGTGAACCCGGTAACTTTCGCAGGCGCAACCTCGAAATGCTCAAGGATTTCATTCAATTGCTTGAGGAACGCAGTCCCCACCCCGTCCCGCGTCTCGTCCAGGACGGCCCCCCACGACTTGATTCTGTCCTCCGCATCCACTTCGAGCTTCGCTATGTCGCCGTACATTTCGGCAATCTTGCCGAGGGCGATGCGGAACTTGTCGGCGGGCTCCAAGTTGTCCGCAACCTGGATGCCGAAGTTCCGGTGCAACATGATTAGCCCGCGCTCACTCCCTGCCATGAGCGCCGCCATTGTATCCAGCAATTCGTTATAATCTCGGCCCCGGTTCCTAGCCGCGACAAATGCCGCAGTAGCCGCCTTGATGGCCGTCTCAACGTCCCCGGCAACCGGGAGAATCCTCTGCATGGCCGCCCGCGTGATGTCATCAGCCTGGCCCATTCCGAGCATCTTGTCGGAGAATGCGGTAACGGCCTCCATGCCCCTGCGCGTGTCCATGCCGAAATCGCGCATGGTAGCGGACAGGGCGCGGATTTGCCGTTGCTCGTCAATGGCTCCCTGGATGGAGTCCACGAGGAGCGCGGCGGCCCGGCGGGCTCCATCAATGGCAACGGTAGCGGTCAGGAACGCCGTGGCCCACTGCTTGACCGACGCGGCGGCGCGGTCGAATGAATCCTGGCCCTTCTTCCCGGCCTTCTGCGCCTCGGCACCGAGCAATTGGACCTTGGACACCGCGCCATTGTCGTCGAAGACCAGTTCCAGTTTCAGCGGGACAGCGTTATCGGCCATGCCTATGCTTCTCCTGCGCCTTCTCCTGCGCTTCGATTGCCCGCTTCTCTCTCTCTTCCCATATCACTTCCCGCCGCCTGAGCCACGGAAGGAGGTCCGCAGGGGCCAGCGTAGGGGCGAACGCCTCCCACAACGCGGGGCGGTAATGCTCGTGGGCCGGATGGTCCCACAGCGCCGAGAATAGGAGCGCCGCCTTGCTGAGGCCGTCCAGGTCAGGACAATACTCGGGCTCCCGTATCGGGCACCCGTCGCACCCCGCAAAGCGGTCCTCGCCGTTCTCCTCGCACTCGCGCACCTTTCGGCAAGCGTCGGGGGGGACGGACACGCGCCGGAAACATGATTCCGGCGTCAAGCCCTCCTGAGACGTTACAGCGAGATAGTCTCGGAGGGCGTCTAAGGGTTTATAGCGCGGTCCCCACCAATGATGAGGGCGAAGAGCCGATCAGGATGCTCTCGGATGCGGAGAAGGGTGTCCACGGAGTAGGCCAGCGGCTGGCCGTCTAGGGTGACGCCCTCCCAGCCCTCCACGTGGCGGGCCAGCATTTCGCGGACAACGTCTTCGATATTCACGGTCGGGCCGGTCTCGGATTGTCGGGTGTGTTTGGAGTAGATGGACGTTACAGTGATAGGTAGGGCCTCACGGTAGAAGATAACCGCGTCCCCGATTTCGTAACGTCGGCGGGTCTCATTGTCAACGAGTTTGAATTCCATCGTGAACGCCCCTCCTCAAGGGCATTGACAGAAGCCTGTCAGTCTCACCACTTGCCCGAGCGCTACAGGGCTTCGGCCAGGTGACGCCGCCATGAGTGTCCCTACGCGATGAGCGCCGCCGTGGTCTGATTCATCACGGCGAGATACATGGCGTCAATCGAGGCACCCGACGCACCGCCCGCGTACTGGAAGCAGGTGGGAAGATGCGCGTATGCCGTAGGCGTGAGGCCGATGAATTCGACCGTATGCTCCACGCGCTTGCCGGCAGACGTGTCGCGCTTGACGGATGTGGGCATGAGCATGGGGAGGCCGATTTCGTAGTAGGGGTAGTACGTCGAGGCAATCACGGTCCCGAACGTCCAGCGAGTGCGGAGGTGGAAATAGGTCTCTGTGCCGGATTCCCAGGACTTCAACGCCGCGTCGAGGAGGGTCTCGTTGGCGTCAGTGTACTGCGGGAAGGTGATAGACACCTTGATTTCCGTGAAGCCGTTGTCGCTCGGCTGGTCGCTGTATTTCTGCGTCGTGTAGACCGCCTCGTGCTTCCGGTCCAGCGAGATGGACAGCTTGCTGGGCTGAACCGCCTGCCCCGTCCCGAACGTAACTGGGGACGCCCCAACGGCCGCGGAAGCCGCAAGCCAACAGCCAGTTGAGCCGATGTGATGATGGAACACCTTCCGCGACGTATCGAGGTAGGTGACGTTCGACCAAGAGCCGCTGATGGTTGCGGAGTCCCGCAGGACTTTGTTCCCGATGCCCTTGACGGAAACCTTGACAGGCTGGCCCGCCTCGCTCACCCACTCGAACCCGGACGGCTGCCAGGAGGGGATGGAGAGATAGCTGGACCCGCTCGTCTTGGCCCACTTGCTGGCAAGCGTGAACCAGCGGGACACCGTGTCCGCAAGGCTCTTGTTTGATGCGATGGTCTGCGTGTGGAGGTAGGCCGCCGTGGCCGCCTGTTGCGTCGCCGTGGTGCCCGATGCGAGGCAGGCGAACAACATTTCGTCCATAGGACTCTTGCTTGTAGACGAACAGAAACGCGGCTCGAAATCCATGGAGAAATCAAGATTTTCCACGTTGCCGAAGTCTACATACTGCGGCCAGCCGTTATCAGTCGTCTCCTCCACCTTGGCCGACTGTTCCCCAAAGGGCATGTTCCCTTCGGCCACCTTGATCCCGTCCCCGGCGGCGAGGCTCTGCTCTGTGCCCCAGGTCTCCGAAGAAGCCGCAATCGCGGCGGCGAACCCGTGTTCTTTCCCCGTCCAGGCCATGATTACTCCTCCTTATGGACGGGGACGAAAGGCCCGTCCTCCGTGACGTAGTTAGGCGGTACCTGGTACACCTGCCCGCGCACGAGGTAGCCGTATATGGGGTGAGTGTGCCCGACGCACTCAGGCTTCGGCACCACCTCCACGGCGTCCTCGGGCAGGCTCACACTCATCTCGTCCGGCTTCCTCTTGCTCATGGCTCTAAGCCTCCCATTCATGCTCAATGTCGAATGTCAACTGAAAGGGCGAGACGTACTCCGACGCCTCCAGCATCCTGAACCCCGTCCAGGTAACAAGGGTGGTATAGCCGCCCATCGTTTGGTCGGATTCCATTGCGGAAATCACCCCGTCCCGAAGCGTGGTCAGATCCTCCAGTGTGTACTCCTGTCCACGGGGGACCAGCGTCAGGATGACCTTGGCCGTCTCGTTGTACTCCCCACTCGTGTAGCGCGACGCCTCGGCCTCCTCGATAGAGACATGGCAAGCCGTGTCCCGCCCGTCGGAGATGAGGGCGTCAAGCCACTGCTGACTATTCACGGGCGAAGTCTCTACCACGCCCACGCCGTCCACGGCCTCCAGGGTAGCGCGGAGGTTCGGGAGGATGTTCCCCCAGCTAGACGCCATTTGCCCGCCTCCATGCCTTCTGAATCAGGTCCACTTCCCCCGCCACTCTCCCCACACCGAAGAAGGGCCGCGTTTCCTGGTTCCCCCGCGCCTTGACATTCTCGGCCTTGCCGTGGAACCCGATGATGAAACGCTTGGGGCCTGCCTGCTCAACGTACAGGGAGCCAAGCATCCGCCCCGTGAGGGTTAGGTTCACACCGCGCCCGTAGATGTTCCGCTTATACTCCCGGTACCCGCCTGGGAAGAACACGCTACGCCCTCCGCGCTTGCTCCTGGAAGCCGTAACGACGCGCCCGGTCTGCCGTGCATAGAGCGCAGTTCTTCGCTGGGTGCGCGGAGTCTTGATGCCTCCTTGTGGAGCAGGCCGAGACTTCTTGCTCACGTAGATCGGGGTGGTGCTATACGGCCGAAACGTCCGGCCTGTCACGTCGCGCCCCGCCTCAGTGCGCTTCTTGATGATGTCCCTGCACGCCTTCCCGACGAAGAGGGCCTTCGCTGGTGCCACCTTGTCGGCCACCGCCTTCCGCAGTGCCGCCTCGAACGCCTTGCTATCTAGGCGAAACCTCACAGGATCACCGCCGGGGGCCTAGAAGGAGAGTCCCCATCCGGCGAGGAGTCGAGGCTCGTGTCCTCCTGCACCGACCCCGAGGACAGCGCCGAGTCAAGTTCCGACGTGTACAGTTCCCACACCTGGGAGCGCATGGCGTCCATGCGTTCGCTCCCGGCCCCGCGCCCGCCCGTGAGGACGTAATGTAGGCACAGTGCCGCCCCGGCCGTCTCTAGGCCCTCGATGCAGGGCTCCTCGTTGTGGCCGTCCGTGATGAGCCTCCAGGGGTTGATACCGCGCCCACGGAGCGCCCGCTCTAGCGTCCCTTTCGCGGCGGCCTTGAAGCGGTCCAGCGGCGGGAAATTCTTGGAGGAGTCTACAAGGATCGCCCGCACCGCCTCAAGATGCTCGTCACGGCAGGCAACCACAGCGCCCCAGTTCGGCGGGCCCCACACGTGGCCCTCTACACGGACACGGAATCCTGGGTCGTTCTCGCCGTCCGGCGCGCTCGGGGCGGAATAGGCCGCCGTGGCCTTGACGTACTCGTACCAGGAGTTCAGCGCCTTCCAGTCCACAGTCGCCGTGTCTGGGTCTCCTATTGCCCATAGGTCGGTGTATGTCCCCGTCTTGGTCGCACAGTGCGAGACGGTGATATCGGTCACGTCGTTGTTCTCGTACTCTACGCGGTAGTCCAGTTTGAGGACGTTGGTATATGTCCCGCCGCTAGTGTACCCAGTGAGGGCGATAATGGGGGAAGTGTGGGTTGCGCTTGTCGCACCCGCAATCGTGAGCGAGAACCGCATTATCAGCCCCTATCGAAAGCGGGGGGTGAGCCGAAGCCCACCCCCCAGGAGGAGGGAGAGGCTAGGTCCGAGTGACGGCCACATAGGACAGCATCCCCGCGGAGGCGGACCGAGCGTGAACCGTCGTGATGGGCGTCCCTGCCCGCGTGAGCCCTTCTAGTGCAAGAACAGCCCCAGCCTTGATTTGAAGGTTCCCACTCGCCCCAGTGACGATGTCCGTGTCGCTCAGCATGATTTCTGCCGTCACGGTGGCGTGGGGGTTGTGGAAGTAAAGCGCCTCGAATCCAGCGCCCGCAGAGGTGGTAATCGTCGAGTCCCCAGCGGCGCTTCCCGTGTCAGTTGTCGGCGCGGCGGCGGCGGCGGCCAGCGTGGCGTCCGCGATGCTCACGTTCACCGCCCCGCTTGTATTGGCCGTGTTCATGGCGAGGTAATAATTCGACCCTCCGGCCTCAGTCATGTAAATGTTTACCGACGTGACGCGGGAGTCAGACGAAGCCACAATGGTCACGGCGATCTTCCCATCCGCCCCGTTGTCCACAACGGTCACGGCGTCAGAAGCCGCAGAGAGAGTAGACACGCCGGTGGAAGTGACGAAGCCCACCTTGACTAGGTGCGCCCCGTTCGTACACAGGCCAGCCCCAGCCCCCGCAAGCGCGGCGGCCGGCTTGGCATGTGCGGTGATGTCAGCCGCGAGTGTAAGCGTCCCGTGAGTAATAGCCACGTCTCAGCCCTCCGAAGGAGGAGGGGCGGGAGCCGAAGCCCCCGCCCTCCGGGTCACTTGCGCGGCCTTCCCGGCCCACGTTTCTCAGGCTCGGGAGTGTCGGGATTGGGAGCGGGGAGCGGTTTAGGCTCCGGGGCAAGGTCGCCCTTGATGACCACCGCTCCAGGCTCCCCGGGAAGCGCCTCGAACCCCTTATCCGTGTAAAACTTGGTGTAGCTCTTGACAAGGTTCGGGTGGCACTCGAAGCGCGTCACTTCCCCGTTTGGCCGACGGAACCACAGAACAGCGTCCGCGCTCATGGGGCCTCCTTACGACTTCCCGGAGACAACGTCAAGCTGGAACCGAACGTCCGTGAAGTCCTGGCCCGTTCCGGCCTCCGTCTTGACGAGCTTGATGATATCGCCAGCGTCGAACTCAATGCTAGCCGCCGTAGTGGAGAGCGTGAACGCCTTGGGGACGCCCGCCGCAACTGCGGCGGTTCCTACGTGCGTTCCCATGCTCGTGGTGCCGGTGCCGTCCGCATCCGTGTTGGTGAGGGTCAGCGTCATGTAGTTGGTGGCGTCGGCCGCTACGCCCGTTTCGTCCGAGGCGTAGCATCCGATGACGCGTCCGGCAAACGGGGCCCGCCACATAAAGATAGTCGGCGTGGCCGCGAGCGTCTTGTCCTCGGGCTTCACGAAGATGCTGAGGACCTTGTCAGCGCACATTTCAACAGCCATTTGTCATGCTCCTTTCGTCCGCTTACGCGGCCTTCACGTGGAAGTAATAGCCACCGTCACCGCGAACCTCGATGACAGCAACCTCCATCGAGGCCGTGAACCGGAAGCCGGTGTCCTGCACGCGCTCAACCTCGATATGGGGCTCCGTCTCGATGCCGAGGGCGATGGCTTCCTTGGAATAGATGGCGGCATAGGTCGCCAAGGAGGAGATGGCAACCGTGTTCGGCGTGACGACAAGGCGCGTGCCCCAGATGTTCGGAGGCAGGTACGCGGCCTGCTGGTCCTGCGGGGACACCGCGCCAGCGGGGGCGGTATAGTGCAGGTCGGTGAGGAGGTACTGGACCTGCAGGGGATGGCACACGAGCGTATAGGGCTCGGGGGCGGCGTTGCCGAGAAGGGTCGTCAGACCCAGCGAATAAACGGCGCTCGTCAACGTGGTGCCGGAGCCGGAGCCCCCGCCAGCGTCGAAGCCCGAATAAAGGGCCGTGATGAGCTTGTCCACCTTCACGCTCAGGGCCCGGCCAGCGGCACGGCCGTAAGCCTCGATGAGGTCGAACTTGCCCGCCTTCATGGCGCGGTTGACCGCCTGGTCCGTCATGAGCGTGTGGACGCGGTACTTCGCGGAGGTCAGCGTAGCGGTGCCGGGCGTCCACGCCTCGCCGGAGCCGGGCATCTCGCCCTCGGACACGGACACGACCGTGGCCGTGGTCAGCTTCGGGATACCAAGCGTGGAGTTGTCCATCTGGTAGACGGACACGGTATCCCGGAGGTTGGAAGCCTTCTCGAACGCCTCGGACGAAGAACCGATGAGCGTGGGGAGAAGGTTGGCAATGGTGGTAGAAGTGGTTTCAGCCATTTGGCTAGCTCCTTACTTTTTGCGGTCTCGATACGCCCTATACGAGGCGTAATCGCGTTTGGCCCACTCTTCTTCCGAGGCGTACCCTCCGAATGGGCCGCCAGTGTTGCGACTCCCAGGCGGTGACGCGCCGGGCCCGCCCCCCTTATCCGTCGCGGCCAAGAGCTTCTTTGCAATACCCCGCGCCAGCCTCAACCGCTCCTCGACCGGGAGCGTGGAGGGCACAAGCGCCCGCGTCTCATCGTCCCACCCCTTGACGATTTCCCCGTACTCGCCTTCAAGCGCCGCCTCGAAGGCGGCAACCCGCGCGGCATACTGGTCGGCCCGCACCTTCTCCTTGGCGTGAAGCGCCTCGAACTCCCCCCGTCTCTTCGCCTCGGCCTCATCGGCCTCCTTCTGCCGCGCCTCAATGTCAGCCAGCTTTTTGCCGAACCTATCTGCCGTCTGCTTCCAATTTCCGAGTGCCTTCTGTGCCGCCTCCCACTCCTCACGAGTCGGGGGCTTCCACTCCTCACGGGGTGGATCCGTCTCGCCGGGCGTCACGCCTGGCTTGTTTTCGTCTGCCATGTTCCCTCCATCAAGCCCCGTCACGGGGCGGGAAAAGCCTAGTCGCCTGGAACGGGCTCCAGGTAGTGGCGGCACCCCCACCCGGCGCAACTCCACACAACAGGGAGGTCTGTGCCGTTGTCGAGCGCACGCCATTCGTCCAGGGGAAGCGTATCCCCTAGATGCTCGATGCAAAATTCATGCGACGTAGCGATGAGCGGCGGGCCAGCATACTCCCACAGCACGGCCCCCATTGCCTCGCCCGCTACGGCCCACGTGTCCCGGATGCCCTGGTGCAACGCCGTGTCTATGTACGTCTGCGCGTAGGGCTTGAGCCGGTCCTCTAGGTACTCAAGCGACTGCGCTACCAAGTCCCGCGTAGAGATGGGCGCGACAACCTGTTCGGCCATCTTCGCCCGGAGCCACCGCGTGAAGCGCCCGCCCGTGGCTTCTGCCCACCCGTCATACTTCGCGTTGACCGCCGCGTGAAGGATGTTGGCCTCGGAGCTGGTGAACGTCAGCGCCTTGATGGAGCCGTCCACCGTCTTGGCATAGGACAGCGCCGCGTCCCCGAATTCATCCGCGATTGCCGGCAGACCTGACCGCCTCAGCGCGTCCGCAATGGTCGCCACCATAGCGTCAAGGGCCTGATAGTCCCATGCGCCCTTCTGTGACATGGCCTCAGCAAAGTCCGCCTCGAATGCCCGCACCGCCTGGGCCAGACGCCTTAGCGCCGCGTCCTTCCGTTGGGTCGCGATAGCCTCCAGCTTGGCCGAGATGCCGCTATAACTACGCCTCGGCATTCTCAGCCCCGGCACCGCCACCATTCAGCGCGGCAGACGTAAACGCATCCGCACCAGCGGGGGCCGGGTTGGAGGCCGCCCTAATTCCCTTCTCCGCCGCCGCGTTCGCGTCCACAATGGCTTGCGCGGCCGCGTCCGGGTCTTCCTCCTCCTCCACTTCGGGATGGAGTGAGCGGGCCCACTCCGCACGGGAGCGAACGAGATTCTTGATTTCCACTTCCCACCGCGCCGCTACCTCGTTCGGGTTCTCGTACACAGGGGGGTAAGTATAATTGACCACGAGATCATCCCCGCGCCCTGTGCCTACGTTGTGATATGACAGGACGGTGGCCGCAATCTCGCCGAAGTCCCGCCAGAACATCCGGTGTGAATCTTCCTTGTCGGCGCGGTACTCTTCCAAGTCGGCGTTGTTCACTTTCAGCGCCTCGCCGCTTGGGGCTGTGCCGGACGCGGACCACTGTCCAGAGAGGAAGTGCAAGAATGCCACGTACTGAATCAGCTTCTCGATCGTCTCCCAGCACCCGCTGATGTTCGCGGATGGAGCGGCGAAGAAGAAGTCGGGATTGTCACCGCTGAGACCAGTCTCTAGGAATATGACATTCCCCTGCCCTAGCGCAATGTCCTTGGGGGGCTGGCCTCCCTTCATCACGGGCTGGCCTCCGCCTTGCAGGGACATGAGCGCCATCAGTTCGGTTAGCTTGATGTTCAGCGTCCGCTGTGCATGGATCAGAGACTCACGCGGCTTGCCGTGCGGCTCCCCGAGGAGCGGCACATTCGGGCGCATGGGCGCGAAGGGCACAAGGCCGTATCCTCCGAACCCGGCCCACTGCGGAGCCCAGAAGTCCGTGCGGTCCTTGTTCTCCTCGAACACCCTATAGCTTGTGGGCGTCCACTCCGTCCGCAACGTCACGGGCCGCACGCGCCCGCCGTCTGATACCTCAGCGACGGTATAGATGTTCGCGGCGATCAGCGTTGTGCCATCCGGCGACCATTGCGGCTCAAACTGATCCGGCGGGACGACAATGAGGCGGAGTTCCTTGCGCTCTGCGTCCCACTCTAGCCCCACCCACGCAACCCCGCAGATCTCCGAGAGGCGGTCAGCCTGCTTGAGCGAGCCCCCAAGCCTCGGCGTAAGCTGCTCAACCATCTTCGTGTTGCTTCCCTCGAATTTGGGGAACGTCTTGTACAGCATGGCGAGCTTGCCCACAACGCGCCCAGCCACGTTGAACATGAGGGGTTGCTTTAAGTAGAGCGCCGCGTTGTTGGCGTTGAAGCGGGCGGAAATGTCAGCCTGAAGGAGCGCGAGGTGACGCCCCTCTAGAATGGCTATAGCATCGGAGTACTCCGGCTTGATGCTCGACCATGCCGCGGATAGGCGGGCGGGAGGCTGGTAATACTGGCCGTTCCACATGCTCACGAGTCCTCCCCAAAGGTCTTTCACGCCCATCAGTCTCCCCCACTGCGCGAGGCCGGGACTTCACCGTACATGAGATATCCCAGGGCGTCGGTCAGGTGGTCGTCCTCGTCGTCGTAGCCTAGTTGCTCCATGCGCTCCACCAGCCTCCGGCATGACGGGTCAATGAAGAGCCGCCGCTCCCCCGCCGCATTGAGTACCTGCGCCCGGACCGAGTTGTATTTGTCGCTCTCGGTCCGCAATGTGCGCCAATGGACATCGAAGCCAAGGCCACGCAGAATGATTACGTCTGACTGCCCTAGCGCGTGTTGCCGAGCCACGCCCGACGGGTCCACCCATAGGCGCGGGGGAATCACGGGCGGCCCCTTGTACAGTTCGGCTAGCCGCCTATGCAGATGGTCGCCTAGCGCCCGCGTGTTGCTGTTGCGAAGTTCTACGGTCTCGAACACCCACCATTCCCGCCCGTGCCGCTGGACAAGAACGGCAGACATCGGATCGACGTTGAAGTCCATGCCAACGTATACCTGCAACGCCGGGTCGAACGGACAGGGCCGGACATTGTGCGCCCGGTCGAATGTGTCATACACACGCCCGGCGGGAGTCTCGAATGACGCCTCCCACTCCTGCCGGAACAAGCGGGGGTCCGTCGTGCGCCGCGCCTCCTCGATCTCTTCTTTGTCAAGGAGAGGGTTGTCGAGGGAGCGGAAATGCAACGACGTCCACCCCGGCACCTGCCCGCCGCGCTTGTACGCCTCGTAGAGCCCGGCGAACCCGTCGGGCGTCCCCTGTATCTGAGCCCACCCGCGAGAGTCTGCTAGGGCCGGGCGGATAACCGCCTCCCACAGGTAGGGAAGCACGTCTCCACCCTCGCGGGGGAACATGTCGAATTCGTCCAGCACAACACCCGCGAAGCCTCGGTCAACACCGCGTAGGCTATCCGGGTTGTCCGCGCCGTAGTGCCCCACCATCCCCCCAGTAGCCGGGAATGTGACAAGTAGATCGGAGCGATTCACGGCGTACTTCAACCCGCTCTGCTGGCTGAATAGCCGCGCCCAGCGGAGTGTCTTCATCCATTCGATCCGGCGGGCCATCTTGTACGTCGGGGCGATGTAGGCGTAGTGCCCTTCCGTCGTGGCCGCGCCCATCACCAGCCGAGCCGCCGCAACCTCGCCCTTGCCCCAGCGTCGCCCAGCGACCAGCGTTACGTAGCGGTTGGAGCGAGCCGCCTCTATAACCTCGCGCTGTCCGCGGTGGAGCGGTAGGCTAAGCCTCATCGTCTCGCTTCGGCTTGGGCGGGTCTACGTAGACGACCTCCAGCGTAAGTTTGCCCTCCTGCCCAACCGCCACTTCCGGCGTCTCCTTGATGCCAGCGGCGGCCCGAGCGTGGGTCATGGCCGTATCAACAAGGCGGCGGGCCTGCTCTACTGTCTCAGGCTCCATGCGCTGTAGGGCCGATAGCCCCTTGGCTAACAGGGCGTCACAGGCGCGAAGCTGTTTGGCTCGGAGCTCCGCCTCGGTGGTTGTCGTCTTTTGGAGGGCCTTGTTCGCGACCTGTTGCCGGTACGTAATTCTGGACTCGCCCCAATGCTCCTTAGATGCCCGCCTGCCGATGTTTGGGAAGCTGACACCATGTTTCAGCCCGAGGGCGCGGATGGTTACTGAATCGTCCCCGGAGATATACTCAGCCTTCAGGAGTTCCCAATTCACTCGGCGCATATCTGTTCTTTCTCCACCCACACCCCACCCTCATTTTGCTCAGAGAGAGCCATTGCGACGCGCAAATGCCCGTCTACGACATGGCCATTGGGATGGATACGCCAATTCGCCGGGTTGGCTAGGAGTTGGTCCGGAGCCTCTTCCCCCTGCCCAACAATGCGGTTTTCCCACGCGGCCATGCGCCCCCCCTGAAAAGAGGCGGCCCCCGAAGGGGGCCTAGAAGGTGGAGAAGGTGAGTTGGGCGATACCTCGCCGTGGAGTAACGCTAACACCTTTTTGCCGGTTTGTCAAGCCCCTCCGTCACTTACGGGCGGCGGCACCTTCCTCGCCTGGGACAGTGCCGCCTGTAAGTCACTGCCATTGCTACACATTGGCGCGGGACAACTTGTCCCAGCGGCGGCGGCCCACTCCCGGCGCATGACCGAGAGGAGGCGGTGGACGCTAGACCGGCTGGCGTGGACAGCCTGGGCGACGCGGCGGATGGTAGAGCGGGGGCCATAGAGGGCGGCACGGGCCGTGAGGATTTGCCCGGCCAGATCCCCGTGGGCGAGTGTGGCCCAGCGGTGGAAGTCGAGGGCGAAGTCCAGCATATCCCCCACATTTCGCCCGCCCCCGCGCGAACGGTGGAGATCATAGGCTGTGACGGCAGAGCGGACGAACACGCCCCCGCAGTAGCATCGGCCTGGATTGGTGCGCCGGACAAGCTCGGTCCCGCAGGATGGACAGGCCCAGCCCTCGGCAGGGTAGGCGTAGATGATTTTTCGCCCGCCTCCCGCGCCACCTGCTGCCACCCACAGCGCCAGCAGGTGTTCAGCGCCTGGGAACGTGCGCACCTGTTGAACGAGGGCGGCGAGGATGGCGGCGGGGTCAACGGGGCTCAATGGCCGCCCTCCCTGGCCCGCCTGACGCGGTAATCCTCACCCTGCATCCGCCGCTCTTCGCACCGCTCCCCGATGCGCGACCATAACCGCTCCCCCGCGTAGGTTTCAAGCTCGGGGCCAATGTTGCTCGTGAGGAGGAGCGCCCCCTGAAAATTCCTGAGGAGGAGGGTCAGGCCCGTCTCGAATGTGCCGATGCGCTCTTTCCGTCCCGCTACGTGCTGGCGCTGTAGCCATGTGATGTCGTCAATCAGGAGGGCGTCTAGGCTTTCCAGGCGGGCCAGTTCTTCCCGCGCTGGCTCCCGATCCTCGGAGTAGCCGTTGGCCGACGAGAAAAGCCCTGCGAGTTCTGAGCAATCAAGCGCCCAGGCGGTACAGCGTTGTTCGAGGAGGGCGCGAACGATCCCCACGGCAAGGTGG
>JBMORI010000050.1:0-2044 GCA_049322415.1 Thermodesulfobacteriota bacterium | reverse complement strand
CTGCGGGACGTGGTGGCGCCCCGGGTGCGTGAACGGCTGCTGGAATTGCTCGAGGTGGAGGACGCCGGCGCCGGGCCGCGGCGGGCCGCCCTGGCCCGGGATCTCGATGCGGGACGCCTGGAGGGGCGGGAGGTGCGGATGGAACTGCCCGATTCCCCACCCCTGCACACCTTGCAGGTATTCGGGCCGGGCGGCATGGAGGAGATCGCCAGCAACCTGCAGGAGCTGGTGGGTGACCTGCTGCCCCGGGGGTCGCGGATGCGCCGCATCCCGGTGGCCCAGGCCCGACGCCACCTGGAGGAGGAAGAAGCCTCCGCCGGGCTGGATCTGGAGGCGGTGGTGGAGCGGGCGCGGCGCCGCTGCGAAGAGGACGGCATCCTGTTCATCGACGAGATCGACAAGATCTGCGCGCCGTTGGATGGCGCCGGTCCGGACGTGAGCCGGCAGGGCGTGCAGAAGGACATCTTGCCGGTGCTGGAGGGGACCACAGTGCCCACCAAGCACGGCCCCGTGCGCACGGACCACATGCTGTTCATCGCCTCAGGGGCCTTCCACGTGGCGCGCCCCCAGGACATGATCCCCGAGCTGCAGGGGCGCTTCCCCATCCGCGTGGAGCTGGAGAGCCTGGACCGCAAGGACCTGGAGCGCATCCTGGTGGAGCCGGAGTTCGCCTTGCTCAAGCAGTACCAAGCCCTCTTTCTGGCGGAAGGGGTGACCTTGGAACTGGCTCCCGCTGCCGTGCGGGAGGTGGCGCGGCTGGCCCACGAAGCCAACCGCAAGGCGGAGAACATCGGAGCCCGCCGCCTGCACGGGCTGATGCACCTGTTGCTGGAGCGCGAGCTGTTCGACCTGCCTGGTGGCCGGCGGCGCGTGTTGCGCGTGGATGCGGCCCGGGTGAAAGAGCGGCTGGCGGATGTGGTGGAGGATGTGGATCTCTCGCGCTACATCCTGTGAGAGGATTGCGCGAGTCAAATTGTTCTCGCACTCGAGCCTCCTACTCGTACTCGAGACTCGAGCTCGGACTCGGGATCATCATCCCGCCCACTCGCCCAGGGACGGGATCTGGCGTATGAGAGGACAGGATGCGGCGGCGCGGGGGTCGGGAGCCGGGCGCCCGAAGGCGGTGACGAGTTCATTCTCGAGGCTCGAGGACGAGGACGAGTACGAGTTCGAGGTGGGAAACCAGACGCCAACACTTTTCTGGAGGATACATGAAGCGCGATTGTCTGCAACTCATCGACTTCACGGCGGAGGAACTGCGGGGCATGCTGCAGCTGGCGGCGGAGATGAAGGCCGAAGTGCGGCGTGGCCACTTCCGCAAGCCCTTCGCCGACAAGTCGTTCGCCTGCATTTTCCACAAACCCAGCTTGCGCACCCGGGTGTCCTTCGAGGTGGGACTGGCCCAGTTGGGCGGCAGCACGCTCTACATCACGGAGAAGGAGATCGAGCTGGGCAAGCGCGAGAGCATCCATGATGTGGCCAAGGTGATGAGCCGGTATGTGGACGCCATTCTCATCCGCACCTTCAGCCATGCCTCCGTCGAGGAATTGGCCCAGCACGCCACGGTTCCGGTGGTGAACATGCTCACGGACCTGACCCATCCTTGCCAAGTGCTGGCGGACATCTTCACCATCTGGGAACACAAGGGCACCGTGGACAACCTGGTGGTGACCTACCTGGGCGACGGCAACAACATGACCAACAGCTGGCTCAACCTGGCCCGGCGCATTCCCATGGAACTGCGCGTGGCCACCAGTCCGGACTGTCTGCCCGATCCGGGCATCCTCAAAGCCGCCCAGGAGGAGGGGCTGTCCAAGATCGTGGTCACGGATGATCCCCGGGCCGCGGCGGAGGGCGCGGACGTCCTTTACACGGATGTGTGGGCCAGCATGGGGCAAAAGGAGCAAGCCGAGGCCAAGGCGTCACTGCTCAAGGCCTACCAGATCAACCAGGGGTTGGTGGACCTGGCCCGCAAGGATTGCCTTGTCATGCATTGCTTGCCGGCGGAGCGGGGCAAGGAGATCACCGACGAGGTGATGGACGG
>JBMORI010000049.1:0-2069 GCA_049322415.1 Thermodesulfobacteriota bacterium | reverse complement strand
GGCCGGGGGCTGCGGAACCCCCGGCCGGTTTGTGGTTACTGCCAACTCTTGCAGCTGCCGCGCTGGTCGCACTTCTCGCAAGTCGCCTCGTACACGGTCACGGGCTCGCCCTCGCGCTCGCTTTCAAGCGGGCAGTGGACGGAGGCGGACGCCGGGGGTTGGGGCTGCGCTGCTTGGGCGGCGGCCTGGACTTTGGCGGCAAGGTCGTCTGTGGAGTTGTCCACTGTGAAATCAACATCGATGGAGCCAGCCATGTCGAATGTCTGCTTAGCCTCGGTGTCGGCCTGCTCGTCCAGGACGATGGCCCTTTGCATCTCTGGAGAAAGGTCAAGGTATTTGCAGAGTTTGCGGATGGCCGTCTTCTTCCAGGCCTCTTCAACCCACTTGGTCCAGAGAAATCCCCTCTCAGCGGCTTTGCTGGCGGCCTTGCGCTTGGCGACCTCGGGCGCTGTCACGAACTCGAAGTGCCGGTGGCCATCGTGGAACACAGCCACGGCGTAGGCCAAGACCGGGGGGTTGTCCTTGCGCTCCTCGCGGAGCGTGGCCGACTGAATGATGTCAAAATCGTGCCGGATGGACCTTGAATCGCCCAGGGTGATCTCCACCTTCCCGGCCTCGACTTCCTTCTGAAAAACAACGTCCGCGTAGATGTTGGCGATCTTCCCGGACCGGTAGGCCAGCTGCATCAGGCCCTTGTAGCCCGGAATCAGCGTGGCCTCCTGGCCGTAAGGGACAAGGTAGGCCAGGCCTCGGCTGTCGATCTCCAGCCCCAGGCTGGCGGCCTCAAGAACGGCCCCGGCCAAGCTGTTCGCGTCGCACCGCATCAGGGCGCTGTTCCTACGGATGGTCGTGAGGGCGATCCGCGCCATGCGGTCTGGGTCCATGCTTTTTGGGAGGGCCATTTTGAGGGCCGGTATGGACTTGCTGAGGACTTGGGCGACGCTCATACCCTGCTGTGTGGCAACTTGGTTGTTCACTCGATCTCTCCTTTCGTTGCCCACGCGGGCAGGCTGATTTGTTCGATGCCCTCCGAGTAGGCGGGCCAGGACTTGGAAATTTTGCACTCGGCTAAGCGGGCGAGGTCGCGGCGGTAGAGACGGCGGCCAACGCTCACCGCGTCATCGTCCAGCATGTAAACGGCGCAGGCGTAGGGAGGCTCCTTCTCCACGGCTATGAAGGGCATCCGCTTGTCATCCAGGCCCAGCACATCGGGGTAAAACGCGGCCTGGACATGGTAGCGGCGTTCAGCGCATGCCTTGGCGAACCCCCTGGGGCTGGCGTCCTTCGCGCTCTTGAGGTCGAAGGACAGCCCGGCATCAAGCAACTTGTCAGGGCGCACTTTGCAAAGTTCGCCGCTCTCCTGGTCGTAGGCCCACTTGGAAAGCTCACAACGCCCGGGGGCCATCAGGTATGCCTTAGCCATTGGGTGCGCGTAGACGCTGGCCCGCATGCCCTCCAGCGCGTCGCGCTCCTCCGCGCTGACGATCTCGGCCCCGGCGTTGCGCTCCTGGAACTCTCCCCACGCCTCCTTCCCGGCCTTGGTGTTCCGGGCCGGGCCATCCCACACGGCGAGGCGGCACAGGTCTGGCTCCAGTATGAAGCGGTGGAAGATGCGCCCGAATCTCAGGGCGGGCGTTTCCGCGCGGTCCTCATTGAGATAGGCCTGGAAGTGCGCAGGGGAGCGCGAGAAGTGGTCCAGGCCGGTCTTTGAGACACCGGGCGCGGAGTGGTATTCCTCTGCTGGGATGCCCTCTATAAGTCCATTGGCGATGAGCGCCGTCACGGACATGGTGTCCAGAAGCATCGCCTTACCTCGCGCTCGCAAACTGGCAATGCCAGCGTTCTTCCTGGTACGCCTTGTACGCCTCGTCAGCCCGGTTCTCGCGGGGCGTGTCGTTGGCCTCTTCCAGCTTGACGAGCTTTTCAGCCAGCCACGGGGCGAGCGCGTCGCACTCAAGCCCGTTGACGTCCTTGACATAGAGCGATCCGTCGTGCTCGCGCCCGTAGGTGGTTACGCACGTCCCAACGCCGCGTATCGTGTGGGTGCTGTGGTGCTCGGACATGGCTAC
>JBMORI010000048.1:0-15947 GCA_049322415.1 Thermodesulfobacteriota bacterium | reverse complement strand
TGTTTTTCATATATCATTGTCTGGCCCCGTTCCGGCGGCCGGAGGATCATGATAAAACCGCGAAGCAATTGCCGGGGTCCGGGGGGGAGGCACTCCCCCCGGCGGGTCAAGGGCGGAGCCCTTGCGGGGTCCGGGGCGGAGCCCCGCTCCTATCCCAGGTTCTTGGCCACGAAGTCCCAGTTGGCCAGCTTCTCGATCACGACCTTCACGTAGTCGCCGCGCAGGTTCTGGTAATCCAGGTAGTAGGCGTGTTCCCAGACGTCCACGGTCCAGAGCGGCTTCTGGCCGTTGACCAGCGGGTTCATGGCGTTTGGCGTCTTGACCACCTTGAGCTGTCCGCCGTCCTCCACCAGCCATGCCCAGCCGCTGGCGAACTGGGTGGTGGCGGCCTGCATGAATGCCTCCTTGAACTTGTCGAAGGAGCCGAAGGAGCCGTTGATGGCTTCGGCCAGCTTGCCGGTGGGCATGCCGCCTCCGCCTTTCTTCATGCCCGCAAAATAGAAAGTGTGGTTCCAGGCCTGGGCGGCGTTGTTGAACAGCCCCACGGCGGCGGCGTCCTTGGAGGCGTCCATGAACACCTTCTCAAGGGTCATCCCGGCGGTGGGCTTGTCCGCCAGGGCCTTGTTGGTGTTGTCGTAATAGGCCTTGGTATGCTTGCCGTAGTGGAAGGAGAGAGTCCTGGCGGAGATGACGGGCTCCAGGGCGTCTTCGGGGTACGGGAGGGGAGGGAAGGGAAACACTGGAGCTCCTTGCGCGAAGGCGGGTTGGGGTGAAAATGCGCCGAACATGGCCGCGGCCGCAGCGGTGACCGCCAGTGCGTTGAACTCCCTGCGGGTCAGGCCGCCATTGTCTTTGCCGTCCATCGTTGTCCTCCGGTCTGTCCGCCCCGGCAAGCGGGGCGGGAGGGTTTTACGGATAATTGTTCATGCTCCCCCCGTGCCGGTCTGTCAAGGAAAGCCGGTTCATCCTGGAACAGGCGTGTCCGTGTGCGAATCCCAGAGAACGACATAAAGCGGCAATCAGCGACAATACCGGCGCTAAGTTCCGCCGGGACCGCCGCGGGGCGGGTCTCCCGGCGGCAAATCCTATGGTTCCATAAGCTGCCGGGCCATGTCCGCCATCTTCCCATGGTGCGACCCGGCCCAGTAGACCCTGCCGCAGGACGGGCAGCGGTGGAAATCCTCGTAGTATTTTCTGGTCCTGGGTTCGAGCAGGTGCAACACCCCGGCCTTGCTCACCGGCTTAAGCGGCACGTTGCAGCGCACGCACAGGGTGAAGGGGGTGGCCGCGCCCGCCAGCCCGAAGAAACGCACCACGTCGCGCGCCTGTTCCACGGGGTCGTTGGCCGTGACAAGCCTGCCCCATTCGATGATCTTGCGCCTGAGCACCCCGCGGTCGCGGGTGAGCACGATCCGCTGCTCACCGCATGACAGACCGGCCACTTCGGCGTCGGTCATGTCGTTTCGGTAGACCGTGTCGATGCCCAAAAGCCTCAGATATGTGGCGAGCCTCCCGGCGTTCACGTCGGCCACGAACTTCGGGCCGGGGAGCGCCCCGCGCAGCGGGTGCGGGGCGGTGACGTCCACGGGCGGCTCGCCGGGAAGGATGTCGATGCGCTGGCCGGGTTCGAGAATGTGGGCGAAATCCACGGGTTGCCCATCCGCATGGAGGCCGTATATCTCCGTGTGCGGCACGCCGAGCGACTCGACGACGTCCTTGATCGAGACCCTGCGCGTGACCGCGTATGGCCGCTCCGCCGCCGTGGCCAAGGCGGCCAGCTCGCCCTTGAAATGGAGAAATGCCGTGCTCATGAATGATTACGTGTTGGCTGTCCTGGGAGCCCTGATCCTGACCGAGGCCTTAACAGGCCTGGCGCGCATCTACAACGTGCGCTCGCTGTCCGCTGGGCTTCCGCCCGAATTTCGCGGCGTCTTCGGCGAGGCGGAGTACCGCAGGTCCGGCGAGTACATCCGCGCCGGAGCCAAGTTGGATTGGGCGCGGGATGTTTCCGGAATGGCCGTGGTCTGCGCGTTCGTGCTGGCCGGGGGCATGGGGTGGCTGGACGGGCTGGTGCGTTCGGCCGGGCTTGGCGAACTTGCGTCGGGGCTTCTCTTCGTTGGCGCGCTGACCCTGGCCCAGGCGGTGCTGGGACTGCCTTTCGACATCTACGCCACGTTCGTGCTGGAGGCCCGGTTCGGCTTCAACAACACCACGCCCGGAGTCTTCGTCATGGACCGCCTCAAGGGGCTGGTCCTGGGGACACTGCTCGGCGGCGCGCTGCTGGCCGCCGTGCTCTGGGCCTATTCCACTCTGGGAGGCTGGGCCTGGCTGGCGGCCTGGGGCGCTGTGGCGGCCTTCTCGCTGGTGATGCTCGTGGTCGCGCCGGTTTGGATACTGCCGCTCTTCAACCGCTTCAGCCCGCTTCCCGAGGGGGAGTTGCGCCGCGCCATCGAGGCCTATGCCTCGGACAAGGGCTTCACCCTGGACGGCATCTTCGTCATGGACGGGTCCAGGCGCTCAAGCAAGGCCAACGCCTTCTTCACCGGTATCGGCAAACGAAAGCGAATCAGTCTGTATGACACATTGATAGACAAGATGTCCGTCGAACAGGTGGTGGCTGTGTTGGCGCATGAGATGGGGCACGCCCTGCTGGGGCACGTCCGCAAGGGGTTCGTGCTGGGCATGCTCAAGATGGGGCTTGTGCTCTACGTGCTGCAATTGTTCCTCGCAGGCGAGGGGTTGCAGGAGGCCTTCGGGGTGGCCGCTCCTTCGGCCTACGTGGGGCTGACGCTCTTCGGGCTGGCCTACCAGCCGCTGGCGCTTCTGTTGGGGGTGGCGGCCAACGCCGTATCCAGGCGTTTCGAGTTCCAGGCGGACGCATACGCGGCCGCGGGGCCGGGCGGGGGCGAGGCTTTGGCCTCGGCCCTGGTGGAGCTGTCGCGGACCAATCTGGCCAACCTGACACCGCATCCGTTCACGGTGTGGCTGCACTACAGCCATCCGCCAGTGCTGGAGCGCGTGAGGAGGCTTAAGAGCTCATCCGCTTGACTGATGCGGCGAATTCCATGGCCTGTCCGTAGCTTTCGGCGGCCACTTCGGCGGGTACGCCCAGAGTGCCCAACGCGCGCTCAAGCCCCGCCCAGTCTCCCTGCTCGAAGCATTTGGCCATGTCCAGCCAGGCCTGGAGGCCCCCCTCCATCCCGAGCAGCGCGTCCTTGACCTCCGTCTCCAGGGGGAGCTTGCCGATGATTTCCTCCATTGGCGACTGGAGCATGGCGTCCAGCAGGGAGAAAAGGCCCAGGGTGAAGAGGTTCTCGCTACGCTGGGTGTCCATGCCGAGACCATGGGCCGTGAGCTCGAAGAACTTGGCGCGCTGCAGGGCGAGAAAGGAGAGCTCCTCGGCCTTGCCCGAGGGGGAGAGATCCGTGAGGACGATGACCCTGAGCCAGTTGCGCAGCTGCTTCCAGCCCAGCACCATGACAGCCCGGGGGATGGACAGGCGGGCCATGGACTGCCCGTGCAGGGGGGAGTTGAGGTAGGCCAGCAGCCTGTAGCTGAGCGACACGTCCGAGCGGATGGCCTCGTCCAGGGCCTTTTCGTCGGGCTGTTCGGACTGGGTGAGGCGCAGGAGCTTGAGCCTGGCCAGCTCGTTGGAGGCCAGCCTTCTCCCGGCGACCACCTCGGGACGCTTGAAGAAGTAACCCTGGAACAGGCCGAATCCCAGTTTCTTGCACGCTGCGAAGGACCCGGCGTCCTCCACCTTCCTGGCCATGGGCGTGATCTTCCGGCTCCCGAGCGGTTCCAGCAGGCTTTCCAGCTCGCCTGGAGATCGTCCCAGCACGTCGATGACGGCTATGTCCGCCACGTCGAGCAGGGCAGCGGCCTCGGGCCGGGCCTTGAAGCCGTTCACTGCGAGGGTGTAGCCGTCGGCCTTGAGCGCGCGAAGTCCTCCCATGAGGGCGTCGTCCAACAGCATGGCCTCGTCGGCCAGGACCACGGTGCGTCCGGCGGGCAGGGCGTAGGGGGCCTTGTCCAGGATGGTCTTGCGCCCGAAGTTCACCATGATCTTCTGCCCGCCGCCCAGGTCGCCGGGCTGCCAGAGGAACGCTCCCGCGACCACGGTGAGGGTGGCCGCGTCGAAATCCGCGAAGACGGCCCCGACCGAGCCGATGTCCTGCCGGTAGAGCAGTTCGTGGCCGAAGACGCCAAGCGCCGCGTCGAACACGGGCTGGCGCGCGAAAAGCGGAGGGGAGATCAGACCTTCCATGGCGCAGGCACACTATACGCGTTGGGTGGCGGTTGCAACAATCCGTCCGGGCTCCAATCCGTCCGGGTCAATCGATGGGGCACAGCCCGTCGGTTATGGACTCGCATTCCTTGAACACTCTTGCCGTGCAGCGGCAGCAGATGGCGTAGTCGATGTGCCTGAGCACCTCGCGGATGGCCTCGGATTTCGTCTCGAACACCTGGTCCCGGCCCAGGCCCTGCATGCAGCCGCCCCGCCTGAGGGTGTCCAGGACGTCCTGCTTGAGCGAGCACAGGTAGAGCTTCCTGCCTTCCTTTTCCAGGCTGGTCTCCTGCCGGAAGACCATCTGGCAGCCGGTCACGTCGATGAAGTTCACCCCGCTGGCCACGATGATCACATGTTTCTGGTGTTTGGAGAGCTCCAGGATGTGGTCGAGCTCCTCGGTGATGTGGTTCACCGCGCCGAAGAAGATGGAGCCGTCGAGCCTGAGAATTTTCACCTGGGGGCACTCGGGAAGGGGCTTGCGGGCGATGTTGGTCAGGTGCCGCTTGTGGCCGGCCGCCTCGGGGGCGAGGGTGATGAAGTTCGGGTGCGAGGTGCGGTTCAAATAGAACAGCAGCGAGAGCATGACGCCCGCGAACAGGGCGAATTCGAGGTTCACCGCCAGACAGGATACGGCCGTGATGCCCATGACCAGGGCCTCGTTGTTGCTGGTGCGCACGATGCGCTCGATGTCGCGCGCGTGGATGAGCCCCCCCGCCACCACCAGGAGCGCTCCAGCCACCCCCGCCATTGGCAGGTGCGCGGTGAGCGGGGCGATGAGGAGCACGCACAGCGCCACCGCCAGGGCCGAGAACACTGCGGCCATGGGAGTCCGCGCGCCGGATTGGACATTGACCCCCGTGCGGGTGAAGGAGCCCGAGGACGCGTAGGAGGAGAAGAAGCTCCCGGCCATGTTGGAGATGCCCTGGCCGATGAACTCGCGGTTGTTGTCGAGCTTCTGACCTGTCTCGGAGGCAACGGCCCTGGCTATGGAGACGGCTTCGGCGAGGCCGAGCATGGCCACGGCAAGCGCCCCAGGGACAAGCTCACCCAGGGACGAGAGCCGCGCGAACGGCCAGGACAGGGGCGGGAGTCCGCCCGGAAGCGCTCCGGCCATGGCCAGGCCTTTCCCCGCGCCGCCCAGCGCCCAGGCCAGGAGGCTGGACGCGGCCATGGCGAACAGGAGCCCCGGCAGACGCGGATGTCTTTTCCTGAAATAGAGCGCCACCAGCAAGGCCGTGGATCCGACCGCCACTGAAGCGGGGTCCGCATGCGAGATGGCGGCCGGGAGTGCTCCCAGGAGCGCCCCCATGCTCCCCTTGGGAAGCTGGACTCCAAGGAAATGGCTCAGCTGCCCCAGGGCGATCAGCACTGCCGCGCCCGCCGTGAACCCGGTCATCACCGCCTGGGACACGAAATTGATTAGCCCGCCCATCTTGGCCATGCCCAGGATGAGCTGGAACGTGCCCGCCAGGAACGTGAGCAGGAGGGCGAGCTCCACATATCCGGGGGTCATCGGGGCGGCCAGGACCGAGATGTTGGCGAACACCACGATGGAGATGGCGGTGGTGGGGCCGGATATGAGGTGGTGGCTGGACCCGAACAGCGCCGCCAGGATGGTGGGCACGATGGCGGTGTAGAGTCCGAACTCGGGCGGCAGCCCGGCCACCAGGGCGAAGGCCACGCCCTGGGGCAGGACGATGACCGCCCCCGTGACGCCGGCCGCGAGATCGGCCTTGAGGCTCGCCTTGCTCAGGCGCTCCCGCCAGACGCAGCAGGCGGGCAAGGCCAGGCTGTCCGCCAGGAATGCCGTGATTCTGCTCACCAGGGACATGGCTGCTCCAGCTCTTCGGATCAGTTCATCCCCATACTCCCGCGCGGGCGCGGTTGGCAATGGATTCATCCGGGCGGAGCCTGCTCCGTGATTGCGGCCCAAGCCCCTTCGAGCCTGCCTATGAAGTAGGCCAGGGATTTGGGTTTCTGCTCTTCGTGGAACTTGAGGCCCATTGTGTAGTGCCGCCTGAGCTCCTTGAAGTTCATGAGCGTGGAGGGGACCTGCTGGGGGGAGTCACCATCGAGGTGCATGGTGAGAGTGAGCCTGTCGCCGGTCATCATGTTGAAGACCTTGTCCTTCTCCTTCCAGTCCACCACGACCCTGCATCCGCCCACGCTCATGTCCGTCACCAGCCCTGGGGCCTTGAAGAATTCGTTGGTCACGTGGGCCGGGAGCATGCACTTGGTGCGCTTGTGCTCGCGGTAGCGCAGGCCTTCCACTGCGGGAGGATGGGCGAACACCAGGATGGGGGCGGGTTTGGGATACCCCGCCAGTATCTCGGCGGTGAAGGCGTAGACCGTTCCGCCCTGTTCGGTGCGCACCAGGACGGAGTTGCCCGCGCGCATGTGGTTCAGGATGCCAGGCGCGACCGGCAGCCTGGCCATGATGAATGCGTACTGCTCCACGCCGATGACGCTGGCCTTGTATTTGTGCCCGTTGGCCTGGAACTGGAGCAGGCAGGTCTGGCCTGGCCTGAAGTCGATCTGGTAGCCCGCGCCGCGCATTCTGCACGGCTTGTGGCCATTGTTCTGATTGTGCATGTGGATAGGCTCAGCAGGGTTTCAGCCAGACGTGTTCCGGCGGGGGTGGCATCTCCGATGGCTCCACGTGGCGTGCTATCTCGTAGCCGGATTTGCCCCGGATTCCCTCCAGGCGCAGAAGCTCCACGCGCCGGGGCTTGACCGGCATCCCCTCCGGCCCCCGGAAGATGACCAGGTCCGGCTGGAGCGGTTGGCGCTCGTCGTATCCCGTCACCACGGCGTAGCAGCCGTTTTTGAGCTGCACCACGCTGGACGGCGGGTAGACGCCCACGCATTTGATGAAGCCGTCCAGCACCGTCTCGGAGAACGCCTTGCCGCGTTTCTCGTACAAGGTCCTGAGCGCCTTGTGGGGACTCATGCGGTTGCGGTAGACGCGGTCGCTGGTGAGGGCGTCGTACACGTCGAGCACAGAGAGGATGCGCGAAATGCCGGGGATTTCCGCTCCGGCAATGTTCCCCGGATAGCCCGTCCCGTCCAGGCGCTCGTGATGCTGCAGGACGCCGGCGGCGGTGGGCGTGGGGATGCCGGGCTGGTTCTTTATGTAGTCCCACCCGAGCACGGTGTGGCGTTTCATGACTTCGTATTCGGGGCCGGTGAGGGGCCCGGGCTTGTTGACCAGCTCAGGGGGGAGCAGGCATTTGCCCACGTCGTGCATCAGCCCCGACATGCCGAGCACCTCCAGCTGGTTGTCCGGCAGCCCGAGGTGTTTCCCGAAAAGGATGCCCATGGCGGCGACGTTCACGCAGTGTGTGTAGGTGTATTCGTCATACGCCTTGAGCACCGAAAGCAGGCGCAGGACGCTCCCGTTGGCGTTCACGGTGGTCACGAGCCTGCCCACCAGCAGGCGCGCGTCGCCCAAGTCCAGGTCCTTGCCCTCCGCGACGGCCCCGAGCACCCTCTTGGTGCAGTCCAGGGCCTGGGTGAAGAGTTTCTTGGCGAAGCCAAGCGTCCTGGGCTGGTCGGACGCAGGCGGAACGTTCAGGGGGGCCTCGGGCTCATCGCGGCACTCTGGCCGGGGTGGAGGCGGCGGATCGCTGTCTTCCACGTCGAGGCCCCTGCCGAGGTCGATTTCCACCTCACGGACGCCGAGCGCCTTGAGCTGGGCTATGATCACGGGGTCGTTGACCAGTCCGAGACGGGAAGAGACGAAGGGGTGCTCGAACCAGGAGAGGTCGAAGCCGCTTATGAACATGCCTGGGCGAAGCTGGTCCGCGCGCACTATCTTGGTGACGGGCATGTCCGGGGGCCTCACGCCAGCCCGGC
Source organism: Thermodesulfobacteriota bacterium (assembly GCA_049322415.1). GTDB lineage: Bacteria > Desulfobacterota > Desulfovibrionia > Desulfovibrionales > Desulfovibrionaceae > Fundidesulfovibrio. The sequence continues at coordinate 7,801 of JBMORI010000048.1, read as the reverse complement.
GGCGCAGGGCACTTCCAGCTCCTCCGGCTCCACTGGTCGCAGTATCTCGAATTCCTTCCGGGCGAGCTCGCCGCACAGACGCCAGGTGTCCACCCGGCGGCGGGTCACGGGGTTGCGTTCCCGGTCGCGGAAGACCATCACTTCCGGGAACAGTGGCTGTCCGGGCGTCTGGCGCGTCACCCAGGCGTAGAAGCCGTTCTTGAGCTGCACCACGCTGAAAGCCGGATATACCCCGAGCTTCTTGACGAACAGGTCCACCAAGATTTCAGGAAAGGCGCAGCCTCTGAGTCCGAAGAGGGTCCGCAGCGCCGCGTGCTGGGAAACCCGCGAGCGGTAGACCCGGTCGGACGTCAGGGCGTCGTATACGTCCGCCACGCTGACGATGGAGCTCAGGCGGTCGATCATCCCCCCGGATATGCCGTCTGGATAGCCCGCGCCGTCCAGCCTCTCATGGTGCTGGCGCACCACGTTCAGCACCCGTTCCGGGAAGGCGGCTCCCTGTTTCTGGAGATGCTCGTGCCCGAGGGCGGCGTGCAGTTTCATCTGCTGGAACTCGTCGGGCGTCAGCGGCCCGGGCTTGTTCACGATCTCCTTGGGGAGCAGGCATTTGCCCACGTCGTGGACTATGCCCGCCATGGCGAGCAGCTCCAGCTCGGTCCGGGGCAGTTCGAGCGCGGTTCCGAGCATCACCGAGAGGGCGCCCAGGTTGAGCGAGTGCGTGTAGGTGTAATCGTCATAGGTTTTGAGCGACAACAGAATGTGCATCACATTCTCGTTGCGCCCGACGCTCTCCGCCAGAAGGCCCGCCAGCGAGCGCACTTCCTCGGCGGGGGCCGGGCCGCCGCTTGTGACGCTCTGCATGAGGGATCTGGTCACGCTCGTGGCGTGGTCGAACAGCTTCTTCGCGAAACGGGCGGTGCGCAGCGGGTCTGTCTGGGGCGGACAGGGAGGGAACGCGAAGGATTCCGGGGATTCGGGCCTGGGCGTTTCGGCCGGTGTAGTTGCGTCCGGGGCGGCCGCCTGGACGCCAAGGGATGTGTCCACCTCCACATGGCTGACTCCCAGGCGGCGCAGCTCGTCGATGAGCTTCTGATCCCGGATTATGCCCAGGCGCGTGCTCACGAACGGGTGTTTGAACCAGGAAAGGTCGAACGAGCTGACGAACATGCCAGGTCGGAGGTGTTCCAGTGAAATGCGCTTGATCATGCCAGCCGTCCGGAGGAACCTAGTATGCCATGATAATCACCGACAATATTACATGGATAAAAACGGGGCGTGCAATGCCAGTTTCCCGCATATTGACCTAGGGGCGCACGCATGGATTCCCCGGTTCCGGGGCCGGGAAAAACATGCGGCCGCCCTCCCGGAGGAGGGCGGCCGCATGGAGTGCCAGGATTTGGAGGCAAGGCTTCTCAGGGACGCGCCGGGCCTCCCTTGAGGTAGTGGAAGAGGGCCATGATGGTGTTCACGTAGGTCTGGGAATGGTTGTACCGGAACAGGGCCTCGCGCATGGTGGCCTCGTCGTCCAGGTTGCCGGAGAAGCCGTGCTTGCGCAGGTAGTTGGCCATGGAGTGCACCGCGTCGGGCACGGTGAAGATGTCTATGCGGCCGTCGCCGTCGCCGTCCATGCCGAAAACAAGGATGCTTGTGGGCATGAACTGGCTGATGCCGATGGCTCCGTATATGGAGCCGGGCAGCGCGGCGATTTCCAGATGGTTGTCCCTGCCGTACTTGAAGAGGGCCTTGAGTTCCTTGTAGGCCCAGTCCGCCTTGCCGGCGGCCTGCTTGTCCAGCCAGGCTGCCTGCCCGGGCGTGACGGTCTCCCCGTCGAAGACGCTCATGACCTTGGCGGAGCTTGTGGAGGCGGCCATGGAGGCAAGGTTGTTGAAGGCCGTGTTCTCTCCAAGGAACCTGCCCACGCGGGTTTCCAGGGTCAGAAGCCCCACGGCGAGTTCGGGCGGCACGCCGTAACGGGCGCGGACCTCCTCCAGCACCTTCCGGTTGGCGTCCAGGAATTCCCTGGCCTCGGCAAGCCGCTCGGGCTGGAGGATGCTCTCGTAGATGTCCGGGGGGCCTTTGTCCGCGAGTTCCTTGAGCCGGGCCGACGTCTCGGGGCCGGCCTTCTTCCGCTCCTGGCGCGCCAGGGTGAGGAGGTCCATGCTGAGACGGCCGTCCTCGGGCAGGCCATGGTCCTTCTGGAAAGTCCTGATGCCCGTGCGCAGAACGGTGTCGGGCCTGCCGTCCGCCTTGCCGAAGAAGTAGCCCAGGTCCGCCAGCCGCTTTTGCATCTCAAGCACCACGGCGGAGCCGAATTTCCTGGTGTACATTTCCAGGAGCTTCTTCCCCATGGCGTCCGGGGTGAAAGCCACCCTCGGGTTGGAGAACACGTCGTCCAACTGGGCCCGGGGCACGCCATCCGCCGCCAGCCGGGCCTTGAGGGCGTCGAAGTCTCCGGCCCTGGCCGCCGTGGCGGCCATGAGCAACGCTAGACACATAAACAATGATTTTTTCATCCGCGCACCTCCGCCAAAGCTCCGTTCTTTCCCGCGAAGCCGTAAGGGATTCCAAAGGGACTCGCCCCTTTGGCCGCCGGAGGCTTCCCCCTGCGGCAACCCTTCAGCCGTATCCTTCGCTCATCCAGCCCTGAGCATCTCTCCCAGGTCCAGAAGCGCGGCGCGCCCGTCCTCCAGTCCGCAGGCCAGGTGGAAGCCTTGGGCGCTCCAGCGCAGCGCCGACACGGGCGAACCCGGGGGCACGTCCAGCGGGTAGGCCGCGAAGCGCCTGAGCTCGGCCAGCAGGATCACGCCGTCATCGAAGCCGCAGGCCGCGAAGGGGATGCGCGGGTTGGCGTCCAGGGCGCACATGCGCGACTCATCCCGCACGGAGAAGGCCACCGGCGTGGGGTTCTCCTTGAAACACTCCGGCACGGGCCAGCAGATGACCGCCTTGGTCCCCGAATGCAGCAGATGCAGCCCGTCGTGGGACCAGGCCAGCCGCCCCGGCTTGGCGGGCAGGCCGGAGAGGCCGAAAACCCTGCGCGATTCCAGGTCGATGATGTGCACGGCGTTCTCCTGGTGCCCCACGGCCAGGTAGCTTCCGTCGGGTGAGAAGGCCGGGGCCACGTTCAGGCCTCGCAGGTCCAGTTCCACGGGAGCGCCGGGCTGGTCCATGTCCCAGAGGGTGACGCCGTTGGCCCTGGTCGCGGCCAGCACGCCGCCCGCGGGGCTCAAGCCCATGCCGGACACGGTGGCCGGGTGCGGTCCGAACGTGGCCATGGAACCGGCGGAGAGGTCCAGCACGGTGATGTCGCGCCCGGCCGAGGCCGCCAGGATGGTCCCGTCCGCCGAGACTGCCGAGTGCTCGAACCACTGGCCCTTGGCCGTGGTGATCTCCGAGACCTCTCCGGAAGGGGAGACGTAGGCCAGGAGCCCGTCGTCGCCGCCGGTTATCCATCCGCCCGAGGGGTGGGCTTCGATGACAAGGCACGATCCGTCATGCACATCGTAATACCGCGGTTCGCCGTCCGGCAGGCCGATCACCGCGATGCGCCCATCGCCCAGTGCGAAGGCCACGGAGGAAGCGTCGCGGCTGAACGCGGCCTTTTCCGGGAAAGCGCCGAGATTCCACAGGGCAAGGCCCGGCGAGAGTATTTCAGGGGCGGCCATCATTTCACCTGGCAGCCGCGGAACGCGATCTGAAGTGCCAGCCTGTCCAGGCCGCGGCCGATGAACACGGCCTTGCTCACGCGGGGCTCTCCGTCCTTCCAGGGCTGGCCGAAGCCCATCTCCATGAGCATGTGCACCCCCTGGAACACCAGCCGCTGGCTCTCGCCCGGCAGGTTCAGGATGCCCTTGCAGCGGAACACGTTCTGGCCGTGACCGTTCAGGTACTCGCCGATCCAGGCTTTGAATTTCTCAAGGTCGATGGGCTTGTCGCTTGTCATGGAGACCGATGCCACATGGCCGTGGCTGTGCTCGTGGGCGCCTTCGTCCAGGAAGTCCGGCTCGATGTCCAGGATGTTCATGAGGTCGAAGGAGCGGCGTTCCAGCACCTTTTCAAGCGGAACGTCGCAGCGGGTGGACACCATCACCTCTGCCCTGGGGTTGAGACGCTTCACCGTATCCAGCGCGCGGGCGAGACCGGCCTCGTCCACAAGGTCGGCCTTGTTGACGATGACGGCGTCCGCGAAGACCACCTGCTCGCGGGCCTCGGCGCTGCGCTCGAGCTGGCCCTCGAAGTGGCGGGCGTCCACCAGGGTGACCACGGCGTCCAGGCTGGTGCGTTCCTTGGTCTCCTGGTCCAGGAAGAATGTCTGGATGACAGGGGCCGGGTCGGCCAGGCCCGTGGTCTCGATGAGCACGCCGTCCAGGCGTCCCTTGCGGCGGATGAGCCCGTTCACCATGCGAATGAGGTCGCCGCGCACGGTGCAGCAGATGCATCCGTTGTTCATCTCGAAGATTTCCTCGTCCGAGTGGGCCACCAGCTCGTTGTCGATGCCCACCTCGCCGAACTCGTTGACGATGACAGCGTAGCGCTTGCCGTGGTTCCCGGTGAGGATGCGGTTTAGGAGCGTGGTCTTGCCCGCGCCCAGGTAGCCGGTCAGGACCGTGACGGGAATGGGGAGCATGAAGCCTCCGTGAAGACGTTGTGGAAACGGAAGTAGCTAGTTCCCGGCTTCCGCGCTGTCAACAGGGCGAAGGGTGACGCGGGTGTCGTAGTAGGGCGTGCCGTCTCCGAGAAGGCTCGGTCCGGCGGCCACCAGGCGGTTGAGCCCGTGCCCCGCCGATACCCAGCCGCCCCGGCGGCACAGGCAGACATCGCCGCGCTGGCGAGGGTCGAAGAGCACCCGCACCTTCACCCGGCCCAGGGGGCTCTCCAGCCAGGCGGGGGAATTGTCGCGAACTCCGAGGGCGTGCCCAGCGCCGGGGTGGATGCGGGCCACGGGGAGCGGGTCGTGGCCGGCCAGGGACAGCTCGGAGCACAGGTGCCTGGGGCTGCCCGTGGTGAGGAGCGTGAGGGGGTAGGCGTGAGCTGGAGACGCGGCAGCTTCGGGAGCCTCCGGCGGGCAAAGAGGGCTCCGCTCTCTTTGCCCGCTCCCGCCAGGGGGATCATCCCCCTGGACCCTCGGTTGCTCCGCGCCGGTCCCGGCTGACAACGACGTGAGGAACCGGAAGCGGCCCGAAGGCGTGGCGAAAGGTGTGCCTTGCCACGGTGCCATGGGCGCGGCCGGGTCGCGGATGGGGCCCGCGCGAAGCTGGTCCAGGGTGAAGCCCTTGGAAAGGAACGGGCGGCAGATGATGGAAAGCCACTCGTCCAGCGGCTTCACGTATTCGTCCGCGAAGGGGAATCGCCGGGCCAGGTCCTGGTAGATGTCGAACTGCGAGCGGCACTCCCCCAGGGGCTCGATGGCCTTGTTGACGGGGCCTAGGTAGTTGTGGCCGTAGGCCGCGGCCACGTCGTCCTGCTCAAGGAAGGTGGCGCAAGGCAGGAACAGGTGGGAAAGGCGGGCGGTGTCGTCCATGAAGTGGCCCATGCAGGCCGTGAACTCCAGGGATTCCATGGCCCTGGCCACCGCGTCCGAGTCCGGGGCCATGCAGGCCGGGTTGGCGGCGCTGACCACCATGGCCCGGATGCGGGGGGCGTTGGCGGCCATGATCTCCTGGCCTATGCGCGGCATGAGGAGCGCGCGGCGCGGCTGGTGCATGTCCAAGCCCCACACGGACTGGTCGAAGGGGCCGTACTCCTCGAAGCCCTGGCTCACGCCGCCGCCGGGGATGCCGATGTTGCCGGTCACGGCGCTCAGGGCGTCGATGGCCCGCACTGCCAGGTGCGCGTCCTTGCGCCGGTGCATGCCCCACCCCAGAAGGATGGCGGCCGGGCTCTCGCGGCGCATGGCCTTGCCAAGCGTGGTCACCACTCCGGTCTCCACTCCGGCCAGGGCCGAATGCTCTTCGACGGAGCGGGAATAGGCGATTTCCCTGAATTTCTCGAAGCCCTCCGTCCGTTCTGAGATGAAGCGCTTGTCGTGCCAGCCGTTCTCGAGCGCCGCGCGGATGGCGCCGAGCGCCAGGTGCAGATCGCCGCCGGGTCGCAACTGGATGTATCTGTCGCAGAGCACGAGGCTCTCCGAGGCTGCCGGGTCCACCAGCCAGACGCGTCCGCCTTCCCGGCGGACCTTGGACAGGATGCGGGTCATGTTGAACTGGGTGGCAGCCGGGTTTCGCCCCCAGAGGATCACCGTGCAGGCGTTCAGGTGGTCGAGCGGGTCGTGTGAGATGCGTTCGCCGAAGTCCTGGACCATGGCGGCGTGGGCCGTGCCTCCGCACAGGGAGCCGCGCAGGCCGGTGACGCCGCCCAGGTGTGCGAAGAAGCGTGCGTTCAGGAGCTTGAGCGCCGTGCGTTCGCCGTAGCCCTGGTAATGTAGGATGGATTCGGGGCCGGACTCGCTGACACAGGCCTTGAGCTTGTCCGCGAGCAGATCCAGGGCTTCGCCCCAGCTGATGCGTGTCCAGCGTGAGCCGTCCCGGCGCATGGGATGGAGAATGCGCTCGGGGCTGTACACCCGGCGCACGTAGTCCTTCATCTTGGCGCAGCAGCCGCCCCGGTTCAAGGGATGCTCGGGGTTGCCGCGCAGGCAGGCAAGGCGTCCGTCCTCCACGATGGCGACCAGTCCGCAGGCGCTGGGGCAGTCGCGAGTGCAGGTGGTGACGGTTTCTTTCTTTGCGACTTTGTCCATTTTTGTGATTTGTATATCAATGTCGAAAGGCGCGCCAGAGATAAGTTCCGGAAGAATATGCTGAAATAACATGATAATTTCCGCATACTATTCTCGCTGGCCTGCTGTCGTTAGAAAAGGATGGTTCGCATCTCCCCGTGCGGGACGTGCGTCCCGGACAGTGCGAGTCTTGTTCCTGGCATCGGGGAGAGATGGCGATGATGGATATGCGAGTTCCTTCTGGAGAAACGGGCGTGGCGGCTCTTGACCGGGCAATCGCTTGGGAGTAGCCACGCCGGATGCCCGAAACAGCCAGACAGGAACCATCGGCAATCAGTCAGGCCCTGCCTATCATGCTGGGCTACCTGCCAGTCGGCTTCGCCTACGGCGTGCTGGCCGTGAAGGCCGGACTTTCCACGGCCAACACCGGGTTAATGTCCGTGCTGGTGTTCGCGGGGTCGGCGCAACTCATCGGCGTGGACATGATCGGCGCGGGCGCGCCGCCTCTGTCCGTGATCGCCACCACCTTCATCGTGAATCTGCGCCACCTGCTCTTCTCGGCGGCCCTGGCCCCGCACCTCTCTGGCTGGCCCAGGCGGCGCATCGCCCGCTTCTGCTACCAGTTGACGGACGAGACCTTCGCCCTGCACGCCACGAGATTCCATAACCAGCAACAATCAACGGCAAAGACCCTGGCCATCAACGCCTACACCCAGGCCGCCTGGGTGGCGGGGAGCATCGCCGGGGCCGTGGCCGGCGGATTCGTGCCCGACGTGCGTCCACTGGGGCTCGATTTCGCCCTGCCTGCCCTGTTCGCGGTGCTCCTGGTGGGCCAACTCATGACCCCGGCGCATATCCTGGCCGCGTTGCTTGGCGGTGGTCTGGCCCTTGCCGTCTCCCAGACCCCGGCGGCATCCTGGGTCACCCTGCTGGCCGCCGTGGCCGCCGCCGGGATCGCTTCCATGACCCCCTGGACGCGTAGCGGGCGCGAATGATGAGGTGACGCGCATGGACCAGAAAACAATCTTCCTGACCATCCTCGGCATGCTGGCCGTCACCTATCTGCCGCGCGTCGTCCCGGCCTTG
>JBMORI010000047.1:0-111706 GCA_049322415.1 Thermodesulfobacteriota bacterium | reverse complement strand
GCCAAGCCGGCCGGCAAGGCTGCCGCGAAGGCCAAGCCGTCCAAGCCCAAAACCAAGGGCAGGAAATAGCGTCCGGGGCGGGCCCAGTGCCCGCCCCGCCCTTTTCACATCCGGGACAACCGCCCAGCATGACCCAACCCGCAAGCCCTCCCTCCACGGGCGCGCCTTCCCACGGAATCATCGGGAAGTTCCTGCACCTGGCCTCGGCCCAGACCATCAGGGACGTCCTGCACACGTGCTTCTTCATCTACCTGGCGCGTGTGAACCAGAGCCATTACGGCGAGTTCCAGCTGGCCTTCCAGACCGCCATGATCGTCCTGTTCCTGGGCGAGTTCGGGCTCAACCAGCCCCTGGTCTCCGCGCTCTCCAAGAAGTACGGCCACAAGGGCGACGTGCTCATGCAGTACACGCTCATCAAGGGCATCATCCTGGTTCTCGGGTGGCTGGGCGTCACGGCCTTCGTCATGCAGCAGCGCTACACCGGCGGCCTGACCAACCTTGTGCAGGTGATCACCGCCGGTGTGGGCCTGGAGGCCCTGGCCAGCACCTTCTTCGTGGCCTGCCGCGTGCAGGGCAGGCAGGACCTGGAGGCCCGCGTCAAGGCGCTCGGCGCGGTCTGCGGCTACGGCTGGGCGCTGGGGACGCTGGCGCTCGGGTTCGCGCCGCACTGGATCGCGCTGTTCAAGATCATCGAGAACGGCATAAACCTGCTGGGCGGGGCCTGGATCGCGGTCAACAAGACCGACGTGCAGGGCCTGGCCTTCAAGGGCAAGGCCCTGGCCCGCACCTGGAACACGGCCAAGGGCGGGCTGGTATTCGTGTTCCTGGCCTTCTTCTCCATCCTCTACAACAAGGCCAACATCTACTTCCTGCAGAAGTTCTCCGGCCCCCACGCCGTGGCCCAGTACGCCGCCACCTGGGAGGTGGTGGACGCCATCCAGATCCCCATCTCCAGCCTGCTCATGAAGAGCGTGCTCTTCCCCCTGTTCGTGGGGCTCTGGCGGCACGACAAGGAAGGGTTCGACCGGCTCAAGGACAACTCGGTCAAGTGGCTCCTGGGGGCCTCCATCCCGGTGATGTTCTTCCTGTGGGCCGAGTCCGACCGCATCATCGGGCTGATCTACGGGGCCAAGTACGCCGAGGCGGCCATGCTCCAGAAGTGGCTCGTGCCCTCGGTGCTGTTCAGCTTCATGCACAACCTGGCGGCCTATCTGATGATGAGCCAGCACCGGCAGTGGATGCTGTTCTGGATCTACCTGTTCGGGCTCACCCTGAACCTGGGGCTCTGCGCCTGGCTTATTCCGGGCGACCCCCTGGCAGGGGCCGCCGTCGCCATCGTGGGGACCAAGGGTGCGGTGGCGCTGTGCTCCACGCTCTACTGCCAGCGGCGCATGCAGCTCATCAAGTGGCGGGCGGTCAAGCCCGTCCTGGGGGCCGCCGCCCTGGGAGCGGGGCTCTTTTTCTCGCTGAGGCTGACGGGAGTGCGCGAACTGGCCGAGGCCGGAGCCCTGGCCCCGTTCGCCGTGCTCGGCTGGAAGTGGTGGAAGCAGATGAAGGCCCAGGCCAGGACGGCCTAGGCCGCCCCTCTCGCCATGGCCCCCACCACCAGCTTGTGGAAGGGCTTCACCAGCGCGAAATAGACCCTCCCGCGCCAGTTCTTGAATCTCACGTAGGTCGACACCCGGTAGAGGGACAGGCCGGGGCCGCCGGGCTCGCGCGTCACGGCCAGCACCGCCGTCAGGTGCGAATCGTCCGCCGTTGCCGCCCAGTACTCCCCTTCGCGCGCGGCTCCCACGGTGAATATCCACATCCTTTCCCCGGGCGTGAAGGGGATGTCCTCGGGCCGCCAGCTACGGACCGATTCCAGCGAGTGCTCGATCCGCAGATTCCCCGCCAGCAGCCGCCGCAGCACGTAGAGCGTCCGCATCCATGCCGGGCGGTACGAAAAGAAATCCGCCAGAAAACGGCGGATCTCCTTGCCGCTTCGCGCGGAGAAATGGTCGGCGTAGTCGAAGCTTCCGGTGAGGCTCGCGACCTCTTCCGGCGGCTCGAAGCCGGGCCCGGGCCCGGTCATTGCCTGAGCACCTCCACCACCCTGCCGCCCCAGGTCACCTTGTAGGCGATGCCGCGCCAGCGCATGGTGAAGGTGGTCCAGGTGCGCAGGTAGCACCACGAGGTCATGAGCGGGGACACGAAGAACCCCTTGAGCCAGTCCGTCACGCCCACGGGCCTGGGCGACAGCGTGCGGAACACCATGCCCACGGCCAGGAACCCGGCCAGCCACGCCAGCGGGGCGAACACCCACCACGAATCCACCGTCCCGGCCAGATACCACAAAAGCCCCAGCGCTCCGAGCAGCGGCGGCACGAGAAACAGCACCAGCACCACGATGGCGCCGAGCCACATCTCCGGCGTGCAGAACTTGAGATACAGGAGCTGGCGGGTGAGCCAGTCCTCCCAGAGGGACAGGGGGACGTCCTTGAGCGGCGTGTCCAGGCAGGCCTCGGCCACGGGCCAGGTGCGGATGCGCTTCTTGGCCAGATGCGGCCCGAGCGAAAAATCGTCCACTATGTTGGTCTTCCACACCTGGGCCACGCCGTGTTCCTCGAAGGCCTCGCGGGTGACGGCCATGGCCCCGCCCCAGGGCTGGGTGATGGCCCGGATGGGCTGGAGGCTGTGCAGCACCATGCACACGTTGAGCATGCCGAGCGTGGGGACCTTGCCGTCCAGCGGGACCACGCGGTGGAAGCCGCCGGAGACCAAGGCCCGCCCGTCCGCCAGGGGCTCGATCAGCAGCCGCGCCAGATCGGGCCGGGCCACGTGGGTGGAGTCGCAGAATATGTAGATGGCGGCGTCGCCTCCCACCCGTGCCACGCCCGCCAGGAGGTTGTGGTTCTTCTGGCCGCAGGACACCGACGGCCCGGAGAGGATGTGCTCGGCGTCGGTGCGGCCCTGGATGAGGCTTCTGACCAGCGCCGTGGCCGGGTCGGCCTCCTCGCGGGTGACGAACACGTAGCGCAGGTTGGGGTAGTCCTGACTCAAAAGGCTCTCAAGGCCGGCGCGGACCGCCGGGGTGTCGCCGGTGATGGGCACGATCATGGCGGCGCGCGGTTCCGAGGGCAGCCGGGCCGGGCCGGAATAGGGGCTCCTCAGGCCGGCCAGGACGTGCCTGCGCCCGGCGTAGTATAGTGCCAGGAGCATGATCAGCTCGCCGAGCGCGGTGAGTACGAACAACGTCTTCAAAAGTCACCTTCCGTCTTCAATTGACCGGCGGATAGCCGTCCGGCCATTTGAGGCCGCCGGGCACGGTCTGGCCGCGCTTCACGCGCTCGGCCTGCATGGCCAGGGAATGGCCGTTCTTCACGAAAAAGAAGGTCCCGGCCACGGAGTCCTCGCCCGTCAGCCTTCCGGCGAAATAGTTCCCGCTGCCGTGCTGCGCGCGGATCTGGCCGTCCGGCAGGGCGAGGCCCGCCATGTGGTAGGTGTTGCGCTCGCCGGAGGTGGTGGTCACGGTGGCCACGCCGTAGAGGAACTGGCCCCGCTGCTCCAGATGGCACTCCACCTTGTTTCCGAAAAACTCGGCCTGCCACATCCCGGCAACGTCAGCCTGGGCCAGGGCCGGGCTTAATGCCGCGAGAAGAAGCGACAAGGCAAGTGAAATCGTTTTCATCGATGCTCCGAATTGAATCAGGCCGCGCCCCGCACCGGGGCGGACGCAAGGACAGGCCACCCGTCCGGAGGGCGGGTCGCGCATCCAGGTTCCCGATCACGGGACAGGGGGCTTATAGTATCACTCGCGGGGAATGGGTAGTCTTTTCGAGCGGGCCGGGCCGGGCGTCAGATGCCGCGCTCCCGGGCCAGCCTGTCCAGCAGTTCCTCGTGGCGGGCCACCATGGCGGACATGGAGTAGACCTCCTCGGCCTTTCGCCGCGCCGCCCGGGCCATGCGGGCGCGGGCGTCCTCATCGGAGAGGAGCTTCTCAAGGCTCGCGGCCAGCGCGGCCGGGTCGCGGGCCGGACTCAGAAGGCCCGTCACGCCGTGCTCCACCACCTCCGGGATGCCCCCGACGGAGGTGGCCGCCACGGGCGCGCCCGAGGCCATGCCCTCCAGCACCACGTTGGGCAGCCCCTCCCTGACGGAGGACAACGCCAGTACCATGGCCTGGCGGTAGAAGGGCCGCAGGTCCGACCCTCCGGGATAGACCCGGATGCTGTGCGCGCAGTCCAGGCGGCGGGCCGTGAACTCCACGCGGGCCTTGAGGGGGCCGTCGCCCACCAGCCACAGCTCCGCGTCGCGCTGCTTGTCCCAGGCCATGTCGAAGGCCTTGAGGAGCGTCGGGTGGTCCTTGTCCTCGCAGAAACGGGCCACGCACAGCACCACCTTGCGCACCGGGCCGAAGCCGTCGGGGTCCGGGGTGTAATTATCCGTGTCCACGCCGTTTGGGATCATGGACACCTGGTCTTCGCTCCGGCCAAGGGCCATGACGGCCTGCTTGAGGGCCAGCGTGTTGGTGACGTGGTGATGGCACAGCCGGGCAAGATAGCGCTCGTGCTGGCGCTTCACGTTGCCGCCGCCGCGCACCGTGCCGACCACCAGCGGCACGCCGGCCAGCCTGCCGAAGACCCGGCCCCAGATGTTGGGCACCGCGGTGAGGGGCATGACGATGTCCGGCCGCTCGGCCTTGAGCGCGGCGCGCAGGGCCACCACGGACCCGGCGCCTACCGTCCTCTTTGCGGAAAGCCAGCGCATGGGGATGTCCGCCTCGCGGGCCTGGGGGGCGAAATCGCCGCCGGCGGCGAGCATCCAGAGCTCCGGCGCGAACCGGGAGCGGTCGATGCGCCGGGCCAGTTCCAGGGCGTGGCGCTGGGTGCCTCCGAAGAGGAGGTCCTGGAGGATGAGGACAAGGCGTCTGGGTCTGTTCATGGACTGTCGGACCTGCCGTCACCGGCGCGCCCCTGATGAGGGCGCGGCCGGTGACGGCCATAGGATCGTTCGGACGGCCGGATGGCCGCGTGACGCTAGTAGCCCATCAGCCCGCAGCAGCGTGTGCAGGCGGGCATGAGGCCCCTGGTGGTGAGGCTCGCGCGGAACTTCCGGTAGGCCTCGTTGTTCCAGATCTCCGTGATGGTGTTCTCCTTGACGTTGCCCACCACATAGTCGTGGTAGTCGCGGCAGGGGGACATGTCGCCGTTGGAGTCGATCTCCACGGCCTGGTAGATGGAGATGCACTGGTTGTAGCCGTAGGTGGCGGAGTGGTCCGTGTAGTACTCGCGCAGGTTCTCCTCCCCGGTGATGTTGGGGATGATGTTCACCGCCGGGCTGTCCCACCCCTTGGAGCGCCTGAGCACTTCCTTGAGCTGCGAGTCCAGCAGGGCGTGCTCCTTGATGGTCCAGTCGCCCACCCAGCCCCGGTGCAGCTTGGGCTTGAACCCGAAGCGGCTCTCGAAGTCCACCTCGTGGGCGTCGGCGCTCTTCTCGTCTATCCACCAGGACAGGTAGAACACGAAGAGGTCCACCTTGTCCTTGAAGGTCTCGTAGATGTCCACCAGCCGATGCACGTTGGCCTGGGAGATGGTGGTGAGCGAGGCCGTCAGGGGCAGCTTCTTGCCCTGGCGGCGCTTCTCCTCGTTCACGGCGTCCAGGGCGTCCATGATGTCCTTGAAGTTGTTGCCGCCGCCGGCCGAGGGGCGCGCCGCGTTGTGCGTGTCCGGGTCCGGCCCGTCGATGGACATCTGAAGAAGGAACATGGGGGCCTTCACCAGCCGCTCGGCGGCCTTGGCTATGCCCGTGGCGTTGGTGGCGATGGAGGTGGGCATGCGAAGCGCCGTGGCGTGCTCGATGATCTCCAGCCAGCCCTTGTACATGGTGGGCTCGCCGCCCCAGAGGTAGACCGAGGGGAAATGGCCCTTGGAGGCCAGGTCGCCCAGGAGCAGGTGGTAGCGCTCGGGCGAGACCTCGGCCTTCTTGAGCTGCTTGAGGTCGGCGCAGTGCATGAAGCCCTGGTCGCCCCACTGGCCGCAGGTGTGGCAGCGCAGGTTGCAGATGTCGGTGATGCGAACGGACACCTGCCGGATGGAGCGGGCCACGCCCTCGTGGGCCTTGGGATTGAGCATGTTGAAAAGGAACTTCTCCTTTTCGAGTGCCACGAGCCTGGACGCGATCCAGGGGTGGCGCGAGACGCGGGCGAAGTTCTTGAGGATGGTTCCCAGGGCGATGCTGGAGCGTTTGGACATGGTACCTCGCTGGCCGAAAATTCGGCGAAGGCGGACTGTAGATATGCCGGGGGGTTTGTCAACCCTTCGGGGTCGTGGGCTCATTACCCCCCGTCAAAAGGGGAGTCAACCTTGACAGCGGGGCCGCGCTGCAACACAACGCGGGCCATGAAAGCCCTCGTCTACCACTATTCCATCCCCCGGTACCTGCTCTCGGCGTTCTTCTCCCGCCTCCAGCGCAAGCGCTTCCACCACCTGGTGACGCCCCTCAAATACGAGGACGTCCCCTTCAGGCCCGCCCGGCCCGGCTGGGTGACCATGAAGACGCTCCTGTGCGGCATCTGCGGCTCGGACGTGAACCTCCTCAAGGGCGCGGAGTCCATGCTGCTCGAACCCTACGCCTCCCTCCCGGCGGTGATCGGCCATGAGATCCTGGGCGCGGTGGAGGACCCGGCAGGATCGGGCCTTCAAAAAGGCCAGCGGGTGATCGTGGAGCCGGTGCTGGACTGCGCCTGCCGCGAGCTGCCCCCCTGCCCGGCCTGCGCGCGAGGCGAATACAACCTATGCGAAAACTTCCTTGAGGGCGCGCTGCCGCCGGGGTCCTTCCTGGGCTTCAACGCGGCAGCAAGCGGCGGCATGGCGGAATCGACCGCGGCCCACCCCTCCAAGGTGCTCCCCGTGCCGGACTGCGTGAGCGACGAGGACGCCGTGCTGGTGGACTCCATGGCCTCGGTGATGCAGCCCATCCTGGAGAACTTCCCCGCGCCGGACGCAACGGTGGTTGTCTGGGGCGCGGGCGTGCTCGGACAGCACGCGGTGCGCTGCCTGCGGGCCATGGGCTTCGCGGGCAGGCTGATCGCCGTGGCCCGGCACCCCTTCCAGGCCGGCCTGGCCCTCGAGGGCGGCGCGGACACGGTGTTGCGCTCGCCCAGCCGCCAGGAACTGGCCAAGGCCTGCGGCGGACGCTTCGTGCCCACCACCATGGGCGGCGGCAACGTGGAGGGCGGGGCGGACGCGGTGTTCGACTGCGTGGCCTCCACGTCCACCTTCCGGGAGTCGCTCCTGGCGCTGAAGGCGAGAGGCAGGTACGTGATGATCGGCACGGCCGGGGAGCTGGGCAAGACGGACGTGTCCAGCCTGTGGTTCCGTCAACTGGTGGTGACGGGCTCGGCCGGGTACTCCACGGCCATGTGGAACGGCGAGAGGGTGCGCACATACCAGGTCTGCCTGGACCTGCTGGCCTCGGGCGGCTACCCCTCGCGCGGGCTGCTCACCGGGCTCTACCGCCTCGAACAGTGGAAAGAGGCGTTCCAGGCGTCCTTCGACAAGTCCGGCAGCGGATCCATGAAGGCCGCCTTCGACCTTCGCTGACATGGTTCTCGACGTACGCGACGAATCGCCCTGGACGCCAGCCGCCTGGGCCGGGTTCGGACTGGCCTGCGCCGTGCTGACGCTTGTCTTCAACGGCTCCTGGCTTTTTTCGGACCGCGTGGGCATCCTGGACTGGCCCAAGGAACTTTACTATTTCCACTATCTGCGGGCTAGCCTGCTGGAATACTGGCAGCTGCCGGTCTCGTTCTTCACCATCCCCGAGAGCCTCCGCCACTTCTCCACACTCCAAGACCTCTCCTACTGGTCCAACCCGGAGGTGGTGAGCCTCTCGCCCTTCCTGCCGCTGCTGTGGCTGATGCCCCTGGTGTGGTTCATCAAGACCTACTTCATACTCCACTACGTGATCGGCATCGCGGGCACGGGGCTCCTGGCCAAACGCCTGGGGTTGCCGCCGGCCGAAGGCGTGGCGCTGTTCGCGCTCATCGTCCTCAACCCGTGGCTCGCCCAGCATCTGGCCATCGGCTACTCGCCGTACATAAACTACCTGCTGTTTCCCGCAGTGGCCGCCCTGCTGCTTGCTCCGCCCCGCTCCCCGCTCCAGACGGCCCTGGCCGCGCTCGGTTGCGCCATGGCCTTTTACCAGGGCGCGCTGCACCTGTTCGTCTGGTTCAACCTTGGCGCGCTGGCAGTGGCCGCCTTGGCCTGCGTGCACCGGCGTTCCCCCTGGCCACTGGCTCGCGTGATGTGGATGCAGGTGCTGACTTTCGTCCTCGTCTTCCCGAAATACCGGGCCGTCACCTGGGCTTACGCCGACTTCATCCGCTCCCCGGGGACCGGCTACTCCAGCAGGACGAACCTGTGGGGACTCATCACGGATACCCAGAGCCCCCTCTTCGACTTCCCCGCGACCTATACCCGCTACGGCGTGGCCTTCTACGACGCGTCGCTGGGCGTGGGAGCGTGGTTCACGGCCCTCTTGGGTCTGGCCGTCCTGTGCTGGCCTCTGCTTGGACGCGAAAAGGAGAAGGATTCCTTCCCGTGCTGGATACCGGCAGCGTGCTGCGCCTTGTTCCTGGCGCTTGGCTGGGGAGGCAACTGGCTCTCCGTGACCAGGCTCGTCCCTGCGCTGGCCTCCGAGATATATCCCTTCCGCTGGCTGTATCCGGCCTATCTCTTCGCCGCAGTGTTCACGCTGGCGGTCCTGGTCCGGGCGGCGTCGGGAATCCGGGCGCGCGCGGCCGTGTTCGTGCTGCTGCTCCCCTGCCTCTGGGTCTTCCATCAGAGGAACGCGGTCTTTTCGGAGGTCATGAACAGGGAGGAGGATATCTTCGAGGGCTTCAGCATTCGCGAACACCTCACCCACAAGGTGACGGCCTTGTCCGGCAACACGCTGCTCCCGCGCACTGCAAATCCAGACGGACTGATCATCATTCCGCCAGGTTCCGAAGGCGATCCTGTCCATCTGCCTTGGCTTTCGCCCTGGCGTCTTCGGGAATACGAGTTCACAAACATGCGCCCGGACGTGTTTCAGCCCGGGACAACATCCGTCATGGTGGTAACGGCTGGAACGAGGCCCGTGGCCGTGAAGGGCAGGACTCACGCAAGAGGCGTGCTCGGCGCTGCCTGTGCCGCCGTTTTCATCGTGATGGCCTGGAGTTCCTGCCGGATGCGCGGCAGCAGGCACGCTTCAGGGCGACACCTGCAATGACGGCTTGCAGGGGGGGGCGGTTCAGCCGGGCCTGCCGCCCTGGTCTTCCCGGAGAGCCCTTATCCCGTCGCCCATTTCCCGGATGAAGGCGCTGGCGTGGCTGCCGCTGATGTAGTTAACGGAGTGGAGAATCTGGAAGGCGTTCCTGATGGAATCCTCCCCAGGGAAGTCGCGGACGCTCTCGTAGATGCACTCCAGGCGTTGCTTGACCCTGGCGTTGAAGCTTTTGATGTTCGCCACGGCGTTGTTTTCGACCCCGTCCGGCGTGTGCAGCCAGTCGCCGACGAGCCCCGTGGTGACGATCAGGTGGATCAGGGCGTCGGGACTCGTAATGCAGGGGTAGTATTTGAGCAGGAACCGGAACCTGCTGAAGAAGTGGCAGCCGGAGTGGATCATCGCGTAGATCAGGATGAGGGAGGCCGCCCTCTGGGCCGTGTCCGGGAAAGTCACGGAGCAGCGCCCGTCCGTGAAATGCACCGACACCTCCTGGCAGGAGACCAGCCTGGAGAAGAACCGGAGGACCTGGGAGCTGCTCGAAAGGAGCGGACAAAGCCTCACCCTGGACGGCGTGCGGCAGTCTACGCAACGGGCGGCCTGCTCCAACGGAAACATTTCCTCCCCGGAGAAAGCGGCGTCGCCATCATCTCCCAACACCATCTGAAAAGGCCCGGCCTCTTCCGAAGCGACCGTGAACGTGATGCTCCCCATGTCTCAATACCCTTGGATCGAATACGGAACCCACTGACACGGAAATCCGGGTGCGGTGGCTCTAGTGGGGGGATTCCTCCCTCATTGCCGGATTGAAGTAAATACCGGAAACACGAAAAGTCCGGCATCTGCGGACTCTCCTCCCACCCGGCAGTCCCGGGCGGAGGCGGCTGGCGTGGGAGGCTGGCGCCTCCCCGACTGCGTCACCATTTGGGGCATCTGTCAGACCGTCATCTCGCATCGCTGTTTGCCGCCCATTCCGGCAACCAGCCGTTTGATGCCGCGAACCTTGCGCGCCAGGTCCTGGATGGCCCGTGACGGGCTTCCTCCGCTGGCAGGCGCAAAAAAGCCCCCGTCCTCGCGGACGGGGGCTTCAAGACCATTGCGGTCCGGCACGCTACGGATAGCAGGTGGCGGTCTGGTCGGTGTAGTAGTTGGCCTCGGGGTCGTTCAGGCCGCGCCCCTTGGGGTCGAAAATCTTGTGGTCGGCCTTGCCCCACTTCTGCATGCGGAACTGCCAGGCGGTCTTCAGGCAGCCCATTCCGTAGATGCAGCTGCGCTTGAAGTTGATGGAGCTCGCTTCCTTGAAATACTTGGTGGGGCAGCTCACCTCGCCGACCTTGAACCCGAAGTACAGGGCCTGGGCCAGCATCTGGTTGTCGAACACGAAGTCGTCCGAGTTCTCCCACAGGGGCAGCTTCTCCAGCACTTCGCGGGTGAAGGCGCGGTAGCCGGTGTGGTACTCGGAGAGCTTGGCGCCCATGAGCAGGTTCTGCGCGAAGGTAAGCCCCCGGTTGGCTATGTACTTGTAGCCGGGCATGCCGCCCTGCAGGGCCGTGCCGCCCAGGATGCGCGAGGCGATGACCACGTCGTAGAGCCCGGAGGTGGCCAGGTTGGCCATGGCCGGGATGATGAGCGGGGTGTACTGGTAATCGGGGTGGACCATGATGGCCACGTCCGCGCCCAGCTTCAGCGCCTCGGCGTAGCAGGTCTTCTGGTTGCGGCCGTAGCCCCAGTTGCGCTCGTGCAGGAAGCACTTGATGCCGAGCGACCTGGCGTGCTCGATGGTGTTGTCGCGGCTGGCGTCGTCGACCAGGATCACGTCATCAACTATGTCGCGGGGCACCTCGGAGAGGGTGCGCTCCAACGTGGCGGCGGCGTTGTAGGCCGGCATGACCACCACCACTTTCTTGCCGTTCATCATCAGGGGATTCCTCCGGATAGAATCGATCACGGATGGATCGGGAACGCGGGATTAATCCCCAAACATCCCCCCATGTCAAGAGGGAAAAAAACCGCCCTTGTTTTTCCCTCCGTTTGCGGGTAGAAAGCGCCGCCCAACCCATGCGTACTCCAGACCACAGTCCAAACAGCGCCTGGCGCGACCCCGTGTTCCTGGCCATCATGGCCCTGGCCGCCTTTCTCATATTCAAGGGATTGGGGGACCGCCCCCTGTGGCAGGACGAGGCCGAGACCGCCAACCTGGCGCGCAACGTCCTCGCCACCGGCCTGCCCACGGTCACTGACGGGGTGAACCTCGTCTCCCAGGAGGAGCGCCGCGAGTTCGACTCGGACATGATCTGGCGCTGGTCGCCCTGGCTGCAGATATACATGTCCGCCGCCGGCCAGCTGGTCGATCCGCACGGCACGTTCTGGGCGCGGTTCCTCTTCGCCCTCACCGGGCTCGCCTGCATCGCGGCCACATACCTGCTGATCCTGGCCCGCTTCGGCGACAGGGCGTGGGCGAGGCTCTCCGCCGCGCTGCTTGCGTGCTCGGTCCCGTTCCTGCTTTTCGCGCGGCAGGGGCGGTACTACTCCGCGGGAGGGCTCATCCTCCTGGCAATCCTGTGGGGATTTCTGGGCGACTGGAAACGCCGCTGGCCGCCTCTCGCGGCAATCGGCCTGGGCATGGGACTTCTGTTCCACGCCAACTACCTGCTGCTTCTCTCCCTGGCCCCGCCGCTTCTCGCCGCAGCCCTGCTGCTCTACCGCGACCGCATGAGCTTCCCGCGCACGGCCATGGCCGTGGCCATGGCCTCGGCGCTGGTGGTCCCGGGGATTTTCCTTTATCGGCTGGGCCGCCAGTCCACGCTTTTCAACATCATGCTGGTGCCCGAGAACATCATGCTCTATTTCTCGGACTGGGTGATGTTCATGGTTCCCCTGCCGGTTCTGGCCTACCTGGCCTGGCGCTGGCGCGGCTTCTTCCTGGGGCGGGGGGGCCCGGCGGAACCGGCGGAGCGCTTCTGCCTGTTCTCGGTGCTCGTGATGATTGGCAGTTTCCTCATCCTGGCCCTGTTCCCCCAGCGCTTCCACCGCTACATCGTCCATTTCTACCCGCTGTGCGCCATCCTGCTGGCCTGGGCCGGGCTTGCGCTCTGGCGCTTCTCCAGGCCGTCCGGAGCGCTCTTTCTCGTGCTGGTGGGCCTTACCAACTGGCTCAACCTCATCCCCATGGAGCGGCTGAAGATAGTCAACAGGCCCTGGCAGAACGACTTGACCATGCTCACCTCGGTGAACGTCCCCCTCAAGCTGCACCTGACCGAGCTTTTCACGGGCTACCCAACGGACGTGAACCAAAGTCTGATCGGGTTCTTCAACGCCAACGCCAGGCCGGGGCAGACCATCCTCGCGGAATACTCCGACATGGTGCTCCAGTACTACACCCCCTTCAGGGTGATCGGCGGCCTGCAGGGTCCCATCAGCCCGGCCGAGAAGCCGGACTGGATCGCCATGCGCCGCGACGTGCGCGTCAACCGCGACGGGTTCCTCTTCGCCCCCAGGGAATTCATCCTCACCAGGCTGGACCTGGCCAACGACTACGAGCGCGTGGAACTGCCCATGCCGGACGAGACCTTCGGCAACCGGGCCGACCCCTATTTCCATTATTTCGTCCCGGCCGGACCTCCCCAGAGCCCGCTCGTCGTCTACAGGCGCAAGGAGGCCCCCCATGCGGATTGACCTGACCCGCATGGTGAAGACCGGGCTTTTCCTCTGCCTGGCCCTCACCTTTTACAAGGGATTCATGAAGCTCCCCGAGGTCTACCCCGCTCTGGACCCCGAGCGATTCTACCGGGGGCAGATCAACGATGGCGAAAACTCCCTCATCATGAAGGAGCGCCACTTCGACTTCAACTACCAGACCGGCAAGGCGCTGGAGTCGCGCCTGCGCGAGATGCAGACGCGCGGCGACACCCCGCCGCCGGACGCCCTCGTCACCCTTGAACGCGTCGAGCGGGCCATCCGCAAGACCCAGGCCAAGGACCTGCGCAATGCCGACGCCCTGACGCTGGCCGCGGAAAAGCTCGAACGAGCCAGGAACCGCCACGCCGGGCAATGGCGCATGGGCTGGGCCGGACCGGAAACGGCCGCGGCCTCCGGCAAGGAGGGCGCCCGGCAATGAGGAAGCCCCTTCTCGCCATCGCGGCCGTCCTCGCCCTGGCCATCGGCTCCTTCGCCTTCTTCAACGGCTACGTCTATCCGCCCCACGGACTGGAGAGTCTCTCCAAGCCGGACTACGAACAGGCCTGGGAGATCGCGGCCAAAGGGTTCTGCTCCTCTTCGGGGCTGGCCTACGTCAGGCCGGATTTCGTCAAGTACCGCGCTGTCGAGGCCGGCGACGAGGCCTACGCCTGGGGCGTGGCCCGCTGCCAGACCCCGGAAGGCCGGGAGCGGCTTGCCTGGATCTATCTTGAATGGTCCACCAAGCGCCGCCTGTGGACGCGCAACTACAGCCTCGTGCTGGCGGACGACGACGACGAGGTGTACTACACGCCCACGTTCCCGGGCCAGTACGGGCGCGCGGCCACGGCGCTGTCCAAGATCTTCAAGGAAAACGCCCGGCACGTCCGGGAGTATCTCGGTTCAAGGAACCATTGACCCCCGAAGGGTTGCAGGGGGGGGGCATTTGATGTAGAGCCCCGTTCCTAAAATGGCGTGAAAGCGCCGGTCTTGCCCTTTTCGGCAAATCCACTCTTTCAAGGAATAACCGCTGATGAAATTGCACGAACGCTGCCAGAAGGTTTCCGGCATCACCCGCACCCTCCGGGACGCGGGCATCTACCCCTACTTCCGCCCCATCAGCCGCTCCTGGGGCACGGAAGTGGAGTGCGCCGGGAAACGCCTGGTGATGATCGGCTGCAACGACTACCTTGGGCTGGCCCACGACCCCCGCGTCAAGGAAGCCTCCGCCCAGGCCATATACCGCATGGGCACCGGCCCCGGGGGATCGCGCTTCCTCTCGGGCAACATGGTCCTGCACCAGACCCTGGAGGAGCGTCTCGCCGAATTCGTGGGCAAGAAGCGCGCCGTGCTCCACGTGACCGGCTTCTCCACCAACCTGGGCGCCCTGGGCTGCCTGCTCACCCCCAGCGACTACGTGCTCTGCGACCGCGAGAACCATGCCTCCATCTTCGCGGGCGTGGGCGGAACCAAGAAGATGGGCACCTTCGCCCACAACGACGCCGCCTCCGCCGCCCGCAAAATAGGCAACGAGATGGGCAAGCCGGACTTCGACGGCCAGGTGCTGCTCATCACGGAGGGCATATTCTCCATGTCCGGCGACGTGGCCGTCATGGACGAGCTGGCCGCGCTCAAGAAGCAGTTCCCGGACATCCTCATCTACCTGGACGACGCGCACGGACTGGGCGTGCTGGGCCAGAACGGACGCGGCACCGCCAACCACTTCGGGGTGCTCGCCGAGACCGACTTCATCATGGGCACCTTCTCCAAGGCGTTCGCCTCCATCGGCGGCTTCATCGCCTCGGACCACGTGGACGTGCTCGAATACATCCAGCACCAGTCCCGCACCCAGATTTTCTCCGCCGCGCTCCCGGCCGCGTCCACCACTGCCGCGCTCACCTGCATCGACATCCTGGAGCAGGAGCCGGAACGCGTGGAGCGCCTGCGCGCCATCACGGGCCGCATGCGCAAGGCCTACAAGGAGATGGGGCTTCGCACCACCGACTCTCTCTCGCCCATCATCCCCATCACCATCGGCTCGGACGAGAAGGCCTTCATGTTCGCCCAGGAGCTCTTCGACAGGGGCATCTTCGCCCTGCCGGCCATCTACCCCGCCGTGCCGCGCGGACACGCCCTCATCCGCACCGCCTGCATGGCCACCCATGAGGACCGCCAGCTCGACTTCGTGCTGAACGTCCTGGACGAGATGGCCCGCAAGTACCGCATACGCGTGCAGGATCAGGAGGAAGGCGAGGACGGCGGCGCGGAGACTCCCGGACCGTCCACCATCGCTGGCGCGCGTTCGAGCCAGTCCCTCTTGTAACCGGGGGACGGTTCGCTTACGTCTCAAGAAAAGGGCGCCGCGCGCCCGGAAACGGGAAGAATGGCCAAAAAGACACTTCAAGACTTGAGAGCCGCCGGGTTCCTCCCTCCCGACCGGGGAACGAGGTTCCTGAGGTTCAGGGACCTCCTTCGCATCAGCTTCCGGGAAGTGTTGCGCAAGCGCCGCCGTTATATCGGCGTCATGATGTCCATCGCCCTCGGCACGGCCGGATTCATCACCATCGTGACCATGGGCCGCGACCTCAAGGCCAACTTCAACAACGACCTGGACCTCCTGGGCGGCGCCACCATCATAGCCGCCCACTTCGACCCCCAGATGTACGACCGCCAGGAATGGTTCCGCGAACGCACCATCGACGCCGTCGAACAGATCCCCGGCGTGAAGGAAGTCACGAAGAGCCGCCTGCGCTCCGGGGCCACGACCACCTACCAGGAGAAAGTGTACGGGTTCAACCTGGTGGGCGTGGACACCAACTACTGGTCGCTCTTCTCCTTCAGGCCCAGCCACGGCCGCCTCTTCACCAAGCAGGACGTGGACGAGGGCCGCAAGGTCTGCGTGCTGGGCCAGGATCTGGCCAAGACCATCTTCGGCTCGCCCGAGGCGGCCATCGGGCAGATCCTCAACCTGGACAACAACCTCTACCATGTGGTGGGCATCATCGGCGGCGTGCGCGCGGCCGACAAGACCCTCATGGCCTTCCTGCCCATCACCACCGCCAAGGCCCGCATCCCCAACATCTCGGAGATATCGAGCCTTTACATCCGCTGCAACACCTGGGACGACGTGGCCCCCGTGGCCGAAGCCCTGGACGCGGTCATCAAGGCCAACCAGACCGACAAGGGCCTGCGCATCCAGGTGGGCTGGGAGCCCCTCAAGCAGGTGCAGCGCATGTTCTGGTGGGTGAGCCTTTTCATCTACGCCTCAATCGGCGCGACTCTGGTCCTGGGCGGCTTCGGAATCTGGAATATCATGATGGCCGCCGTCACCGCCCGCACCCGCGAGATCGGCCTGAAGAAGGCCATGGGCGCGGAAGATTCCGACATCCTCTACCAGTTCCTCTTCGAAGCTCTCACCGTCACCTTCGGCTCCGCCTTCATCGGCGTCCTCCTGGGCCGTGTTGGCATCGAGTACATGAGCCGGATGCTCGGCTCCAGCCCTCCCGAAGGGCTCTTCCTGCTCTGCCTGATGGCGGGCCTCGTCTTCGCTGCCGTGCTCGGCATCGGCTCAGGACTCTATCCCTCCATCCGCGCCAGCCGGATGCAGGTCGTGGACGCCATGCGCTATGAATAACGGCGAACTCGTCATCGACATACAGCACCTGACCAAGGACTACGTCTCCGGATCGGAGAAGATCTCCGTGCTCAAGGACATCAACCTGGAGGTCCGGCGCGGCGAGATGGTGGCCATCATGGGCCCCTCGGGTTCGGGCAAGTCCACCCTGCTCTTCATTCTGGGCATATTCCAGCCGCCTTCCGGCGGCATCTACAAGGTGGCCGGGGTGGACGTTCTCTCCCTCACGCGCGACGCGCAGGCGATCTTCAGGCGCGAGAAGATGGGGTTCGTGTTCCAGAGCTGCGATTTGCTCGAAAATTCCACGGTCTACGAAAATCTGGAGTTGCCTCTCATCTACACCGGCGTTAAACGCCGGGAGCGGGCCGACAAGATCATGGAGGCCCTGCAGCGCGTGAACCTGGAGCACAGGGTCCGCCAGCCGTCCAACCGCCTCTCCGGCGGCGAGCGGCAGCGCGTGTCCATCGCCAGGGCGCTGGTGAACGAACCGGAGTTCATCCTGGCCGACGAGCCCACCGGGCAGCTGGACCAGGCCAACTCCGAGAGGGTCATGGATTATTTCGTGAAGATCACGGAGGAAGCCAAGGTGGCCATGGTCATCGTCACGCACGACGCCGGGACCGCCGAACGCTGCTCGCGCAAGAGCCTTTTGTCCGAAGGCGTGCTCAAGGCATACTAACCCGGGGGAGACATGATGCATCGTTTCGTGGGCTCGAGAGTGACCATTTCGGCATGGCTGGCTGCCGCCGTCATCGTCTGCCTGTCCGCGGCCTGGGCCGCGCCGGCGGACGCGCAGCAGGCCAAGGCCGCTGTGAAGTCCGGAGAGGTCGTCCCCATGGGCAAGCAAGCCGGCTCATCCGGACAGGCCAAGCCCGCCGTGCCTCCCGCGGAGACGTCCAAGCCGGCCGGCGAGAACAAGAAAGACGGCCCGGGCGTGCCCCCGCCCCCGGGCGAGCGCCAGATGTCCACCACCATCAAGGAGCCCGCCGACTACGGCGAAGCCGTGCGCGTGGCCCTGGTGCAGTCCCCGCTGCTGGTAAAGTCCGCCCTGGAGATCGAGACCAAGCGCCTGGACGTGCAGGACGCCTGGTCCACCTTCATCCCCACGGTGAGCATCAACACCACCTACTGGTTCCGCATGCCCACCAAGATCGACGGCACCACCGACAAGCCCTACACAATAAGCTTCTCCACCGGCCAGTGGAACCCCATCCTCTCGGGCTTCGAGGTGAAGGCCCGCAACGAGATGACCAACATAGCCATCCTGGGGCACCTCAAGGTCATCGGCATCGGTCTCAAGCGCCTGGGCACCGACTTCCTGCAACTGTCCGTCATCGAGGAGCAGCACGAGGTCATCAAGAAGCGCATCGAACTGGCCAGGATGAACCTGGAGTTCTACAAGACCAGGCTGTCCATGGGCCAGGCCACCAAGCTCGATATCCGCATCGCAGAGACCAGGATGGAGATGGCCAAGGCCGAGGAAGACAAGCTGGCGGCGCTTCGCAACATGGTCATGGACGACATCAAGTTCATCCTGGGCGTGCCCTTCACCCACAAGCTCAAGCTGGACGTGGCCAAGGCCAAGAAGCAGATCCTGGGCGAATTCAGCCCGGCGGACGTCTCGGACGAAAAGGTCCGGCAGTATTCCTTCGACCTACGCATGCAGGAATACGAGAAGCGGCTCCAGCAGAAGAACATCGGGCTTTCCTACGTGAAGCTCCTGCCGTCCTTCGGATTCACATTCCAGACCGTGGACGCCTTCAACAACACCAACACCAACACCAACCGCGACGGCTTCCCCTTCTACCCCGGCATCAACATCAGCCTGCCGCTGGACTACTGGACCAAGGGCCGCGACATCGCCCGCCAGTACAAGAAGCTCGACCAGGTGCACGCCGCCACGCGGGCCAAGGAGTTCGAACTGGTGGTCACGGTGCAGAAGGCCTTCTCCGAGTACCAGACCACCAACTCCGACTTCATAATGGCCAACTCCCAGCTGGAGCTGACCAAGCTCCAGGACGAGCAGACCGAGTACCGCCACAAGACCGGCCAGGCCGAGTTCGACAAGCTGGTGGCCGACCGCAACGAGTACTACACGGCCTGGCAGAAGATGCTCCTGCAGAAGATGAAGCGTGAGACCGCCCTGCTTGAACTCAAATACCTGAACGGCGACCTGCAGAACCAGTACATCGACGTGGAAGCCTGGGAGAAATAATCCATGAACGCTCGCGTCCTCATCCTCACGCTCGCCCTGGCGCTGGCCGCTCCTGCCGCCTGGGCCCAGAACCAGGCCCCGGCCCAGCCCGCCACCCAGGCCAAAACGGCCGAACCCTCGCCCATGGCCCAGGAGATCATCTTCGCGGGCAAGCTCTACAGCCCCATGAAGCTCTCCGTGCAGCTTCCCTACACCGCGCAGATCGTGGCCTTATCGGCCAAGATCGGACAGAAGGTCAAAAAGGACGAGGTGCTCGCCACCTTCGAGATCCCGCTCGAGACCCGCATGTCCGAGAAGCGTTCGCTGTCTCTGGCCGCCGTCAAGACGCTTGAGCACGAGCTGTCCACCGCCAACCGCGACATCGACAAGCTCAAGATGAAGCGCAAGGAACTGGAGGTCATGGAGAAGCAGAACATGGCCACCTCCCAGGCGCTGGCCCTGAACAGCCAGGAGATGGAGGTGCTCCAGAAGAGCCGGGTTGCCCTTCAGGAGAAGCTCACCGTGGAAAAGGAGCTGGCCCAGCAGCGTCTCCAGCTGGCGCGGGACCGCTTCGGCCCCAAGGCCGATTTCGACCACCTTCCCAAGGAAGGCATCGTCAAGTCCCCGGTTGAAGGGTACGTTCTCTGGATAAACCCCGAACTTCGCCCCGGCGTGAAGCTCGCCCGTGAGACAGACCTCTTCCAGGTGGGCGTGCTCGATCCCATCCTCATCCGCGCCCAGGTCCACGAGATCGAGGCCCTGCGCCTGAACCTGGGCGACCAGGCCAAGGTGGCCTTCGACTCCATGCCCGGCAAGACGTTCACCGCCACGGTCAGCCGCATCCCCTGGGCCCCCCTGCCCACGGCGCTGCAGCAGCCCTCCTACTACGAAATCGAGCTCACCCTGCCCAACGCCGACTACGCCCTCAAGGAGGGCCTCAAGGCGCAGGTGACCATCATACCCAAGAAATAGCATGTCCGTACGCATAGATCCCGTGTCCTCCAAGAAGGACATGGACGAATTCATCCAGCTCCCATTCGAGATCTACAAGGGGGACCCGCACTGGGTCCCCCCCGTCGTCCCTCACCTGCGCAAGTTCCTGGACCCAAAGACCGGCCCGTTCTTCGAGGTGGGCGAAGCCCAGTATTTCCTCGCGCGCAAGGACGGCAAGGTGGTGGGCCGCGTGAGCGCCCACCTCAACTTCGCCTACGAGAAGCACCACGACACCCGCACCGGCTTCTTCGGCTTCTTCGAGAGCATCGACGACCAGGCGGTGGCGGACGCCCTGTTCCAGGCCGCCTCGGACTGGGTGAAGGCCAGGGGCAAGACCCGCATCCTCGGGCCCCTGTCGTTCGGCATCTACGACGAGGTCGGGCTTCTGGTGGAGGGCTTCCACCAGCGTCCGGTGATGTTCCACTCCTACAACTACCCCTACCACGAAACGCTCGTGGAGAACTGGGGCTTCAAGAAGTGCTTCGACTGGTTCGGCTACATCATCGACAAGCTGCCCGCCCCCGTGGAGGAACTCATCGCCCGGCGCGACAAGATTCTTGCCGACGCCGGTCTCACCATCACCCAGGGCAAGACCAGCGAGTTCATCCGCCGCGCGCCCGAGGTCCTGGAGATGTTCAACACCCTCTGGGACAAGAACTGGGGGCACGTCCCGCTGACCGAGGCCCAGTTCAACGACGCGTTCATGCAGCTCAAACCCATTCTGCGCCCCGAGCTGGTGAGCTTCATCGAGGAGAACGGCGAGACCCTGGCTTTTAGCGTCGTCGCCCCCGACATAAACTACACCCTGCACAAGACCGGCGGAAAGCTCGGCCCCATCGGCATGGCGCGCCTGTTCTGGGACTGCCGCGTAGCCCCGCTCAAGGCCGCCCGCGCGGTCATCATGGGCGTGAAGAAGTCCCACCAGTGGCGAAAGCTGCACCACGCGCTCATCCTGAACATCATGATCAACCTCTCCCGCTGGGAGAAGTACGGCGGTCACTGCGACTGCTCGCTCATCCCCGAGTCGCTGGTCAAATGGAACAAGACCCTGCAGATGTTCGGCGGGCGCAAGTGGCGCACCTTCAGGCTCTATGACAAGGATATCTGAGAACGGGACGGGCGTGGAAGTGGCCGCGCCCATGCCCGGAAACGGACGCATTCCGTACACCGACTTCCTGGCCGCCGCGGTTCTCTCGGCGGCCGTTTTCACGTTCGCGCACTGGCAGGGGTTCGTCAACCAATACGCCATCAACGACGACGCGCGGCAGCAGGTGTACTGGATGCAGCGCTGGACTGAGCCCGGCCTTTACCCGCCCAGCCTGCTCAACGATTACGCCGAAGCCTACGTCCCATGGGGCGTCAAGTTCATCTACTGGTGCGGCTCCTGGTTCGAGAACCCGCTCAGGTTCACCACCCACGCGGCGGGAGCGCTGTTCACGGCCCAGACACTCCTGCTCATGGCCATCGGCGGCCGCGCCGCCGGGAGGAGCGCGGCGTGGGCGGCGCTGGGCGCGGTGTTCCTCATGCCCTTTTTCCTGGAGAACATCTCGGGCGGCCTTTCCCGCGCCTTCGCAAGCCCCCTCCTTGCCGCGTTCTGCCTGTCCCTGCTCGCGGGCGGACGTTTGCTGGGAGTGATTCTCGCCGCCCAGGCGCTTTTCATCCCGTACGTCTTTCTGCCCTGCGCCGGGGCCGTCGCCCTCAACCGCGCGTGGGCGGGCCTCAGGGGCGGCGACCCGGTCTGGCTGCGTTCCCGCCGTGATTGGGCGGTGTTGGGAGCGTCCACGGCCTTGGCGGGAGCGTTCACCCTCGCCTACGGCATGGAAGGGTTCGGGCCGCTCGTCTCCCTGCAGGAGACGGCAGGACGCCCGGAATTCGGGCCGCTGGGCCGCCTTGATCTCGTTCCGCTGCCCAACCCGTTCCTCGATTTCGTCTACTACCCCTTCGAGCGCATCGGGCTGTTCAAGGAGTTCGGGCTGTTCGCGGGGATCGCGAGCCTCGTCCTCCTGGCTCCCATCCTCTGGCACGGAGGACGGGCGGCGGACTGGCGCGGGCTCGCGCAAAGACTCAAGCCCCTGGCCCTGACCGGCGCGGCCTTCCTGGCCTTCTACGTGGCCGCCCGCGTCCTGGCCTTCAAGCTCTTCGTGCCGGACCGGTACGTCCAGTACCCGGTGAACCTGCTCTACGCCTTGCTCCTGGCAGCCTGCGCGGCAGGGGCGCTGGCACGGCTGCGGCCCTCCAGGGCCGTTTGCGCTTCCCTCATCCTGGCCGCCGCGCTGCTCGGCGCGGTGCGCCTTAAAAACGTGGCCCTGTACGACTACTCCGCCGGCGCCACACTCTTCGCGGCGGTGGAGGCGGCCACCCCCAAGGACGCCCTGCTGGCCGGGCATCCGGACCTCATGGACAACGTGATGACCTTCTCGCGGCGCAACGCCTACGCCACCTTCGAGCTAGCCCACCCGTGGAGCAAGGGCTACTGGGAGCAGCTGAGGCCGCGCCTGGACGGCTTTTTCCGTGCCTACTACGCCGCCGTCCCGGCGGAGGTGGTGCGCTTCGCCAAGGAATCCGGCGTTGACTACCTGCTTGTGGACGAGTCTCACTTCAAGCCGGAGTTCCTGGCCGGACGCCCATTCTTCGAACCCTTTGGCTCCAGCATCAAGGAGGTGACGGCAGGAATGCCATCCTTCGCCGTCATGGATGACGCGTCCTTCAAACGCATCCCCCTGCGGCCAGGCGCTTTCCTCATCGACCTGCGCCCCCTGCGCGGCGGCGCGTCAGGAACACCCGGCCAGGGTTGATGCCCGGCCCGCTCTGGTGTAGGCGGGAACC
This sequence comes from Thermodesulfobacteriota bacterium, assembly GCA_049322415.1. Taxonomy (GTDB): domain Bacteria; phylum Desulfobacterota; class Desulfovibrionia; order Desulfovibrionales; family Desulfovibrionaceae; genus Fundidesulfovibrio. Next base: position 89,138 of record JBMORI010000047.1, on the reverse strand, counting down.
CAAGCATGCCAAAACAATTCCTATCCATCATCATCCCCATGTACAACGAGGAGGCCAACGTCCTCCCGCTGCACGAGAGGCTCACGGGGGCGCTGGAAGGCCTGGGCCACCCCTACGAGATCATCTTGGTGGACGACGGCTCCACCGACGCCACGGCCTCGCGCCTGGAGCAGGTCGCGGCCGGGGACTCCAGGGTGAAGGTCATCCACCTGCGCCGCAACTTCGGCCAGACCGCGGCCATGATGGCGGGCATCGACGCGGCAGCCGGGGACATCCTCATCCCCATGGACGGCGACCTCCAGAACGACCCGGCGGACATCCCCAAGCTCCTGGCCAAGCTGGACGAGGGCTACGACGTGGTGTCCGGCTGGAGAAAGGACCGGCAGGACCACCCCCTCAAGCGCAACCTGCCGAGCCGCTGCGCCAACTTCCTGATATCGGCCATCTCCGGTGTGCACCTGCACGACTACGGCTGCTCGCTCAAGGCCTACCGCAAGGAGATCATCAAAGGCGTGAAGCTCTACGGCGAGATGCACCGCTTCGTGCCCATCTACGCCACCTGGCAGGGAGCGAAGGTGGCGGAGGTGAGTGTCACGCACCACCCGCGCGTGCACGGCGTCTCCAAATACGGATTCGAGCGCACCATCAAGGTCATCCTGGACCTCATGGTGGTCAAGTTTCTGGACAAGTACGCCCAGAAGCCCATGTACCTCTTCGGCGGCGTGGGGCTCACCTTCGTGGGCGTGGCCATGCTTCTCTTCATGCTGATGCTCCATCTCAAGTTCTTCGGCGGCAAGAGCTTCATCGAGACGCCACTGCCGCTTGGCGTGACGCTCTTCTTCCTCATGGGCTTCATGTCCATCCTGCTTGGCCTCATCGCGGAAATCCTCATGCGCACCTACCACGAGTCGCAGAACAAGCCTACATACATCGTGGACAGGACCTGCAACTGCGACGACGGGGACTGACCCCCCATGTGCGGCATCTGCGGGTTCGCCGGACCGGGCGGCGAGGGCGGCCTCGCGGCGATGAACGCCCTCCTGGCCCACAGGGGGCCGGACGGGCAGGGGACCTACCACCACCCGGCCCAGGGCCTCAGGTTCGGGCACCGCAGGCTGGCCATCGTGGACCTGGCCTCGGGAAGCCAGCCCATGCGCACCGTCGACGGCGGACTCTGCGTCACCTTCAACGGCGAGATATACAACCACGCCGATCTGCGCAGGGAGCTGGAAGCCAGGGGCCACCGCTTCCAGACCAGCCACTGCGATACCGAGGTGCTCCTGCACGGCTGGCGCGAATGGGGAGAGGACCTGCCGGGCAGGCTCTCGGGCATGTGGGCCTTCGCACTGCACGACGTGGAGAGGGGCGCGGTCTTCCTCTCCCGCGACCGCTTCGGCAAGAAGCCCCTCTACTACCATCTGCGCCCAGGATTCTTCGCGTTCTCCTCGGAACTCTCCTCCCTGGCCGCACACCCGCAAACGCCATCCGGGACCGACCCCCTGGCCCTGGCCAAGTATTTCGCATACGGCTTCATCCCCGCGCCGCTAAGCCTCCGTCAGGGCGTTCGCAAGCTGCCCGGCGGCTGCAACCTGCTGGTGGACATCAAGGATTTCACGGCCAGGCTCGGGCGCTACTGGTCCTTCGCCATCGAGCCCTTCGAGACGCTCCCCGCCGACCCGGAGAAAGAGTGGGGCGGACAGCTGCGGGAGCTGGTCGAGAAGGCGGTGAAGCGCCGCCTCATGAGCGATGTGCCCCTGGGCGTGTTCCTCTCAGGCGGCATCGACTCCTCGGCCGTCACCGCCTTCGCCTCCCGCCACGCGCGGGGGCTTCGCACCTTCTCCGTGGGATTCACCGAGTCGAGCTTCGACGAATCCGCATACAGCCTGCACGCGGCCCGGCTCTTCGGCACGAAGCACACCCAGGACACGCTGAGCCTGGACAAGGCCCTGGACATCCTGCCCTCCATCGCGGCCCGGCTGGACGAGCCCATGGGCGACAGCTCGCTTCTGCCCACGTTCCTGCTCTGCCGGGAGACGAGGAAGCACGTCACCGTGGCCCTGGGGGGCGACGGCGCGGACGAGCTTTTCGCGGGCTACGACCCCTTCAAGGCCCTGCGGGCCGCCGAGGCCTACGCCCGGCTGTGCCCCCGCCCGGTCCACGAGGCCCTTCGCATGCTGGCGGCCAGACTGCCGGTTGGCCACTCCAACATGCACTTCTCCTTCAAGGTGAACCGCTTCCTCTCAGGGCTCTCATACCCCAGGCCCCTGTGGAACCCGGTCTGGCTAGGCCCGGCCGAACCAAGGCTCTTAAGCGAGCTGCTCGGCCGCGAAGTTGACCCGGAGGAAATCTATTCGGAAGCCATCGAGGCCTGGGAGGATACCCCTTCGCGCGACCTGGTGGACAAGACGCTTGAGTTCTACACCCGCTTCTACCTGCAGGACGCCATCCTGACCAAGGTGGACCGGGCGAGCATGATGAACTCCCTGGAGGTGCGCGCCCCCTTCCTGGACACGGACGTGGCCGAGCTGGCCCGGCGCATCCCGCACGCCTACAAGTTCAGAAACGGCACGGGCAAATACATCCTGAAGAAGGCCCTGGAGCCGGTGCTCCCGGCGGACATCCTGCACCGGCGCAAGAAAGGGTTCGGAGCGCCGGTGGGGCTGTGGTTCAAGGAAGGCAGGCTTTCCCTCTCGGGCGGCGCGCTGCCCGGAGGCGTTGACCAGGACGCCGTCGCGCGCCTTGCGCGCGAGCACCGCGAAGGCAAGGCCGACCACCGCCTGGCCCTGTGGAACCTGTGGATTCTGGAGCGCCACGGGCGGGAGGGAACCGGCACGCGGGAAGACACGGGCCAGGGCACGGCCGTGCACGGCCCGCCCGTCTCAAGTCAGGCCGGGGAGGTGACGCCGTGATCCTGTGGTCCAACCTGGAATACGTGACTCTTCGCATCGTCAGGAAGTTCCTGTTCAAAGCGGACGCGCTGGATCGCATCGGAGCATTCTTGCCCTACTGGCGCGTGAACCAGGGCAGGCTCGACCCGGAGCCCATCGTCACCGCCTACCAGAAGCTGGCCAGGCTCGCGGGCGTGGACATCCTGGACAAGCGCGTGGCCGAGCTGGGCTGCGGGGCGGCGAACGGCACTGGCTACGAGTGGACTTCCCGCTTCGGCGGAACCTGGATTGGCGTCGAGCCATACGCCCTGTTCGACCCGGAGCTTGACGAGCGCCTCCTGGAGCAGGCCCGGTGGCGAAACCCCAGGGCCACGAGGGACAACGCAAGGCGCGTGCGCGAGCTGGCCGCCCTGGACGACGGTTCCGTGGACGTCATCGTGTCCAATTCCGTACTTGAGCACGTGCGCGACCCGGACGGTCTTTTCAGGGAGTGCTGGCGTGTTCTGGCCCCCGGCGGGACCATGCTGCACCGGGTGGACTACCGGGACCACTTCTTCAAATACCCCTTCCACTTCCTCACCTTCTCCAAGGGATTCTGGGACACCATGCTCGACCCCGGCGACCTGCCCCGCTTCCGGCTGGACGACCACCTGGACGCGCTGGCCCGGTGCGGCTTTCACGCCGAGGTGGCCGGGCGCGAGACCGACCGGGCATCGCTGGACGCGGTGGCCCCCTTCCTTGACGGGCAGTTCGCCCGCCGCGACCGGGACATGCTCTCCACCACCATCGCCTCCATCGTTTGCCGGAAATCGCCGTGAAGCGCTTACTCGTCATCAACTACGAGTACCCGCCCCTGGGCGGAGGGGCGGGCAACGCCACGGCCCACATCGCTCGCCACATGGCCGCCCTGGACCGCGAGGTGCTGGTGGTCACGTCCGCGTTCAAGGGATTTCCAGCGGAAGAGAGCGTGGACGGCTACGGCATCCGCCGCATCCCCGCCGCGCGCCGCCACGAGGAGAAGTGCGCCGCCTGGGAGATGGCCGTGTTCATGGCCAGCGCCTGCCTGCATGTCCCCCTGATCGCCCGCTCCTTCAGGCCTGACGCCGCGCTGGCCTTCTTCGGCATCCCCTGCGGCCCGGCCGCCTGGATCCTCCGGGCGCTTGGCGGCACGCCCTACGCGGTCTCGCTCCGGGGCGGCGACGTGCCGGGCTTCCAGCCCTACGACCTGGCCCGCATGCACCGCCTGACCGGCCCGGCCATCCGCTTCCTGTGGAAGCGAGCCGGGGCGGTGGTGGCCAACAGCCAGGGGCTCGCCTCCCTGGCCCGCGCCTTCGAGCCGGGCCTGGAATACCCCGTCATCCCCAACGGGGCGGACACGGAGCTTTTCAGGCCCCGCCAGGGCGAACGCGCGCCGGGGCCGGCCAGACTGTTCTTCCATGGCCGGGTGGTCTACCAGAAGGGCCTGGACGTGCTGCTGGAGGCGCTCGGCATGCTGCCGCGCGACGCCGCCTGGGAGCTGCGCGTCGCCGGGGACGGGCCGCAACGCCCTGAGCTTGAGGCCAGGGCGCGGGAGCTGGGTGTGGCGGACAGGGTGTCCTTCCTGGGCTGGATGCGCCGCCCGGAGCTGGCCGCCGCGCTCCGGGAATCGGACCTCTACGTGTTCCCCTCCCGCGACGAGGGCATGCCCAACGCCGTGCTGGAGGCCATGGCATCGGGGCTCCCGGTGGCTGCCACCCGCATCGCCGGGTGCGAGGAGCTGGTGGTTCCGGGAGAAACCGGCCTGCTCGCCTCCCCGGACAGCCCCGGCGAACTGGCGGCGGCGTTGGCGGGAATGCTCGGACTTTCCGGAAACCTATCGGACATCTTCCCGCCTGGGCCGGCCCAGGGCAAGGATTCCCAGGCGGACGCCGCCGCCCTGCGGGAGCGCATGGGCCGGGCCGGGCGCGAGCGCGTTGAGCGCGACTACTCCTGGCGCTCCGCCGCCGAACGCTATCTGGCCCTGCTGGAAGGGATGAGGTAGGCCCGGACCATGTGCGGCATAGCTGGCATCATCGCCCCCGGCGGTGTCTCACCGTCCCCGGAGACGCTCCAGGCCATGGCCGGAGCCATAGGGCACCGCGGCCCGGACGGGCGCTCCCATCACGTCGAGGGCCGCGCCGGGCTGGCCCACTGCCGCCTGGCCATCATCGACGTGGCCACCGGCGCCCAGCCCATGCGCAACGAGGATGGCTCGCTGACCATCGTCTTCAACGGCGAGATATACAACCACAAGGAGCTCAGGCGCGAACTGGAGGCCAGGGGCCACGTCTTCGCCACCCGCTCCGACACCGAGTCCATCGTCCACGCTTACGAGGAATACGGGCCGGACTGCGTGCACAGGCTTCGCGGCATGTTCGCCTTCGCCATCTGGGACGCCCGCCGCCAGACCCTTTTCGCCGCCCGCGACCGCCTGGGCAAGAAGCCCTTCCACTACGCCCTGCACGAAGGCCACTTCCTCTTCGCCTCGGAGCCTGCCGCCCTGCTTGCCTTCCCCGGCCTCTCCCGCGAGCCCAACCTGGAGGCGCTTGGGCTCTACCTCAGCCTCCAGTACGTGCCCGATCCCCGGTGCGCCTTCCGCTCCATGCGCAAGCTCCCGGCCGCGCACCGCCTGCTCTGGCGGGACGGACGCCTGGAGGTGTCGCGCTACTGGTCCCTCGATTTCGAGCCCAAGCACGACGCCCCGGAGGGGGAACTGCGGGAGGAGCTCAAGGAGCTGGTCACGGACTGCGTCCGCATGAGGCTGGAGTCCGAAGTGCCGCTCGGGGCGCACCTCTCCGGCGGCATCGATTCGAGCATCGTCACCGCCCTCATGGCCGGGCTCACGGATCGTAGGGTCAGGACCTTCTCCATCGGCTTCAGGGAGGAGGCATTCTCAGAGCTGCACAAGGCCCGCGCCGTGGCCGGGCTTTACGGCACGGACCACACCGAATTCATCGTGGAGTACGGCCACGTGCCGGAGACGCTCGGCCTCATCGTGGACCATGTGGGCGAACCCTTCGCGGACCCTTCCGCCCTGCCCTCCTGGCATCTGGCCCGCGAGACGCGCGCCCGGGTCACGGTAGCCCTGAACGGCGACGGCGGCGACGAGCTCTTCGCCGGGTATCAGCGATACTGGATGGACCCCCTGGCCGAGCTCTATTGCGCCCTGCCGGACTTGGTGACGGGAAGAATCGTCCCGGCGCTCTTGAAGGCGCTCCCCGAGCCCAAGGACATACCCATCGAGAAGAACCCGGTCGCGGGGCTCAAGCGGCTCTCGCAGGTTGCGGCCTTGAGCCCCAGGGCCAGCATCCTGCGCTGGGGCTCCTATTTCTCACCCAAGGCCGCATCGGAGCTGTGGCGGCCCGATGTCCGGCCTTACGCCGACCCCGTCCTCGCGCTTTCGCGCGCCTTCGACAACGCCAAGGCCTCCACCTTCCTGGACCGCACCCTGGCCGCGGACCTCTCCACCTATCTGCCGGGCGACCTCCTGGTGAAGGCCGACCGCATGGCCATGGCCCATGGGCTGGAGGGGCGCTCCCCCCTGCTGGACCACCGCCTGGCCGAGTGGGCAGCCAGGCTGCCCGCGTCCCTCAAGATGCGCGGCTTCACGGGGAAATACCTGCTTCGCTCGGCCTTCGCGGACCTGATGCCGCCCGTGGTGACGGCCCAGGGCAAGCAGGGCTTCGGGGTGCCCGTGGGCAAGTGGCTGAGGAAGGAGCTCTCCGGATGGTGCCGGGACCTGCTGCTCGGCGGCAAGGCCGCGCGGGTTCTCTTCAGGCCGAAGGCCCTTTCGCGCATCCTGGACGAGCACGCGCGGGGCGGGACCGACCACGGCAAGCGCCTGTGGGCCTTGGCCGCGCTGGAGCTCTGGCTGGAGCGCCACGGGGTGATCTAGTGCTTTTCGATGCGCTGGATGGCCCGGACTCGCGTCCCAAGGCCTGAAACAGCGCCGGAAGGTTCAAGGCCGGTTCAGCCCGCCGTGACGTAACGCAGGGCGCGCATGGCGTCCTCGGTCCGCGTGGAGTGGATGGTTTCGCTCAGCCGGTCCAGGCCGTCCTGCACGTCCTCGAGGGGCGGCAGGTCCGGCAGCGCGGGCAGTGCCAGGGCGCCGAAGTCCACGGGAGTGAAGGCCAGCTCCCTGTCGATCCTGCACACGTCTTCTCCGGTCAGCCCGCCCGTGACGTCCCCCTTCCCGGACTCCAGCACGTCCATGGACTTGCAGTAGGCGAGCACCGTGGAGGGAGTCTGGGCCGAGTTCACCGTTTGGACCTCGGCGTTGATCTTCCCGGCCAGGTCCTTCAGGCTCTGGTAATTGGGCAGGAGCACCTTCTTCCTGGGGTTCTTGGGGTCCGTGCCGTACGCGCCGCGATTGTAGTCGAAAGTTGTGAAACGCGCCGACTTGTACGCGTAGCGGACGCTCTTCACATAGCGCCCCTTTTCCGTGAAGGCGAAAAGCCGCTTGAAACGCCAGGGTTCGCCCACGGCCGCCGCCAGCGCCGGTATCTGGACGGTCTCGCAGCCAAGCTCCCGGAAATACGCCGTGGCGGCCTCCTCGTCCACCAGCAGGGTGAAGAGCGTGCCCCAGCGCCTGAGCGCCCTGACCCCTTCGGCCCGCACCTCCGCCGCCAGGCGCTGGAAGCCCTCGAGCCTCGCCTCCATCTCCTTGCGGCGGGAAAAGAAGTTACCCGCCATCTCGGTCATGGTCTCGGTGTAGAATTCGTCGAAGAAGTTCCTTGCGCCTGCCATCGAAAACCTCTTTTGCCTTCCTTAAACTCCCTACGTGGGCCAGTCCAGGTTGGCAAGCCCGCTCATTTCCAACAACCTCCGTAACATGTTCTTCACCTGCTTTTCACCTTCGCGGCACTCCGGGCCCCGCGCAAGGCGTATCCCTCACCAATGCTATCAAGGATCAAGAACCTCAAGCCGGACCGCGCCATGACGGACAACCCCCGATCGACGCTGTCCTTGCTGGCGAGCCCGCACCGCCAGGAAGTCGAGTCCCTCCTCGAACGCGGCGGGGCCGTGGGCCTGCTGGTTTTCGAGATACAGGATTTCTACATATTCGCCAGGATATACGGCCACGAGATCGCCGGCGCACTCAGCCGTTTTGCGGGGGACATCCTCTCCGGGCTGATCGCCGAGCGCGTGCAGGGCCTGCCGCTCGTCATCCTGGACCGCCTGGACAGCGACAAGTTCCTCCTGACCGTGGGCGCCAGCACGCTGAGTTCAGCGCTACTCATGCATACGGGGTCGGTGCTGCGTCTCAACCTGCGCGCCCGGCTCAAGCGCGAGGCCCTGGACCTCACCGGCCAGGAGGTGGAGATCGCCGTGGGCTCGGCTCAGTTGCCTCCCCACGCCCGCGCGAACCTGGAACAGAGCCTGCACGAGGCCCTGGCGGACGCCCACCGCCACATAAGGGGCAAGCTCGACATGGCAGGGGCGCTCCTGCTCAAGGAGTTCCGCTCCATCGTGGACGCGGGGCGCGTGCGAAGCGTGTACCAGCCCATCGTGGACCTCAGGGGCGGGGGCATCTTCGCCTGGGAGGCCCTTTCCAGGGGGCCCTGCGGCAGCACGTTCGAGAGCCCGGCCATGCTCTTCGGCTTCGCCGAGGAGCACGAGCAGGTCTTCGCCCTGGAACGGGCCTGCCGCACCGCCGCGCTCAAGGGCTTCGGCGAGGCCGCGCCGGGGCGCAAGCTGTTCATCAACGTGCACCCCCGCACTTTGGTCGACCCCTCCTTCAGCCCGGGCGAGACCATGAAACTTCTGGAATCGCTCGGCCTGTCCCCCCACGACGTGGTGCTGGAGATCACCGAGCGCCACTCCACCAAGGACTTCTCCCTGTTCCATCGCACCCTGGACCACTATCGGGGCGAGGGCTACAAGGTGGCCGTGGACGACGTGGGCACGGGCTTCTCGGGGCTGTGGTCCATCGCCGAGATACGGCCGGACTTCATCAAGCTGGACATGTCCCTGGTGCGGGGCATCGACGTGAACCCGGTCAAGCGCGCCCTCATCGAGACCTTCCTCACCTTCTCCGACAAGGTCGGGTGCAAGATCGTGGCGGAAGGCATCGAGACATCCACCGAACTCACGGCGCTCGTCTCCATGGGCGTACACTTCGGCCAGGGGTATTTCCTCGCCCGGCCCGCCGCGCCCAAGCCGGACATCGCCCACGAGGCCGCCCAGCTGGTGCTCGGGCTCAAGCGCCGCGCCGCCGCCGACCTCAAGTGCTCCATCCCCATCGGCCACCACGCCGAGCCTGCGTACCAGGTGCAGGCAGACTCCAACGTGGGCGAACTCAAGCGCTATTTCGAGGCCAATCCCCTGGTCAACTCCGTGGCCGTGGTGTCCAGCCGCCTGCCCGTCGGCATGGTCACCAGGCACAAGATGGACAACGTTCTGGCGTCGCAGTACGGCCTGGCCCTCTATTCCAACCGCCCCGTCACCAAGATCATGGACAGCCAGCCCCTGATAGTGGACTGGAACACCCCGGTGGAGCTGGTGGCCCAGGCCGCCATGAACCGCGAGGACCGCAAGGTGTACGACCACGTGCTCATAACCCGCGACGGGGCCATCGCCGGGATGGCGTCTGTGCAGAAGATACTCGACGCCCTGGCGCAGGTGCAGATGGAGATGGCCAAGGGCGCCAACCCGCTCTCGGGACTGCCCGGCAACGTGGCCATCGAGAGGGAGCTTGAAAAGCGCGTGAACGAGGGCGGCCCGGTCAGCTTCATCTACGCCGACCTGGACAACTTCAAGGTCTACAACGACTCCTACGGCTTCAAGTCCGGCGACGAGATCATCCTGCTCACCTCGCGCATACTCTCCAGGGCGGTGAGCAGGTTCGGCTCGCCCGGCGACTTCCTGGGGCACGTGGGCGGGGACGATTTCGTCATCTGCACCACTCCAGAAAAGGCCGAACGCATCTGCCGCTCCGTCACGCGCTCGTTCTCCCGGCTGGTTCCGCTGTGCTACGGCGAGGCCGACCGCATGGCGGGCTACGTCGTTGGCAAGGACCGCTCCGGCAACGAGGGCCGCTTCGGCTTCGTGTCAGTGTCGCTGGCCATCGTGGACTGCCGTGGGAACTGCTCGCTGGAGTCCATCTCCCACCGCTCGGCGGAGATGAAGAAGTACGCCAAAAGCCGGCCGGGGAACGTCTGGGTGCGCGACAGGCGCACGGCGGCCTGCAACCCGTCGGCCTCCGGTCCGGATGCGCTCGAAGCGCCACGCGGCGCCGAGCCCCCGCGCCCTTCGGCGGAATGCATGGGTTGATCGCCGCCGCGTCCGGCCTCACGCCAGGGAGAGCAGGTTCTCGATCACCCGCCGCTCGTCGAAGAGGGGGGCTTTCTCGGGGCTTACCAGATCGGTCTCGATGACCCCTATGCCCATGGCCTCGATCTGCCTGAGGCCGAGCGGCGGCTGGTAGCCGAGCCCCCTGTCCAGGAGGACGTGGTTGAGGAGCGTCTCGGTGGGTCTGGGTTTGGAGCAGCTGGCCCGCAGGTATTCGAGCAGCCTGCGCACGCTGTCGCCCAGGCCCAGCCCGTACTGCTCCGGATCGCCAGCCGGGTTGGGGATGAACACCTTCGGGCACCCGGCCTTGGACACGGCGTCCCCCACTCCCTTGGGCAGGAGGTTGGCCACCAGGCTCGAATAGAAGCTGCCCATGGGGTAGCAGATGAGCTCCGCCGAACGTATGAGTTCCTTCACCTTGCGCCGGGCGTTCACCTCCACGGGTTCCGGGTCCTGCTGGCCGCGGCTCAGGAACACCCCCTCCACCGCCTGGGTGATGGGGCCGGCCTCCTTGCCCGTGAGCAGGTGCTGCCCGGAGAGGACCGTGCCGCCGGCCATCCTGGCGTTGAGGGTGAGGTCCTTGTTGATGATGGGCCGCACCGTGCCGCGCGCTTTGACCAGCATGGAGAACAGGTAGATCACCGGGTCGATCTGCCGGTTGTAGTTGAAGAACCCCCCGGCCAGGATCAGGTTGCCGATGCTCGCGCCGCGCAGGTCGAAATCGCGGCCCCGCATGGCCTTGCGGAAGAACTTGAGGTGTGAGCGGATGATCTTGCGCATGGGGTCGGGCACGTCCGCCACCAGGGGGTCGCGGCCGTCCACCATCGCGTCCAGCAGGGCCGACAGCTCCTCCTGCGCCAGGTTCTTGGGCAGGCGGTGGGCGAAGAGCTTGTATATCTCGTGGTTGCCGTGCAGCGTGCGGTCCGCCAGTGCCATCAGGCGGTTTCGCAGGTCGCCCACGGCAAGCATGCCGAACGCGTCGCGCAGCTTGGCCGAGGAGCCCCCCGAATCGAAGGGCGTGATCAGGTGAACGGAGTTGTGTGTGTAGTTCACCAGCTCCCGGGAGAGGTCGCGCAGGGCCGTTCCGCCGCTGAAGAACAGCACCCGGGGGCCGAGCTCGGGCGACTTGAGGTAGCGCGCGATCTTGACCGGGTCCGGCAGCGTGACCGTGTGGGCTATGGTGACTTTTGTCATGAGGAACCCGGTTCACCCCTTCAAAAAGTCCGTCAGCCCGGCGGCGGCCGTTTCGAAGTCCGCTCCGCCCGTCACCTCCAGCACGGTGCACCCTGCAAGCCCCTCGACATAGGCTTCCTCCGAAAAATCCGGCAGGGGCATGTCCTCGCCGGACTCGAAGAAGAGCCCGGTGCTCTTCATGAAGGCGGGCAGGAGGTCGCGCCGGGAGGCGATGTCCACCTCGCGCACCGCAAGGCCCTCGCAGCCGCGCTTCCAGTTGAGGATGGCCAGCCCCTTCATGCGCGCTTCAAGGTGGAAGCGGCCTGGTCCGAAGCATTCGTCGATGAAGGCGTCGTACTTGTGCTCCAGGCTCCACAGCTCCTCCAGGGGCAGGTCCCTGAAGAAAGCCCGGTCGCTCTCTGGCATGACCGGGGCCAGGCTCGGGTTGTTGAGCACCGTCCCCGGGTTCACGCGCGGCATCTTGGCCACGCCGTACATCATGGGGACGCCGTCCGCCCGCCCCACCATGACCCGGTCGTTGGAGACGAAGTCAAGCCCGTGGTTCATCATGTGCAGCGCCAGGGTGGACTTGCCCATTCCCGAGAAACCGGCAAGGGCCAGGCCCTCCCCGGCGAGGGACACTCCGGCCGCGTGGCCCAGCAGGCACCCCTGGCCGAGCTTGTGCTCGATGTAGCGGTTGTTGACGAAGTTGACCACCTGGTTGGGGTTGTCCAGGCAGGGGCCAAGGGCCAGGTTGAAGCCCTTCCCGAAAAGGAAAAGCATCCCGGTGAGGCGCTTGCGCACCACGCGCCCGTCCGGAAGCTCGGCCCACTCCTCCTTGACCTTGGACTTGCCCGGCTCGGGCTCCTTGGCGGTGTAGGAGATCCCCAGGTCCCTCGGGCCGCATTCAACGGCCAGCACCTCGCAGACGGGTTCGCCGGACGAGGCCATGAAATCGCGGAAATAGTCCCCGAGCCAAGCCGTGAGGCGCTCGTCGTTGCTTCTCACATCCAGGCGGTAGGAGCCAAAGGCCAGACGCAGAAGATGGGGGCAGGGGTGCCCGGCCAGGATGGGGGCCGCCAGTTGCTTCAACGTGTCCGGTTTCATGACGCGCGCTCCAGCACATGGCGGACGTAGGCCTCGGCCGCGTCCACGCCGCAGGCGTCGAGCAGCCCCCGGAACCCGCCGAAGGCGGAAACCTCGAACACGATGGGACCATCGGCTGTTTCGGCGATGTCCACGCAGGTGAAGGCCATGTCGAACAGTTCCTGGGCCTTCCAGGCCAGGGACACGATCTCGGAGGAGGGCTCGAAGGGCACGTACCTGCCCCCGTCGCTCGTGGTGGTGTTCCAGCTCGATCCGCCGGACTTGCGGGCGTAGGTGGCCAGGTATTCGCCGCCAAGGAAAGTGACGCCCAGGTCCTTCTCCAGGGGGGGAAGCATCTTCTGCAGATACATCATCCTGTTCCCGGCGGCCTGGAAGGCCTCCACGCGGCTCCTGGCGTCCGGTCCGGCCCCGATCACCTCCATGCCTCTTGCCTTGGTGGAATAAAGGGGCTTGAACACCGCCTTGCCGAAGCGTTCCACCGCGTCCAGGGCCTCGTCCACGTCCTCCGTGGCCACGGTGGGGGGCATGGGCAGCCCGGCGGCGCGCAAGGCCACGGTGCAGCTCAGGCGGTCGATGAGCCGCAGGATCGAGCTGGGCCGGGAGAACACCGGCAGTCCCTTCAGTTCCAGGAACCGGAGCATCTCCAGCCTGTCCAGCACGCCGGGCGAGTACTGCGGTGCGATCTTCTTGACGATGAGCGCGTCAAGCTCCATCAGGTCCCGCCCCTCGTGGAGCACGGTCCCGCGTTCCAGGTCCAGCACCGCCTTCTCCATGTCGATGAGCATCCGAAAGCCCGTGGCTTTACGGCATGCGTCGGCCAGCACCTCGGAGGACCAGCCGTCCGGGATGCCTACGACACCAATCTTCTTCATTTCTTGCACTCCTGAGGCATCAATAGATGAGCACGTCCTCGGGAAGGATGTATTCCCTGAAGGGCCTGCCGGACTCCTGGAAACGGATGAGCGCGCGCATGAGGTACACGCCGCGCTGGAACATCTCCTTGGCGAAACGGTGGTTGAACTCGAAACGGATGGAGGTGATGAAGGAACGCACCAGCCCCAAAGCCAGCCTGGCCTCGAAGGTCTCGTCGCCGTTTTCCGCGGCGAACTCCCTCCCGAAGGCGAGGAACTGGAGCATCACCCGGTCCAGCCTGCGGCGCAGCAGGCGGTCCATGACGGGCAGCCGGAAATTGGAGACGATGAACACCGAGAGGTCCTGCACGTAGTCGGTGTCCTTGGAGCGGTGCAGGTCGATGTAGTGGATGCGCTGCTCTTCGTGGTTGTAGACGATGTTGTTGATGTTGAAGTCGCCGTGGATGAACACGGTGAAGGGGGCCTCGAACGCGGCTTCCAGAACCCTGGCGCGCTCGAGCAGATCGTCGAAGGAGGCGACGTGGATACCCGCCAGGTTCATCTCCTGGTGGCGGAAGGAGGGGTGCATGCGGAACACATCGTCCAGGCGCTGGCCGAGCTGGGCCAAAAAGCCGGTCCTGGCAGGCACGTCCCTCCGGGTCTCGGTCCAGATGTGGCGCACGGTCTGCTCCAGGATGAAGGCGGCGTTGGCCGCGATCTCCGGCGAGGCGGTGAGCACCACCTCCTGCAGGGTGCAGCCGCCCAGGTATTCCATGAGCATGGAGGCGGAATCGCCGTCCACATGGAAGGCCTGCACCTTGGGGGGCAGGCCGGGCATGACGGACTCCCAGCGCCTTATGTTGCCGGTCTCGTCGCGCAGCTTGGAGGCGTTGCCCTCCTTGAAAAGCACGCCGCCTGAGCGCGCGCCCTTGCGGCCCCCCTCAAGCTTACCGATGCGGCAGCCCGAGCGCGTCCCCCAGATGGACTGGAACTCGCCGTCCGTGATGGGCACCTCCTGCCCCAGCTCGGCAAGGGTCTCCTTGAGGGCCTCGTACTGGTGGATCTTGAACTTCTCGCCCACGGCCGCGAAGATGACGGCCTCGCCTATGTTGAGGATGGTGTCTCCCATGCGCTCGAGATAGCGGAAGATGTTGTGGGCGGTGATGCAGTTCTCGGGGGACTCGCCCCGGCGCAGGTCGGAGAGGATGATGTCGAAGTTGGCCTTGAAGAGCGTGTCCAGCGTGACCTCGGCCCGGCATATGCGGAAGGCCATGGCGATGTCCTGGTTGTAGAGGGCCTTCACCACCAAGCGCAGGGCCTTGATTATCTCGTTGAAGAAGGCCTTGTAGTCGTAGCGTTTGATGAAGTTCGGGTCGCGCAGGTACTGCGACTGCATCACGATGTTCACGGCGTGGTCGGCCAGGCGCTCCAGGTTGGAGGTGATTATGTTCACCGCCCTCGCCAGGTCGATGGCCCGCTTGTCGCCTCCGAAGCCCGTGTGGATGCGCGAGAAGCACTTGTTCTCGATCACGGTCTTCAGGTTGTCGATGTAGTCGTCCCGGCTCTCGATCTTCTCGACCAGGCCCGGGTCCGGGTGTTCGAGCACCTTGAGGGTGTTCTCCACCTGCTTGGTCACTTCAAGGACCATGAAGCGGAAGTTCTCTTCCACGCCTTCCAGGAAACGCATCGCTTATCCCTCGCCTCCGGGTGTGATGACGAAGGTGTCGCTCTCGGGTTCCTTCTCCTCCACGGCCTCTCGCCAGGCGAACTTGAGGGCCAGCTTCATGCGCCCGTCCTTGGCCTTGGCCTCCACGGCGAAGCCGATGAGGCCCTTGGGCGAGAGGGCGAGCTCCATGTCCTTGCGGGAGAAGCGCATGGTCCCCTTCTCGAATCCGTCCGTGAGGGCGCGCAGATACTCCACCAGCGTCTTGGCGTCCTGCACCGACTCGTAGGAGAACTTTCCCTCGTTCGGCGGCGCGCAAGCGTCCTTCTTGTCCATCCCGATGCTCCCGGGCGCGCGGCGCGCCCCTGAAATGACGTTTTGATCCCGGCCCTAGCGTGGGGCGTCCAGCCTGGCCCGGTATTCGTCCATCACTGTCTTGCGGCTCACCCCGGCCATGATGAGCCCCTTGGAAATGACCAGGTCGTCCCAGGCGGGCTGGAGCCCCACCTCGCGGGCGGCCTTCTCCTTGTCCTGCTCGTCCAGGCGCTTGAGCTTCTCGCTCATGTGGCAGTCGTCGCCCATGAAGATGAGCATGGGCCGGTCCTTGTGGTATCCACGCCGGTTCTGGTCCAGCACAACGTTGATGAGGAACTCCGTGTACTGCTGGGACTGCGGGTTCCACACCTCGATGCCGTCCACGTCGTAATTGCGCAGGAGGATGGGCCAGAACTGCTCCGGGTGGGGGATGACCACGCCCGCGCCGATGGACCGGGCCTCCTCGATAACCTCGGACGCCCGGTAGAAATAGGCCAGGGAGAACTGATCCTTGACCAGCTCCTTCACGGCCTTGGCGTACACCTGGGCCTTGTTGATGAAGCGGGGCTCGAAGAACTCGCGCAGACAGTCCAGGTAGTTGCGGACCAGCTTGTTCTTGATGGCGTCGCCCGGGGTGCGCCCCTCGTTCTGGACAAGCAGGCTCTTGAGCCTCCTGGCGTGGATGGCCGTGAACTCCACCACCTCCTCGTCCGAGCCCGCCTGTCCGGCGGCCTTCTGGCGCGCCTCGGCCCAGTCCGGCTCGCACAGGGCGTCCAGATACTCGTACAACTGGGAGGAGCGGTACTTGAACGTGTGGCTCAGCATGTTGGAGAGCACGCCCGCGCGGCCCAGGCGGTCTGCACGCAGGTGGATGAGCAGCTGCACCTTGCGGTTGAACCCGTGGGAGTAGCAGTCCACCTCCACCCCGGCGTACTCGCCCCAGGTGAGCAGCTGGTTGTGCTGGGTGGGGATGATGAGCTCGTCCTTGCGGCCAGGGTACATGGCCGCGATGCGGTCGCGGATCATGTCCATGGGCACGTGCTCCGGGTGCCAGTGCACGGCCAGCACGTAATCCTGGCGGGGGAACCGCGCGCCCGGATTGCGGACGGCCTGGGCCTGTTCCGGAGATATTCCGGCGCAGGTCAAGGCCAGGAAGGTTTCCAGGTCCCAGTCTGTCACTTCGCGGGGGATGGCCTTCAGGTCGATTTCCTGACAGACCTTGGCCCCGGCCTTGACGATCTCCATGGACTTCGCGGGCATCCGATGATCCTCAGGCGTGGCGGGAGTGGCAGTCCCGTTTGAGTTGGGCCAGCTCCTGGTAGAGCCTCTTCATGGCGTCCAGGTCGGAGGCGGCCAGGGCGGCCTCGAAGGCTTCGGTCTTCTCCAGGTAGACGGCGTAGAATTCGTCGCCCTTGCCAGGGTAGCTCACCATGAGCCTGGAATCCGCGATGAAGCTCCTGGCTTCCAGGTCCGGCGGCAGCTGCCCCGCGTTCAGGGCCAGGCCGATGGCCTTGAATGTCTGCTTCATGTGCTTTTTGAGCGACTTGTACTTGGGCAGCGCGCCCTCGTCCTCATCCTCCCCTTCCGGCTCGCCTGGCTCGCCGATCAAGGGCGGCAGCGGCCTGGGGAACCTCACGGACAGCCTGGCCCGCACCCTGCCGTCGAAGGACTCCTTGAAGGAGGCCTTCAGCGATTTCATGCCCTCAAGGCTCACTGAACCCGACTCCGACGCGAGCTCGCCCGCGTCGATGGCATCGGCCAGACCTCGAAGCCAGGCGGACACGCCGTCCTTTTCCAGTATCATCTCAGCTTTGTGTTTGGCTGTCATGCCCATTTTCCGTCCCCCCTGTTCGATCATGCGAGCCCTCAACATAGCACCTTCCGCGCGGGAGGCAACATCTCACTACCCCGGAACGGTTACGATCGCGTGACTGGCCGCGCGCCAGAAAGGGCCAGGAGGAAAAATGTTCCCGGCATCAAACTTGCTTGTTCCGGGCGATGACAACCGACACCCGGAGACCCCGCATGCGCAGAGGCGTCAAGAAATCCCGCCCGGTATGGCTCATCGGCCTCGCCGGGCAGCCCGCCAAACGCATCCGTCAAGCCGTTGGCGACCTGGCCGAGGTGAAGCGCTTCGACCCGCGCGATACCCCCGGACAGGCCGGCCACGACCGGGCGGACCCCCTGGCCGTGTTCCTGGACGTGGACAGCTGGCGCTCCCTCAATGAGGACATGCCCGGCTGGCTGGCCCAGGCGCGCAAGGTGCTGGTTGTGTCCGAGGCCGGGTCGCCAAGCCATGAGGAGGTGCTCGCCCGGGGCTTCCTGGCCTGCCTGGCTCCGCCTCTCTCCAAGGCCAAGATCAGCGCCGTCCTGGAGCGCGCACGGGAAGCCGCGGGCGTCTACGAGGACATCGCCCGCCTTCTGGGGGAAGCCCAGCGCGAGCGCGACCAGATAGTCCAGGAGAACGGCCGCCTGGCATTTTTCCAGCACATCCTGGCCAGGGCCATGTCCAGTCTGGAGCTTCCGGAAATCATCGAGGCCCTGAGGCAGGACCTCGGCCTCGCCTTCCCCGTCTCCGAGGTGCTGGCCGTGCTCTGGGGCGACGCCAAGGACATGGAGCTGTTCATGTCCGAGGGGCTGGACTCCGCCGCGCGCTCGGCCAGGACCAGCTATCTGCTCGACCTGGCCGCCCGCCTGAGCGGCAATCCCGCCCGCTCCTGGCGCGCCCACAACCTTCCCGGAGGCCCCGCCGAGGCGTCCGCCGAGCCCGGCCGCGCTCTGCTTGTGCCCCTGCGCCTGGACGGCGAGCCCTTCGGGTGCATAAGCGTGCTCATCCACCGCGACCTGGCCAGGCACGAACAGGAAACCGCGCGCCAGGCCGTGACCCAGCTGGCCCCCTGCATCAGGAATTCCCTGGAGTACCTGAGGCTCAAGCGCCGTGCCGGCCGCGACGGCCTCACCGGCCTCCACAACCGCCGCAGCCTCGACGCCAGGCTGGAGCAGGAACTCAAGCGCCACATGCGCCACAAGGAAGGCTTCGCCCTGCTCATGGCCGACCTGGACCACTTCAAGAAGGTCAACGACACCCACGGCCACCTGGCCGGGGATGCCGCCCTGCGGCACGCCGCGCAATCCTTCGAGGCGGGATTGCGCTCAACCGACTTCCTGGCCCGCTACGGCGGCGAGGAGTTCGCCGTCATCCTGCCTCATACCGGCCAGGCCCAGGCCTGGATGCTGGCCGAGCGGTTGCGCCGCCGCCTGGGGGGCTCCCCCCTGCGCTACGCGGGCCGCGTCATTCCGCTGACCGTCTCCGTCGGGCTGGCCACCTTCACCCCCGGCCAGGCCGCCACGCCCGCGAGTCTCCTGGCTCAGGCCGACCAGGCGCTGTACGCGTCAAAGAACGCAGGAAGGAACCGCGTCTCCATAGCCTCCTCCCGCGAGGACGTGCGCGAGGCCATGCGCGAAGGCGGGCTGATGGCCGGATAGGGAGGACCGGCCCGGCAGCCGAAGGGCTTCGCCCGTCGGACTCCCGCACGGGCCTGGCAATCCCGCGGCCGATGCGAAGGCCGGCCTGGACGGCCTCCACTCCGGCAGCCGGACGCCACTTTTCCGCCCCAAACATGCTGGCGCGCCCGGCGGCAAACTTTCATCGCTTCGCTTGCCTTCCCATCCCCCGGTCATTACTGCTGTCCCTCCGGCGCGGCCACAACCGCCCGGCAAGGACATCCCCGCCATGGACGCAACAATCGCCACATGCATCGCCGCCGCCCTGCTCGCGGGCTTCATCCAGGGCTTTTCCGGCTTCGGCTCGGTGCTCGTGGCCCTGCCCGTCCTGCTCACCGCCCTTGATGCGCGCACGGCGGTGCCCCTGGTCAGCATGGTGGCGCTCAGCATCAACATCGTCATGACCGCCCGCCTGCGGGGCCATGTGCGCAAAGGCCCCATGCGGCTCCTGCTCGCAAGCTCGCTGCCGGGGATGGCCGCCGGAGCGTGGATTCTGGACGGCGCGCCTGACTCTGTCATCAAGGGAATCCTCGGCGCGGTGATCCTGTTCGTGGTGGCGCAATCGGCCGCTGCCAAGGGTCCGGGCGCGCCCCTGGCCAAGGGATGGACGGTGCTGGCCGGGTTCACCAGCGGCGGCATCGGCCTGCTGACCGGGGCCAACGGCCCGCCGGTGATCGCCTGGGCCGCCCGCCAGCCCTGGGCGCGCGACGAACTGAGGGCCACGTTGACCTTCTATTTCCTGCTCACCGGGTTCCTGATCGTGGGGACGCAGGCCGCCAAGGGCCTCGTGACGGGCGAGGTGGGGGCGCTCTTCGGGTGGTCGGTCCCGGCCCTGGCGGCGGGGTTGTGGGCGGGCTTCGCCGCCTGCGGCAAGGCAAACGAGCGGGTCTTCCGGGCCGTGGTGCTGACCCTTCTGGGGTTCATCGGCGCGGGGCTTCTCTGGCAGGCGGCCAGGGCGTTTCTCGGAGCGTAGGGCGTGAAAAGCGCCCCGACGGGGGCGCTTCGCACGGGGACGGGGCGCGGCCCCGGCTACAGCTTGCTTCTCAGCACCATGTCCGTGATGGGCCCGCGCGAGCGGTCGCCCTTGAGCACTATGTGCCCGTAGTTGGCGAACCCCTTGAACTTCCTCACTATCCAGTTCAGGCCGTTGTTGGCCTCGTTCAGATAGGGGTTGTCCACCTGCGACGTGTCGCCCAGGCACACGCACTTCACCCCTTCTCCCATGCGGGTCAAAAGCGCCCGCACCTCGCTGCGCGACAGGTTCTGGGCCTCGTCGATGATCACGAAGGCGTTCTCGATGTTCATGCCGCGCACGTAGCCCAGCGGCAGTATCTCGAACTTCTTCACGTTGAGCCTCAGGCTCTCGTCGTTGGGGTTCACGAACACCTTGTTCGCCGGGCGCAGCCTGTGGAGCTTCACCAAGAGGTCGAAGATGTACTTCATGTAGGGCTCCATCTTCTCGGCTATGTCGCCGGGCAGGTAGCCGAGCTTGGCCCCTATCTCGATGGTGGGCTTCACCACGAAGATCTTGTCGTGCTGCTTGCGCTCCAGCACCATGTAGAGCGCCGCGGCAAGGGCCAGGTAGGTCTTGCCGAAGCCGGCCTCGCTCTGGATGGAGACCAGGTCCACGTGGTCCGAGCAGATGAGCTCCAGGGCTAGGTTCTGGTAGACGGTGCGCGGTTTGAGGTTCCACACGTCGTTGACGTAGCCTATCGCCTTCTCGCCCTCGGGGGCGTTCAGCACCGGCTTGCCGTCGCGCCAGGAGAAGGAGTTGGGCGGGCGGTCCTCGCCGTCCTCCACGAAGCCCGTGTAGAGCTGCGATTCGGACTCGAAGGGCTTGGAGTCCCGGAGTTCCTCGCTCTTGATGTTTCGAAGCGACGCCTGGAGCTGGAGCAGGCGGTCGTTGGTGACGAGGATGGGGTCGGGGATGCCGCTGGCGGTCTCGATCTCGCGCAGGATGTAGTTGTCGACGATGTGGGTGAAGGGGGAGTCCGCTTCGCCGTTTCTGAGGAAGGTGATGCTGTCTCGGTTTTCGATGAGGCTGGTGATGACCTTGGAGACGATGTGGCGCAGTTTGGGCGTGTTCTTGAGCGTCTCCAGCTCCATGAGCACGTGGTAGGGGATGTATATGTTGTTTTCGTTGCCGTTTCTGAGCGCCTTCACCGAGTTGGGGTTTTCGATAAGGACGTTGGTGTCGATGACGTAGTTCTTCTTCCGGCTGGGTCCTTCCAGGGTCATTGTGCCTTCCTTTCGAGGACGTTCTGGCCGCCTTGGCGGCTGCCTGAAGCTATCCCCTTCATGTGACGAATCCATGACCGGCACGCGGCGGCTGTTACGGCTGCCCGCCTCGCCTTTTCCGCCCAAGTCTTTCCCGGGTGCACCTCCCCTCGGCCCGTTTCAAGGCTTCACGGCCCTTTTCTATCACGGCCGTAACCGGATTGTCACCAGCCGCCCATCAATTCACAACCGGAACCGGCTATCGCGTGGCTGTCTTTTTCAAGGAGAAACCACGTGAAAATTGAGCTCAGCCTGCGGGCGAAACTGATAGTCTTCTGCCTGTCCATCGGCATCCTGCCGCTGCTCTTCATGGGCGTGTACAGCGTCCGCCAGGCCTCGGACAGCCTCTCGCGGCAGGCGTTCGGCCAGATCGAGTCCGTGCGCGATTCGCGTGGGCAGGCCCTGGCGGAGCTTGTGGAGAAGTGGATGGCGGAGGTGCGCATCTACGGCACAACCAAGGAAGTCTACAACAGCATCGGCATGCTCCGCGACATCTTCATGGGCAGGTCCGGGCCCGGCGAACGCTGGGACGTGAAGGACCCCGAGTACGCCGACATGGTGCAGTTCGTGTCCCCGGCATTCCAGCCCTTCGTGAAGGTGCTCGGCTACGAGGACGCCATCCTGCTGGACGACTACGGCCGCGTCCTTTTGACGGTGAAGAACGGCGGCGAGATGGGTGAGGACCTTCTCAAGGGGCCACTCAGGGACTCCGGCCTGGCCAAGGCCTGGGCCGAGGCCAGGAAGGGCAAGGCCGTGTTCGTGGACTTCGCCCCATACCCGCCCGCGGGCGACGTGCCCTCCGCCTTCGTCGCAAGCCCGGTGAACGACCACGTGGGCCGCTTCGCCGGAGTGGCCGTCTTCCGCATCGTCCCGCGTGACCTGGTCCCCATCATGAAATCGCGCGCCGGGAAGGACGAGACGGGCGAGAGCTATCTGGTGGGCCAGGACCGGCTCATGCGTTCGGACAGCGCGTCCCATCCCCGGACGCACACCGTTGCCGCATCCTTCGCCAGCCCCTCCTCGGGCAGGATGGACACCCACGCCGTCGCCGAGGCCCTGGCCGGGCGCACCGGGAGCGAGGTGTCCAAGGACATCTCCGGCAAGCCCGTGCTGGCCGCCTACGCGCCGGTGAAAGCCGGGGACGTCACATGGGCGCTGGTCACGGTCATCGACGAGGCCGAGGCCTTCGCCGCCGTGACACGGCTCACCCGGGCCAGCCTGGTCCTCGGCGCGGGCACGGCCCTGGCCATCCTGATCCTATCCGTGGCCTTCCTGCGCCGCGAAATCGGCAAGCCTTTCGGCAATCTGCGCGCCTATCTGGACGGCATCTCGTCCGGGGACCTGCACGTGGCCCTGGAAGGCCGCTTCAAGGCCGAACTCGGCGCGCTGGCGGGCGGGCTCACCCGCATGGTGGGCGAACTCAAGAACAAGCTGGGCTTCTCCCAGGGCATTCTGGACGCCATGACAGTCCCCTGCCTGGTGACGGACACTCAGGGGAAGGTGAGCTTCGTGAACCCCCCGCTCCTGGAACTCCTGGAGCTTGACGGCCGGCAGGAAGATTACCTGGGCATGGACATGGCGGCTTTCTTCAATGGCAACGAGGCCCTGGCCGGGGCCACATCCCGCAGCATGGCCGAAATGGCCCCGGTGCGGGATGTCGAAGCAGGGGGGTGCGGGGCGCGGGGAAGGGCCTTCTTCGTGCGGCAGGACGCCGCCCCTCTCCGGGACCTGGACGGGACGCCGCTCGGGGTTTTCACCCTTTTCACGGAGCTGACCGAAATCAAGCGCCAGGAGGCGCTCATCCGGGGCCAGCACGACCAGATCACCCAGGTGGCCGAGCAGGCCAACCTCATCGCCCTGCACGTCTCCCAGGGCGCCGAGGAGATCTCCGGCCAGGTGGAGAGCATCCGCGAGGGCGCAGAGCACCAGACATCGCGCCTATCGGAGACCTCAACGGCCATGGAGGAGATGAACGCCACGCTGGTCGAAGTGGCAAGGGTGGCCTCCGAGGCCGCCTTGAGCTCCGACTCGGCCCGGTCCCGCGCCGGCGAGGGTTCCAAGGTGGTGGACGAGTGCATCGCCTCCATCGACAGGGTGTACTCCATGTCGCGCGAGCACCAGCGCAGCATGAACGAGCTTGGCGAGATGGCCAGGGCCATCGGGCGCATCATCGGCGTCATCGACGACATCGCCGACCAGACCAACCTGCTGGCCCTGAACGCGGCCATCGAGGCGGCCAGGGCAGGCGATGCCGGGCGCGGTTTCGCCGTGGTGGCCGGCGAGGTGAGAAAGCTCGCCGAGAAGACCATGGCCGCCACCAGGGAGGTGTCGCGCAGCATCGAGGATATCCAGTCCGGCACCAGCCGCAACATCGAGGAAACCGAGCGCTCCTTCGAGGCCATCGGACAGACCAACGATCTGGTGCGCAAATCCGGGGAAACGCTTGGCCGCATCGTGGAGGACACCGCCGCCGTGGCCGCGCAGGTGCGGCGCATCGCGGCCTCGGCCGAGGAGCAGTCCTCGGCGTATCAGGAGGTCAACGCCGCCGTGAGCGAGGTGAGCCGCATCGCCCACGAGACCGCCAACGGGGTAGTGCAGACGGCCGAGGCCATCACCTACCTGGCTTCCCAGGCCGGGGAGCTCAAGGAGCTCATCGACTCCATGGCCGAGGCGGAGGATCGGGTTCCCGCCACCCTGCCCGGCGAAGCGCCGGACCCGCTCAGGCAATCAGGCCGCTTTCCCGCCCTGGCCAACTGATCCGGCAACAGAGGCGGGCGCGGCCCCGAAGCCGCGCCCGCCTTTCTTTTCACCTTTCCTTCACGCAAATTGCAAAATGCCCGCGCCGGTTGCCCGGCCACGCCTGCGACGTCAGCAGAAATAGTCGACATTACAGCCCGTTGGACACAGTCGCTGGCAAGGCACAAGTAATACTCAAGCACCAAGAGCATTTGTCCCGCGCAAGAGTTTGAGTATCTGGAAGCGACGCGGCCAGCGAGGTATTGTTTACAGGCGCTGATCCGCCTTGAACTCCACTGTGTAGCCTAAGCCCCGGCCTCCAGGCGGTTGGGCGGCACGCCTTCCATGCCGGCGCAGGGGTGCATGAAGTGGTTGACGGGGCCGCTCTTCCAGAGCGGGTTGAACACCACGCCGCGCCCGCGGGTCTCCAGGCCGAGGCGTGCCGGGGCGCAGCCTGCTCGGAACAATTCACGCAAGCCCCGGGCATGCGTGCGCACCAAGGCGAAAGCCCCCGGCCGCGACGCGGCCGGGGGCGTAAAAAAACCAGGGAATCAGCTCTAGTGCTTCTTCTGGAGCCTGGCCCGGTAGACGATGGCGACCAGGTTCATGCCAAGCACCAGGGCGATGAGCACCAGAGCGGTGCCGTACTGGAGGGGCCGGGTCTTCTCGATCTCGGTCCCGGCGGTGGCCAGCACGTAGATGTGGTACGGCAGAGCCATGACGTCGGAGAACAGGGAGGTGGGCAGCTTGGGCGCGAAGAACACGGCCGCCGTGAACATGATGGCCGCCGTCTCTCCCGCCGCGCGCGAAAGCCCCAGGATGGCCCCGGTGAGCATGCCCGGCAGGGCCGCCGGGAGCACCACCAGCCAGATGGTCTGCCATTTGGTGGCCCCGAGCCCCAGCGAGGCCTCGCGGTAGGTGTTGGGCACGCTCTTCAGGGCCTCCTCGGCCGTGCCTATGATCACCGGCAGTATGAGGATGGTGAGCGTCAGCACGCCCGAGAGGATGCTCACCCCCATGCCCGCGAAGGTGACGAAGAAGGCCAGGCCGAACAGGCCGAACACCACCGAGGGCACGCCCGCCAGGTTGGCGATGCCGAGCCTTATGAGGCGCACGGTCTTGCCGGGCCTGGCGTACTCGTTCAGGTATATGGCCGAGCACACGCCAAGCGGAAACGCCACCAGCATGGACCCCACCGAGAGCAGCACCGTGCCTATGATGCAGGGCAGAATGCCTCCCGCCGTCATGGAATTACGCGGCGGCTGCGTCAGGAACTCCAGGCTGATGGCGGGCAGTCCGTTGACGAAAAGAAAGAGGCATATGAGCCCGAGCGCGGCGGCGTTCACCAGGGACGCCCCCCGGAACACGCTCCACATCACCGTCTGTGCGGCCCGGCGCTTTCCCGAATTCCTGCTGTCGATCTTCATTGTCCCTCCGGGTCCCTACAGCGTGGCCGCGCCGACCTGCTTGTGCTTCTCGGCGATGTGCTGGGCGATGATGTTGAAGACCAGGGTGAACAGGAAAAGCACCACGCCGATGGCGAAGAGCGCGTGGTAGTGGTCCGAGCGGAACGGGGCCTCGGCCATCTCGGCCGCGATGGACGAGGGCATTGGGCGCACGGGCGAGAAGATGGACGTGGGGATCATGGCCGCGCCGCCAGCCACCATGAGCACCACCATGGTCTCGCCGATGGCCCGGGACATGCCAAGGATGACCGCCGTGGAGACGCCGGAGAGGGACGCGGGCAGGATGACCCGGCGGATGGTCTCCCAGTGGGTGGCCCCAAGCGCCAGGGAGGCCTCCTTGAGCTCGCGGGGCACTGCGTAGATGGCGTCCTCGGAGACGGAACAGATGGTCGGCACGGACATGAAGGCCAGCATGAGGCTCGCGTTGAAGAGGTTGAGCCCCGTGGACAGGTCGAAGGTGTCCAGCAGGAACGGCGCAACCACCACCATGCCGAAGAAGCCGATGACCACCGAGGGCAGCGCGGCCAGAAGCTCCACCACTGGCTTGAATATGCCCCGCGTCCTGGGTCCGGCTATCTCGGCCAGGTAGACCGCCGTCATGACCCCGAGCGGTATGGCGATGAGCGAGGACATGGCCGTGACCGCCAGCGAGGCGGCGATGAGCGGGAAGATGCCGAACTCGGGGGGATCGAAGGTGGGGTACCAGTAGCTCCCGAAAAGGAAGTCGCTCACGGAGACGTGCCTGAATATGGGCGCGCCCTCCATGAAGAGGTAGACCATGATGAGCCCGAGCGACACGATGGACGTGAGGGCCGTGAGGAAAAAGAACTTTTGGATCAGGTCGTCCTTGAGTTTCCGGCTGATTGCCACGCGATGCTCCTGACAGGACCCCCTCCGGGGAGGGGGTCCTGGTTCATTGGTCTTGACGCTACTTCTTGACGGGGAAGTAGCCCACCTCGGCGATGAGCTTCTGGCCCTTGGCCGGGTCCATGATGAAGTCCACGAACTTCTTGGCCTCGGGGGAAGCGGCCTCGGGCACGATGATGAACAGGGGGCGGGACACGGGGTAGCTCTTGTCGGCCACGGTCTTCTCGTCGCCCTGGATGCCGTTGACCTTGATGGCCTTCACCGTGTCGTTCACGTAGGCGTAGCCGTCGTAGGCGATGGCGGCCTTGTTCTTGCTCACCACCTGGAGCACCGCGCCGGAGGAGGCCTGGAGCAGCGCGCCGGGGAACACCTTGACCTTGCCCATGATCATCTCCTGCCAGGCCTCGTAGGTGCCGGAGGAAGTGTCGCGGGAGATGACAACGATCTCCTTGTCCTCGCCGCCCACTTCCTTCCAGTTCTTGATCTTGCCGGCGAAGATGTCGCGCAGCTGCTCGACGGTCAGGTTGGACACGGGGTTGGCAGGGTTGACGATGGGGGCCAGGGCGTCCATGGCGATGGCCAGGGGCTTGACCGGACGGCCCTTCTCCTTGGCGGAGTCCATCTCCTTGTCCTTCATCTCGCGCGACGACATGGCGATGTCGGTTGCGCCGTCGATGATGGCCTTAATGCCGTTGCCGGAGCCTCCGCCGGACACGGTGATGTTCACGCCGGGGTTGGCCTTCATGTAAGCCTCGACCATCTTCTGCATGGCGGGCAGGACGGTGGTGGAACCATCGACGCGGATGCTGGTCTCGGCCATGGCCGTACCGGCGGCGAGCATGAGGGCGAAAAGGAAAGCAGCGATCTTCTTCATCTTTCTTGCCTCCAAGGGATTTGCGACGTTGAGCCGGGAAATCGCTCCCGGCGGCACGCGGACCCTAGGAGTAACATATTACAATTGCGTTACGATGGACAAGAGAATCCGTGACATCGCGCAACTCGAAACGGCTCCCGGACGGGAATCCCCTCCGGGAGCCGCTTGGCTGGGCATCGTTCGCCGCGCGCGATCAGTCCTGGGGGCCGCCGGCGCCCGCGTGCAGGGGCGGCACGTCCTGGGGGGCGTCCCCGCCCAGTAGGCGGCGGGCGATCTCCTTGGCCGCGCGCCTGCCCGCGCCCATGGCCAGGATGACCGTGGCCGCCCCGGTGACGATGTCGCCGCCCGCGAACACGTTCGGGATGCTGGTCTCGCCGGTCTCCTCGTTCACCTGGATGTATCCCCAGCGGTTGCGCTCAAGGCCCGGCGTGGCCTCCAGCAGCAGCGGGTTGGGCCCGGTGCCCACGGCGATCACGGCCAGGTCGCAGGGGATGTCGAAATAATCGCCCGTGCAGTTGGGGGAACGGCGGCCCTTCTCGTCGGGCTCGCCGAGGCACATCCTCTCCAGGCGCACGCCCGTCACCCTGCCGGTCTCGTCGCCCACGAACTCCACCGGGTTGGTGAGCACCTCCAGGTGCAGGCCCTCGTCCACGGCGTGTTCGAGTTCCTCCAGGCGGCAGGGCATCTCGTTTTTGGTGCGGCGGTAGACAAGGCTCACCTTGTCCGCGCCCATGCGCATGGCGGTGCGGGCCGCGTCCATGGCCACGTTGCCGCCGCCCACCACCACGACGTTCCTGCCGGGGAAAGGCGGGGTGTCGTAGTCCGGGAAGGCGTAGGCCCGGCCCAGGTTGGCCCGCGAGAGGTACTCGTTGGCGGAGAAGACGCCGGTCAGGTCCTCGCCGGGGACCTTGAGGAACTTGGGCAGGCCCGCGCCCACGCCGATGAACACGGCCTGGAAGCCCTCGTCGAAGAGGTCCCGGACGGTGACGGTGCGCCCGCCCACCCAGTTGAGGTGGAACTCCACGCCGTTCTCGGTCATGGCCTCCACCTCGCGCTTGACGATGGCCTTGGGCAGGCGGAACTCGGGGATGCCGTAGACGAGCACGCCGCCGGGCTCGTGCAGGGCTTCGTAGACGTGCACCTTGATGCCCAGGGTGGAGAGGTATCCGGCCACCGTGAGGCTGGACGGCCCCGCGCCGATGCAGGCCACCTTGAGTTCCTCGCGGATCATGGGGCAGGCCTTGGTTCCGGTGAGCTGCTCGCAGGCGGAGCGGGCCGCGTACTCGTCGGCGGTGAAGCGCTCAAGGCGGCCGATGCACACGGCCTGGCCCTTCTTGTTCAAGACGCACGCGCCCTCGCACTGCACCTCCTGGGGGCAGACGCGGCCGCACACGGCGGGCAGGGAATTGGTCTCGCGGATGGCGCGGTAGGCCTCCACCACGTCCCCCTTGGCCAGGTGGCCGATGAAGGCCTTGATGGGCACTTCCACCGGGCAGCCCCGCTCGCACAGGGGCTTCTTGCACTGGAGGCAGCGGGCCGCCTCCTCCTTGGCCATTTCCAGGGAGTATCCCAGCGTCACCTCGGAGAAGTTCCCCACCCGCTCCAGGGGCGGCTGCTCGGGCATGTGGACGCGGGGCTTAAGCTTGCTAGCCTTCTTTTCCATGACGCCTCCGGAATTCGGCCCAGGACAGCTCCTCCTGGGGCTTGAAGGCCACGAGCCGCTGGCGCATGCGCTCGAAATCCACCTTGTGTCCGTCGAACTCCGGGCCGTCCACGCAGGCGAACTTCACCTCGCCGCCCACGATCACCCGGCAGGCCCCGCACATGCCGATGCCGTCGATCATGATGGAATTGAGGCTCACCGTGGTCTTGACGCCGTAGGGGAGCGTCAGCCTTGAGACTGCCTCCATCATGGGCACGGGGCCCACGGCCACCACCTCGCCCACGTTCTTCTCGCGGTCGAGCACCATCTTCAGGCCGTCGGTGACGAAGCCCTTCATGCCGCAGGAGCCGTCGTTGGTGGTGACCACCACCTCGTCGGCGAACATGGAGAGCTCCTGCTTGAACAGGAGCAGGTCCTCGCAGCGCGAGCCGATGACCGCGATCACGCGGTTGCCCGCGGCCTTGTGGCCCTTGGCGATGTGGTGCATGGCCGCGATGCCCGTGCCGCCGCCCACGCAGACCACCGTGCCGCACGGCTCGATGTGGGTGGGCTTGCCCAGGGGCCCGCACACGTCAAGGATGGAGCCGCCTTCGTCCAGGGTCTCCAGCTCGGCGGTGGACTTGCCCACCACGAGATAGACGATGGTGATGGTCCCGGCCTCGGGGTCCGTGTCGGCGATGGTGAGGGGTATGCGTTCGCCCTTCTCGGACACGCGCAGGATGACGAAATTGCCGGGCCTGGCCTTGCGCGCGATGTGCGGCGCGTCGAGCGTGAGCTCGCTCGTCTGGCCCGGTATGAGCCGGCGTTTCTTGAGTATCGTGGTCGGCATCTGAACTCCTGTACGGATTGGTTGGCTGAGAGCGGATAAGCGGGGGACGGAGCCGTCCCGCTCCTAATCATAACCGCGCGAAGCCTCCCGGACAAGTGGAGATTGCGCGCTCGGCACGGAACTGGCAAAGGTTCCGGGTTTGGTCATTTTTCTTGCCAACCGGTCGGGCCGGGATTACTTATTTCGCAACCCACCCGGTTTCCATGGACGGGAAACCTCGCGACGGGCAAGCCCGCGCGAAACGGCAAGGCTGCCGCACCGGGCCTCCACGCCCAGGAGCACGTCCATGGAAGCATCAGCAGGCATCCGCCAAGCTTCCCGCGATCAATCGTCCTTCGACGCCGTCAAGGCCCGCGTCGTCACGCATGCGTTCGGCCTGCGCCTGGGCGCGTTCGGCCTGGACTACACGTCCAAAAAAGTGACGGTGGACCCGGACGAGAAGGCCGGGAAGAAAAGGCAGAACACGCGCGGGCAGGAATTCGAGACCGAGCTCGAGCGCGAGAGGCTGCGCGAGCGGGTCTTCGACGCCTCCTTCCGGGAGGCCTCCTCCATGCCCGAGACCTCCTCCAGCCACCCGGACCCGGCCTGGCGGCGCGGTCTCGCCGCCTACGCCAAGGCTCGGGACCTTGTCCGCGCGTCCGGCCGCGTCTCCACGAAGCTGGCCGTGGCCTGAGGATACCCGCCCCCTCGTTCCCCATGGCGAAATGGGGACACATTCTAGTGGACGCAACCCCGGAGGGGCACTAAGGTGTTTTCCCGAGGGGTTTTTCCTTGAATGTGTTTCGGGGCGGCATGGTCCGCGCTCCACGCGTCCGCCTTTGCCGCGGGGCGTGGCCCTTGCAGCCGGCGCGAAAAACCGGAGCAGTCCGTCCGGGGGTGTCATGCGCATTGCCAGCGAGAAAGCAGTCTTCATATCCATCATAGCAGTCCTCGCCCTGTTTTTCGTCAATTCCCGGGCCATCGCGGCTGACATCGCCCGCATCACAATCACCTACGTCAAATACCCGCTGAACGCCCCTCTCATCGTGGCCAAGCACCTGGGTCTGTACGAACAGGAGTTCCAGGCCGGCGGCATCGGCGTGGATTGGGCCGACATCGTCACCGGCCCCGGCCAGGCGGCGGCCCTTGCCTCCGGCGCCGTCCAGATCGCCAGCGTGATAAGCTCCGACGCCGTGCTGGCCTCCCGCTCCAGGGGCGAGCCCGTAAGGGCCGTGGCCGTGTTCGCCCGGGCTCCCCGCACATTCTGCATCATGGCCAAGTCCCCGTCCGTGGCAAGCGCCAGGGACCTCAAAGGCAGGACCGTGGCCGGCCCGAAGGGCACGCTCATGCACCTGATGCTCCTGGCCGCCCTGGAGAGAGCCGGGCTCAAACCCGGCGACGCGACCTTCGTGGACATGCCCGCCTCCTCCGCCGTGACCGCTCTGCTCTCCGGCGGCGTGGACGCGGCCCTGGCCGCCGGGCCGGGAAAGATGAAGGCCATGGCCGAAGGCGCGAGGGAGGTGGCCTGCGGCGAAGGGCTCACCAAGGGCATCATCCTCACCGCCGTCAACGAGGACTTCCTCAAGGCCAACCCCGACCTTGTCCGCAGATATCTGGAGGTCCACGCCAAGGCGCTCGCCTTCCTGAGGAACGAACCGGCCAAGGCGCGCGGCATGATCGCCGCCGCGACCGGGCTCACTCCAGAGGAAGTCGACCGCCTGTTGCCGGAGTACGACTTCTCGCCGGAAGCGACGGATTCCGACAAGGCCGACCTCAAGGCGGTGCGGGATTTCCTCATGGACCTCGGCCTCATTTCAAGCCCGGTGGACCCGGCCGCGCTTTTCTGGCCCTGAGGACAGCGAATGCTCGAGAAGGACAGGGCATCCCCTCCCGGCCAGGGGCTGTTTCGCGCCTCGCTTCGCGCGCAGGCGGCCCGCCGCATGGCCATCGCCTCCCTGGCCATGCTGCTGGCGGCAAGCCTTCTGGGCGTGGCCGCCTATGAGGTGGTCCTTTCCAACGCGGCGCGGCAGGAGGCCAGGACGGTGGAGACATTCTTGTCCGGCAAGCTCCGCGAGACGCCAATGGAAACGGCGGTCGCGGTCCACGAAGAGGCGGTGGGATTCGGGGGTGTCCGGCAGACCGGCCATGGAGGCCCACTCCTCCTCCATTTCGAGGGCCTCTGCCCGGGTGATGTTGCGCGCGGCCAGTTCGGCGGCCAGAGGCTCCAGACGTTCCCGCAGCACGAACAGGTGGACCAGTTCGCCCGGCTCCAGCGCCCGGACGTGGATGCCCCTGCGGGGGGTCCATTCGAGCAGGCCGTCCTGGGCCAGGCGCTTGAGCGCGTTCACCAGGGGAGTGCGGCTCACGCCGAGTTCCCCGGCCAGGTCCTCCTGCACTATGCGGCTGCCCGGCTCGTAACGGCCGGAGACGATCATGCCGCGCACGCGCGCGTAGACCTTGTCGTCAAGGTTTTCGTGCTCGATGGGTCCGCCGCCGCACTCGGGGCCACGCTTCGTTCTCATGCCGGGACGGTAAGGCCGCGCCGGAACCAGGTCAACATGAATTTTGAATTCAAAATTCAAAGCAGTGGTTGTCCGCCATCCAGCCAAGGACGCAACAGGGCCGGACGGCGTCACGCGGCCCGGCCCCCGTCCACCCCTCCGTCCGTTCAGCGCGTCCCGGCGAGCTCCTTGACCGAAGCCAGCACCTCGTCCACGTCCAGGGGCTTGGCGATGATCTTCCTCGCCCCGAAGTCCCTGGCCCAGGAGAGGGTCTCCAGGTCGGTGAAGGAACTGCCCGCGCTCATGGCCACTATGGGCAGGCCGGGG
Source organism: Thermodesulfobacteriota bacterium (assembly GCA_049322415.1). Lineage (GTDB taxonomy): Bacteria > Desulfobacterota > Desulfovibrionia > Desulfovibrionales > Desulfovibrionaceae > Fundidesulfovibrio. The sequence continues at coordinate 56,810 of JBMORI010000047.1, read as the reverse complement.
CGCAGCTTCAGAAGCTCCGTGATGGTGGCCAGCCCCTCCTGCCGGGGCATGAAAATGTCCATGAACACAAGGTCGGCCGTCTTGGCCTTGAACTTCTCCACCGCCTCGATGCCGTCGCAGGCCGTCTCCACCTCGTGGCCCTGCTGGCCGAGCAGGGTGGTGAAGAACACCCGGATCATTTCCGCGTCGTCCACTACCAGTATCCTGGCCATTCGTCGCTCCTCGCTTGCTGCGTGTGGGTTTCCGGGCCTTCGCCTATTCGAGCATCAGGCATCCCTTCGAATCCTTGCCGCCCTCCTTGCCCGCGCACATGCTCTGGATGAGCGTGTTCAGGCGGGCGAACTTCTCTCCAAGCCCGCGCACGGACTCCACGGAGAGGTGCATCCCCTCAACGATCTGGGCGGCCAGGCGGTTCACCTCCTCGGTGGAACGGGCGATGTCGTCCACGGCCCCGGCCTGTTCCTCGGCCGCTCCGGCGATGGCGGACACCTGGCTGGCGGTGGCCTCCGACATGCCGACGATCTCATGCAGGGCCTCGCCCGCCGCCGCCGCGAGCTGGGCGCATTCCTCGGCGGCCTTGGCCGCCTTGTCGCTCTCGACGATGTTGGCCTTGGTGCCGTCCTGGATGGCGGTGATGACCCTGGCCACGTCCTTGGTGGCTTCCATGGTCTTCTCGGCGAGCTTCCTCACCTCGTCGGCAACCACGGCGAAGCCCCGCCCGGCATCGCCGGCCCTTGCCGCCTCGATGGCCGCGTTGAGGGCCAGGAGGTTGGTCTGGTCCGCTATGTCGTTGATGACGGTCATCACCTGGCTTATGCCCTCGGCCTGCTGGCCCAGCGCGGCCATGTTGCGGCTTTGCGCGCCGGTCAGGTCGCGGATGCGGCTTATGGCCCCCGTGACCTGGCCCACCACCTGCGAGCCGTTCTGCGCCTTCAGGCGGGCGGTCTCGGCGTTGCCCGCCACCTGGGACGCGCTGCGGCTCACCTCCTGGACCATGCGCCCGAGCTTGTCCGAGGCGTCCAGGGCCTCGCCCACCCTTTGCTGCTGGGTCTTGGCCCCGCTCTCCGAGCTGGTGACGTGGCCCTCAAGGCGTTCGCTGTCGGCGTTGACCTCGGCCGCCAGGATGTCCGCCTCGCCCGCGATGCGCGCGATGGTCTCGTTCTGCTCCTGAAGCAGTTCCAGGTTGCGCTTGATGTCCGTCAGCGCCGTGAGCATGGCCATGACGCCGACCATGTTGCCCTCGCCGTCCTGGATGGGGGCGGTGTCGATCTTGATGAAGAACTTTTCGCCGCCGGGGTGCGAGCCCTGGTACTCCATGTTGGTCATGATCTCGCGGGAAGTGATCACCTGGCGGATAATGCGCTCCAGCTCCCGGTGCGAGGCGAACACCTCCGAGAGGTCCTTGCCCACGTAGTCCTCGGGCATGCGCTTCTCGTGGAGGAAGTGCGCCAGCCACTGGTTGACCAGATGCGCCTTGCCGTTCATGTCCGTGACGATGCACGGCAGGGTGACGGCGTTGAGGATGCCCCTGGAGAAGGAGAGCCGCGCCTTGAGTTCGGCGACCATCTTTTCGATGGCCTCCTTGAGGTGGCCCATCTCGGCGGTGAAGGACCCCTTGAGGGCGGCGTCCAGGTCGCCCCCGGCCACCTGGTCGGCGTAACGCAGCACCGAGCCCAGGGGCTTGTTGAGCGTGCGGCGGGTGAGCCAGATGAACAGGAACGCCGCCAGGGCAAGGAAGAACACTCCGAAGATGGCGAGCCGGGTGATGATGCCCTTTATCTCGCCCCGCAGCTCGGCGCTCTGGGCGGCCACGGCCTTGTCGATGTCGTCGGTGTACTCGCCCATGCCGATGACCCAGCCCCACGGCTTGAAGAGCTTCACGTAGGAGAGCTTGGGGTAGGTCTCCTCGGTCGCCCCGCCTCCGGCCTTGGGCTTGGTCCACTGGTAGACCACGTATCCCTCTCCGGCCTGCTCCACCACGTCCACCATGGCCACGAACAGGTTGCCGTTGCCGCCGGGTATCGGCTCCATCCTTCCCGCGAGCCCCGCCTGTTTGTGCGTGGCCTTGCTGAAGGCCGGGGAATCCAGGACCTTGCCCACGAGCTGGGGCGCGGTGGGGTGCATCTGGGTTATGGGGACGGGCCGGGTGGTGTCCGTGATCCAGAAGTAGTTGCCGTCGTCCAGTCGCATCTGGGCCACGGCCGCCTTGGCGTCCTCCTGCATGCGCTTGGTGATGTCTTCCAGGTAGGAGCCCGCGCCGAAGACCCATCCCAGTTCCGGCAGCAGGCGGACGAAGGATATCTTCTCCTTGGGCTGGCCCGTCTGGCCGGGCTTGTCCCACATGTAGCTGACCATGCCCTCGCCGTGATCCCTGCAGACCTTCACGATGTCCTGGAAGAGGGCCACCCCCTGTGGGTCCTTGAAGTCCTTGAGATCCTGCCCGTCCAGTTCGGGCTTGACCGGGTGCATGACCATGCGGTGGTCCATGTCGTTGATCCAGACGTAATTGCCCTCGTCGAAGCTGGCGTTCCTGGCCAGCTGCCGGATATGCGCCCTGATCTCCTCCATGGACGCCTTTCCCTTGTTGGCCAGGAGGTACTCCTTCGCCTGTGCGTAGACGCGGTCCACCACGAGCTTCAGCTCGTCGCGCTTGCGCAGCTTCAGCGCCTCCTTGTCCTGGGAGAGCTTGTAGTAGGAGTTGACCACCTCGTAGGCCAGTTTCACGTAGTTCTTTCGCTCGACCTTGGCCGATGCGTACATCTGCGCGGACAGGTCCGCTTCGCTGCGCCTGGCGTACTGGTCGAGCTGGGAGATCATGTAAACCAGGGAGACCGCGCCGCCCACGACGAGAATGACGACGAAAAGCAGTGTCACCTTGACGCCGATGGATGCTTCCGAAAGCCTTCTCATCTGATGGCTCCTTGTGGATGGGGCGGAACTCATTTCCCGCCTTGGAACACCTGGCCGTTTGCCGGGCCGGTCCTGGCCCTCTCCATTTCCGTCGCGGTCAGCCTGAACAGTTCATTGAGCCGTTCCATTTCATTCCCCGTGGGAACGCCGCCGGAGGCGGCCCGCGCCTCCATCCGCCTGGCCTCGGCGCTCAGGCGCATCGCGCCCACTCCCGCCGCGTTGCCCTTCATCCTGTGGGCGTAAAGCCTGGCGTTCTCCGCGTCGCCCGCTCCGGCGGCGGCCGAAAGCGCTGCCAGGTCCTCAGGAGCCGTCCTCATAAACGTGGCCTCCATCGCCTCCAGCAGCACGGTCATGCCCTTGAGGCGGGCCAGCGCGCCCTCCCTGTCGAGGAGAGGATCCCCGGCGCGCTCGCCGGGAACTGGCCGATCTCCGGGCATCGGATGCGGGGCCGCGATCTCCGGCCGGGGCTGGCCCGTCCGTTCGCCCCTCACTGCCACTGGTGAGGCGGACAAGGCGGGAGCGGCCCCGTCCGGGCGCTTGCCCGGGGGGGCATGGCGTGCAAGTACCAATAAAACTTCGTCAAGGTCCACCGGTTTGGTTACGTAACCGTCCATCCCCGCCTTCAGGAAGGCTTCGCGGTCCCCCTCCATGGCCTGGGCGGTGATGGCCACGATGGGCACCGAGGCCATGGCCGCCCCGCTCGCGCCGCCGCGGATGGCCCTTGCCGCGGCCAAGCCGTCCATCACCGGCATGCGCCCGTCCATGAGCACAAGGTCGAAGCCTCCATCCCTTAGCTTCTCCACCGCCTGCGCGCCGTCCCCGGCGCAGACCACCTCGTGCCCGAAGCCGCCAAGGAAGGTGGCTATGAGCTCCCGGCCCATCTCGTGGTCCTCCGCCAGGAGGATGCGCATGGGGGCGAGCCTGGATGCCAGGGCGAGCTCCTCCTCGCGCTTTTCGCGGTCTTCCTCGCGGTCGACTCCGGGCCTCAAAGGCAGCGTGAGGATAAAGCGGGAGCCGCCGCCTTCTCGCGCCTCGTATTTGAGGGTTCCGCCAAGGAGCCTGGCGTACTTGCGGCTGATGGTGAGCCCCAGGCCCGTCCCGCCGTACTTGCGGCCCACGGACTCGTCGGCCTGCCGGAAGCTCTTGAAGACGAGTCCGCGCTTGTCCTCGGGGATGCCGATGCCGGTGTCCTCCACCACGAAAACGGTGTCGCGCCGCTCGAACCTGACGAGCACGGCCACGCCGCCGGATTCGGTGAACTTCACCGCGTTGGAACACAGGTTGGACAGGATGGCCCTGAGCTTGGTGGGGTCCGACGCCACGTACCTGGGCACGTCGTCGTCGATGGTCAGGTCCAGGCTTATGGATTTGGCCTCGGCCTGGTGGGCGAAGGCGGACACGGCATCGCGCACGAGCCTGGGCAGGTCGAAGTCCATCGCGTCCACCTCCGACTTGCCCGCCTCCAGCTTGGAGAAGTCCAGGATGTCGTTCACCAGTGCGAGAAGCCCTCTGCTGCTTTTGAGGATCATCTCCAAAAAGCGCCTGGGCTCGCCTTGGGCGCCGCGGCGCAGGGCCAGGTCGGAAAGCCCCAGGATTGCGTTTATGGGCGTGCGGACCTCATGGCTCATGTTGGCAAGGAAGACGGATTTCGCCTTGGTGGCCTCCTCGGCCCTCCTGCGCGAGCGCTCCAGTTTCGCGGCCGTCTCCGTGAGTTCGCGGTTGGCACGCTCCAGTTGGATTGCCTTGGTCTCCAGGTCGGCGGTCTTGCGGGAGAGGTCCCCGGTGCGGTCGCGCACGAGCTGCTCCAGGCTCTCGTTGAGCTCCTGGAGCTTCTCCTCGGCCATCTTGCGGTCCGTGATGTCGGCGTACATGCCGAAGGAGCCCGCGAGGCGCCCCTCCCGGTCCGTAACCGGAGTCACGGAGGCTATGGCGCAAAGGATCGTGCCGTCCTTGCGCCTGAACAGCCGCTCGCGCCTGGCGCCGAACGCATGACGCTGCTTTGCTCCCCTGCGCCGCTCGCCGGCGGGAGGCTCGTGGAAGAACGATTCGATGTTGCGGCCTATCATCTCCGCGGCCTCGTAGCCCAGCATCCCGGCCATGACCGTGTTCACGTAGGTGACGCGGTTGGACGGATCCAGCACGGCGATGCCCTCGTTGGCCGTCTCCACTATGCGCCTGAAGCGCTCCTCGCTCTGCTTGAGCTCCTCCTCGGCCAGGGCGCGTTCCGCCATCTGGCCCAGATGCTCGGCCACCACCCGCAGGATCTTGGCCTCCTCCCTGGTGAACGGCCCGTCCTCCTGGACCGGCCTGGGTTCCGGATATCCCGCCTCGATGAACCCCCTGCACGCTCCCCGCGCGACTATGTCGGCCGTCATGGAGGCGGACAGAGGGGGGATCTCCGTGAGCGGATACCGCTTGCCGTCATACACGATGCGGACAGCGCCGCCCGGATAGGTGAGCATGGGCGGCAACAATGCGGAGGCCTCGGCCAGAATGCGGTCCAGGGTGACGCCGCGCTTCTGCCCCAGGTGCGAGACGCCGTAGAGGCAGTCCAGCATCTTCACCCGGGCGTCCAGCTGGGCGGTGCGGGCGATAAGCTCCATCCCCGCGCGCTTCACCTCCGTCACGTCGCGGATAACGCCCACGACGTGGCGGTTGCCCGCCGCGTCCACGTAGCGCGTCTTCCTGGTGACGATGGTCCTGGTTTCGCCTCCGGCGCCTGTCATGAACTCCTCGGACTGGTCCTCCTCGCCGCTTTCGAGCACCATGTCGTCGTGCTCCCAGAAGAACTCCGCCTCCTCGCGTGGCAGGAAGTCCGCGTCGGTCTTCCCCAGTATGTTCTCCCGGGGAGCGCCCATGGCGGCGCACAGCGCGTCGTTGACCAGAATGAAGCGGTGGCTGGAGTCCTTGACGAAGATGGGGTCAGCGATGGAATTGAGGATCTTGTCCAGGAAGTCCCTGGACGACGCGGTCTCCCGTTCGGCCCGTTCCCGCCGGGCGATGTCCTGGGCCAGGGTCTCCGCCATGGCGTCGAACGCCTGGCCCAGAAGACCCAGTTCGCCGTCGCGGTAGTCCAGGCCGCTTCTGGCCTTGAGGTCCCCGGCTCGGAACCGGCCGGCCGCGCCGATGAGACGGTCCAGCTTGTTCACTATGAACAACCGCCCCGCCACGCCCCCGAGGAAAACGGCCAGGGCGGACGCCGCCAGCACCAGCAGCACGTCGCGCCAGACGGCTCCGCGCATCCTGAGAAGGCCCTGCTCCGAAGGCACGCTGGCCAGCACGTAGGCGTACGGGCTGGCCCCCTGCTCCGCCGCGAGAGGCAGGAAAGCAGTCACCAGGCCCCGCGAACCCTGCCCCTGGACGGTCTCCAGCCCGGCGTCCCTTCTCCCGATCAGTTCCTTCAGGACACCCTCGCCCCGCTCCCATTCAGGCGGGATCGCTTCCAGCGAGGTTGAATAGAGCATTCTGCCGTCCGGGTCCGCCACCATGACGGCCGTCCCGCCGGGCATGCGGTATCTCCCGGGAAGTTCGCCGAGCTCCTCCATCCGGACCAGCGCCGCGGCGGTCCACCCCGTCTCGCCCTCCCTCCCCGACTGATACGAAAAACAGACCTGCAAAGCGGTCGCCCCGCTATCCGGAAACGATGCCCGCGCCCTGAAGGCGCCCGGTCCCGGCTGCACGGAGCGGGCATCGCACGGCCCCTGCCCCAGCGCTCCGGCCGACGCGGCGGCCTCGCCGGACGGGTTCACCAGGACGATTCCTTCAATTTCCGGATTGCGCTCGAGAGCTTCGGCCAACATGCCCGGCATTAGCGAATGGGCGCCGCGCGCCTGCGCCGGGAGGCTTGTCAGGGTGGTGAGAAGCGCGCGGACCTTGAGCGCGTGCCCGTTCAGGACATCCGCCGCCTGAGCGGCCAGGGCCAGGGTCTCCGCCCGGGTCCGCTCCAGGGAGGCGTCCCTGCGCTCCAGCCCGCTGTTGACGATGACGGCCAGGGAAGGAAGCACGGACACCAGTACCAGAAGAAGTATCTTCTTCTGGACCGAGCCCGGGAGAACCTTGTCCAGCCTCGTTTTCATGGGGTTCGAGCCTTCCTTGCAGGAGGTCCGTCAAGTGGGCGCTCGGATGCGGGCAATCCGCCATTGAAATGCCTTCAAATCCACCTACATGAATTTCATCACGAGGCGAAGCATTTTTCTCTTGAATATGGATTACACGAATCGAGCCGCCGCGCTCGACACCCCGCCCAGGCATGGGATAGCGTTCCACTCGCGCGCCCGGAGCACCGGGCGGGAACACCCAAAAGGGAGTAAGGCAATGCGTGTTTTGCTGGCCGCCATGATGGTTCTCTTCACGACTCTGCCCGCCGCGGCCAAGGACCCCGATCTGGCCGGACAGTGGCGGCAGCTGCCCCGGGACGCCCGCATGTCCTACATGACCGGGGCCGCAGCCGGAGCGCGCGCCTTCGCCCTCACCCAGCCTGGCACGCCCCTGCCCGCGCGCATCCGCGTGGACCAGGCCGTAACCAACATGGACCACCTGTCGGCCGATCCCCTCAACGCCGGAAAGCCCATCATGGCCGTGGCCTACTCCGCGCTGATGCACGCCCAGGACAAGGGCATCGAGTTCGTGGAGCGGGGGAAGGAGATACGCGACCCCCAGTTTGACGAGCAGATCCTCTTCGACCGCCCCTGGCTCGCCCCCATCAACCTGGACAACCTGGTGCCTCGCGAGGTCCCCGGCCCCAAGCCCACCTTCGCGCACACGTGGTTCCAGGCCGCGCAGCACCAGAAGGAGTTCTTCGTGGAAGGCTTCGGGGACATGGTCTATCAGCAATGCCTGGACAAATACGGCGAGACGCCCTCGGGCGAGAAGTGCCTCAAGCCGCTGCTGCCACTGCCCCCGGACGTGGTGCTAGCGCAGATGGACGGCATCTACAGGGACCCCCGGTACGCCAACCAGCCATACGACGCCGTCATCCGGGCAGCCCTGCTCAAGATGTCCGGCGACGACTGGAAGGCCGCGCTGCCCTCGAAATGATCGTCCCACGACGTAACACTGGTTGCAAATTCGTGCCTCTTCAGTTACACGATCCCGACATTCATAATACTGAGAGGTACTCATGCGCCGCAACATCCTGATAGCACTCGTATTCGTGCTCGCATTCGCCCTGCCGGCCAGCGCCCATTTCGGCATGGTCGTTCCGGACAGGAACCTGGCCGGCAAGGACGGCCCCAAGGCCGTGGAGCTGGACATCCGTTTCTGGCATCCCATGGAGAACCAGGGGATGAACCTGGAGAAGCCGAAGCTCGAGACCATCACCGGCGTAAAGAGGCAGGACATCTCCCAACTGCTCGCGGAGAATCCCGTGGACGGCAGGAAGGCCTGGAAGGCCACTTTTCCGGTCAAGTCGCCCGGCGTCGTCACGTTCGCCATGACCCCTCCCCCCTACTGGGAGCCCGCCGAGGACAAGTACATCGTCCACCTTACCAAGACCATCGTCAGCGCCTTCGGGGACGAAGAGGGCTGGGACAAGCCCGCCGGGCTCAAGATGGAGATCGTGCCCATGGTCAAGCCTTTCGCGCTCTACGCGGGCAATGTCTTCACGGGCAAGGTCCTCTTCAAGGGCAAGCCCCTGGCCAACGCGGACGTGGAGGTGGAATTCTACAACAAGGATGGCGCGCTGAAAGCCCCGGACGGCGCCTACGTGGCCCAGACCGTGAAGACCGACGCCGGCGGGGTGTTCACCTACGCCGCGCCCTGGGCCGGATGGTGGGGGTTCGCCGCCCTGACGGACGACGACGTGAAGATGAAGAAGGACGGCAAGGACAAGCCGGTCGAACTGGGGGCGGTCTTCTGGGCCTACTTCCACCCACTGCCCGGCAAATAGGAGCACCCGATGACGCGCCGCAGCCGGTTCGCCCTGGCCCTGGCCCCTTTACTGACGCTCTTCGCGGCGTCCCCCCTCCTGGCCCACAAGGTGAATCTCTTCGCCGTGGCGGAGAAGGGGGTCATCACCGGCGAGGCCTACTTCGGGGGCGGGGGCAAGGCCGTGAATTCGACGGTGGAGATGTACGACGCCTCGGGCAGGCTCGCGGCCACGGCCGTCACCGGACCGGGCGGGGCGTTCTCGCTGCCTGTCCCGGAGGGCGCGAAGCCGCCCCTGCGGCTGGTGCTCAAGGCAGGCGACGGCCACGGCAACGACTTCACCCTCACTGCCGCCGACCTGGGCCAGGCCCCCGCCGCCGATGCCGCGCCGCCCGCCCAGGCCGCGAAGGCTCCAGCCGCTCCCTTGGAAGCCGCTGGAGCGGCTGAGCTCGCCGCCTCCGTGGAGGCCGCCGCGGCCAAGGTACTGGACGAGAAGCTCGCGCCCGTGAAGCTGGAACTGGCCCGTCTCGCCGCGCGGGAGGATTCCGCCCGCATGCGGGACGTCGTCGGCGGCATCGGCTGGATCGTGGGGCTCGTGGGCATCGCCGCCTGGTTCAAGCGTCCCGGCAAATAGCCTGAAAAAAGATCGGCCCGGCATGGCCGGGCCGATCATGTCATTCTCCTGCCTCGCGGACGCCTCGCCAGAGGCGCCGCTACGCGCCCAGCGCGCGCCGGGCTGCTCCCGCCCCGAGCGCCTTCGCGCCTCCACCCGCCGCGCCTCCCTCCGACTTGAGCTCCTCGATGAGGCGGCTCAGCACCTGGGCCTGCTGGGCGAGCTCGGCAACGGCCTGGGCGGACTGGCCCATGGCGTCGGAGGTTTCATGCGAGATGCGGCTTATGTCCTCGATGGCCCGGTTGATCTCCTCGGACGCGGCGGACTGCTGCTCTGACGCGGTGGCGATGGAGCGCACCTGGTCGCTCGAAACGTCCACGAGCTCGACGATGGCCGCCAAGGCTTCGCCGGACTTTCCGGCCAGGGCGGTGGCGTCCTCGATGAGGTCCGCCGTGCGGTCCACGGCGGCCACGTTCCTGCGCGCGCCGTCCTGGATGCCGTGGATGGCGTCCCCGACCTCCTTGGTGGCGGTCATGGTCTTCTCGGCCAGCTTGCGCACCTCGTCCGCCACCACGGCGAAGCCCCGCCCGGCCTCTCCGGCGCGGGCGGCCTCGATGGCGGCGTTGAGGGCCAGGAGGTTGGTCTGGTCCGCTATGTCGGAGATGACGTTCAGGATGCGCCCGATGGCTTCGGCCTGCGCCCCGAGGCTGGTCATGTCCGCCTTGAGCTCCACCGCCTGCCGCTCGACCTGGCCTATCTCCCGGACCACCTTGCCGACCACGTCCGCGCCTTCCTGGGCCTTGCCCCGGGCCTGGCCGGAAGTTTCGGCCGCCTGTGAGGCGTTGCGGGCCACCTCCAGCACCGTGGCGTTCATCTCCTCCATGGATGTGGCCGTCTCGCCCACGCGCTCAGCCTGGACCTCCGCGCCCCGGCTGGACTGCTCCACCTGCGCGGCCAGCTGCTCCGATGCCGACGAGATGATGGCCGCCACGTCCTCGAGCCTTGCCGCGGCCTGGAGCATTCCCTCGGCCTTTGCGCGCTCGGCCTGGCGCGTGGCCTCCTCGGCGGCCTTGGCCGCCTGGGCGGCCGCCTCGGCCTGGCGCGCGGCGTCCTGGGACTTGGCGTCCGCCTCGGCAATCTTCTCCTTCAGGGTGGAGACCATCTTGATGAGAACGGCGTAGACGCCTCCCGTGCCCTGGACAGGCTTGAAGCTGACCTCCAGGTTGCCTCCGGCGATCTCGGCGGCCACGGTTTGCAGGTAGCCGGGGTCCTCGCCGAGCTGCCCCAGCACGTTGCGGGCGATGAAGAAGGCCAGGGCGAGCCCCGCCGCGATGGACGCGGCCAGCGAGAGGAGCAGGTTCAGCCTGCCAGAGGAGTACAGCTCCTGCGCGGTGGCGGCGCTCCTCTCGCCGGCCTTGGTGTTGATGGAGATGAGCAGGTTCAGCTCGGTTATTGCCTCCTGGACGAGCTTGGCGGATTCCCCCGAGGCGATCTCAGCCGCCTTGTCCCGGTTCATCCAGGCCACCTTCCGTATCTTGGCGCTCTCGTCCAGGTAGCGCTTCCAGAGGACGTTGAGCTTCTCGAACTCCCTGCGCTCCTCCACCTGGTCGGCGGTGATGAGCTTGTCGTACTCGGCCAGGGTCTTCTCCAGGGTCGCCAGGGTGGAGGTCATGAGGCCCTCGTAGCGCTTCATGTCCTTTTCCTCGTTCGCCAGGATGAAGACCAGCTCGTAGCGCCGGTAGGTCTGCATTTCGTCGTTTATCTGGCCGAGCTTGACGATGCTCGGCAGCCAGTCCCCGGCCAGGAGCGACGTCTCGCCGTGGATGGCCTTCATCTGGGACACGGCGAAGAAGCCGATCACGGCGACAAGGACGATGAGGATTCCGAAGCCACCGTACAGCTTGGTGGACAGTTTCATGTGATCACTCCGGCTATGGATTGTCAGGATGATTCATCCATAAGGGGAAGAAACCCGCCAAGGCAACCCTTTTCGGCCGGAACACCACGCCTCGCTCCATGGCGGGCCGTGAACACGCGCCATCAGGACAAGACCGTCGTCACGACCGCTTGCCCCGGAATGGCCGGCCCCTCAGCGAGGGTCCGCCGCGCGGGGCGGGAACAACGCGTGCTGGTAGCGCTCCACCGCCTCGAACACCACCACGCCGGGTTTCTCAAGCTCGATGATGCGCGGCTGGAACTTGTGCTCCCACAGAAAGACGCTGCGGCTGAAACGCTCGGCCAGAAACGGCCACGCAGCGGAGCAGAAGGAATCCCGCAGGAAGACGGCCTTGGGCAGGGAGGGGTCGCCGGTCTCGCGGATGATCATGCCCCGGCCGGAGAGAGTGGCAGGGTCCCTCCAGCCTTTCGGGCCGGCGGGCCTCGACCGGACCGGCGCGGCTGGGACCATGTCTATGGCCTGCTCCGTGAGCGTCTTCTCAAGAAGCAGCATCTCGGAGAGGTCGCCGCCGGGGACGGTCTTCTCCTCCACCCGGTAGTCCTCCTCGCGAAGGGGCGGCATGGCCGGGAAGCGCTGGCGCAAGGCGTCCACGATGGCGCGCGAGCCCGCGAACGCTCCCCACCCGTTCCAGTGGGTGTCGGTCTTCCAGTAGGCGCGGCGGACGGCTTTGGCCTCCAGCAGGGCCGGGCGCAGGTCCAGGAAGGGGATGCCGGCCTCTCGCATGGCCTCGCCCAGCTGGTCCAGGCGGCTCGTCCGGCCTGTCTTCTCATAGGACGGGGGCAGGAACTCCCCGTAGACGCTCGACTTGTTGGGGGCGATGACCACCAGCATGGCGATGCCCCGCGCTGCCAGCCAGTCCCTGCGCCCGCGCATGACCTCCACCGCGTTCTCCAGGTCCTCCCTGGTGTAGGGTATGAGGTTCAGCCAGTCCTCCGTGGCCATCTCCATGTTGAAGAACAGCCAGCCGTCGCGGCCCAGGATGACGCTCTTCGAGGGCGAATCCCCGAACACCCTCATCTTGAGGACGTTCCCGGCGCGGATCATGTCGTCGCGGAAGGGGAAGGTCTCGGCGTAGGCCTTCACGAGCTGGCGGGCGTAAGCCCCGAAGTCGTCCAGGGCCAGGGAGACGTCCGGCAGGGGGGTCTTGAGGCGGTTCTCCACGGCCCCGGGACCCTGCGACACGCCGAGCAGGGCCATGGCCTGGGGCAGCGCCAGGGGCAGCAGGAGAAGGCAGACGCAGACGGCGGCGATTATTCGGCTCATGGCTCAGAACTGGGCATAGATGAAAGGTGAGTGGGTCCCGGCGGCCATCTGCATGACCGCCAGGGCCAGCAGCGCCGGGGGAAGCAGCCGTCCGGCCAGCGCCGACGCCGGCCCCAGCCTGGCGGACAGCCAGGGCAGGAGCGGCGCGCTGGCCAGCATTCCCAGCGCCGCCATGGCCAGGAACTCGCGGTTCACCCGCACCATCCAGGTGTAGGAGAATCCGTTGAAGTCGAAACCGGCCAGCGCCTGGAGATAGCTGACGGCGTGGGTCAGGTCCGAGGCCCTGAAGAACACCCAGCCCAGGCACACGGCGAGCAGTGCGTAGACGTGGCGGGCCGCGCGCGGCAGACCGTCCAGCCACGTCCCGGCCCGGGTGCGCTCCATGGCCAGGAACAGGCCGTGCCACAGGCCCCAGACCACGAAACTCCAGCTCGCGCCGTGCCACAGCCCGCACAGAACGAAGACCGCGAGCAGGTTGAGCTGCACCCGCCACGGAGCCACTCTCCCGCCGCCAAGGGGGATGTAGAGGTAATCCCGGAACCACGACGAGAGCGTGATATGCCAGCGGCGCCAGAACTCGCGCACCGACTGGCTGGCGTAGGGATAGTCGAAGTTCTCCGGCAGGCGGTAGCCGAACATGCGGCCAAGCCCCACCGCCATGTCCGTGTAGCCCGAGAAGTCGAAGTAGAGCTGCAGGCTGTAGGCCAGAAGCCCCAGCCAGGCCGTGCCCATGTCCAGCTGCCCGGCGGGCAGTCCGAAGGCGGCGTCCGCCATGGGGGCCATGGTCCCGGCCACCAGCACCTTCTTGGCCAGGCCCACGCCCATGCGGGCGAGGCCCTCGCGCACGTCGTCCAGGGAGGGACGCCCCGGCGTCCCGGCTGCCATGTCCGGGTAGCGGACGATGGGGCCCGCGATCACCTTGGGGAAGAAGCAGAGGAACAGGCCGAAGCGGATGGGGTCCGCCTCCGCGTCCTGCTTCCCGCGCGCTATGTCCACCAGGTAGGCGATGGCCGAGAAGGTGAAGAAGGACACCCCGAGCGGCATGGCGGACGGCCCCAGCGACGCCAGGAACTCCAGTCCGGGAATCTGGGCGGCCAGGAAGGCCATGTACTTGGACCAGGTCAGGAAGGCCAGGTTGACCGCCACTCCCGCCAAGAGCAGAACCTTCCGGCCCGCGCCGCCGGTGCGCTCCAGCACCACTCCCATGAACATGTTGAAGGCCATGGACGCGATGAAGAGCGGCAGGGAGGCCGCGTCGGACAGGGCGTAGAAAAGGAGGCTGGCGGCGAAAAGGAGCGTGCTGCGCCCCCTGGCCGGGCAGACCGCGAAAAGCCCCAGCAGAAGCGGCAGGAAGGCCAGCAGGAAAAGTTGGGAATCGACGGGCATGGGCGGGGATATACCGGCCCGCCCGCGCTGGCAAGGGCCTGTTTCCGGGGCTCGATGACGCGCCTGTCCCGCGCCGGAGCATATCACGGACTCCGGCCCGGCATGGTTGGGAGCCATGCCTTCAGCCTCGTCACGCATGCATGAACACGGTCTGGGCAATATATCATTGATGATTGCCATCGCAACACCGACTTGCTAAACCTCCGCAAACATCAGGAGCCCGGCGTACATGCTTCGTTTTCTCATCACCGACGACGACGACGTGACCCACGCCTTCATGCGACACGTTCTTCTCGGTCAGGGCGACGTGACCCACGCCTTCTCCGGCAGCGAGGCGGTGGAGCTGTGCTCGCGGGCGCTTCAGGACGGAACCCCGTTCGACTGCGTGCTCATGGACATCCTCATGCCCGGCATGGACGGCTGGGAGACCATCCGCGCCATCATGGACCTCTGCGACAAGGCCGGGACGCCGCCGCCCAAGATGGTCGTGACCACCTGCCTGCCGCCTTCGCAATACCGGGAGAGCGCCAAGCTCCCCTGTCCCGAGGACGCCTACATCCACAAACCCTTCGACCGGCGTACGGTCCTCGCCGCTCTGTCCGGCCTGGGCCTTCCGGTCGCCAGGACGGAAGACAGAGGCGAGGATTTCTGGTGAGCGCGGAGAAAGACAAAAAAACATACAAAATCGGCCAGATCGCATCCATCCTGGGACTCAAGCCCTTCGTCCTGCGCTTCTGGGAGACCGAGTTTCCGGCCCTTACCCCCATTCGCACGCCCAAGGGCCAACGGATCTACACCGAAGAGCACCTTGAACTCTTGAAAACCATCCAGCGCCTCATGCACGAGGAAGGCATGACTCTTGAAGGAGCCCGCCGCAAGCTGGCCGAGGCCGGACGCCGGGACGGGCTGAAAAGCCTGGTGAGGCGGGAGCTCATGGAGATACGGTCGCTGCTCGAACCCAAGGATTGACCATGAACCGCATACGATATTTCGCGATACTTACGATCATCGCCCTTTTCGCGGCAGCCGCGTACGCCAGCGCGCCAGCCCCGGCGGGCAAGGTGGACGACCTTGCCGGGCAGGCCGTGGCCCAGACCGGCCAGGATCAGCCGCGCAAGCTTGCCAAGGGCGCGGCGGTCTACGCCTCGGACGTCATCTCCACGCCCACGGCCTCGGACAAGGCCCGCATCGCCTTCGAGGACGGCTCCGTGCTGGAGGTGGGCCCCGAGTCCTCCGTGGCCCTCAAGGACTTCTCCTTCGACGAGACCGGCAAGGACAAATCCAGCCAGGTGATCGCCATGGGCAAAGGCATGTTCCGCTTCGTCACCGGCAAGGTGGTGGCCCAGAACCCGGACAACCTGAAGATCGAAAGCCCGCTTTCGGTCATCGGCGTACGGGGGACCACCACCGACCACTGGATCAGGTTCAAGCCGGACGGCCAGCTCGATTCGGAGCTGCACTCCCTGCGCGAGACCCACACCGGCTCCGAGGTGGTGGTGGACGCCGAAGGAAAGCAGTTGGTCCTGAACAGGCCCGGCCAGGCGGCCTGGGTACGGCCCAACATACCGGGCTCCGTGCGCGACCTCACCGACGAGGAGAAGCAGGCCTTCGGCAAGGCGCCCATCAAGCGCTCGCCCTTCGACCCGCCGGTCAGGGCCGGGTTCGTGGGCGGGGCGAACTGAGCCGGGAGCCCAGGCGTGATTGACTAAACCGTGGTCTGGAAATATTGGATTAGAATCGGATGCAATAACCCCTGGAGCCGGAAATGAACATCCCTGCCTTGGCCCTTGCGTTCGCCCTTCTGCTCTCGCTGCCCTCCCAGGCGATGAGCTTCAGCTTCTCCGAGGAGGCCCAGAAGGAGTCCTCCGCCAGGCAGGCCAAGTCCTCGCGAAACCAGGCGCTCCTGGCCGAGCCATGCAAGGCGCGCATCAAGGGCCAGAAGATCGCCCTGCTCATCGCGGAGAAGCACCAGGGACTCACCAGCATCAACGCCTCCAACCAGGGAGAGCTCTTCGAGCTTCTCAACTCCAAGCTGCGCGCCGTGGGCCTCTCCACCATCACCCAGCAGGAGATCAACGCCCGCGTGGCCCGCGCCGAGGCCGAGGCCATCCTCAACAACGACCCGGACGCGGCCATGGCCGCGTCCCGCAAGCTGGGCACGGCCTTCATCCTGAAAGGGCTCATCTCGGCGCGCTCCGGGGCCAACAAGATGGTCCGCGCCAACGACGTGACCGTGAGCATAAGCCTCACCCTGTCCGACTCCTCCGGCCGGGTCATCTCCCAGGCCAGGACCAGCGGCCAGTCCTGGGCCGGCTCGGACGTGATCGGCGCGGCCCTCTCCGTGATGGAGGACGAGGCCGACTCCCTGGTGGCCAAGCTCTACTCCGACTTCTGCTCCAGAGGGAAATGACCCTGCCGCTTCCTTGGCGAACCCAACTTAACAGGATGACGTCCATGAAGACCCTGAAAATCGACTCCCGGGCGCGCGCCGCCTCCGCCGCCCTGCCCCGCCTGGCCCTGGCCGCCGGGCTCGCGTTCCTGCTCCTGGCCGCCGCGCTCTGGCTTGCCGCGTCGCCATCGCCCGCCCGGGCCGCCGGAGAGACCATCACCGTCACCGCCGAGGGCCTGGCGGATCCCAACGCCGACACCTACAAGCGCGACAAGGGCCTTTTGATCGATGACCTGCGCGCCGACGCCAGGCGCCAGGTGATCGAGAAGGCCGTGGGCTCCTACGTGGAGTCCTCCACCCTCATGCAGAACTACACCCTCATCCACGACAAGGTGCTCTCGCGCTCCCAGGGGCTCATCAAGCGCGTGGTGAAGGAAAGCCAGCCCTGGGTGGGCGCGGACGGCTTCGCCCACATCCTCATGACCGCCGAGGTCTACGTGAGCGACGTGAAGTCCGCGCTGGACCAGATGGGCCGCCAGGAGCGGGTGAGCCTTCTCAAGGACATGGGCAACCCCCGCATCTCGGTGCGCATAGACATCCGCGACGCCGAACGCGGCGAGGGCATCAAGGCCGAGCGCAGCGCCGTGGCCGAGAACATCCTCAAGGACCGCGTCAAGAGCTTCGGCTACCGGGTCTGGAGCGAGGAGCAGTCCGTGAAGCTCAAGACCGAGCTCATGGAGACCAGCCAGCTCTCGGGCCAGACCGAGGCCACCATCTCCGCCTCCCAGGTGAAGGCCGCGGACTTCTCCATCGTCGGCGAGGCCAAATTCAAGAAGGTGTCCGTGAAGCTCCAGGCTTCCGGGCTCACCGTCACCAAGTACGTGCTCACCTCCTGGAGCGTGAAGTGCGTGGACAACAACACCGGCGAGGAAATCTACTACAACAACAAGGTCCCCCAGAAGCAGAGCTGGGCCGACGAAGACCAGGCCATCGAGGAGATCGGCAAGCTCATCGGCGGCGAGTTCTCCAAGGAGTTCTTCGAGGAGCACCTCCAGGCCCCGGCCAAGACCTTCCAGCTCCAGGTGCTGGGCCTGCCCAGCTACGACACGGGCCAGCTCCTCAAGAAGGAGTTCATCGGCCTGCGCCCCGTGCTCAACGTGGATTTCCGCGACTTCGACCGCTCCGGTCTCTCGCTCTATGAAGTGGAGTTCGCTGGCTCGCGCTCCAACTTCAACCAGCTCCTCAACACCACCATCATCGAACCGCTCAACGCCAAGCTCGGGGAGAAGGCCTTCACCTTCGACTCCTCCCACGGCAACACCGTGCGCGTGAGCTACCGCTCCACGCTCAAGCCCGACGAACTCACGGCCAAACTCCAGGGCATGCCCCCGGCCGGGCTCTCCCAGGCCTCTCCGGAGCGCATCCGCGAGGTGGTCAAGAGCGAGGACACCCTGAAGAAAGTGGCCGAGGTGGCCCCGGATGTCGCCAAGAAGGTCGAGGAGAAGGGTTTGCTCAAATCCGACCAGGCCCTGGACGCCGTGAAAAACTTCTAGATGAAAGCATCGCTTTGGCGCATTAACTAACTGGAGGACAACCCGCGTCAACCCGGCGGGGGGAGAAGGAGTTGTTGGCCGTACCTGGGCGACTCCGGAGGATCGCACCACGCATACCCATCGAGAATGGAGGAGGGAGCATGATCATCAAAAGGTTGGGGCTTTTGTTGTTGATCGCGGCGCTGTCGCTCGCCGCCGGATGCCAGTCGGCGTCCAAACAGGCTCACCAGGAAGCCGACGCCGCAATGTACCAGCCCATTGAGTACCCCAACGCGTCCAAGCCCGGGCCGCAGGTCGTGGTCATCCCCGGCGCGGTCAAATCCCAGAACGCCACCTTCGCCCAGAAGTACGGGCCCAACAACATCGCGGATTTCGCGGAGATCGAGCTGAGCAAGGACAACTTCAAGGTCCTCGAGCGCCAGGACCTTGGCCCCATGCTCCAGGAGATCGAGGTCGCCGCCAACCTCGGCGACGCCAAGACCCTCAAGAAGTTCAAGAAAGGCAAGATGCAGGCCACCAACTGGCTCATCCGCTTCGACATCCTCAAGGCCGAACCCGTGGCCCAGGTGGAGAAGAAGTTCGACGGCACCTACCTTGGCATCATCGCCGGTTCCGCCGTGGGCGGCGCCACCAACAGCTGGGCCGCCGGCGCGGCCTCCGGCGCTGCCGTGGGCTCCATCAAGGCCGAGGAGGCCAGCGGCATCTGGATCGTGGGCCTGCGCTTCAAGGTGCTCGACGCCAACACCGGCGAGCAGGTCGTCTCCGACTACTTCGAGGACAAGATGGAAATCTCCTCCAAGGGCGGCGGCGCGCTCGGATACACCGAAAAGAAGACCACCTCCGTCACCCTGGACACCATGGTGCAGAGGCTCGTTCAAAGGGCCGTGCAGAAACTCGACGCGATGAAATAGGAGGCTCCCATGCGCCGCGCCACCAGCATTCTCCTTGTCTGCCTTTGTCTGGCCTTCGCCGCCTCGTGCGCCAAGAAGGCCCCGCCGCCGGAACCCACCGCCCAGGAGTACTTCGACTCCGGCATGCGCTACTTCACCCAGGAGCAGTACTCCATGGCCCTCTCCGAGTTCGAGATGGCCGTGGCCAAGAGCCCGAGCTTCGTCGAGGCCAACTACTACGTGGGCCTCAGCGCCTGGAAGCTCAACATGGTCGAGAAGGCCAAGAAGGCCTTCGTGGACACACTGAATCTCAACCCCAACCACATCAAGGCGCGCGAGTCGCTGGGCATCCTCTACTACGCCACCGGCGACTTCAACGAGGCCAAACGCCATCTCGAGGCGGCCCGCAACCTCAATTCCATCAACCCCGAGGTCTATTTCTGCCTCGGACGCATCTACGTGATGGAGGGCCGCTGCCCCGAGGCCCTGGAAGTGTTCAAGAAGGGCATGCAGGTCGATTCCACCTACCTGCCCATCAAGAACGAGTACGAAGCGGCCAGGAAGAACTGCGGCAAGGGCGGGACCAAGTCCCCGCCGGTGATCTACGAGAAGAAGTTCAGGGGCGGCGGCAAGGCCATCGACCCGAGCGACTTCTAAAAACCAAATGAGACGCTTTCTCACGGCGGCCGGGGCCCTGGCCCTGGCCGCCATCCTGACGGCGGGTGAGGTCCGGGCGCAACAGGCCCCGCTCCCCAAGGCGAAAGGCGGCAACAAGGCCCTCATGGAGGACTGGGTCCGCAAGAAGCGGGCCCTGCGCGACCAGGTCGTTGAGGACCTGCGTGCCAGGGGACTCCTCCCCAGGGACGGGGTCGTGTCCTTCGAGGCCCTGGTCAAGCCGGATCCCAAAAACCCGGGAAAGGTGCAGGTGATGCGCATCCAGTCGCTCTCCATCAGCGAGCGCCCCAAGCCCGTGAACAACAACACCGACCCCATATTCGCCCCGCGCTCGCCGCAGGGCAAGGCGGGCACGGTCGAGGCGGAGATCCCCATCGGGGGAGGCGCGGTGAGGGAGAGCATCACCATCATCGGGGGCAAACCCAGGGACTAGGCCGCCGGTCCCCGTTCCCAAGGAGAATGTCATGATCCGCACCCTAATATCCAGGGCGTTCCCCGCCGCTATCGCCGCCCTCCTGTTCGCCGTCTGCGCCCAGGCGCAGGGCAACAAGCAGCTCATGAGCGAAAAGATGGCCCTCCAGGACATGAAGCGCATGATCGTGGAGTCGGTCATCGGCTTCAAGGTCAAGAGCGAGTCCGAGTTCGGCCTCACCGAGGACGCGCAGTATCGCGTCAACTCCAAGGCCGCCGCCCTGATCAAGGGGATCAAGGTGGACAAGATGATCTACGACAAGGACAAGGACGTAGCCTTGTGCTTCGGCTACATCGAGCTCGGGCGAGTGCGCAACGTCATCGGCGAGCGTGTCCAGTTCAAGAACGTCAAGGTGGAGTCCTTCGGCTTCGGCTCCATGACGGAAGCCTCCCGCCCGCCCCTGCGGGCCCTGCGCGCCGCGGTGCTGAACGCGTACGACCAGCTCGCCGCCATGCTGGTGGGCGAGAAGATCCTCTCCCAGTCCGAGGCCGAGAACTTCATCCTGACCCGGGATTCCAACCGCGCCAAGGTCTGCGCCGCCATCTTCGGGGCCTACGTGGTCAATCCGGGGATCAACGCGCCCAACCGGGGCTGGGGCTGGGACGAGACCGGCAACGCCTTCGTGAGGCTGGCCATCGACGTGCGCAAGGCCAGGGACATCCTGGGCAACCTGATCATCTACACGGGCGGTGAGAACATCCTGGAAGTGACCGGACGCGGCGCCCAGAAGGACGAACTTTCACCGCAAGGCCCCGACGGCGGCCCGAGCATGGTCCGCCCCGGCGCGCCCAAGACGCAGTACCAGAACCTGGACGTGCCCATCGCCCAGCCGGGCAAGACCCAGGGCCAGGAAGTCATCGGCAAGCCCGCGCAGTGAGCAGGGTTGGCCCGCTTGTTGCTCAATGTGGGTGATGACTGTTCAGGAGGCCAAGCATGACGAAATATCGTGAAACAACCCTGTCCCTGGCAGCCATGCTCTGCGCGGCCGTGCTTTTAACGGCCGGCCGGGCCGAGGCCGGGCTCCTGGATGAAGCCTTCGCCCCGCGCTCCGTCCCCGGACTGGAGCTTGCAAAGCTGGACGTCCCCGTGGTGAAGGCCCCGCCCTTGGCCGCTTCCGCTCAGCCCGCAGCTGCCCCGGATGCGGTCCTGCCGGCGCCCGAGCCCGTCGCGGAGAAAGGTTTCTGGCAACGAACCAAGGAATTTTTCGGATTCAAATAAGCAAAGGAGCATCACCATGCGCCGCACCGTTCACTTCATCCTGGTCCTGCTGCTGGCCGCCTTCGTGGCGCCCGCCGCCATGGCCCAGGGCAACAAGCAGCTCATGAGCGAGAAGATGGCCGAGGCCGACCTCAAACGCAATCTCGTGGAGGCCGTCATCGGCTACAAGGTCAAGAGCGAGACCGAAATGGGCCTCACCGAGGACGCCAAGTACGACGTGAAGACCAAGTCCGCCGCGGTCATCAAGGGCATCAAGATCGACAAGATGATCTACGACCGCCAGAAGGACGTGGCCCTGTGCTTCGGCCACATCGACCTCAAGGACGTGGTCAACGTCCTGGGCGAGCGCATCAGCTTCAAGGACGTGCGCGTGGAAGGCTTCGGCTTCGGCACCATGACCGAGGCTTCGCGCCCGCCCCTGCGCGCCCTTCGGGCCGCCCAGCTCAACGCCTACGACCAGATGGCCGCCATGCTGGTGGGCGAGAAGATCCTCTCCCAGTCCCAGGCCGAGAACTTCATCCTGACCAAGGACTCCAACCGCGCCAAGGTCTGCGCCGCCGTCTTCGGGGCCTACATCCCCAACCCCGGCATCAACGCGCCCAACCGGGGCTGGGGCTGGGACGAGTCCGGCAACGCCTTCATGTTCCTGGAGATGGACGCCCGCAAGGTCAAGGATGTGCTGGGCAATCTGCTGGTCTACAAGGGCGAGAACATCCTGCGCGTCATGGGGCGCGGCGCCCAGGTGGACGAGTTGGCCAACACCGGCCCGGACGGCCAGAGCCCCAACCTGGTGCGCGACCCCGGCTCCAAGACCCAGTACATGGACCTGGGCATGCCCGGCTCCAAGCCCCCGGCGCCCCAGCAGGACCTGACCGGCAAGCCCGCCCAGTAACGGATGGCGGCAAGATGATTCCGGCGGGGAGGCTCCGGCTTCTCCGCCTTTTTTGCGTCCCGCCCCCGGCGGTGTTGCGCGTGGAAGACGGGATGGGTATTCGGAAGCCTCCGGCGGACAACGCCGCGCGCCCTGACACGCGCGGCCCCTTGACCGGCCAGGCCCGTGCCGTTCACGTTTGAAGCTCACCCGGAAAGGCCGCGTGCCGGGCTCCGCCCGCATCCCTTTGCGGCCAGCCCGGGCGGGACACGCCAAAAGAGGATTCATGAATCAGTTCGGCTCATACCTTGACGCGGGCCTGGCCCTGGGCGTCACGCTGGCGGCGGTCATGGCCCTGGTGCTCCTCTTCCTGCGCCGAGTTGCCAGCCACGGCCTGGACGGAGAGCAGCAGCGCCTGCTGGCAAACAAGTACGGCCTGTTCAACTCGCTCTACACCTTCTTCCTCACATTGGCGGTGGTCACGCTGCTCTCCGGGTACAACCAGTCCAAGACGGCCGTGCACCAGGAAGCCGAGCGGCTGCTCTTCCTGCACCGCGCTTCGGCCGAGCTTTACGGCTCCGGCCAGTTCCGGCAGACCCTGGAGCTCTACACACAAAGCATCGTCAAGGACGAATGGCCCATCCTGGCCGAGAAGCGGCCCTCGGAAGCCACCGAGTCCCTCTCCCGGCTCCTGTGGGAAGGCATGCGCGCCATGGCCCCCAAGGACTACAAGGAGGCGGCCATCTATCAGGAGATGGTCCGCGAGCTGTCAGAGGCGCAGCGGGGGCGGATCGCCCGGACGCTTTTCGCCCGGGGCCATCTGTTTCCTCTCATCTGGGTGGTCATCGGGCTGGGGTTCGTCCTGTGCTTCGTGCAGTTCTTCCACACGAGCCTGCCGCAGCGCGGAGCCCAGGCCGCGTACGACTTCGTGGTGCTCTCCATGCTGGCCATGGTCATCATGGTGCTCTACTCCCTCGACCACCCCTTCCAGGGGCTTGCGCGCATCCCGCCCACGTCCTTCGAGCACGTCCTGGAAGTCATGCGGAGAGCCCCGTGAGCGGCCCCAAGACCCTCGTCGTCACGCAGGCCGAGGCGGGCCAGAAGCTGATCCAGTATCTGGGGCGGGCGCTCGGGCCGGACATGCCGGGCTCGGTGTTCATGCGCTGGATACGCACCGGGCAGGTGCGCCTGGACGGCAAGCGTGCCAAGCCCTTCGACCGCGTGGAGGCCGGCCAGGCCGTGCGCCTGCCCCCTTTCGCGGAGCTGGCGCCCGGACGCGGGCAGGCGGACGCTCCGTCCCGTCCCGCCGCTGGAGAAACACCCGAATCCCTGCACGACGCGAAGACAGCACCGGGTCCCGCGGCAGCCAGCCTTCCGGCCACCGTCGCGTTGGCCAGCATCCGTGACGCGGCCACCGGGGAATCACTCGTCCATCCGCCAGGACTCGGCGTCATCGCCGGAACGGACCGCTGGCTCGTGATCGCCAAACCCGCCGGGCTGCCCGTGCACCCCGGCAGCGGCTGGACCGATTCCGTCCAGACCCGGATCGGCCAGGCCTTTCGCGGCGAGGCCTTCGTGCCCACGCTGGTCCACCGGCTGGACCGCGACACCTCGGGAGTTCTGCTGGCGGCCAGGACGCACCGCGCCCTCACCGCCGCTCACGAGGCCATCCGGAGCGGAGAGGCCGTCAAGGAGTACCTGTGCTGGGTGCGTGGGGAATGGAAGCTCTCCGCGCCGGGAGAGGCAGTGGAAATGACGGACAGGCTGGAAAAATCCGGCCCTGAAGGCCGGGAGAGAATGAAGGCGGGCGGCGAGGGCAGGCTGGCCCGGCTGAGCGCCACCCCCCTGCTGATCGAAAACGGCCACGCCCTGATCGCCGTTCGATTGTTCACGGGACGCACGCACCAGATACGCGCCCAGCTCTCCTCGCGCGGGCACCCCATCGTGGGAGACGCCAAGTACGGCGGCGGCAGGCCGCCCATGCTCCTGCACGCCTGGATGCTCACGATTCTGGGCGACAGCTTCCAGTGCCCGCCGCCCTGGACAGGGCGCTGGGCGGTTCCCCCCGGGATGCTTGAGTCATCCCTTTGATCTGCCTCCCCTCGCTTCACGGCCGGCGGCCAGGGTCCGTGCGTGGGCGTGCGCCGTGATGTCCGGAGCTTGGCGTGCCGAAACCCGCAGGAGGCTTTGCGGCGAGTAATGTTTCGGTTCGCCGGGCTCCGGGCGTCGCGGCGACGCCCACGCACGGACCAAACCCCTCGCCGTTCCGGCGCCTCTCAGGCCTAACTCCCAACCGTCAGATCTTGCCAGCGAACACCTGCCGCGCCATCTGCCCCAGCACGATGGCCCCGGCCTGGGCCACGTTGAGCGACTCGAACCCGCCCGGCATGGGGATGAAAACGCTGCCGTCGCACCGCTTGGCCACCCCCGGCCGCACGCCCTTCTCCTCGCCGCCCAGCACCAGCACCAACGGGAAGCCGAAGCTGGCGGTGAAGGCGTTCACGCCCTCAGGACCGGCCTCGGCCTTGTAGACGAAGAATCCGGCTTCGGCGCACTTCTCCAGATCGCGCGAGAGGTTCACGCACTGCCTGACCGGCAACCGCTCCAGCGCTCCGGCCGATGCCTTGGAAGCCGCGCCGCCCAGGCGCGCGCCGTGATGCTTGGGCACGATCATGCCCCCGCCGCCCAACGCGAAAAGCGTTCTTGCCAGGCTTCCCACGTTGCCGGGGTCCTGCACCTGGTCGAGTGCGAGCACAACGGGAAGGGGAGCGTTCCTTGCCGTTTCAAGAAGCGTTTCCAGTTCAACAAAGGCCCGCGCCGCCGTGAACGCGGCAACACCCTGGCGGCAACCCGGAGCGGCACGGTTCAAAGCGTCCTCTGGCAGGAACCGGAATCGCACGCCAAATGATTTGCATGCGTCCACGATCTCCTTGATGTCCTGTCCCTTGAGCCCCTGCCGGAGCACAACATGCTCCACCGTCTCCGGTTCGCGCATCACCAGTTCGAGAACGGGCTTACGGCCCATGACCACGTTTTCCATTGTCTCACTCACCGCCGAACGGCTTTTTCACTGCTGTTTATTGCGAAAGCAAATTGCATTTTCATGACCAGCAACAGAATCATTACTGAATTATCACGGAAAAGAGCAGTTGCCTTTTTTGCAGGATTCGGTTAAACACGCAACACTGTTTAAATAAACACAATAATTTCAAGCCGGAACACGACCGCCCTCCCCACCCTCCTCATTTTGCGGTTCGCCGAGTCCGGAGGTAGCATGACCCATCCCCTACTGCGCTGGTCACTTATTATTTGCCTTGTGTTCGCGTCCGCGTGCGCCAAGAAATACCAGGCCGAAAGCCAGGACATGAAACCCAACCTTGAGCCGGAACTGGTCAACCCCGATTTCCTCAAGATCAAGCGTCCCAGGCCCCTCACCAAGCAGGAGAAGGAGGCGCTGGCCTCCAAGACGGACATCCCCTTCAACCTGGACGTCCGGGAGACGGAGGAAGTCCAGCAGTTCCTCACCTACTTCACCCAAGAGCGCCGCGAGACCATGGAACGCTGGCTGGAGCGCGCCGCTCCGCACCTGCCCTACATACGCGCCGTGCTCGCCACGCACAAGCTCCCGCCGGACATCATCGCCCTGCCCTTCATCGAGTCCGGCTACAACACCATGGCCTACTCCCCGGCGGGCGCGGGCGGCATGTGGCAGTTCATGCCCGCCACTGGCCGCCGCTTCGGCCTGAACATCGACTGGTGGGAGGACGAGCGCCGCAACCCCTATCTCTCCACGGTGGCCGCCGCCAAGTACCTGGGCGAGTTGCACGCCATGTTCAACGACTGGAACCTGGCCCTGGCCGCCTACAACTGCGGCGAGGGCAAGATGAGCCGGGTCATCAACCAGTCCGGGCACAACGACTTCTTCGACATCGCCAAGAATCCCAACCTGCTCAAGCAGGAAACCCGCCATTACGTTCCCAAGTTCCTGGCCGTCCTCAAGATATTCAAGAACCTGGAAGCCCTGGGCTTCAAGCCCGTCAACTGGGGCGCCGGGCAGGTGCTCGAGGAGGTGCAGGTCGGAGGCGGCACGGACCTCGCCTCCATGGCCGAAGCCTGCGGCATGAGCTGGGAGGAATTCCACAAGTACAACTCCGGCTTCCGCCGGCAGGTGAGCCCCCCGGACCGCCAGAGCGCAGTCTACGTCCCCGTCACCAAGAAACAGCTGGCCCTTGCCTACCTGGAGAACCCCTCCGGCGTGGCCAACAGGGGCATCAAGGCCTACACCGCCGCCGCTGGCGACTCCTGGTGGAACATCTCCAGGCGTTCCGGTGTGCCCATCGCAGCGCTCAGGCAGATGAACCCCTCCGTGGGCGAGGCCGTCGGCCCAGGGCAGACCGTCTACGTCCCCCTGGACAGCTCCGCCCAGGACACTGCCCTGGCCGATCTGGACGACAAACCCTCGTCCCGCTCCCCGGTGGTCCTGGCCAAGGCCCAGTCCCACAAGGTCAAGCGCGGCGAGAGCCTGGCCGCCATCTCCAAGCGGTACGGCGTGTCGCAGTCAGACATTTTGAAGGCCAACAACATCAAATCCGCAAAATATCTCGTGGCCGGGACGTCCCTTTCCATCCCCGGCAAGCCCGTCCTGGCCTGCCCCCCGGAGCAGCCAAAGGTCCAGTACGCCTCGGCCCAGACGGTGGAGGTCAAGAAGGGGCTCACCCTCTCGGCCATCTCCGCCGCCACCAAGGTGGACGTGGACGACATCATGAAGGCCAACGGGCTCAAGTCGCCCCGCGACCTCAGGGCCGGCATGAAGCTCAAGATCCCCGGCGGCTCCGCGCCCGCGCCCACTCCCGCCGAGGTGGCCGTGGCCAAGCCCCCCAAGGAAGCTCCGGCAAAAAATCAGGCCGAGGCCCAGAAACTGGCCCAGGTGGCGTCCAGGACCTCCTCCAAGGACGCAATCGAGCAGGCCAAGGCGAAGCCAGAACCGACGCAGACCGCGCAGACCAAGGACAAGACCAAGCCCAGCGCGCCGATCCACTACAGCGTCACCAACGGCGACACGGTCTGGAGCATCGCGCGCAAGTTCAAGGTGGACCCCATCGCCCTGCTCTCATGGAACAACCTGGACCGATCCTCTCACTTGAAGCCCGGCGACAAGATCAAGATCAATCAGTAGACGCGGCAAGCGGCACGAAAAAGCGGGGGCGAAAGCCCCCGCCTGCGTTTGACCGGCACTTCGCCAAATACGCGCGAACCGCCCGGGTCCCCGGCTGAATTCTCCGCCGCCTACTCCCCCAGCCCCTCCATGGCCTCGTCCACGCCCCAGCCGTCGTGGACGATCTTGCCCAGCGCCTGCAGGAGGCGGGTCGGGTCCTTGTGCTGGAAGATGTTTCGGCCCACCGACAGACCTGAGCCTCCCGCCTGCACGGAGTCGAACACCATGCGCATGAAATCCCTGGTCGTGGGGGTCTTGGGGCCGCCCGCGATGACCACGGGGACGCGCGCGCCGGCCACCACGCCCGCGAAGCTCTCCGGATCGCCGGTGTAAGGGACCTTCACGATGTCCGCCCCGAGCTCCATGCCCACGCGGGCGCAGTGGGCCACCACCGCCGGATCGAACTCGTTGGCGATCTTGGGGCCGCGACCGTAGACCATGGCCAGCACCGGGATGCCCCAGCGCGAGGCCTCGCGGGTGATGCGCCCGGCGTCGGCCAGCATGTCTCGCTCCGACTCGTCGCCCAGGTTCAGGTGCAGGCTCACCGCGTCCGCGCCGAGCTGGATGGCCTCCTCAACCTCGCACACGAGGGTCTTGGCCCCGGGGAAGGGAGAGAGGTTGGTGGAAGCCGACAGGTGCACAATAAGCCCGATGTCGCGGCCGCGAGCCCTGTGGCCGCAAGGCACGACGCCTTTGTGCATGAGCACGGCGCTGGCCCCGCCCTCCACGATGCGGGTGACGGTGTCGCGCATGTCGATGATGCCCTGGATGGGCCCCACGGTGACGCCGTGGTCCAGGGGCACGATGACGGTGCGGCCCGTGTCGCGGTTGACGATGCGCTCAAGGCGGATGGTCTTGCCGATATGCATGGGTTGCCTCCTTGCTCCCGTGGGGGCGTGGGCGCCCGCGGCATGAAAACGGGGCCGCGAACGCTTGTTCGCGGCCCCGTGGTGAGAGCGCCTGGTTGTGTTTCCTACGATCCAGCGCCCGGCCACGCCCCGCGAGGGCGGCTGACGTAGGAATAATAATAACCGGAAAACTGACGGGCGGGGGACTTGCGCATGGGAAATTCTTTAGACATGGTGCCTTTCAGCTGTCAAGATGGAGGGATGCATGAGGATTTTCTTCGCGCTGCTGGTCATGGCCGCCCTGGCGGGCTGTTCGGGCCAGGCCGCGGTCAACCACAAGGGCAAGACCCAGGCCCAGGCCAGGGCGGATTACGACGACTGCCGGGGACAGGCCGCCATGGCCGCCGCGCTCGCGCCCAAAAGCAAGGACCACGAAGCCGTCCGGGACAAGGCCCTGGACGAATGCATGAAAGCCATCGGCTACGAGGTGAAGTGACCCGGTGAGGATCGAAGTCCGCCTGCACGCGCGCCTGACGGGCGCGCAACCCGGCTCCCGCGTGGTCGAGCTTGAGGAGGGCGCGCGGCTGCGGGACGCCTTCGCCCAGCTCGGCCTCTCCGGCTCCCCTCCGGTGGTGGCCCTGCTCGACGGCGGCCCGGCCTGGCCGGACACCCCCCTTCACGACGGGGCGAAGCTCGAGCTTATGCCAATAGTCGATGGAGGGTGACTCCTCTTCCCATTATGGGACTTTTGACCTAACATTTCCTAATGCGGCCTGAAAACCAAGCGAAAAGCGGTCCCCTCTCGGACTCCTTCGGACGCGTGGTCAACTACCTGCGCGTGAGCGTCACGGACAGGTGCAACCTGCGTTGCATCTATTGCCGCCCCGTGAAGGACTTCCGGGCCATCCCGCACTCCGGCATCCTCTCCTACGAGGAGTACCTGCGGATCATCAAGCTGGCCGCTCCGCTTGGCCTCAACAAGATACGCCTGACCGGAGGAGAGCCTCTGGCCAGGCGCGGATTTGACGATTTCCTCCGCCGTGTGATGGAAGCCGCGCCCGGCATGGACGTGCGCCTGACCACCAACGGCACGCTCCTGGCCGGACAGGCGAAGCGACTGGCCGGTCTCGGGCTCAAGGCCGTCAACATTTCCCTGGACTCCCTCGACCCCGCCGCGTTCAGGCGAATAACCGGCGCGGACCTCTTCAGGCAGGCCCGGTCCTCCATCGACGAATGCCTTGAGGCGGGCATCCGGGTGAAGGTGAACGCGGTGGCCCTGAGGGGCGTCAACGACCACGAGCTCCCCGCCTTCGTGGAGCTGGCACGCTCGCTTCCGCTGGACATGCGCTTCATCGAGTTCATGCCCATCGGCGGCGACACAAAATGGGACGAATCCCTCTACTGGCCCGCCTCGGACATCCTGGAGCGGGCCGGACGCCTGGCGGATCTCTCCCCCGTGGTCTGCGGCGACGAGGGCCACGGCCCGGCCCGCATGTGGACCATCGCGGACGGGAAGGGACGCCTGGGGGTCATCTCCGGGCTTTCCGGGCACTACTGCCTGAGCTGCAACCGCCTGCGCCTCACCTGCGACGGCAAGCTCAGGCCCTGCCTCTACTCCGACGTGGAGTACAGGCTGCGCCCGCTTCTTAGAAACCCCAAGGCGGACGACTCCCTCATCCTGGACGTGCTGCGCCGCGCCCTGGCCCGCAAACCCATGGGCCACAAGCTTCTCGCCGCGCGCGGCAGGGGGGGCGTCTGCCTGAAGCCCATGACCGCCATCGGCGGCTGAGAAATGGAAAAAGCCTATCTTGAACTGATCTCGTCCCAGGCTTTCAGGGACATGCTGGCCACGTTCCCCCCCCTGGAGGCCGAAACCGTCAGTCTGGACGAAGCCGCCGGGCGCTTCCTGGCGGACGGCGTCATCTCGCCGGAGGACCTGCCCCTGCTTTCGCGCTCCGGCATGGACGGCTTCGCGGTGCGCGCCGCCGACTGCTTCGGGGCCACCGAGACCAATCCCTCCTACCTCGACCTGGCGGGCGACCTGGACATCACGGCCGTCAGCTCCGATCCACTGGCGCCGGGCCAGTGCGTGCGCGTGGTGACGGGCTCCAGCCTGCCGCCGGGCGCGGACGCCGTGGTCATGGTGGAGCACACCCAGGACCTGGGGGCCGGGACCATCGAGATCCGCAAATCCGCGGCCCCGGGCGAGAACATCATGCTGGCGGGAGAGGACGCCCGCGCGGGCATGCCCTTGCTGCCTCCCGGGACGCTGGTCCGCCCCGCCGAGGCCGGGCTCCTGGCCGCGCTCGGCGTCACCGGGGCGAGGGTGGGCAGACGGCCCGCGGCTGCCATCCTCTCCACCGGCGACGAACTCGTGCCGGTGGCGTCGGCTGTCCGCCCCGGCCAGATACGCGACGCCAACGCCCCTGCCCTTGCCGCCATGTGCGCCCAGGCCGGCGCGAGGCCCGTGTACAAAGGGATCGTCAAGGACGACGCGGACGCCATAGCGGCCGCGCTGCGTGACGCGCTGGCTGAGGCCGACGCCGTTTTCCTCTCCGGCGGCAGCTCGGTGGGCGTGCGCGACCTGACCATCGAGGCCCTGGGCAGGCTGCCGGACACCGAGGTCCTGGCGCACGGCTTGGCCGTGAGTCCCGGAAAGCCCACCATCCTGGCCCGGTCGGGCGGCAAGGCCGTCTGGGGCCTGCCGGGACAGGTGGCCTCGGCCCAGGTGGTCATGTTCGTTTTCGGCTGCCCGTTCCTCGCGCACCTGGCGGGCGACGCCATCGCCTTCACCCGCTCGCGCCCGTCGCTGGAGGCGAAACTTTCGCGCAACGTCGCCTCGAGGCAGGGACGGGAGGATTTCATCCGCGTCAGCCTGGGCATGAACGGAGGCCCACTCCCCGAAGCCCGGCCAGTTCTCGGGAAGTCCGGGCTCCTCAAAACACTGGTGCGGGCGGAAGGGCTCGTGGCAGTCCCTGCCGGGCTCGAAGGCCTGGAAGCCGGTACAAAAGTGCAGGTGATGCTCCTATGAACGTCAAGCGCAACATCTATCTCCGCACGGTCCCCATACCCGAGGCACTGGCCCTGACCAAGGCCGCCCTGGACCGCAAGGCGCTGGTGAAGCTCGAGAAGGTCCCCACCGAGGATTCCCTCGGCCGCGTCACGGCCCGCCCCGTCATGGCCCGGCTATCCAGCCCCACCTACCACTGCGCGGCAATGGACGGCATCGCGGTGAAGGGGGAGTCCACCTTCGCCGCCCGCGAAGGCAGCCCGGTGACGCTCACGCCCGGCGGCGGCTTCGCCATGGTCAACACCGGCCAGCCCCTGCCTCCGGGCTTCGACGCCGTGGCCATGATCGAGCACGTGGTCTTCGACGACGCGGGCAACGCCACCCTGGAAACCCCCGTGGCGCCCTGGACCCACGTGCGCCGCATCGGAGAGGACATCGTGGCCACGGAGCTCATCCTGCCGCGCCGCCGCAAGCTCACCGCCTACGACCTGGGCGCGTTGCTCTCCTGCGGCGTCTGGGAGGTGGACGTGTACGAGCGCGTGCGAATGGCCATCATCCCCACCGGCGACGAGGTGCTCGACTACACCACCCATCCCGAGCCGGGGCCGGGGCAGGTGGTTGAATCCAACTCCGTGATGCTCGCGGCCCTGGCCCAGGGCTGGGGCCTGGACGCCCGCAGGCGCCCGCCCGTGCCGGACAGCATGGAAGCCCTGTCCCGGGCCGTGGAGGAGGCGCTCAACTCCCCGGCCCACATCGTGACCATCGTGGCCGGATCCTCGGCGGGAAGCCGGGATTTCACCCGCGCGGTCATCGAACGTTTCGGGGAGGTGCTGGTGCACGGCATCCAGGCCATGCCTGGCAAACCGTCGCTCCTGGGGGTCGCCCAGGGCAAGCTCGTCGTGGGCGCGCCGGGCTACCCCGTCTCCAGCGTGGTCTGCTTCGAGGAGCTCCTGGCCCCCCTGGCCGCCTGGCTTTCGCGCACCGAGACCGCCCGCCGCCAGGAGACGGCGGTGAGGCTCGCGCGGGAAGTCCCCTCCCGGCCCGGCCTAACGGAATTCTTGCGCCTTGCCGTGGGACGCGTGGGCAACGGCTATTCGGCCCTGCCGCTGTCGCGCGGGGCCGGGCTCATCACCTCGCTCACCCGCGCCCAGGCCGTGGCCAGGATCGCCCCCGACAAGGAAGGCGTGGCCAAGGGCGAGGAGGTGCGGGCCGAGCTTCTGGTCTCGCCCGAGGAGCTGGAGCGCACGCTGGTGGTGGTGGGCAGCCACGACATCTGCCTGGACCTCCTGGCCGACGAACTCATGCGCCTGGACGCGCCGCTCCGGCTTGCCTCCAGCCACGTGGGCAGCCTGGGAGGCCTGGCCGCAATCGCCCAGGGCTCCGCGCTCATCGCCGGAGCGCACCTGCTGGACACCGCCACCGGCGACTTCAATTTCTCCTTCATCGAAAAGCACCTGCCCGGAACGCCCGTGGCCGTGATCAACCTGGCCGTGCGGCACCAGGGGCTGATCGTCGCGCCGGGCAATCCCCTTGGCATAAAGGACGTGAACGACCTGGCGCGCGAAGACGTGCGCTTCGTCAACCGCCAGCGCGGGGCGGGCACGCGTATTCTACTGGACTACCACCTGAAGCTCGCGGGCATCGATCCCGCGAAGGTCAGGGGATACGCCCAGGAGGAGATGACCCACATGGGCGTGGCGGCCAACGTGCAGAACGGCGCGGCCGACTGCGGCCTGGGCGTGTACGCGGCGGCCAAGGCCCTCAAGCTCGACTTCGTGCCCCTGGCCCGCGAGCGCTACGACCTGGTCCTGCCCGAAGCCTGCCTCGGAGAGGCGCGCGTCCAGGCGCTCATTGAAGTGCTCGAGCGCGACGCCTTCAAGCGCAAGATCGAGGAACTCGGCGGCTACGAGACCGCCTGGACCGGCGAGCGCATGCACCCCGGCATGGGGCTGCCGCCTGTCCACGTGGACGTGGAAGGGTAGACGCTCCCTCCGCCGCGAGGCTTTCCGCGACCGGCTGAGCGCGGCAATCCTTGCGATTGCCGCGCTTTCATACGCCCTTGCTCCTGCCGGTGGATTTTTGGAAACGATTGGATTAAGGCTCTTGCCTGCGGCCTTGCGGCCCAATTCCAGGAAGAGAGTTTTCCCGCTTCCCTCATCGAAGGAGAGTTCATGTCCGTTCCCAAAGTCCCTGCCGACCTGCCCGTGCCCGCCCTCAACCAGAACGCCAGACTCGTCCTCTCCAAGCGCTACCTGCGCAAAGGACCCGATGGAAAGCCCATCGAGGACGAGCAGGCACTGTTCTGGCGCGTGGCCTCGTCCATCGCCTCCAAGGAGGCGGGCTACGAGAAGTCGAGCTGGAAGGTGAAGGATCTCGCCCGGGCCTTCTTCGACCTCATGACCTCCTTCAAGTTTCTGCCCAACTCGCCCACCCTCATGAACGCCGGGACCGACCTGGGCCAGCTGGCCGCCTGCTTCGTCATCCCAGTGGGCGACTCCATGGACGAGATCTTCGACGCCGTGAAGCACGCGGCGCTCATCCACAAGTCCGGCGGCGGAACGGGATTCTCCTTCTCCAGACTTCGCCCCACCAACGCCCGCGTGGGCTCCACCGGCGGCGTGGCCTCGGGGCCCGTGTCCTTCATGCGCATCTTCAACACCGCCACCGAGCAGGTGAAGCAGGGCGGAACCCGGCGCGGAGCCAACATGGGCATCCTTCGCGTGGACCATCCCGACATCATGGAGTTCATCCGCTGCAAGGAGCGCGAGGGCGACCTCAACAACTTCAACATCTCCGTGGCCCTCACCGAGGCCTTCATGCAGGCCGTGGAAAACGACGAGACCTACGACCTGACAGCCCCCCACACCAAGGAGATCAAGGGCCAGCTCAAGGCCCGCGAAGTGTTCTCCATCCTGGTGCAGAAGGCCTGGGAGTCCGGCGACCCGGGCATCATCTTCCTGGACCGCATCAACCGCGACAACCCCACCCCGTCCCTGGGCGAAATCGAGTCCACCAACCCATGCGGCGAGCAGCCCCTGCTGCCGTACGAGGCCTGCAACCTGGGCTCCATCAACCTGGCGCTCATGTACGCGGACAACCGCGACGGGGTGGACTGGGACGAACTCAGGCGCGTCATCCATCTGGCCGTACGCTTCCTTGACAACGTCATCGACGCCTCGGTCTACCCGCTGGACCGCATCACGGAGATGGTGCGCGCCAACCGCAAGATCGGCCTGGGCGTCATGGGCTTCGCGGACCTGCTCTACCAGCTGGGCGTGCCCTACGACTCCCAGGAGGCCCTGAGGCTAGCGGAAAAGGTCATGGACTTCGTGCAGACCGAATCCAAGGCCGCCTCCAAGATCCTGGCCGGCGAGCGCGGCCCCTTCCCCAACTTCGGCGTGTCCGTCTTCGCCGGGCGCAAGCAGGGGCCCTACCGCAACGCCACCACCACCACCATCGCCCCCACCGGCACCCTGTCCATCCTGGCCGGGTGCTCGTCCGGCATCGAGCCGCTCTTCGCGCTTTCCTTCGCCCGGCACGTCATGGACGGCGACAAGCTGTTGGAGTCCAACCCCTACTTCGAGGCCGCCGTGAAGGCCGCCCAATGCCACTCCCCCAAGCTCATGGAGGAGGTGGCCGCCAAGGGCTCCATCGCCCATATGGACTACATCCCCGAGGAAATCCGCCGCGTGTTCGTGACCGCCATGGACATCGAGCCCGTCTGGCACCTCAAGATGCAGGCCGCCTTCCAGAAGTACACCGACAACGCCGTCTCCAAGACCGTCAACCTGCCCAACTCCGCGGTGCAGGACGACATCTGGAAGATCTACTGGATGGCCTACGAGATGGGCTGCAAGGGCGTCACCGTGTACCGCGACGGCTGCAAGTCCGCCCAGGTGCTCTGCACCGGCGACGGGGCCAAGCAGGAGAAGGCCGACGAGCGCGCCGAGTCCGTGGTGCGCCAGCGCCCGGACGTGGTCTACGGCTTCACGCAGAAGGTGAAGACCGGCTACGGCGACCTCTACCTCACCGTGAACGAGGTGGACGGCAAGCCCTTCGAGGTGTTCGCCACCATCGGCAAGTCGGGCCGCTCCATCACGGCCAAGGCCGAGGCCATCGGACGCCTGGTGTCCCTGGCGCTGCGCTCCGGCGTTGACGTTGCCGACGTGGTGGGCCAGCTCAAGGGCATCGGCGGCGAGAACCCCGTTTTCCAGAAGAAGGGCCTGCTGCTCTCGCTGCCGGACGCCGTGTCCTGGGTGCTCGAGCACCGCTACATGCAGGGCCGCGCCCGCGCGGAGGACTTCCAGTCGCTGACCTCGCCCTCCTGCCCGGACTGCGGGCAGGACCTGGTGTTCGAGGAAGGCTGCTACTCGTGCAAGGCCTGCGGTTTCACCAAGTGCGGCTAGGAGCCGCCCGGGAATGATCGCCGCCGTCCAGCTCACCCACGCCTTCGGGGACCATCAGACCCTGCGTTCGGTGAGCTTCAGGGTGCGCAAGGGCGAGTTCGCCTTCCTGACCGGGCGCTCCGGCGCGGGAAAGACCACCCTGCTGCGCATCCTGCACGGCGACGTCCCCCTCCAACGCGGCAAGGCGCGCATCGCCGGGTACGATCTGGCCTCCATCAGGCGCGGCAGGCTCCCTTTCCTTCGCCGGGACGTGGCCGTGGTCTTCCAGGACTTCAAGATCATGCGCGACCGCAGCGTGCGCGAGAATGTCAGGCTCCCCCTGGAAGTGAGCGGCCTGCCCGAGGACCAGATCCGCCGGCGGGTGGACTCAGTGCTTGGCTCCCTGCACCTCTCGCGCATGGCGGACCTCGAATGCCTGCACCTTTCCGGCGGCGAGCAGCAGCGCGTGGCCATCGCCCGGGCCATGGCAGGAGGCCCCAAGGTCATCCTGGCGGACGAGCCCACCGGCAACCTGGACTGGGACATGTCCGTGCATCTCATGGAGGTGTTCAAGCAGTTCCACGCCCACGGCGTCACCATCCTCATGGCCACGCACAACCGAGAGATCATCCGCTCCATGCCCCAGGCCAGGGTGCTGTCCCTCGAGGACGGACTGCTCCAGGCGGGCGCGGACCAGGATGAGGGCGGCGAGCCCGGGGACGAGGATCAATGACCCTCCTCGGACGGGCGCTGGCCCGCGCCTTCAGTCAGATCGGACGCACCCCCGGCCCGCACGCCTTGTCCGCGCTGGCCCTGGCCCTCACGTGCTTCATGGCGGGCGCCTTCGGGCTGCTTCTCTCCAACATGGACCGCCACCTCCAGGCCAGGCAGGGCCACGCCCAGTTCCAGGCCTTCTGGAAGGCAGGCTCGGACATGGCCTCGGTTCGTCAGCAGTGGGAACGCATCCGGCAGGTGGAGGGGGTGGACCGCCTGGACACTTTCACCCCCGAGGAAGCTCTGGAGAACCTGAAGACGACCCTCGGCAATGGGACCGATCTTTCCTGGATGGCGCCGTCCGCCCTGCCGCCCACGGCCCTCGTCACCGTGCGCGTGACCACCGCGGACATGCG
The DNA here is from genome assembly GCA_049322415.1 of Thermodesulfobacteriota bacterium. Classification (GTDB taxonomy): domain Bacteria; phylum Desulfobacterota; class Desulfovibrionia; order Desulfovibrionales; family Desulfovibrionaceae; genus Fundidesulfovibrio. The sequence goes on along the minus strand of JBMORI010000047.1, from coordinate 20,160 downwards.
CCCCTACCGCGAATTCGCCGAGCGCCTGAAGGCCCTGCCTGGAGTGGAGAAGGTGAGCATAAGCCCCATGCAGCTGGACATGGCCACGGCCCTGCGCTCGCTTTCGGTGAAGGCCCTAGTCCCCCTGTCGCTCTCCCTGTCCCTGGCCGTCGCGGCCGTGGCCTACCTGGCCGCCAGGCTCAGCCTGGAAAGCAGGCGGGAGGAGGTGGAGATATTGAGGCTGGTGGGGGCGCGGGAGTGGTTCGTGCGGCTGCCCTGGGCGGTCAGCGCCGGACTCACCGGACTGGCCGGGGCGCTGATCGGGCTCGGAGTCCTGCGCGTGTTGCAGTCGGCCCTGTCCGGCGCGCTCCACGAGCCGCCGCTCTGGATCAGGATCGGCCCACTCCCCATTGAGGAGGCCGGGGCCATGACGCTCCTGACCCTGGTCATGTCGGCTCTGGGCGGCTGGCTGGCCGCCAGGGAGTAGCCGTGAACGGCCGTGGCAGGCTCTGCGCCTGGTTCGGGCGCGAGTACTACGGCGGCGGCCTGTCCAGGCACGGCTGGCGCGTGTGCGTTCATTCCTACCACCAGCCGCGCCTGTTCACCTGGGACGACGTGGTCTCCATCTGCGGCGGACCGCCGGACGCGCTGGTGCTGGGGGACCGAAGCCACCCTCCGCCGTTCTTGGGCCTGGAATCCTTCCCCTGCCTGACCGTGTTCTTCAGCGTGGACAGCCACATACACGGCTGGCATCCCCTCTACGCCCAGGCTTTCGACGCCTGCATGGCCGCCCTCAAGGACCACGTCCCCCTCTTCGCCGAGGGCCGTCTCGGGCCGGAGCGCGTGCTGTGGAGCCCCGCCTACGCGCCTGACCCGGAGCACATGCCCTGGACGCCGGCCGAACCGGAGTGGGAGGTGCTCTTCGCGGGCACGGTGGACCCGGAGACCACGCCGCTACGCGCGGCGTTCCTGGAGAGGCTGTCCGCGCTGCTGCCGGAGCTTTCGGTGCGCCATGGGCATTTCCTGGGCCTTTTCCCCAAGGGGCGTGTGATTCTCAACGTGGCCGAGCGCGGCGACCTCAACTACCGGGTGTTCGAGGCCCTGGCCATGGAGAAGCCGCTCCTGACTCCGCGCACGGGCAACGGCCTGCTGGAACTCTTCGGGGACGGGACCGACCTTCTGACCTACGAGCCGGACGACGAGGCCGATTGCGCGGCCAAGGCCAGGCTCCTGCTGGCCGATCCGGCCTGGGCGGCCCGCATGGCCCGCTCTGGAAGGGCCAAGGTGGACGCGGCGCACCGGGCCTCGCACCGGGCCAGGACCTGCGCCGGGTTCCTGGAGACGATGCTCGCGCGGGGAAACGGCGAGCGTCTGTCGCTGGCCGGGGAGATTCGCGCCAAGGTGCTGAGGCCCCTGCACCTGCACTGGGCCGAGGCGGCGTCCGATCCGGCCATGAAGCTCGCCTACCTCAAGGACGCGCGGCGGGGGTGATTCCAGACTATAACGGGCTTTTGGCCCCTAGCCCCGGAAGAACACGCGTCCACGGACCAAGCCCGTGAATCCGGCCCGGTCCCCGCGGAACAAAGGCCCATTGATTTCGCGCGACCCACGGAGGCCAACCGCCGGAAATGCCTCTGGCGGCCGGGCCCGGCGTGTGGCAATTTCAGACGGCGGGCCGGGCTGAAAGACGTCCTGCCAAGCCTTGCCCGCGCCCGCGCCAACCGGATACGGGCAGCCCCGCAACCCACCGGGAGCACAACCATGGACGGCCGCATCGACCAGGTGATCGCCAACTCGACCTTCAGGCGCAACATATACAACATGATACCCCAAGGCGCGAGCCGCATCCTCGATTTCGGCTGCGGCAACGGGGGCCTGCTCTTCAGGCTCAAGCGCGACAAGGGGTGCACCGAACTCTACGGGGTGGAGCCGGACAGGAACGAATCGGCCCTGGCGGCCCAGGTGCTGGAAAAGGTCTGGCACGACAACATCGAGCGCGGGTTCGAGCCGTTCGAGGACTACCGGGGCTTCTTCAACTACATCGTGCTCCACGACGTGGCGGAGCACCTCTACGACCCCTGGCTCACCATGACCAAGATCCGGGAGCTCCTGGCCGACGGCGGCAAGATCCTCCTGGCCACGCCCAACCTGAGCTACTGGGGCATCCAGCGCGAGATACTCGCGGGCCGGTTCCCGTACGGGCCCGGGCTGTGGCACACCGGGCATCTGCGCTGGTACACGCCTTCGAGCCTCATTGAGCTTCTGCTCATCTCGGGTCTTGCCATCAACTGCCTGTACCTGGAAATCCCCGACCCCGTGGACCTCAAGCGTTTCGCCACAGGGCAGCCAGTGACCAGCTTCCAGTTCCCGCCCCCCGAGTACCAGCAGGGTTTGGAGGCCAGGGACATCGTCACGGTCTCCTACGGCGGCGACATCTCGAAATACTGCCCGGTTTTCTACGCCCACAAACTGATAGCGGACTGCGGCAAGGGGCAGCTCGTCTTCAAGCCCGTGCCCATCACCAACAACTGCCCCATGCTGGCCGAGATGCGAAAGGCCCTCGACCTGCCCTTCGACATCCACAACCCGCCGCCCATGAAGCCCCTGATCGGCAACTGGAACTGACCCCCGGCCCGTCAGGAGGCCATGCGCTCAGGCTGCCAGCCTGCCTTGATCTTGTCCGCGATGGGCCTTGAGAAGTGGGTGTAGAGCGACTCCACCTTCTGCATCCGGCCGAAGCACTTGCGGCAGAAATCGGGCTTGTCCGGAGTGTTCACGGTGGTGCGCAGCTTCTGGAGGAACGGCCCGTTCCAGAGCTCGATGAAGTCCCCGTCGGCGATGTTGCCCACGGCGTCCGCGCCGCCGCAGCAGATGTTGCAGGTGCCGTCCATGTTCACCAGGAACACGCGCCAGGGCTCGTCGCAACGGGTGTTCACCCGGGTCTGCTCCACGACGGGCCCCTTGAAGGGGACGGGGAGGTTGATGCGCATGCCCACCGCCGCGGCCGCCGCGGCCGCCTTGAGCAGGCACTCGTCCGAGAATTCCTGGTGGAAATAGAGCGACTCGTGCAGCCAGTCCTCGCGGGTGCAGGTCATGTAGTGGACGTTGACCTGGTACACGCCAAGCGAGTCCGCCAGGGCGATAAGCTTGGGCAGCTCCGCCACGTTGGACTTCTGGGCCACCACGTTGAACTCGATGAGGGGCCATTGCAGGCCGTTCGCCTGCTTGAGGCGCGAGAGGGCCTGGATGTTGTTCAGAAGGCGCATGAAATTGCCGCCCCGGATGCGCTTGTAGGTGGCGGAAGTGCCCGCGTCCACGCTCACGCGCAGGTCGAAAACCTCGTTCTCCAGCAGGAACTGGCTCATGTCCGGGGTGAGGAGCGAGCCGTTGGTGGTGATGCGCACCTTGCAGGATGTCTCGTTGGCGAGCGACACCAGGTCCTTGAAGCGGCTGTAGAGCAGGGGCTCGCCGCCGATAATCTGGAGGCTGTCCGTGAAGTAGAGGGCGTCTTTGAGCTTCTCCACCATCTCCCAGGGCATCTCGCGCTTGTCGTAGTGCCCTTGGAAGCACATGCCGCAGCGGTAGTTGCAGTTGAATGTGACGGTGAGCATGATCTCCTGGGGGAAGGTGGGTATCTCCCCCACGCCATTGGCGCACATGGCGGGATAGAGGGTCTTGCTCAACATGGTGGCATGCTGGGGATAGCGCATCGCGTGGTCTCCTTGTCCGGCGCGGGCCGGTTGCCGGCATCCGTCGCGCTGGGCGCGGCTGGGGGACGGCATGTTTTTGACGCCCGGGGCCGGTTCATTTTCCAAGCAAGTTCCATGCCCTCCCCGTGCGCTCCGGCATGGGAAAGACCGCGCCCCTGCCGCGCGGCGGCAGACCCAAGCAAAGACCGGACCTGGCATCCCGATCGAACAGTCTGGCGAGTCACGCGACGAGCTCAGGCCTAGGCGCGTTTGGCATGCGTGAGGGTTCGCGGTTTTCGAAGCGACGCTGCCGGTGAGGACTGCCAAACAGGCTGGCAAACCGCGCTCACATGGCCGGAAATGGAGTCAATGAAAACGCGGAAGGCCTTTGGCCATGGAAGGGGTGCTGATCTACAACGCGGCGCGGACGAGCCCGCGCGGATCGCGTGCTGTCAGCAGACGCCCGAAGGACGCCAGCCGCCCCTGGGCTGCGGCCGCGTCGCGGGCCATGCGGATCTCCTCCAGGCCCTCCTCCGGGCGGAAGGTCTGAAGGTCCAGCACGCCAAGCGCAAGGCCCAGGCGGAAGTCGTCGCGGTTTCTAAGCGACAGCTCGGAGAGGTAGCCCAGGCGGGTGAGCTCCGTGCCCGGATAGTCGCGCAGCAGGGCCTCGGCCCTCTTGAGCACGGGCTGGTTGTCCGGCTCCAGGAAGAGGCACATGTTGTACATCTCCACGGCCGTGGCCGGGAGATGGCGGGCCCCGTCGAAGGGGAAGCCCGGCCTCCAGACGGCGCCGCGCCGGGCCAGGGTCTCGCCGAGCGCGGCGTAAAGGGCCGCAGGGGTCCCGGCCCGAGGAGCAGGCTCTCCGGCCGCCTCGGCGAAGGCCTCGTAGAGAGTCAGGGCCAGGCCGTATTCGCCAAGCCTCAGGGCCAGGGAGCAGACGCAGGCGTTGAACCCGGCGTGGTCCGGGGCGAATCCCGAGGCCAGACGCCTGGCTCCCAGTTCCAGGGCCTTGCGCCCCTCCCCTCCCGCCGTCAAAAGGCTGATCAGGCCCGCGTGGCATTCCGGGTCATCCCGGTGTGCGGCAAGGCCCCGGACAACCACCTCCGGCCTGGCGGCCAGCAGGCTCGATTCCAGGCAGCGCCCGGCGGCCAGCCAGAAAAGCCGGTCCGCCTCCGGGCCGCGCGCCGAGGCGCTCCACGCGTCCCTGGCGAGGCGGCCCATGGCGGCCATGCGGTTGGCGGGCTGATGATCCCGCGTCAGGCGCTTCAGGGCGGCGCGCCCCTTGCGCTCGGCTTCTCCGGGGTGTTTCAGGTGATGGGCGACGCGCTCCGCCAGCTCCAGGGCGTCCGCGTAGGTCTCCACCTCCCGCCCAGGCTCGAAGAGTTCCTCCAGGCCGTTGGGGTGGGACGGTTCGAGCACCAGGCAGCCTGCCCCGGCGGCTATGAAGAGGCGCTGGGTTATCTCGCCGCCGATGGATTCGTTGGGGGCCAGGCGCGCCATGGCGTAGGCGGGCTGGACATCGGGCGGGGGGATGTCCGTCTCCAGGCGCATGGGGAAGTTGTCCGAGAGAAAAGCCGCGAACCGCTGCCGCATGGGCCTGAACTCCGTGACGCGGCCGACAAAGGCCAGCGCGTCGCGCCTCCCCCCGTGCGGCCTCCAGGGCATGGGCAGAGCGCTCCAGGTGAGCCACTCCACCCTGCCGGGCATGCTCGCGCGGACGCGTCCGAGCCAGTTCTTCTGGGTGCAGGCCGCGACATCGAAGAGGTTGCGGTAGGGGGCTTGCCAGTAGTGGTTGAGGTGCGGGTCCAGGGACCAGAAAATCTTGGGGCAGGCGTACGACTCCAGCCCCTTGAGGAGAACGCGCGGGGCCAGGATCTCGTCCTGGATGATGACGTCCGGCTCGATCCCCTGCTCGTCCAGGGAGGCCCGCAGGTCGAAGATGCCGGGCTCCGGGCGGAGCACGGCCACGTCCATGTCCAGCCGGTCCAGCCAGGGGGAAAGGCACGGCGAGACGTAGACGGCCAGGGGCCTCGCCTTCACCGCGCCCCCGCCAGTTCCGCGCGCCGGAAGCAGGAAGTCAGGTGGTCGTTCACCAGCCCGGCCGACTGGAGGTAGGCGTACACGATGGTGGAGCCCACGAACTTGAAGCCCCTGGACTTGAGGTCGCGGCTGACCGCGCCGGACAGGGGCGTCGAGGCGGGGACATGCCCCATTGCCTCCCAGGCGTTCACAACCGGACGGCCGTCCACGAACCCCCAGATGTAATCCGAGAAGCTGCCTAGCTTGTCGCGCACGGCCAGGAAGGCCCTGGAGTTGGTCCGCGACGCCTCCACCTTCAGGCGGTTGCGGATGATGCGGGGATCGGCCATGAGACGCTCAAAATCCTTGGGGCCGTATGCGGCCATGGCCTCGGCGTCGAAGCCGCCGAAGGCCTGCCGGAAACCCTCTCGCCTTTTCAGGATGGTCAGCCAGGAGAGCCCGGCCTGGAAGCCTTCGAGGACCAGAAGCTCGAAGAGCGCCTGGTCGTCGCGCAAGGGCGTCCCCCATTCCCGGTCGTGGTAGTCAATGTAGAGCGGATCCGTGCCGCACCAGGGACAGCGGACGGGACCGGCTTCGGAGGCGTCCGTCATCCCCGCGCGTCCGCCAGGTAGAGGTCCATCTTCTCGGAGAACAGGTACAGGCAGTCCACCATGAACGCGTACTCGGGACATTCCTGCCGCCACAGGGCCATCACGTCCTTGATGCCGTCGCGGGCCTTGGCCACCTCGGCGGTTGTTTCGGCGTTGTTCAGGCGGGCCAGCAACTCCAGGTACTCGTCGGAGGTGAACGCCGTGAGCACGGCCCGGCTGACGCGGTCCTTGTCGAGGCCATCCCAGACGCCTTTCATTTTTGCTTCCTTTTCAATAAATTAAGACAGGTCAGTTTCCGGACGGTTTCCGGTTGCTCAGGAGGATGAAGTCGTCCATGCGCTCCTTGAGCCAATCGAAGAGGGGGATTACCTGATCGAACGCCTGGGGGTCCAGCCCTTCGGTCAGCGCGGGACGCCAGGCTTCCTGCTGCATCACCCAGTACCGGTCCCTGAAGCCCAGGGACTTGTGCGCCCGGATTGCCCAGAGCACCGTCCGCACAAGAAGCGCGGGGTCGAAATCCGCCAGGATGGCTGAGAGGAAGCGGGCCTGCCTGCGGTGGGTGTCCATCATCATGCGCAGGTTGCCGAGGCCGGTCAGCTGCTCGATGTCACCCAAAGCCAGCATCCGGGCGCTGACCGCCGCGGCCAATGCCTCCGCGGCCGATGCGTACGCGTCCGCGGCCTCCCGCGATGCACGCGGGATGGCGGCTGCGAGTTCGGCGAGTTCCTGCTCGGTCACGGCATTGGTCGCGCGCGACCGGCAGGTTTGAGGGCCCTGGGCGGCGTTCTCCGGCATGCTCTGCTGACGTGTTGAGGTTCAACCTTGGGTTGTCATCCCTATACTGCGGGTCCGGCCCGGGGTAAAGGGGATGGGCGAAAAATGCGGGTTCCTGCCGCCGGGAAAGAAAAAGGGTCCGGGGCTTTTCGCGCCCGGACCCTTGGAATCATGGCCGTTTGAGTGCTAACGCGCGCTCACTTCCACCCTGAGCCTGCCGTTCTCGTCATCCACCTCGATCTGGGGCGCTGCGGCCTTCCACTCCACCTGCGCGGCCAGGGTCTGTTCGGTAAGCCAGCCCAGGTGGGCCTCCAGGGCCTCCTTCCATACGCCGTCCGCCTCGATGCCGAGCTTCACGCGCTGGTCGTAGGCCAGGGAGAGCTTCTTGCGCTGGTCCTGGATGAGGCGGTTGAGGGTGCGGGCCGCGCCTTCGCGCTTGAGTTCCGGGGTGACGGCCAGCTCCAGGCCCACCACGAGGCCCTTGTCGGCGGCCACGCCCACGTCCTGGCTCAGCGCGTCCCAGGCGACGGTGAAGTCGCCCGGCTCCACTCGGGTCCCGGCGGCTGTCAGGGCCCCGTCCGGACCGATCTCGTAGTTTCCGGCCTTCACGGCGGCAAGTGTGGGGCCGAACGCCCCCTTGAGCAGGGGGCCGAGCTTCTTGGCGTCCAGCTGCACGGCCTTGGCCGCGAAGCTGCCCGGATCGGCCGGGTACTCCACGGCCTTGACGTTCACCTGCTCCTCGATGAGCGCCCGGTAGGGTTCCACGCGCTCCTTGTCCACCCCGGCCACCAGGATGGCCGAGAGGGGCTGGCGCAGGTTGATGCGCACCTTCTCGCGCACGCTGCGGCCGCACTCGATAACCCGGCGCACGATGTCGATTTCGCCCGTGAGCTTCTCGTCATCGCGGGCGGGCACGGCGGCGGGCCAGTCGGCCAGGTGGACCGATTCGCCGGTCAGGTGGCGGTGGATGTGGTCCATGGCGAAGGGGATGAAGGGCGCGAAGATGCGCGAGGCCTCAAGCAGGCAGGTGTAGAGGGTGTCGAAGGCTTGCCGGGCGTCGTCGGTCACGGTGTCGGTCCAGAAGCGCGGGCGGTTGAGCCTCACGTACCAGCCGGACAGGGTGTCGATGAATTCGAGGATGGCCTGGTAGCACTTTGGCAGGTCGTAGGCCTCCAGGTTGGATTCCACGGCCTTTCTGAGCCCCTCCAGCTCGGCCAGGATGTGGCGGTCGGCCAGCTCCGTCGCGGTCTCGACGGTCCTGGGCTCGTAGCCCTTGGCCAGGGCCGCGTAGGAGGTGAAGAAGTGGAACACGTTCCAGAACGGGATGAGGTAGCGCCGGACCGCGTCCTCCACGTCGCGCTCGGAGAAGCGCAGGTCGAGCCCGCGCACCACCGGCGAGGAGAGCAGGTAGATGCGCAGCGCGTCCGAGCCGTACTTGTTCACCACTTCCATGGGGTCCGGGAAGTTTTTGAGCCGCTTGGACATCTTGCGGCCGTCCTCGGCCAGCACCACGCCGTGGCAGATGCAGTTGGTGAACGGGGCCTGGTTCTTCAAAAGAGCGCCTTCGACGAGCAGCGTGTAGAACCAGCCGCGCGTCTGGGCGATGTACTCCACGATGAAGCTGGCCGGGTAGTTGGCGTCGAACCACTCCTTGTTCTCGAAGGGGTAGTGCGCCTGGCCGTAGGGCATGGCCCCGGACTCGAACCAGCAGTCGAACACCTCGGGCACGCGCTTCATGGTGCCCTTGCAGCCATCGCAGGAGCAGGCCCACTCCAGCTCGTCGCAGAAGGGGCGATGCAGGTCCTCGATCTTGGCTCCGCTTCTGGCTTCCAGCTCGGCGATGGAGCCGGGCACCTCCATGGCGTTGCAGGCCGAACACTTCCACACCGGGATGGGCGTGCCCCAGAAGCGGTTGCGCGACACCGACCAGTCGCGGGCGTCCGCGATCCAGTTCCTGAAGCGGCCGGTGCCGATGTGGCCGGGCACCCAGTTTATGGCCTCGTTGCAGGAAAGCAGCTTGTCGCGGTTCTCGGCGACCTTCACGTACCAGCTGGAGATGGCCCGGTAGATGAGCGGCTGGTCGCAGCGCCAGCAGTGGGGGTAGCGGTGGCGGTAGTTCTCCTGGGCGAACAGGATGCCGCTCTCGCGCAGGCGGCGGGCGATGTGCTTGTTGGATTCGAAGACGGTCATGCCCTGCCAGTCGGGCGCGGCCCCGGTGAACTTGCCCTGGTGGTCCACCGGGTCGAAGAGCTCGATGCCCTGGGAGGTGCAGAGGTTGTAGTCGTCCTCGCCGAACGCCGGGGCCATGTGAACGATGCCCGTGCCCGTGGAGGTGTCCACGAAGGAGCCTTCCAGCACCACATGGTTCCTTTCGTTCACGGCGTAGGGGAAGAGCGGCTCGTAGGCACGGCCCACAAGCTCGGAGCCCTTCGCTTCATCCAGGACCTTCGCGTCCTCGGGCAGGAACTTCCTGTAGGCCTCCACGCGCTCCTTGGCGATCCACACGTTGTCGCCGGGCGCGGCCTCCACCAGGGCGTAGGCGATGTCCCTGCCCACTGCCAGGGCCAGGTTGGAGGGCAGCGTCCAGGGGGTGGTGGTCCAGGCCAGGAAGGAGCGCGTCGGGTCGGCCTTCTCGCGGAAGCGCACGGTGATGGCCATGTCGTCGCGGTCGCGGAAGGAGTCGTCCAGGCCGGTCTCGAAGTTGGAGAGCGGGGTCATGCAGCGGTTGCAGTAGGCCACCACGCGCGGGCTCTCGTAGACCAGGCCCTTCTTGAAGAACTCGGAGAAGACGTTCAGCACGCTCTCCATGAAGGGGAGGTCCATGGTCTTGTACTGGCGCGAGAAGTCCACCCAGCGGCCGATGCGGCCGATGGCCTTCTCCCACTCGCCCGCGTAGCCAAGCACGATGTCGCGGCATTTCTCGTTGAACCTGCCGATGCCGTACTCCTGGATCTCGGCCTTGCCTGAGATGGCCAGCTTCTTCTCCACCTCGTACTCGATGGGCAGGCCGTGGCAGTCCCAGCCCCAGGTGCGGTCCACGAAACGGCCGCGCATGGTGAAATAGCGCGGCACGGTGTCCTTCACGTAGGAGGTGAGGATGTGGCCGTAGTGGGGCAGGCCCGTGGCGAACGGGGGGCCGTCGTAGAAGACGTAGGGCTTGCCGTTCTTGGTCTTCTCCAGGGACTTCCAGAAGGTGCGTTCCTGGTTCCAGGATTCGAGGACGTCTTCCTCCAGCTTGGGGAAGGAGACGGACGAGGGAGCTGGTTTCACGATTGGACTCCGCGATGGCGAAATTGTGGAGCGAGGACTTTTTATGAAAAAACCGGGCAAGTCAAGAATGGCGGCCCGCGCCCGCCGATCAGCACCAGTGCCTGCGCTGGAAGCACATGCGCGAGGCGTTCGACTCCATCAAGCCGTTCCTGAAGGAGCGGGAAGCGAGGATCGGGCGCTATCTCAAGCAGCGCGACTACCAGTCCACCCTGGCCGCGCTGAAGAAGCACGATCCGCTGTACGAGCGCACCATGGAGGTGATGGAGCAGCTGACCCGCGAGCTGACCCAGGTGGTGAAGGAGCTGTGCATGCCCACCCTGGCCCGGGAGTTCGGGGCGTTCCTCAAGCTGTACGCGGAGCTGCGGGAGGTGGCGGAAGTGCTCGAGAACCACGGCCACCACAAGAAACGGTGCGCGGACGGCGTCCGGGCCGTCCGGCACGCCCCAAAAACGAAAGGCCCGGATTTCGCCGGGCCTTTTCGCTTCCATGATACTCCTTCGCCTAATCGTCACGCTTGGCGAAGTTGCGCTGGTCCGCCGCGCAGGACGGGCAGCGCCACTCGGGCGGGAGCTTGTCGCCAGGCGTGCCGGGCGTCACGCCGCCCTTGGCGTCGCCCCGGCGCGGGTCGTAGGTGTAGCCGCATTGCAGGCATACGTAACGATCATTCATGGTTGTTTCCCTCCTGACGGGCTTTGGCTATAGCAAACGGATGCGCATCGCCTCAAGCTGGGCACTGCCCAAACTTCTGCCGTTCGTGGCCCCGTACCGCAAGCGCTTCATCCTGGGACTCGTCACCAACGCTGGCGCGCGGGCCTGCGACCTCATCCCCATGGTCATCGTGGGCAGGGCCGTGGACGCCATCACGGCCGCCAGGTCCGGCCTCGCCCCGGGTCTGGACGACCTCGTCGTCTACGGCGCGGCGGTGCTTGCCTCCTTCGTGGCCCTGGCCGCGTTCCAGTCCGTCTCCGACTACGCCCTGGACTCCATGGCCCAGCACGTGCGCCACGACCTTCGAAACGCCCTCTACGCCCACCTGCAGAAGCAGGATATGCACTTCTTCGAGGAGCGCCAGTCCGGAGACCTCCTGAACGTGGTCTCCTCCGACGTGGACAACCTGGAGAACTTCCTGGCCGACGCCTCCACGTCCACCATCCGGCTGGTCATCACCTTCCTGGGCACCTTCGCCGTGCTCTTCTGGATAGACTGGCGCCTGGCGCTTCTGCTCATGGCCCCCATGCCCTTCGCCTTCGCGGCGGTGCGCACCTTCTCCACGCGCATCCGACCCCGCTATCGCGAGGCGCGCAAGGCCGTGGGCCAGGTGGCGGCCATCATCGGCAACAACCTGCGCGGCATGGGCGTGATACAGGCCTTCACCGCCGAGGAGGACCAGGCCCGCCGCGTGGACGAACAGTCCGCCCGCTACCGCGACGAGGCCATCGGCGCGGCCCTGGCCAGGGCGCGCTTCATCCCGGTGCTCTACGCCGTGGCGGGCGCGGCCTTCGCGCTGCTCATAGCGGGCGGGGGGTGGCTGACGCTCTCCGGCAACGGGCCGAGCCTCGGCGACTACGCCACGTTCATATTGCTCGCCATGCGCATGATCCTGCCTCTCTTCGTGTTCGGCATGCTCATCAACCAGTTCCAGCGCTCCGAGGCGTCGGCCGCGCGCATCTGGGCGGTGCTGTCGCTTGCGCCCGCCATCGCGGACAGGCCGGACGCGATCCCCCTGGACGGCTCGCCGCGCGCCCTGGAATTCAAGGACGTGCGCTTCGCCTACCCGGACCGCGAACCCGTGATCAACGCCGTGAGCTTTGAGCTCGCGCGCGGCAAGGTGCTCGGCGTGGTGGGACCGACCGGCGCGGGCAAGTCCACGCTGGTGAAGCTCATGCTGCGCCACCTGGACCCGCAGTCCGGACGGATCCTCCTCGACGGGCGCGACATCGCGGGCTTTACCCTGGAGAGCCTGCGCCGCCACATGGGCTACGTGTCCCAGGACGCCTTCCTGTTCGCGGGCAGCGTGGCCGACAACATCCGGCTGGGCTCGCCGGACGCGGACGGCGAGGCCCTGGAAGAGGCCGCGCGCATCGCCGGGGCGCTGGACTTCATCAAGGAACTGCCGCAGGGGTTCGACACCGCCATCGGCGAGGGCGGCGTGAAGCTCTCGGGCGGGCAGAAGCAGCGCATATCGCTGGCCCGCGCGGTGCTCAGAAACCCGGACATCCTGGTGCTGGACGAGGCCACCTCCGCCGTGGACACCCGCACCGAGGGCGTCATCCAGCACAACCTGCACGCCTTCCGCGAGAACCGCATGACCCTGGCCGTTGCGCACCGGCTGTCCACGGTGCGGCTGGCGGACGAGATCATCGTGGTGGTGGACGGGGTCATCGTGGAGCGCGGCCGCCACGACGGCCTGCTGGCGCTCGGCGGCGTGTACGCCGGGCTGTGGGCCGTGCAGAGCGGCGAGGGACGGGGATAGGCTTTTATTAGAACTGGAAGTAGAGGAATTCCGTGTTGTTGCCCAGGTTGACCACGATCAGGACGAGGACCGCCGCCGCGAGCAATGCCATGGCCGCGCCCGGCCGCCAGGTCATGGCCGCCTGGAGCCGTCCCGCGGGCCTTCCGGACAGGTACTGCTCCACGCAAGGCTGAAAGCGCGACATGATCTCCTGCGTGTTGGGCATGAACCACGCCGCCGCCGCGCACGCCGCAAGCAACGCGGCAACTTCCAGGCCGAAACCGGGCAGCGCCGGCGAAACCGGCGACAGCCCGAACATGGACTTGTAGAAGACGGCCATGGCGGCGGCCCCGTCGGCCCTGAAGGGAACCCAGGCCAGGCTCACGAACGCGAACGTCCCGGCCACGCGCCAAATCCGGCCGAGGGCGGACGGCGTGACGTCTCCTCGAAGAGCCGTCCAGGCGTGCGTGACCACCAACCCCAGGCCATGCATCCCCCCCCAGATCAGGAAGGTCCAGCCCGCGCCGTGCCACATGCCGCCCAGAAGCATGGTGACCATGAGGTTGGCGTACTGGGCGGCCCGCCCCCTCCTGTTGCCGCCCAGCGGGATGTAGATGCATTCCCGGAGGAACCAGGACAGGGTGATGTGCCACCTTCGCCAGAAGTCCACTATGCTCGTGGCCTTGTAGGGCGAATTGAAGTTCACCGGCAGCTCTATCTTGAACAGAAGCCCCAGCCCTATGGCCATGTCCGAGTACCCCGAGAAGTCGAAATAAATCTGGAAAGTGTAGGCCAGGCTTCCGATCCAGGCGTCCAGCGGGGTGAGCCCGCCCCCCTGGGCGGCCAGCCCGAAGGCCTTGCCTGCGTAGGGGGCCAGTGAGTCCGCGACAAGCACCTTCTTGAACAGCCCTAGCAACAGCCAGGTGACTCCGGCAGAGGCGTACACGGGGGAGAACGTGAAGAACGCCCGCGAATAGAGTTGCGTCAGGATGTTCTTGTACTTGATGATAGGCCCGGCGATGAGATGGGGAAAGAACGTGACGCAGAACAGGTATTTCGTGAACGTGAAATCGCTCACCGCCCGGGAACGGATGTCCTTGAGGAAGATGATCTGCTGGAAGGTGAAGAATGAGATGCCGAGCGGGAGTTCGATCCCCTTGGGCGCGAAGGACAGGCCGAACAGGCCCAGCACCTCGCAGAGAAAGAAATCCGTGTACTTGTAGTAGCAAAGCACGGCGATGTTCACGGCGACGCCCCCCGTGAAGACAAGGGTGGCTGCCCTGGACGCCCCCCCATTCACGAGACGGGCGATGCTCCGGGCGCAGGAGTAGTTGAACAGGACCGAACCCAGGATGATGGGGGTGTTCCTGACGTCGAACCAGCTGTAGAACACGAGGGAACAAAGTATCAGCCAGTATTCCGCCCACCTTCGCTCCGCCAGCCTGGAAAGGACGAGGAAACCCGCGAGTGTCAAGGGAAGGAAAAGGAACAGAAAGGTGTAGGAATTAAACAGCATCTGTCATCCCCGGACAACATGCCTGTTCCGTTTCAGGCCGGTTCATCTGCCGTGCTCCGGATCGAGCGTGCTGATCACCATCCTGGTGTAGGCTACCGCGTAAGGCGCGGAGTCGTCAGGGGCGAAGGCCGCTCCATGGTGGTTCCATGCGCCGTACGAGATGGAGAAAACGTTCAGCCCCTTGACACCATCGAAGGACAAGGACACCCCGGCGGTCTTCTCAAGCCATGCGTGGCCCTCTGGAATGGGGACGTCGAGTTTCTTGCCGTTCCCGTCGATGCGCAGCACCTGGCCTGGGATGGGGTTGCACGCCTCCAGGACCACGGAAACGGTCCGGGGTTTTTCAAGGACGAACGCGATGAGGGTCTGGGGCCCGGTACCCCAACGCCAGCTCCCGCGCCTGTCGCGTTCGGGGCCCAGCATCCCTCCTATCCGGATTTGTGCCGGCAGGGGCTCCGCCGGGCGGACGAGATCGACCTCGAACCTGGACCTGGCCTCCATGAGCCTCTCGTTCTCAAAGTGCGCGAAAATACGGAAAACGCCCAACCCGCAGATGGCAACGGCCATGGCAAGCCCGAGCGACACCGCCACTGTCCGCAGACGCAAGACCCGGTAGCCGGATTCCCGCATCCACAAACGATGGCAGCGCTCGGCCCACCTTTGGAGCGAAAACAGCGCCTCCGGGACGTCCAGCCTTGGATTGCCTTCCACCTCTACCACCCGGCGGGAGAGCGGGAGGCCTTCGCCAGCGAGGCGGCCAAGCAGCGAACCGGGCTTTCCAGCGAGATGATCCGCCGCCACGGCGAGAACACGTCCGTATTCGACAGCCAGTTGCCGGACGCTTTCAGCGCGTGCCGCCGCTGCGGCGAGTTCGTTGGCATCAAGGAGGTTTCGCGTATCACGGCAAGCTCCAAGCATCCGGGAAAGCAGATGTTTCAGCTTGCCGTGGTCTTCCCGTACGCGGCCGGACGGTTCTTTGGCGAAGGGGAGGCTCATGCGTGCCTGGGCCTATCGTGAAGCGGAGCCCACAGTTTCTTCCCGATTGAACAATTTCGCGGCATAGTCCCGGTTGGCATCCGGATACCGTCGCTTCTGGGCCTCCAGCAACTCCTCGGCCATGCGGGAGGCCGCCCCATTGAGCCTGATGCCGAAGTCTCCGCCGGGTGGAGGGCCCTTGTGCATGATTTCCAACACCTTGCGACCCGTTGTTCTGGTGTAGTGAAAGGGGTCGCTGTAATAGGCCAGCCGGGTCCGGATGGTTCCTTGCTCCAGCACGGGTTCAGTGGTTATCTCGTTGTAGCCGGAGAAATCCCACAGATGAAACAACGGCCTGGGCAGACCGGCGTTGGCATCGTCAACGATGCGGGCCAAGTCGTCCTTCCAGGCAATGTAACGGTCCATCAATCCGTGTTCCTGAAAAATATCCAGCATAATTGAGTGGAAGGGATTGATGAAGAAACGCACCTCGACCCGCTTGTCCCGGCAGTATCCGAGCAGCGCCCGCAGTTCGTCCAGTACAGTCACGTTCTTTCCGGGCAGCTTGTAGCCGTATCCGGAGTAATATTTGAGAATGCCAGGGTAGAACCTGAGGAACAGGCTTTCCCTCGCGGCGAGACTCTCGAGATGTGCGGCAGGGTTTCCCGCCCCTTCCGCCCGGCTCTCCGGGGCCAGCCCCCCCCCTTCGCCTTTCCCGGCGTTGCGGGCGCTTTGGGCCATGGTGTCGATGCTGAGCATCGTGGCCGCCGGGGAAAAAAGCTGCCTGAACAAATCATTGATGATGGTCAGGTCAGATTTGCCGGGAACCCCGAGAAGCCGTTCATCGTCGGAGGCCTGGAAGGGGGTGTGGGACATGTTGAAGCCGAAGAAGTCCAGGCCGAAGTAAACCCGTTTGACAGGACTTACCGCCAGGGAGTGATAGACCTCCTTGATCAGCCACGACGCGTTGGCGTGGGGAACAGGCGCGACCTTGCAAGCCGCCCCGTCCTCCAGGAAGCCGGCCATATCCTCGCAGGACACTCCCTGAACCCGGGACGATCCGACCACGAGGTCGGTGAACCGGTCCCGGATCATCCAGTATGGCTCGGAAATGTGCCCCCTGCCGTTCTTGCCGTCGTTGAACCCTTTCACCACCGGCGTGCCGAATATTCCGTACGGGTCCACCAGGAGGTTGAAGCCCCCCAGCAGAGCGAACACCACCGCGGTGAGCGGTACGAACACCGACAGGTAGACGACATGGGGACTGCGCATGGCGACCTCTTTGCTGGCGGCCCGGCAGGGCCCGCCGTCCACGGACCGGCGGAGCCGTTCCGGGGGCCGGGCTACTCCTGCAATTTCCTATACTTGCAGGTCTTCACCGGGCAGGCCAGGTGCTCGCCGTAGCGCTTGGACTGCTTCTTCACCAGGATGGGATTGCCGCACTCCGGGCACTTCTCGGCCACGGGCCAGTCCCACACGGCTTCGTTGCATTCAGGGTATTTGGAGCAGGAGTAGAACAGCTTGCCGTAGCGGGAGCTCTTCTCCACCAGTTCGCCGTCGCAGCCCTCGCGCGGGCACTTCACGCCCGTGGAGAACGGCTTGGAATACTTGCACTTGGGGTAGCCCGAGCAGGAATAGAAACGGCTTCCCGTGCGGGTCTTCTTGAAGAGCACGTCCTTGCCGCAGTCCGGGCACTTGCCCACCACCTCGGGCGGGGCCTGCTCGGGGGTCTCGGCGAAGCTGTACGCGCCGTCCTCGGAGCGGGTGAAGTTCGACGTGGACTTGCACTCCGGATAGCCCGAACAGGCAAGGAACGGCCCCCTCTTGCCGAATTTCACCAGCATGGGCTTGCCGCAGGAGGGGCAGGCCAGGCCGGAGTCGGCGTTGGCGGTCTTCTCGGCCAGATGGAACGTGCCGTCAGGGTCCTTGGTGTAGTTGGAGGTGAACTTGCACTCCGGGTAGCCCGAGCAGGCAAGGAACGGCCCCGAACGGCCGAACTTGGCCTTGAGCGGCTTGCCGCACTCGGGGCACGCCAGCCCGGTGTCTTCGTTGCTCATCTCCTTGGCCGCTTTCTTGAGATCCTCGGTGAAGCCGCCGTAGAACTCACCCAAAAGGACGTGCCAGTCCTTCTGGCCGTCGGCAACCTTGTCCAGGGCCTCCTCCATTCCGGCGGTGAAGCCCACGTCCATGATGGTGGCGAAGTGCGCTGAGAGCTGGTCGGACACGGTGACGCCCAGCTCCGTGGGGGCGAAGTGCTTCTCCTCCAGGCGGGCGTAGTCGCGGTCCAGCAGGGTGGAGATGATGGCCGCGTAGGTGGAGGGGCGTCCGATGCCCTTCTCCTCCAGTTCGCGCACAAGCGACGCCTCCGTGTAGCGCGGGGGCGGCTGGGTGAACTTCTGCTCCTTGCGGATCTCCAGAAGCGTGAGCTCCTGGCCCTTTTTAAGCGGAGGCAGGGCCTTTTTTGCGGATTCGCTCTCCTCCTCGGCGTCCTGGCCGTACACCTTGAGGTAGCCGGGGAAGAGAAGCCTCTCGCCCTTGGCCTTGAACTCGGCCCGGCCGCACTCGATGGCGGCGGCGGTGTCCCAGAAGCGCGCGGCGGCCATCTGGGACGCCACGAAGCGTTCCCAGATGAGCTTGTAGACCATGAACTGGTCCTTGGGCAGAAGCCCGGCCAGGTCCTTGGGGGTGACGTTCACGTCGATGGGGCGGATGGCTTCGTGGGCGTCCTGCGCGCCGGCCTTGGTCTTGAAGACGCGTGCCTTGTCCGGGTAGAATTCCTGGCCCAGCTGCTCCACGATGAACACCTTGGCCGCGTCGCGGGCCTCGTCGGCGATGCGCGTGGAGTCGGTGCGCATGTAGGTGATGAGCGCCATGGTGCCGCGCTCGCCCAGGTCAACGCCCTCGTAGAGCTTCTGGGCCGCGCCCATGGTCTTCTTGGCGGCGTAACCCAGGCGCTGGTTGGCGGCCTGCTGGAGCGTGGACGTGATGAAGGGCGGCGGAGGAGTCTTCTTGCGCTCCTTCTCGGTGACCTGGGCCACCACGAAAGGCTTGCCCGTGAGCTCGTCCGCCAGGGACTGGGCGGCCTCGGCGCTGCCCACGTGGGCCTTCTTGCCGCCGATCTTGGCAAGCTCCGCCTCGAAGGGAGGAGGCGCCGCGGCTTCGAGCCTGGCGCGGAAGAGCCAGTACTCCTCGGGCTTGAAGGCCAGCCGCTCCTTCTCGCGGTCCACCACGATCCTGAGCGCCACGGACTGCACGCGCCCGGCGCTTATGCCCTTGCGCACCGTCTTCCACAGGAGAGGCGAGATCTTGTAGCCCACCAGCCTGTCCAGGATGCGCCGGGCCTGCTGGGACTCGAAGAGCTTCGCGTTTATCTCGTGCGGGTGCTCCAACGCTTCCTTGACCGCCTTGGCGGTGATCTCGTTGAACTGGATGCGCCCGATGTTGGAGTTGGTCTCCTTGAGCAGCTCGGCAATGTGCCAGGCGATGGCCTCGCCCTCGCGGTCCGGGTCGGGGGCCAGATAGACGGTCTTGGCCTTGGCCGCCACCTTGACCAGCTGGTCCACGACCTTCTGCTTGCCCGGGATGACGCCGTACTGCGGCTCGAAGCCGTTGGCCTCGTCCACGCCCAGCTTCTTCTGGGGGAGGTCGCGCACGTGCCCCACCGAAGCCTCGACGTAATATTTGTCGCCGAGGAACTTCTTGATGGTCTTTACCTTGGCCGGGGACTCGACAATAATGAGGTCTTTCGCCATGACAGGGCGGCTATAGCCATCGTCAAGAGGTTAGGCAAGGGGATGAAGCGCCTTGCCGCGCAATTCTAACACACGGAGTCCAACACAGTGAGCGCCCACCGCTTCGGCCAGGTGGCCCTGATCGGGCCGCCAAACGCGGGAAAATCCACGCTTTTGAACGCCCTGCTGGGCCAGAAGCTGGCCATCGTCAGCCCAAAGCCCCAGACGACACGCAACCAGCTGGCCGGAATCCTCACCACCGACGAAGCCCAGATCGTGCTCATCGACACGCCGGGCGTGCACATCCCGCGAGGCTCGCGCCTGAACAGCCGCCTGGTGGAGGCCGCCTGGCAGGCGCTGGGGCTGGCCCAGGCCATCGTCATCGTGCTGGACTGCCACTTCTACCTCAAGAAACCCGACATCCTGGACAAGGACATCAAGCTTCTCTCCAAACCCGTGGAGCGCGCGGGCGTGCCGGTGATCATCGCCCTCAACAAGACAGACGCCCTCTCCGACCTCAAGACCATGCTGCCCGTGATGGCGCGCCTGGGCGAGGCCTGGCCCGGTGCGGAGATCGTGCCGGTGTCCGCCCTGAAGGACAAGGGGCTCGACCAGCTCATCAAGGTGATGACCTCCCACCTTCCCGAGGGCGACGCCGTCTACCCCGAGGACGAGCTGACCACCGCCCCCATGCGCTTCCTGGCCGCCGAGATCATCCGCGAGAAGCTCTTCCTGTCGCTGACCCAGGAGCTGCCCTACAACACGGCCGTGGCCATCGAGCACTGGCAGGAGACCCCCAAGGGCGCGCGAGTGAGCGCCGTGATCTACGTCACCCGCGACCGCCACAAGGGCATGGTCATCGGCAAGGGCGGCAAGGTGCTCAAGGACGTGGGCACCAAGGCAAGGCAGGACATCATGGAGCTGACCGGCGGGCCGGTGCACCTGGAGCTTTTCGTGAAGGTGCGCGAGGACTGGACCGAGGACGAATATTTCCTGAACGAACTGGGCGAGGAGTTCGGATCGTAGAGCGAACGAACACGCCTCCGGCGGCCAGAGAGGGCGCTGCCCTCTCTGGACTCTCCCGCCAGGGGGATGATCCCCCTGGACCCCCAACAGCTTCGCGCCGGTCTTTCGATACGGCCGA
>JBMORI010000046.1:0-16643 GCA_049322415.1 Thermodesulfobacteriota bacterium | reverse complement strand
TGCCCGTCCGCGCGGGCAGGACGGCCCCCTGAAGTGGGATCGCCCCGGACGCATACGCGCCAACCGCGCTAGAGCCTCGCCACGCCCAGGAACACGGCGTGCAGCGCGACTACCAGGGACACGAACGCGGCTCTCGCCGCCGGGCCACCGCGCCCGAAAACGGTCAGCTCCATCTCCTTGCGGGGGCAGCGCTCCAGGCAGTCCCCGCAGAGCGAGCACGACACGCCCGGACGCCTCGCGGCAAGGTCGCCGGGGCGCAGGGCGTCGTAACGGCAGGCCATGGAGCACGCGCCGCAGGAGGTGCAGCCCTCGCGGATGCGCAGACGCCACGGAGACAGCTTCCCGAAAAGCCCTGCGAAAAGCCCCATGGGACACCAGCCCGCGCAGTGGGTCATCACCCCGTGCCGGCGCGACAGGCCAACCATGACGGCCACGCCAGCCAGTCCGAATCCCGCCGCCAGCCACACCGCCCAGAGCGCGGGCACGCCCGCCCTGCCCATGACCCAGGCAGAGGCCATCACCAGCGCGGCCAGGGCCATGCGCGCCCCTCGCACCCAGGCGGGGATCGCGGCCGGACGCTTGCGCGCCCCGGCCATGCCGGAGTCCCAGGCCCCTATGTAGCACAGGTGGCTGCACCAGGCCGGTCCCGCAAGGAGCACGGTGACGCCGAACAGGATCAGCATGAAAAGCCCGTCTCCCCTGAAGAGCGGCCCGGCCGCGATGAGAGCGGGAACGGGCAGGTGAAGCTTCCCGGTCATGAGGAAGCGCTCGAAGCCGAGGAGCCCCAGGGCCAGCTGGCCGAAAAACACCACGGAGAAGAGCGTCCAGATGCGCCGCCGGATCACCGGGGACCGGCCTGGAGCCAGCATGGCCCCAGCCGCGAATCCCGCGTACACGGCCAGGAGCGACGCCTCCAGCCATCCCGCGCCCGGGAGGAAGCGCTCGGCCAGGAGCATGGGCGAGGGGACTTTCAGTTGCACGGCGGACAGGCCCAGGAACGTGAGCGCGGACGCGGCGAGAGAGGGAATGGTGCTGGAGGGAATGGGCGCAATGGGAGTAAGGGGCGCGGAAGAAACGGAGGAAGCGGTGGAAGACGCCTCCGGCGGCCAAAGGGCTTCGCCCTTTGGAATCCCTGCCGGCTTCGCGGGTTCGCGCGGAGCAGTTGACTGACGCCGGAAGAAGGGATGCTCCAAGGCCCAGGCGGCCAGGAGGGGCACTGCCGAGGCGACGCACAAGATGACGGCCAGGCGCGTCCACGGGACTCCCATGGCGGCTCTCAGGCGGATGAAGTGGATCATGGTGTCCAGGGTCACGAACGCACCGGCAACCAGCACAAGCTGGCAGCCGCGCCGGACGAACTCCCGGCGCGAAAGCAGGAACGCGAAAGGCGCGAGCCAGGCCAGGGCCTCGGGCAGGCCGTGCCACCTGTTGGCGTGGGCGGCCGGAATCAGGGCTCCGATAACCACGGCGATCACCAGCAAAGTCCTCTTCATCGCGCCTCCAGTTCATGCGACGGCAATCCGGTGAGCCCCGTCTAGCCCGGCTGCGCCACAAGGGCTTTGACTTGCGTCAAAAACGGGCTATCTCTCCCACCATGCCAGCGAAACAGTCCTCCACTCAAGCGATACTGGCCAAGGTCCCCCTCTTTTCCAGCCTCACCCCGGCCCAGCTGACGACTCTGGAGAACAACTCCGCGGTGCTCAAGCTGGACAAGGGGCAGATAGTGTTCCTGGAAGGGGCGGAAGCCAAGGGCTGCTACGTGCTGCTCTCGGGACAGGTGAAAATCTACAAGTCCTCCCCCGAAGGCAAGGAGCACATACTGCACGTGCTTGGCCCCGGCGAACCCTTCGCGGAAGTGCCCATGTTCCAGGGCTCGCACTTCCCGGCCAACGCCATGGCCATCCAGCCAAGCACGGTGCTCTACACCGAGAAGGCCGCCCTCACCCGCCTCATGGAGCGCGACGCGGGCCTGGCCATGGCCATGCTGGCCGCCCTCTCCCAGAGGCTTCGTCAGATGTCCAACATGATAGGCCAGATCACCCTGCGCGAAGTGCCCGCCCGGCTCGCCGCGTACCTGCTCCACCAGTCCGGCGAGAAGGAGGCGGAGACCTTCGTCCTGGACATGAGCAAGGGACACCTGGCCGGATTCCTGGGAGCCACGCGCGAGGCCCTCTCCCGGGCGCTGGCCAAGCTGGAGGACCAGGGATTCATCACCATGGACAACCGCACCATCACCATCAACGACCGCGACCGGCTCTGGGAGCTGGCCGAGGGCGAGATCAAGCTGAAGTAGCCCCGCGCCGCGGCGGGGCTCGCCGTCCGTTGGCGGGACGCTGGTCCGGGAGTTGCAATCAGCTTTCCGCCATGCCCAAACCATTCCGCTTCAGCCTGCAGAAGGTTCTCGAATACCGCGGCCAGCTGGAAGACCAGGCCAAGATAGCCCTGGCCAAGGCCCAGCATGCCCACCGCGAACAGACGCGGGCCGTGGAGAGCCTGGACAAGGCCCTGGCCGCCCACCTGGAAACCATGGCCAGCGCCGGCGAACAGACCGCCGCCGGCATCTGGCTCTCTCGCAACTACGCCAAACGCCTGACCGGCGACCTCTACCTCGCCCGGCAGGCCGAAGCCCGGCTGGCCCGGGACGTGCAAGAGCGCAGGGCGGAGCTTGCCGAAAGGGCCAAGGAGCGCAAGCTGCTTGAAAAACTCAAGGAAACACAGAGCATACGCCATGAAAGAGAAGAAAGCCGCAAGGAACAGTCAGGATTCGACGAGATGGCCACGCTTCGTTACCAAGCCCCGGCTCTCTAGGCTGGCCCTGGCCGTCGCCGTCCTGGCGGGCGTGAAGCTCACGCTTCTTCTGGTCATGGGGCTCACCGTCCCCCCCTCCAACCAGGCGGGGCCTCTTGATGTGGCGAAGGCTGCTCCGGCGGCTCCGCAATCCGCTCCCGCCAAGGCGGCCGAGGCCGTGCGCGCCGCCATCCTCGATGCCGCCCCGGCCCAGGCCGCCCAGCAGGCCCCGGCCCAGCAGCCCGCCAAGGACAAGCCCGCCCCGGCCGCCGCGCCCGAATCCGTGCTGACCATCCAGCAACTCATGGAGAAGGCCGATGCCCTGGACCGCCAGGAGAAGGCCCTCAAGACCCTGGAGTCCGACCTGAACGCCAGGCTCGGCAAGCTCCAGGAGCTCGAGACCATGCTCAAGGGCATGCTGGCCGAGGCCAAGTCCATCAAGGAAGAGAAGATGCGTCACCTCATCGACGTGTACACCAACATGAAGTCCAAACAGGCCGCCTCGGTGCTGGAAACCCTGGACGAGGGCATCGCCGTCAAGATTCTGGCGGGCATGAAGGGCCGCCAGGCTGGCGAAATCCTCACAAACGTCTCAGCCAAGAAGGCCGCCAAGCTCTCCGAGATGCTCACCAGGATGCAAGCCCTGCCGGACCTGCCCGAGGCTCCGTAACCGCAACGATGTCCCTGGCGGCGCCCCCCCCGCGCCGCCCTCCGTTCCGATGCAGGCGGCGCTCCCCCCGGACGCCGCCTCTTTTCTTGACGCCCGCGCCGGTGTAGACCGCCCCCCATGGACGAGACCATCCGCCTCAAACTCACCCTCGCCTACCAGGGCACGCACTTCGCGGGCTGGCAGTACCAGCCCGAGGGGCGCGGCCGCAGCGTCCAGGCCTGCCTGGAACAGGCCCTGGCCCGGCTGGCCGGAACCTTCGTGCGGGCACAGGGGGCCTCCCGCACCGACGCGGGAGTCCACGCCCTGCGCCAGGTGGCCCACGCCGACATCCCGGCCTCCCGAGCCCACCTGCCCTGGCTGCGCGCCCTGAACGCCATCCTCCCGCACGACGTGGCCGTCACCGCCGTGGAGCGGGTGGGCGCGGACTTCCACGCCCGCTACTCCTCCAAGTCCAAGACCTACTCCTACACACTCTGGCACGAGCCGGATTTCGTCCTGCCGCAGCGCCGCCCCTTCGTATGGAGGGTGGGGCCGCTCGATTTCGAGGCCATGGAGGAGGCTGCCCGCGAGTTCACGGGCACGCACGACTTCGCCGCCTTCCAGAACGCGGGCTCCGAAGTGAAGGACACTGTGCGCGCAGTGGAGAGCCTGACGCGCGGCCCGGGACAGACCCCGTTCGAGAGCGTCTGGACCGTCACCGGGCCGGGCTTCCTCAAGCAGATGGTCAGAAACATCATGGGATGCCTGGCGGATGCGGGCAGGGGTAAACTAAACGCGGCTTCCGTCCGATTCCTCCTATCGACGAAGGACAGAAGCCTGGCCCCGGCGACCGCCCCGGCCCTAGGCCTGTGCCTGCAAAACATGGAGTTCGGGCCGAGTGAGCGACGAGAACATCAAGGAGGTCCAGACGGGGACCATCCAGACGGCCACCCAGGCGAAGAGGAGCTGGGCGGCCCGGGAGGTCCTGTCGCGGGCTGAGAACGCCCTGGACCGCAACCTGCGCCGGAGCTGGGACGACCAGACCCTGGCCGGCCTTGATCGCAAGCTCTCCGATTTCGAGAGCGCCCTGCGCTCCTTCAAGTGGCCCGGCGATTTCACTTCCTGGTTCCAGGCCCGGCTGGTGACGGGCCCGGACGAGGCGCGCGGCAGGGTGGATGGCACGGTCCGCGCGGCCGCCTCGTCGTCCCCCGGGATGAAGATGGCCTCCGGCGGCTTCGACTCCCTGGCCAGGACGAGTCTGGACGCCGGGACCTACACCTTCGACCTCTCCCTGGGCGGATACTCCGAAACCCTCTCCGTGGACGTGGCCGGCGGCGACACCTGGGGCGACGTGCTGGGCGCGGTGAAGACCGCCGTGAACACCGCCCCGCTGGCCGCGAGGGCGGACGTGGTCTACCAGAACTCGGCCTACCAGCTGGGGCCGGACATGCCTGGAACCGGCTCCGTGCTGACCTTCTCGGTTAACCCGGAGCGCTCCGACCAGGACCTGCGCGCCGCCGACAGATCCGGCGGGCTCCTCTCGGCGCTGCGCATGCGCGCCGCCACCAATCCGGTGGACGCTGCCGCCGAGGCCGAATACACCGTCACCGGCCTCCGGAAAGCCATGCCCACGTCCTTCGCCTCCACGCCAACGGACCCGCGCGGCGCGACAACCCTCGCCGTGGGACGGCACGACCTGGCCTATTCGGTTGGCGACGCAGCCCAGCCCGAAACGTACATCTCCAAGGCCTACGACCCTGATGCGGCAACCACGCTCTCAGCCGGGACCTACGCCTTCACTTCCGAGTACGCGGGCGAGGCCCGCTCCCATTCCATAACCATAGGGTCAGGCTGGACCTGGGGGCAGGTGCTCTCGGCCGTTTCCACGGAGATCAACGCCGGAACCGGCTGGCTGAACACAGCCTCCGGCAAGGTCAGCGGTCCGTCCACCCAGTTCACCCAGAGCGGGGTCACGGCCAGCGTGGACTACTGGCCCATCCCCTCTTCCTCGGACCAGAACTCCCGTACGGACGGCCTTTCCCTCACCGTCACCGGCGAGGCGGGCGGCGATTTCTCACTGGCCGACACCTCGGGGGGACTGCTCTCGGAGCTTGGCCTCACCACGAAGCTCACGGGCACGCCGGTCTCCTTCAACGTCCACGCAGGGGACACCTGGCGCGACGTGTACGATTCGGCGGCGGCGGCCTTCGGCGGCGCGCAGCTCTCGCTCGCGGCCGGTGTCAGGGGAACACGTATCCCCTCGCTGGTCACGCCCGGGCGGGACCTTTGGCACGAGGGTGCCTACCTAGCCCTGACCCAGATGGACCAGCGCATCGGCGAACGGGCGGCGCTCACGGACGGGCGCACCGGGGTGCTCGCCTCCCTCGGAATCTCCACCCGCGAACAGCCGGGCCAGGACGGGGTCATGACCGTGAACGGCCGCGACCAGGTATCGGAGAACGACACTTTCAGCCAGGACAAAGGTCGGGTGCTCCTGACGCTGGAGAGCTCCTTCGGGGAGACGCTGCCCCTCAAGGTGACGGCCGGGATGGAGGAGGTGGAGAAGGGCTGGAACCGGGTCACGGACGCCTGGAACGGCCTTGCCCGCTATCTGCGCAACAACTCCGACCTGCTGGACGCCTCGCTCGGCGCGAGGCTGGAAGCGCCGCTGGCCGCGCACAAGGACGCCCTGCGGGGGCTTGGGGTGTCGAGCCTCGGCAAAAGCGGCCAGCTCTGGACCAACTCCGATTCCTTCTGGAAGTCCCTCCGCGCCGATCCGGGCAGCGCACGGACCACCCTGTGGGATTCCCCTGACGGCCTCGTCCCGGCCTGGCAGGCGGCGGTGACGGACATCCGCGAGGCCAGGCTCGACAGCTGGCTGAGGCCCAAGACATCCTTCGAGGACCACCGCCCGGCGCTCACCAGCGAGTTCCAGCTGGAGCAGAAGCACAGGCTTGTGAAGCTGCTCGGGTAGACACGGCGGTCCCGGGGGAGTAAGCTCGCCCGACTCCATATTCACGAGAGCCACATGCACATCATCACATCCCCCCAAGAGTTCCAGTCCTTCTGCTGGTCCTGGCGCGCCCAGGGCGCGCGCAGCGCCCTGGTCCCCACCATGGGCTACCTGCACCAGGGGCATATCTCCCTCTTCGAGTGGGCCAGGTCCAACGCGGACAAGGTGGCCGCCAGCGTCTTCGTGAACCCGTCCCAGTTCGGCCCGGGCGAGGACCTTGGCCGCTACCCGCGCGACCCCGAGGGCGACGCGGCCAAGGCCGAGGCCGCCGGAGTGGACGTGCTCTTCATGCCCGAACCCCAGGCCATGTATCCGGGCGACTTCTCCACCAAGGTCAGCGTATCCGGCATCACAGAGGGCCTGTGCGGCCGGTCCAGACCCGGCCACTTCGACGGCGTGGCCACAGTGGTGGCCAAGCTTTTGATCCTGTCCATGCCCGGCGTGGCCGTCTTCGGGCAGAAGGACTGGCAGCAGCTGGCCATGATCCGGCGCATGGCCGCCGACCTCTCCCTGCCGGTGGAGATCGAGGGCCGCCCCATCTTCCGCGAGCCGGACGGCCTGGCCATGAGCTCCCGGAACGTCAACCTCTCCGCCGTGGAGCGCGCCCAGGCTCCGGAAATCCACAAGGGGCTCCTGCTGGCGAAGGAGATGATCGCCAGCGGGGAGCGCTCGCCGCGCAAGGTGGTGTCCGCCGTGGAGGACCACTTCCGCAAGGCCATGCCCCTTGCGCAGACGGACTACGTGGAGCTGGTGCATCCCGAGACCATCCGCCCCGTGGGCGACGCCGCCGGGCCGGGGCTCATGGCGGTGGCGGTGAGGTTTCCGGGCGCGCGCCTCATCGACAACATGCTTGTCGGCGCGGGACAGTCCTGAGCGATCCGAGCGCGGGCAAGAATGACGCCTCCGGGCATTTGACAACGCTTTACTACTTGTGACACATGGCCTAGCGGCCTCAACCGGCCGCTCATTGCGTTATTTCATCGCCGCAGGCGAATATTCTTCCGTGGGAGGAACCTTCATGGTCGCTGCTTCTAAGGGCAAGTATCTCTTCACTTCCGAATCCGTCACCGAGGGCCATCCGGACAAGGTCGCGGACCAGATCTCCGACGCCGTCCTGGACGCCATCTTCAAGCAGGACCCCGAAGCGCGCGTCGCCTGCGAAACCCTGGTCACCACCGGCGTGGCCTTCATCGCGGGCGAGATCACCACCTCCGCCTTCGCCGACTTCGCGGGCATCGTGCGCGAGACCGTGAAGAACGTTGGCTACAACTCCTCGCAGATGGGCTTCGACTGGGAGACCTGCGCCGTCATCTCCTCCATCGACAAGCAGTCCGCGGACATCGCCCAGGGCGTGGACCGCACCAAGCCCGAGGAACAGGGCGCGGGCGACCAGGGCATGATGTTCGGGTTCGCCGTCAACGAGACCGACACCCTCATGCCCGCCCCCATCTACTACGCCCACAAGCTGTCGCGCCGCCTTTCCTACGTGCGCAAGGAGGGCATCCTCGAGTTCCTGCGCCCCGACGGCAAGACCCAGGTCTGCGTGGAGTACCAGGACGGCAAGCCCGTGCGCATCGACAACATCGTGGTATCCTCCCAGCACGACGAGCACGTGGCCTACGACGACCTGGTCGATGCCATCAAGGCCGAGGTCATCCACAAGGCGCTTCCCGAGCACCTGCTTGACAAGGCCACCAAGATCTACATCAACCCCACCGGACGCTTCGTCATCGGCGGCCCCCTGGGCGACTGCGGCCTGACCGGGCGCAAGATCATCCAGGACACCTACGGCGGCATGGGCCACCACGGCGGCGGCGCCTTCTCGGGCAAGGACCCCTCCAAGGTTGACCGCTCCGCCGCCTACTTCGCCCGCTACGTGGCCAAGAACGTGGTGGCCGCCGGTCTGGCCCACCGCTGCGAAGTGCAGATCGCCTACGCCATCGGCGTGGCCGAGCCCGTCTCCGTGCTGGTCAGTTCCGCCGGAACCTCCGAGTTCTCCGACGAGGCCCTGACCAAGGCCGTGCGCGACGTGTTCGACATGCGCCCCTACTTCATCACCAAGCGCCTGGACCTCAAGCGCCCCATCTACCTCCAGAGCTCCTGCTACGGCCACTTCGGCCGCGAGCTGCCCGAGTTCACCTGGGAGAAGACCGACGCCGTGGCCGACCTGAAGACGGCCATGAAGATCTAGGCTCCGCGCCAAGAGAACCATGAAGGCCGGAAGGGTGAACGCCCTTCCGGCCTTCTGCTTTGCGGCCGCCGGGAGCAGCCTTGACAATTGGTCAAAAATACGTACAGGCCTTTTCAGGAGACATGGAGGAACACGCGATGGACGCCATCACCTACAGCTACGCCCGGGAGCATCTGGCTGAAACAATGCGCCGGGTTTGCGACGACCACTCGCCCATCATCATCACGCGGCAGAAGGAACGCGCGGTAGTGATGATGAGCCTGGAAGACTGGAATGCCTATGAAGAGACAGCCTATCTTCTGCGCAGTCCGGCCAACGCCGCGCGCCTGAGGGCGAGCATCGAGCATGACCGGGCCGGAGACGTCGAACCGCATGACCTGATCGGGAATGAGTAGAAAGCAGGCGGGAAGCCAGCCAAGGCGCATCCTGTCCTGGACCGTTGAGGCCTGGCAGGATTACCTGTACTGGCAGGCGAACGACCTGACAAAAGTCCAGAAGATCAACGCGCTGGTACACGACATCCGCACGCAGCCCTTCAAGGGGCTCGGGAAGCCCGAACCCCTCAAGCACGACCTGGCGGGCTACTGGTCGCGCCACATAAACGGAGAGAATCGACTTGTCTACCGGGTGTCAATGGAGGCAATCCACATTGTCGCCTGCCGTTATCACTACTGACGCCCTGGTTGACTTCCGCGAGAGTGGAGATACCATTCCCCCATGAGCCTCCCCCGCCCCCAGAAAGTCATCCGCAAGCGTTTCGACGTCGAGGAAGAAGACAAGTCCATGACCTTCCGCCATGGGGAGACCGCCCCCATCGGCGGTTCCTCCGGCAACCTCTTCTTCCTGGGCCTTCCGGGCTCCGGCAGGCGCGAACTGGCCCAGGACGTGGCCGGGAGGCTCGGGCTGCGATACACGGAGGCGGCCTCCGCTGCGGACCTGGACGCCGCGCTGGCCGGATCCGGCCAGGCCGTGGCGGTGACGCAGACCTCCATCGTGGAGTCGCCGGAGGCGGTGCAGGCCATGCGTGCCTCCGGCAGGGTGTTCGTGCTCACCATACTGCCCCACGAGCTGGCCGCCCGCCTGGGCGACCCCTCGAGCGCGGGCGAGCTGGCCCGGAAGTGGGAACGCCTTGAGCCGCTCATGCTCGCGGCGGCCCATTTCATCCTCCCGCTGGACGAGTCCTTCGAGGAACTGGCCTGGGACGCTGTCTGGAAGGCCCGGCTTTGATGCGCGCCCTGGGGGAGCTGATCGTCGGCTTCGCCAGCCGCAAGGACGCGGCCCTGGGTTTCAGGCTGGCCATGCTCTGGCCGCGCTGGCGGGATATCCTGGGCGGCGCGGCCCCGTACGCCCACCCCCTGGGGCACAGGCGCGAGACGTTGCTGGTGGGCGTGGACGACCCCATGGCCATGCAGGAGAGCATCTACGACGGCCCCTGCATCCTGGAGGCGGTCAACGCGTTTCTTGGCCAACAAGTCTTTGACAAGGTAAAGTTCGATCTGCTACAGGGCAAAACCCCTTTGGACGCGGTCCAGGCACAGGCCCCCACATTCTGGAGGCCGATGCAGCCCAGGATCGAGCGGCTGGGGGGACTGACCCTTGATCCAAACACCGCCGTCGGGCGCTCGTACGCGGCCTACGTCCGTCAGTTTGGCCCCGGCAGGTGACTACACAATTCCCCTTTGGAGGCGGACAATGGCCGAAGAGATCACCATCGAACTGAAAAAGCCCCTGGACAAGATGACCGCGAAGGAGCTTCGCGACCTCATCATCAACCAGCTGCCCATGATTCAGGGCGCTTCCGGCATGGACAAGGACCAGCTTGTGGCCGCCATCAAGGAAGTCCTGGGCATCACCGAGGAAGAGGGCGCCGCGAACCCCTACAAGGCCCAGATCCTGTCCATGAAGGCCCAGATGAAGGACATGCGCGCCAAGAAGGCCTCCGAAGGCGTCTCCCGCAAGGAAAAAGACATCCTGCGCCGCAAGGTGAACCGCCTGAAGAAGCGCACCCGCAACCTGGCCAAGGCCTCCTAGGCCCTGTGCCCCATACGCATTGCGAGCCCGGCCGGAACCATCCGGCCGGGCTTTTCTCCGTTCCAGCCGCTGGTCCAGCGCTTCCACTCCCGCCCCCCCCGTGCTACCAAGCCGGAAGACGTACACCGAAGGAGCACTCCATGGCCCCCGAATGGACCAAGCATGACGATTCCACCTACTACATGGCCCTGGGAAAGGCCCTGATGGTGACGGTGGTCTATGAAAGACTCACGCCGCCCGGCTGGAAGGTGCAGGTGGGCCAACGCGCCCTCAAGGACAAGTTCGGCTCGCTGGAGGACGCCCAGAAGGTGGCCCTGGCTTTCGCCGACAAGATCGCGACGGCCATCCGCGCCGACCTGGACGCCCTCAAGGGGGACGCGCCGCAGGCTTGACCCGCCTGGGGCTTGCGGCCGCGCCGCGCCTCCGTCCTGCCCCCCCCCCGCGGCTTGACCGCCCGACAGCGAAGGATTGAGCCACGCCATACCGGACGACGGCGGCAGCGGCAATCGCAACCGCCCGCATCCCGCTCCCGGCCACCGGCTCAGCCCGGCCTGCCGAGCACTTCCCGAAGCTTGCCGCCGTCCTGAAGCCCCTGGATGTAGGCGAAGCGCACGTACAGGTGCCGCACCCGCTCGGTGAGCCCCTCCATCTCCATGAACAGCGCGCGGGCCGCCTCGCGGTCAGCTTCCGGGGCCAGATCCAGGATCCTCTCCTCCAGCGCCCGCAGCGAGTCGAAATACTGCGGAGCCTCCTCGCCCGGCAGAGGGGCGTTCCAGAGGTCCTCCAGCCGGGATGTGATGATGTCCGGAAAGACTGTCTTGGGAGCGTCCATGGTTCTCCTCCTTTGAGGGCGCGTCACGCCCCCTGGAGCCAGGCGATGAAGTCCGGGCGCCCGGCCAGTTTGCAGTCGATGTATTCCCCGATGTAGGCGGCGTAGGTCATGGGCCGCCCGTACACGTTGAAGAGCTGCCCCGGAGAAACGAACTCCAGCCCGTGGAACGCGGCCACCTGGGGATGGATGGGCAACTCGAACTCCGAGTAGAGCTCGGGGCAGACCGATGTGAACTCCTCCGGCAGGGACGGCATGGAGAGCGCCGCCAGGATGGAGTCCGCCGCGTGCAGCATGAGCCTCCTGCCCGGATGGTTCACGCTCTGGAAAAGCCTCTCCCGCCTGAAATCCGCCTCGATCAGGTCCACGTACTTCACGCCGCACCTGCTTTCCTTCTCCCGCTCGCGGGCCAGGGTGTCCGCCAGCATCCCGGCCAGGCCATGCATCCTGTCCAGGTTTCCGCGAAGCGCCACGTGAAGGATCTCCGCCCTGGAGAGGCCTCTCTCCAAGAGGCCGTCCAGCAGTGAGTCGGAGTACTCGAAACCCGGCCGGCTGGACCAGAACGGCCAGTACCCCTTGAAGAGCATGTTGGGGAAACACACGCTCCTGGCGTCCGGCGGCATTCGTTTCCTCAGCGCTTCGGAGGACAGCTCCCCCCATTCCGGCCCCAGGTGCTGGTGCAGGAACAGCGCGCATCGCCCGAGGCTCTCCGGGGGGATGGCCTGGCGGGTGAAGTTGACGTAGTATTCCACCTCGTAGGCGGCCATGAACTCCGGCGACGCGGACAGAAGCGCCGCCATGGTCTCCCCCTGGCAGTTGCCGTGAAGGATGCACAACCCCTTTGCCGCTCTCATGACGCGACCCTTAACACACACGAAAGCCGAGGAGAACACATGATCACGCGAGAGGAGGCCCTTGATCTGGTCAGCGCACAAAATCCCGAGGAGCACATGATCCTCCACGCCCTGCAGACCGAGGCCGTCATGCGCGCCCTGGCCGCGAGGCTGGGCCGGGACCAGGACCTCTGGGGCATGACCGGCCTCGTCCACGATCTGGACTACCCCGCCACCAAGGAGGCTCCCGAGCGCCACGGCCTGGAGAGCGCCGCCATGCTGGAAGGAAAGTTGCCCGCGGAGGCCGTCCGGGCGATCACGGCCCACAACGGGGAGATGACAGGCGTGGGGCCGGAAACGGAGCTGGACTTCGGCCTTCGCTGCGGCGAGACCGTGACCGGGATGATCCACGCGGCCGCGCTCATGCGCCCCACCGGCTACGAGGGCCTGGCCGCAAAGAGCGTGAAGAAGAAGATGAAGGACAAGGCCTTCGCCCGGAGCGTCAGGCGCGAGAACATCATGGAGTGCGAGAAGGCGGGCGTGCCGCTGGACGAGTTCCTGACGCTGGCCATCGGGGCCATGGCGGGGGTGAAGGCCTGAGGCAGGCCTCACGCGGCGCGTACGGATCGACAAACATGATGGCGCCAGCGCCGCGCCCTCGAAGCGGAGGCCCCAATCCCGGGGGCAGGGCGCTGCCCTGAAAAGGTAAAGGGCGGGAAGCAGCCCGGCACGTCCCTTCCCGCCCGGCGAATTACCGCAAGGCGTCCGGACGGCTGCCGATGCGGCGCTCCTGAAGCCTGCCGGAGCCGTCCCGGCCCAGGCCCTTGCGGGCGCATCCGCGCGTGGCGTCTCGCGGCAGGGCCACGGCCGCAGTGTCCGGATGCGTCTGGAAAACGCCCGCTAGAACGGGTTGATTGTCCTCTCCTTGGTGAAGCCCATGTACCCGGCGTTCACGCCCAGGCGCAGCCCCACGCCGAAGCGGATGGGGGCAAGCACGACCTTGCCGGACTGCTGATAGTTCATGCCGAAGCCGCCCACCACGTAGGCGCTGCCGTCAACGCTCGGGAAGCGCTGGTAGATCTGGCTGGGGTCGGTCATGTTGTAGACCAGGCAGAACACCTTGGACGCGTTCACGCCCAGGTCGAAGCCCACCGAGGGGCTCTGCCAGTACACGTAGGCCTTCTTGCCGTTCTTGAGGTACAGCCAGCCCTCGCCGTAGCGCAGGCCCACCACCAGCGCGCCCGCGCCCTCGTTGCCCTTGATGAAGCCCGTGGGCTCGCCGTAGCGCTCGAACGCCCTGGAGATCAGGTCCGCCAGCCCTCTTGCCCCGCCCTCGAAGAAACCCATCACCTGCTCGTCCACTTCCTTGCGGGAGTAGGTGCTCACCTGCACCTGCCTGGCCTCGGGCATGTCGAAGATGCGTCCGCCGCCCGAGGACGGCGCTGGTTCGGCCGGGGCAGCTTCCTGGGAAGCGGGCGGCGGCGTCCAGGTCCCGCCGGAGGAAGGCTTGGGGCTCTCCGAAGGCTGGTAGGCGGGGGCCTCGGCTGGCGCGGGGGCCGGTTCCTTGGCGGCCGGGGTTGCCGGCGCCTGCTGGGCCGGGGCCTGCGGCCTGGATGCCGCCGGTTCGTCGGTGATATTGCGCTCCTGAAGGGCTCCCGCCAGGAGCGGGGCGCAGACGAAAGCCAGAGTGAACAGAAGAACGGCCGTCTTGTTCAAGGCGTCTCTCCGTTGTTGTCGTTTCTTCATTTCGTCAGCCTGATCACCAGGCCCTCGGGCGTCTTTTCCACGGCGGGGCGCTTGGGCCCCTTGTAGACATCGGCCAGATCGAGCACCAGCCGGAGCTTGTCGGGATGCCTGCCGACGCGGACGGCCTTGACAAGGTCACCGGGCGGCTTGCCGGTCACCTTGTAGGCCCACTGGCCGGGCAGGTCGATGACAAGCCTCGGCGGCGTGGCCAGCAGCAATGCCTCGGGCGACCCCTTGGCCGACGCTCCCTGCAGGGTGACGGTCAGCTCGCTTCCAGTGGAAGCCACCAAGAGCTGGTCCACCACCTTGCGCTCGGGGCCGGGCGGGACATCCGGCCGGGCCTTCGCCTCGGGCTGGGGCGCGGCGTCCGGCTTGGCCTCCGGGGCGGCGGGCCTGGCTTCGAAAGTCCCAGGCTTGGCCTGCGGCGATGGTTCCGCCTTGGGCTGCGCGCCATTGGGCGACGCGGCCTGCTCCTTCAAGGCGCGCTCCCTGGCGCGCTTGAGCTCGGCCTCGGCCCGCTTGAGTTCTTCCTGGGCGCGGCGCAGGGTCTCGGCCCGTGCCTTGCGGGCCTCCTCCTCGGCGCGCTTAGCCTCCGCGGCGGCCTTCTTCTCGGCCGCCAGACGCGCTCGGCGCTCGGCCTTGGTCTCCGGCTTCATTTTTTCCGGAGCGGGCGGGGCAGACGGCGGCGCGGGCTCCTCGGGGACCTTCTCCGCGACGGGCGGAACCTGGGGAGCGGGAGCAGGAACCGGCTCGGGCGCGGGGACCGGCTTCTCCGAGAAAATGGCCTCGAGCGACTTGTCCGCGCCGGGAGCCCCCTCGGGTGCTGACGGCGGCTGGGACGGAAGCGTTACGGGAGCCGGGGCCGGCTTGGGGGCGGGAGGAGGAATGGTGACGGGCGCCGTCACGGAGGGCCTGGACTGCTCCGGCATCACCACCTGCTCCTGCGCCGGAGGTTTCGCGGGCGGTGCGGGGGGCCTTCCGGCCGTGCGCCACCAGGCAAGGCCCGCCACAACCGCGGCGGCCAGGGCCACGGCCGCGAGAATGAGCATTTTGTCGTTTCTGGTCAGGGCCATTCGGACTCCTTGCGGGCATCAGGTATCATTCTTGCGGCGGCCTGCGCAAGGCTTGGGTTTTTGCCGGTTCCAGGCGTGATCGGCCTTGCGGCTTCGTACCCCGTTATGTAATACGAAGCGCATACAAGGAGGCCCGCATGCAACGCCGAGTCCGCTCCGTCCGCGTCCCCGCCGAACTGGACGACCTGGATCTCACCGGGGTCATCGCCGAGTGCGCCAAATACCTGCGGGACCTGGAGTCCGCCACGCTTCTCAAGGCCCAGGGCAACCGCGAGGCCGCCGAGGCGCTGCTCAAGGCCCGGCAGGCCGACCTGGGCAAGAGGATCGGGCACAAGGTCTGGGAAGCCCGGGTCAAATACGGCGAGAAGCTGAGAACACACGAGGCGGAGTGACACGGGAGAAGAAGAGGGAAGATGCCTCCGGCGGCCAAAGGGACAATGTCCCTTTGGAATCCCCTTCAGTTTCGCGCCGGTCACCGGGAACGTGGTCAGGTCGCGCGGCGATCCCGGCACGGGACGAAGTACGCTAAGGCAGGATGCCCTCGGCCTTCAGCACCGCCATGACGATCTGCTGCCGCGCCCTGGCCTGCTCCATTTTGTCCATGTCGATGTTGAGCGCGAAGTGCCATGCGTCGCCGCCGCGCTCCACCCACCCCACCCACCAGCCCACGCCGGGCTGCGTCCGGGCAGCCCAGCCGGTCTTGGCCCGCACGGTCCAGTCCTCGCCAGAGGCCGAGACCATCATGTCCTTCACCATGTCCGTGGTGCGCGCGGAAAATGGCAGAACTCCCCTGCGGTATTCGTCCAGAAACTCCACCTGCTCCATGGCCGAAATGCGAAGCGCGCCCTGAAGCCAGAACACGTCGATGCCGCCCGCCGTCTCGCCGTTTCCGTAGCCCACTCCCCGCACCCAGGCCTCCATGGCGTCCTCGCCGATGCGCCTGGCTATTTCCTGGAACACCGGCACGCAGGACAGGGCGAATGCCTCTTTGAGCGTCATGTCCTTGTTCCAGGAGGCCACGCTCCGCTGCACCCCGTCCCACTTGAAAGGCTCGTCCGGGCCGGAGACGGCCCCCGTCTCCAGCGCGATGCTGGCGTTGAGGATCTTGAAGGTGGACGCGGGGAGGAAGCGCTCTCGCGCCCTGGCGGGATCGTAGACCTGGGCCTTGCCCTCGCCGCTTTTCGCCAGCACGAGCGTGCCGCGCACCCCGGCCTCGTCGAAGAACCGGCCCCAGTCGGGCCGGGCGACGACCTTGGGGCCGCGAGGCCCGAGCAAAGCGCAGGACGAGAGGAGAAGGAGCGACAGGGCCAGGAGAAGAAGACGTTTCATAAGTGGCGACCAGTTGGTTGATCGTTTCACGGAGGATGCCTCCGGCGGCCAAAGGGACAATGTCCCTTTGGAATCCCCTTCGGCTTCGCGACCGGCGCGAACCCATGGCCAGGGTCTCCGCCGTCATGCCGTCACGCGGCAGGCTCCAGGCGGGACGCGGCG
>JBMORI010000045.1:0-17085 GCA_049322415.1 Thermodesulfobacteriota bacterium | reverse complement strand
CGCCCCGCCCCGCCCGCCGCCTAAGGGAAGGGCGGAGGGAGCCATGGCTGGCATCTACATCGGATCCACGGCGGGTTATTCCGGCAAGAACATGGTCATCATGGGCCTGGGACTCAAGTTCCAGAAGGAAGGCTACCAGGTGGGCTACTACAAGCCCGTCGGGGCCATGCCCAAGGAGGTGGCCGGAAAGCTCGGGGACGACGACGCCAATTTCGTCCAGGGCGTCCTGGGCCTTGAGGAGGACCCCGCCGAGGTCACTCCGGTTGTGGTCACGCAGGACTTCAAGGTCAAGGCCTTCTCCGGCCAGTGCGAGGACCTCATGTCCAAGATCAGCGCCGGGTACGAGAAGCTCTCCAAGGGCAAGGACGTCACCCTGGTGGCTGGCTCGGGCTCCATGTACTCCGGCAAGTACTGCGGCGTGGACGGCGTGAACGTGGTCAAGACCCTGGACATCCCGGCCATCGTCATCGACCGCTTCCAGAAGGAGCTCAACTACGACTACCTCGTGTTCCTCAAGGAAGCCCTGGGCGACCACCTGATGGGCGTCATCTTAAACGACATCACCCCCAACTTCATGGACGAGCTGGACGGACTCATCGTGCCGTTCCTCAACCGGGCCGGGGTGAAGGTGCTTGGCGTCATCCCCAAGGACCCGCTCATGGGGGCCATCAAGGTGGCGGACCTGGCCGAGAAGCTTGGCGGCAAGGTGATCAGCGCCCAGCACAAGTCCGAGCGCATCGTGGAGAGCTTCCTCATCGGCACCATGCAGGTGGAGAACTTCCTCACCCACTTCCGCAAGAACAAGAACGCGGCGGTCATCGTGGGCGGCGACCGCTCCGACGTGCAGCTGGTGGCCCTGGAGGGCGACAGCCCCTGCCTGGTGCTCACCGGCAACCTCTACCCCAACGACATCATCCTCACCCGCTCCGAGGTGCTGGAGATACCCATCATCGTGGTGCGCGACGACACCTTCTCCGTGGCCAAGAAGATGGAGACCATCCTGCAGCGCCACAAGCTCAGGGACATCATCAAGATCAAGCAGGGCGCCCAGCTGGTGAGCTCCAACATCGACTTCGAGTTCATCAAGAAGAGCATGGGGCTCAAGTAGTCACCCAAAAGGCAAGATGACGCACAAGGGCGCTTCCATCACGGGAGCGCCCGTTTTCATTGCCCGGCGGGTTGTGCGGGGGGCGTTGCCAGCCTGCCGCCTGCGCCGCCGCTCTGGAACGGAAGCTCCGGCGCGCGGGTGCGGGACCGGCGGTTTGGGGGAAGGCGGTTGACAGCCTGAGGGCTTCAGGACGAATGGCGGCGGCCCGGGCGTGGGACTCGCGGCGGCCACAGCCTGCCCGTGCGCTCCCGGACGGGGTGCTCGCGCCGCCATAGCCGGATGAAGTGGCCGCCGTACACGAGAAGTGCGGAGTTGTAGTTGAGCCACAAAAGGAAAAGCACAAGGTCTCCCATGGGCCCGTAGATGAGCGCATGGCGCGGCAGGTGGGCCAGCACCGCCGTGAACACTGCCGTCAGCCCCCACCCGGCCAGCGCCAGGACGCCCGACACGGCCAAGGTAAGCCGGAGCGGCCTGATTCCCGGCAAAAGAACCAGATACGTGGCGGACACGAAGGCCCACGGCCAGGCGAAGTTCCAGGCGGGGAGCAGCCAGCCCCAGTGGCGAAGCTCCGCGCGGGAGAACTCCAGGCCCGGCCACGCGCTCAGGTACATGGCCATGGCCAGGGCCGCCAGAAGCAGGGCGCTGGCGAAGGGCGTCACCAGCCAGAAGCGCAGGCTCTCGCGCCAGGCCGGGGACGATGCGGCGGCCGGGTCCGTCCTGCTCCAGGGCAGGAGGAGATTGCGCCTGAGCATTGCGAAGAAGAGCCCGGCGGTCCAGCAGATAACGGCCATGCTCAAGGCCCCCAGGCGCGGCGCGGCCCAGGTCAGCCGCCTGATGCGGTGCATCAGCTCGTCGTCGAACCAGGGAACCAGCCCCGAGAGTTGGCTCCCCGCCACCGAGAGAGCCTGGCCCCGGTCTCCAAGCAGTTCGCCGATGATGAGAACGGTCAGGAAGAACATGGGGATGACGGACAGCAGGGAATAGAACGCGGCCGCCGCGGCGTGGTTAGGCCCCTGGTGGCGCAGGAAGCTGCGGACCGCCCGTGCGGCTATGGAAAGGACAGCGCGGGTTTTGGTCTTCATGGCCTCAGGCCTGAACTTCCGGTGTCGGGACCTTGAACAATTGTGGGCACGCTTCTCATGAAAATTTGCGGCGCGGGGATGATGCCCTTGCGGTTAAAGTCCAACCCCGTCGATGGCGGCACGCCGGGAGGATGACGCGGCCGGCTTCGTTTCGCGAATGGATACGGGACGATGGGGAAAACGGCAAGGCGCGTGGCGGAATCGTTCCGGAAAGAAGGGGTTCATACCGGCCAGCCGGGGACGGCTCCGGGGACCGCCCAGGCGGCCTCCCGAGCTTCCCGCGCGAGGGGCGGAAAAAGGGGAGATGCCACGCGGCATCCCCCCTTGTTTTCGTTCTCCGTCAGTGTGGCGTCCGCTGACGCCGTCCATGCGAGCTTTCTGGCCAAGGGGCTGAAACAAGGTATTCTGACCATGAAACAGTCATGGTGATTTTCATGGTCGCGACACTGTCCCGGTCAGCCCGGATAGCCCTCGTCCGGCTCCAGGCCGCGCCCCTGGGCGGCCGTGCGGGCCAGCACGTCGCAGCGCTCGTTCTCGGGGTGCCCGGCGTGGCCGCGCACCCACTCGAACTTCACCTTGTGTTGCGCCAGCAGGCCGTCCATGCGCATCCACAGGTCCTTGTTCTTTACCGGGGCCTTGGACGCGGTCTTCCAGCCGTTGCGCTTCCAGTTGTAAAGCCAGCGCTTCTCGATGGCGTCGCGCACGTACATGGAGTCCGTCACCACGCGCACCTCGCAGGGCCGGGTCAGGGATTCCAGGGCCGCGATAACGGCCAGCATCTCCATGCGGTTGTTGGTGGTGAGCTTGTAGCCCTTGGAGAGTTCCTTCTCCACGCCGTTGAAGTGAAGGATCGCGCCGTAGCCGCCGGGGCCGGGGTTGCCCAGGCAGGCCCCGTCCGTATGAATGAGCACCGGGCAGGCGGGCGCGTCAGCGTTTGTCATCCAAAGCCTCCAGTATGGAAAGCACGCAGGAGTAGAGGCCCTCGGGCCAGGCTCCGGCGGCGAAGTAGGGGTCGAAGTAGCCGCTTTGCAGCCGGGCCGCAAGCTCGGCGGGAAGCGCCCTGGCCATGAGCGGCGGAATCGAGATCACCGCCGTGGAGGACGCGGTGTCCAGCCCGATGAAGAGCGTCTTGGGGTCTTCAGGCGGGGCCGTGACCGGCCCGGAGCGGACCAGAACCCGCAGCGTGACGCCGTACTTCTCCCGCATGGCCCGCGAGGCGTCTCGCATGAGGGCCACCCGTCCGGGGGGGAGCGTGCCGGTCTCGTCCACGATCTCGTTGTCCTGGGCGATGCGGTCGGCTAAGTTCTCGAAATGGAGGCTGAAGGCCCAGACCGTGCCCAGGAGCACGCAGGCCAAAAGCAGGAAGCGGGGAGGAGTGAAGCGCCTTTTCGCGCCTCCCTCCAGTTCGATCTTTTCGCCGCTCACGCCTGCTCCCCGATGACGCCGTCCTCCATGCGGGCCACGCGCGAGCAGCGTCCGGCCAGGGCCATGTCGTGGGTGACGAGCACCATGGTGGCCCCGGTCTCGCCGGCCAGCTCGAAGAGCATGTCCACCACCTTCTGGCCGGTGGCGTGGTCCAGGTTGCCGGTGGGCTCGTCGGCCAGGATGAGCCTGGGGCGGCCGACCACCGCCCGCGCGAGGGCCACGCGCTGCTGCTCGCCGCCGGAGAGCTGGGCCGGATAGTGGCCCGCCCGCGCCGAAAGGCCCACTCGCTCCAGCGCCCTGGCGGCCAGGCCGAAGGCGTCCGGTCGGCGGGCGAACTCCAGAGGCAGGGCCACGTTCTCAAGCGCGGTCATGGCCGGGGCCAGGTGGAAGCTCTGGAACACGATGCCCACGTTCTCGAGTCTGAACCGGGCGAGCCGGTCCTCGTCCATGCCGGTCAAATCCTGCCCGGCCACGCGCACCAGCCCGCCCGTGGCCTTCTCCAGGCCCGACATGAGCATGAGCAGCGTGGTCTTGCCCGCGCCGGACGGCCCCACCACGGCCAGGTGCTCCCCAGCCGAGGCCGTAAGGTTGGCCCCGCGCAACACGTTGACCGGCCCCGCCTGGCTTTGTAGGGTCAGGGTGACGTCTTTCAAGACGATAATCTCGTTGTCCATGGACGCATCATGGCACGGGTAAAGCGGAGAATGCAACGTGCGCGCATGGATCGCGGGGCTTGCCGCCCTGTTTTTTCTTCTCGGAGGAGTGATGCAAGGTTCCGCCTCGGCCAGAACCCTGACCATCGTGGCGTTCGGCGACAGCCTCACGGCGGGGTTCGGGCTCGGCCCGTCCGACGCCTTTCCGGCGGTGCTTGAGCGCGAGCTCAGGGCGCGCGGGCTCGACGTGAAGGTGGTCAACTTCGGCATATCCGGCGACACCACGGCCGGGGGCGTGGCCCGCGTGAAGGCCGCGCTGGCAGTGAAGCCGGACGGCGTGATCCTGGAGCTGGGAGCCAACGACGGCCTGCGCGGCTTCGACCCGGCCTTCGTGGAAGCCAACCTGGACCGCATGCTGTCCGAGTTCAAGGCGGCGGGCGTGCCGGTCATGCTCACGGGCATGAGGGCGCTTATGGGCATGGGCAAGCGCTACGGAGAGGAGTTCCGCGCCATCTACCCGAGGCTCGCCGCCAGGCACGGCGTGCCGCTGTATCCGTTCTTCCTGGAGGGCGTGGCCGGAAACCCGGCCCTGAACCTGCCCGACGGCCTGCACCCCAACCCCGAAGGCGTGAGGGAGATCGTGAGGCGCATCGCGCCCGAGGTTGAGAAGTTCGTGAAGGGGATCGGAGCGGGGATGTGACGGGGCCTATCCGGCCCCGCCCCCGAGCGGCGGCCAGGGCTCGATGAGGTCCGGCCCTTCGTTCACGGCCGCGTTCACGCGCGGGCTCACCTTGTAGGCCTTCATCTCCGGCCACTCGCGCGGGGCCAGGATGTCCGCCACGTCGCGCGGGTCCTGGATGCGGGGATCGAGCCATCGCGCGTCGTCCTCCGGGCGCACCGCCACGGGCATGCGGCCGTGGATGGGCGACACCAGCCCGTTGGCCTCGCAGGTCAGCAAGGCCAGGCTCTCGATGATCTCTCCGTCCGGCGATTCGTAATGCTCCCAGATTCCGGCCAGGGCCATCACGGTTCTGTCTCGCGGCGTCAAGAACCAAGGCTGGCGGTGTTTTGGCGGTCCGGACCATTCGTAGAACCCCTGGGCCGGGACGAGGCAGCGCCGTCTCCTCATGGCCGCCCGGAAGGCTGGCTTCTCGGCGGCGGTCTCGGCGCGGGCGTTGATCATGCGCGCGCCCATGGCCGGCTCTCTGGCCCAGGACGGGACCAGCCCCCAATGGAACAGCCCGGCCCGGCGTTTGACGCCGCCGGAAGTCTCCATCTCCAGGATCGCCTCCACCAGCTGCCCCGGAGCGATGTTGAAACGCGGCGGAGCGTCCGGGAGACCCTCCAGGGAGAATCGTTCACGCAGTTTCTTCCTGGGGATGCCCAGGGCGAAGCGTCCGCACATGGCCCCGACCTTTCGTTACAGGGTTTTTAGTTGCCAAAGCGCCTGGCGGCGCTTAGTTTCCCCCCACGGCAAACCACCGGCGCGCTCGCGCGAGGAGAAGCTTTCATGATGCATTACGCTATGTTCACCTCCCCCTGGCAGTGGCTCATCGTCCTGGCCATCGTCCTTCTGCTGTTCGGTCCCGGCCGGCTGGGCAACCTGGGACGCGACCTGGGCAAGAGCATCAAGGAGTTCAAGGGCGCCATGAACGACAAGGACATCACCCCGGACAAGATCGAGGGCAACTCCCAGGCTTCCGCCACGGTGAACCAGTCCGAAAAGAACAAGGCCTAGCGCCACACTCCCGGGGCCATGCTCGGCAACACCTTTTGCCATCTTCAAGGCGTGGGCCCCAAGAGCGAATCCTCCCTCTGGAGCGCGGGAATCCGCTCCTGGGAGGATTTCCTTTGCGCAGCCGAACCTCCTGTCAGCGCCGCCAAGGCCGGTCTCATACGGCAGGGCCTTGAGCAGTCCATGGCGGCGCTTGAGTCGGGCGACGCCGCTTGGTTCGCCTCCCGCCTGAAGACCGGCAACGCCTGGAGGCTCTTCCCCCACTTCCTGCCCGAGGCCGGATACCTGGACATCGAGACCGACGGGGCCGCCTATCCCGTGGTGACGGCCGTGGCCCTGCGCCACCAGGGCAGGCTCTCCACCTACGTCCACGGTGAGAACATGGACGACCTGGCCGATGACCTCGCCAGGGTAAAGGTGCTCGTCACCTTCAACGGCAAATGCTTCGACGTGCCAATCATCGAACGCGTGCTGGGCTTCCAGTGCCCCAAGGCCCACGTGGACCTGCGCTTCGTTCTTAAATCCGTGGGCGCTGCGGGCGGGCTCAAGGCCTGCGAGAAGCGCTACGGCATCTCGCGGCGCGAACTGGACGGCGTGGACGGCTGGGGCGCGGTGGTGCTCTGGCGCGAATGGCTGCGCACCGGCGACCGCCGCGTGCTCGAGACGCTTCTGGCCTACAACGCGGCCGACGTGCTCTCTCTCGAAGTGCTTTTGGCCCACGCCCTGGACGAGCTGCTCGCGGCGACGCCCTTTGCGGCGCGTCACACCGTCCCCATTCCGCGCATGGCCGGGAATCCCTTCAAGGCCGACCCGGAAGTGGTGGAGTTCGTCCGCCAGGCGCCGCAGGGCCGTTTCTTCTGAACTCCCGCCGCCGGGACGGACGGACGCTCAATTCGGCGGCGACGCGCCGGCGCCGTGGTCCAGCCATTGAAAACGTGCTCTTGTCTTCAATGGGGCGGCGCTTGTCCTGACCCCGCGCTCACCAGTTCTTGTGCCGCTTCTCGAACTCGGAGAAGGCGTTGCTCTTGTCCTTGTTGCGCTTCTTGAGCCCCTCCAGGAGCGAGCCGTGGATGTCCTCCAGGTCCTCGGGGGTGAAGCGCGGGGGATGGGACTTGGGCGAGTCGGGCTGCCCGAAGGCGGGCTCCGTGGGCGGATGCTCGATCACGAACCCTTCGCCCTTGGCCTCGCCCTGGCCAAGCGACTTCCTCAACATCCTGAGTTCGTTCAACATCTCTTTGTTGACCGCGATCAGTTCCCGCAGCAAAGCTTCCATCTTTGTAACTCCGGCCCGGCCGGTTCCTTGTTGCCTTTTTCGGTGCGAGGGGTAAGATGCGCTCGCGAGCCGAAAGGGGTGCTCCCGCCCCAGGGTGTTGCCGGCCAAGCAGTTGATAATGTTATGTTTATTTGCGCACGCAGCCCGGCGGGCGGCGTGCGCGCGGGATGAGAGTCTAACAGCGGAGGGGCCGCGTCAAGCCCCGCGCCTTTCGGGAGAACCCATGCATTTCGCTTCCGGCCGCCATGCAGCTTCTTAGCCTGGAGTTCGCGGCCTTTTTTCTCGCCGTCCTGGCGCTGGCCTGGGCGGCGCGCGGCAACGCCCCGGTCTTCCGGGGGCTTATTCTCGCCGCCTCCTACATCTTCTACGTCTCCTTCCACGCCGGGTTCGCGGCCCTGCTTCTTTGCACAAGCCTCCTCACCTGGGGGGCGGCCCTTGCCGTGGCCGGAACCCGGACCCCCTCCCGGCGCAAGGCGGCGGTGGCGGGCTATCTCGCGGCGGTTCTCGGCCAGCTGTGCTTCTTCAAGTACTACGGCTTGGCTTCCGAGCTCGTGGGCGCGCTGCCTGAACTCTCCGTCGTCCTGCCGGTGGGCATCTCCTTCTTCACCTTCCAGGGGATCGGCTACGTGGTGGACGTGTACCGCCGCCCGGAGGA
This sequence comes from Thermodesulfobacteriota bacterium, assembly GCA_049322415.1. Classification (GTDB taxonomy): domain Bacteria; phylum Desulfobacterota; class Desulfovibrionia; order Desulfovibrionales; family Desulfovibrionaceae; genus Fundidesulfovibrio. Next base: position 9,154 of record JBMORI010000045.1, on the reverse strand, counting down.
GCTTGTCCGCTCCCCGCTGGACGTGCTCCTCTTCATGGCCTTCTTCCCCACAGTGCTCTCGGGCCCGATCCTTCGCGCCCGCGATTTCATCCCCCAGCTCTCGGCCCCGCCCGCCTGGACAGACGCCAACCAGGCCTTCTGGCTCATCTTAGTGGGGCTTTTCAAGAAGGTGGCTCTTTCCAGCTATCTCTCGGAGCACGTCACCAGGCAGCTCTTCAGCGCCCCCGGCGAGTTCTCCAGCCTGGGCGCGCTGGTGGGCGTGCTGGCCTACAGCGCCCAGATATACTGTGACTTCTCGGGCTACTCCGACCTGGCCCAGGGCCTGGCCGGGCTTCTGGGGCTTCGCGTTCCGGACAACTTCAACCAGCCCTACAAGGCCCTGAACCTGCGCCAGTTCTGGCAGGGCTGGCACATGAGCCTCTCCACCTGGCTGCGGGACTATCTCTACATCCCGCTGGGCGGCAGCCGTTGCTCCGCGGCCAGACGCAACGCGAACCTCCTGATCACCATGGGCCTGGGCGGTTTCTGGCACGGCGCGAGCCTGACCTTTCTGGTCTGGGGCCTGCTGCACGGCGTGGGTCTCATGGCGGCCCACGGCCTGTCGGGACGCCTCGGAGCCCGGCTGACCGGCTGGAAGGCGCGGGCGCGCGACGCCTGCTTCTGGGCCGGGACCTTCGGCTTCGTCACCCTGGCCTGGGTGTTCTTCGCGGCCCCCGATTTCGAGACCGCCGCGCAGGTGCTCGGGCGCATCGCGAGCTTGGACCGGACCGGCACGGGCCCAACGGCAACGCTCGCGGCAATTACCTTTGGCGTCATCGGATTCCAGGCGTTGCGCCTGGACTGGCTGAGAACCTGCCCCGCCGTGGTGGCGCGAATGCCTGCCCCGGCCCAGGCCGCCGTGTTCGGCGTGCTCGGGGCGCTCGTCGTGCGCATGGGACCCGACGGCATGCTGCCGTTCATCTACTTCTCTTTCTAGGACGAGGACGTTTGTAGCCATGAAGGGCGGACGGATCGTATCAGTGTATGCGCTGGCCATGGTCCTGGCGGTGTTCCTCCAGTTCGACAGGATGGATTCCTGGCTCTCCTCCAGGTTCGACGACGTCCTGCCCGGTCCGGTTGCCGCCGCGGTGGAGGCGGCCGGGGCCCTGCACGAGGTTTCCGGCCTGACCGCGCTGGGCCTTTCACTGGACTGCTCCACGCAGGGCCTTTTCGACGGCACGTACAAGAAATCCTACCGCTGCCGGGAGGCGGCCCTGGCCGCCGCGGACGATCCCGCCTCCGGCGGCTCCCGGGAAACGCGGGTGAATGCCGATTCCCCCGAAAGTGACGCCGGGCCGGATTCTCCCGCGGCGAAGGCCGTCACCAAGCTCTCGCCCCCGGTGGACGTGCTGGTGGTGGGCGATTCGCTGGCCGCCGCCCTGGCGGTGAGCATGGAAAAGGTGTTCAAGGAATACGAGGGGTTGTCCATGATCCCCAAGGGCAAGGTCGCAAGCGGCCTGCTCAACCCCCAATACTACGACTGGGAGCAGGCCCTGCGGCAGTTCCTGGACGAGTACCACCCCCAGATGGTGGTGGTGATGATGGGCGCCAACGACGCCAAGTACCTGGCCCTGGACCCCGAATCCCCCGAACCGGCCGCCCTGGCCGACCGCCGCCGGGCCATCTACGAGTCCAGGCTGGCCAGGTTCATCTCGGTCATGGACGCAAAGGGCGTGCCCAGTTACTGGATAGGCCTGCCGGTTATGGGCGACCCGGTCCTCTCCGCCAAGGTGAGGGCCCTGAACGCGCTGGTGAGCCAGGCCGCGGGGGCCTCCGCGCGCTGCCGCTACGTGGACGCCTGGGACCTGCTGGCAGGGCCCGGCGGGTGTTACGCCCAGCATATCGTCAACGCGTCCGGGCGAAAGGTGCGGGTGCGCGAAGGCGACAAGGTGCACTTCTCCGCCGCTGGCGGAGACATTCTGGTCAGGGCGTTTCTCAAGGACGCGGGAGAGACCGTGGACCTGCGCCCCCGCCAGCCGAAGCAGGTGGCGCACGCGGCGGGCCTCGTCCGGGAAACCGCCCGCTGAGTCCCCCGGCCTTGACGGCGGGCGCGAATGGGGCCAAACGGAGGTGCCATGCGCGTGTCAGCATTCCTCTGCAAGGTGTTCGCGGTCGCGGCCGTCATCGCCCTGACCGGTTGCGCGGGCGCGTCCGGCGAAGCGGCGGCGTCAGCCAAGTCCTCCCGCAACGCCGCCAAGGCCGCGCTCCAGAAGCCCCGCCTGGGGTCCGATAAGCTTTTCGATCTTCCCAAGCGCCGCATCCAGACCCTGGCCGTGACCGGGGATTCGCTCTCCATCGGGATGGCCTCGGAGCTTGAGAAAAACCTCTCGCCGAAACCGGGGCTTGCCATCGTCAAGTTGGGGCGGGTATCGTCAGGGCTCGCGCGGCCGGAATTCTTCGACTGGAACCGCCACATGGAGACCCTGGCGTCGAAGCACCGGCCTGACGCGGTGGTGGTCATGCTCGGGGCCAACGACAACAAGCGCATGACGGTGCAAGACGGCAGCCTCGTCCATTTCGGAACGCGCGAGTGGGACAGGATCTACAAGGAACGCGTGCGCCGCATAGTGGGGATCATCAGGTCGCACAACTCCGCGGCCACGGTGTTCTGGCTGGGCGCGCCCGTCATGGCGGACGAGGCCCTGAGCCGCGACCTCCGGCACATCAACGCCCTCGTGCGCAAGGTGATGGCTTCCATGCGCGATTGCCACTACGTGGACACGTGGGACCTCTTCGCCGCGCCCGGCGGGGGATTCGCATTCGCCAAGCCGGACGTGGAGGGCGGACAGACCCTGCGCTCCCGCGACGGCGTGCACCTCACCGCCGCCGGATCGCAGGCCCTTGCCGCGCGCTGCCAGGGCGCGCTCGAAACGAGGATAACCTGGGACCAGCCCGGGATGGGGAAGGACTCTCCATCCGGCAAGGGCGTCTGATCCCGAAAAGGAAACGACCATGACGCGCTCTCTTACGGCGGCTTTGGCCGTCGCGCTCGTTGCCGCCTTCATGGCCGTCCCCGGGGCCACTCCGGCCCAGGCACGGCTGGTCAAGGAACTCCAGGTGGTCCGCTCCGGCAAGCTGGCCTTGGCGGAAGACGGAAACGTCAAGGTCTACAAGCTGCTTCTGGAGGGGAACAAGCTCATCGTGTTGGGCGACAGGGACTTCTTCCCTCCTGCCACCAGGGCGGCCCTGGACCAGGCCGTGGAAAAGAAGCTCACGGTGGACATCGCCGGACACCTGCTCATCTTCAACGACCAGGCCCCGGTCTTCACCCTGCCGGTTGGGCGGGTCGAAGTGAAAGGGCTGGACATGGCGACCGCGCAAGCCGCGCCCGAAACAGCCCCGTCCGCTCCGGAACCCGCGCCGGAAGCGGCCCCGGAGACGGCGCGGCCAGAGGACAAGCCCCAGGCCGCCGGGAACCCGGAGCCCATCAAGGACTCCATGCTCAAGTTCAACCCCTCCTCCACCGTGGGCAGGGCGCTGGACAATTACGCTTTCTTCTCCAAACGGGAATGGAGGATGCTCGAACCCGGCCGGGCCGAGTTCAGGGGGACCATCGACCTTTCGAGCATCACCGAGCAGGACAGCCGCTACGTCGCACGCCTGCGGTCCCGCAACCTTGGCGACACATTCAAGTCCATTGAATTCGCGGCCGTGCTCACGCTGCGCGGGGCGGGCATCGTGGAGAGCGGCGAACCGGCCATGGAGGCCGTTTTCGCGGACGGAACCAGAGACCGGCTCGTCTGGAAGGATCCTCCCAACTACTACTGGGACAGAATCTACCGCAACCGGAAGATAAAGCTGGACTACTTCCTCTCCAAGGCGTCCCTCAGCCCGAAATACGGCAAGGGCATGGGGCCTTCCGGCGAGTAGGTTTCCCTTAGCGTCAAAGCATCAAGACCATCATCACGGGAGAAGACATGAGCAAGGCGAAAGGTACGGCCCAGACCGGCAGGAATCAGAACGGGCAAGGAATGGTGCGCCAAGGCAGCGCCATCCTGCTGGCCGTGACGGGCTTTCTGGCGGGCATCTTCTTCGGCTGGCAGGGGGCCGTGGTGGTCCTCAACCAGGAGGCCGCCCAGGGCGGCAAGGGCGGCATGCATCAGCAGGCCCAGCAGGGCCAGAGCCCCATGAACTCCCCGCTCATGGCCCAGGCCAAGGCCCTGGAGGAGAAGGCGGCCGCCAACCCCAACGACCCCAAGGCCTGGGCGGACCTTGGAAACACCTACTTCGACGCGGGCCTGCCCGACCGGGCCGTGGCCGCCTACCAGAAGTCCCTGGCCATCAAGCCCGGACAGCCCGACGTCTGGACCGACATGGGCGTCATGCTCAGGAACATGGACAAGCCGGCAGAGGCCATCAAGGCCTTCGAGCAGGCGGCTGCCCTGGACCCGAAGCACCAGCAGTCCCGCCTGAACATCGGGGTCGTCAAGTACTTCGACCTTCAGGACAAGGACGGGGCCGTGGCGGCCTGGAAGGCGCTTCTGGCCATCAACCCCCAGGCGGCCATGCCCGACGGCAAGAAGGTGGCCGACGCGCTCAAGGAGATAAGCAAGTAGGCGGGGATGCTCCCCCGGCCCGCCTCCCGCGCCGCTGGGAACGGTCCCGCTTGCGGGGCGAAGTCCCGGCCTCAGTCACACCTTACCGGGAGTCCTCCATGCTCCAAAGCGCTCTTGGCCTCGCCGTGCTCATCGGCATCGCCTGGCTCTCAAGCTCCGCCCGCCGCCGCGTGCCATGGCGCATGCTGCTGGGCGGCGTCGGCCTTCAGTTCGCCATCGCGGGACTCATGCTCAAGGTCCCGCTTTTTTCGGGCGTGTTCATGGGGCTCAACAAGGTGGTGCTGGCCATGGAGGAGGCCACCCGCGCGGGCACGGCCTTCGTCTTCGGCTACCTGGGCGGCGGGCCGGTCCCGTTCCCGGAGCCCAAGCCCGGCTCCAGCTTCATTCTGGCCTTCCAGGCGCTGCCGCTGGTCATCGTGATCGGGGCGCTGACATCGCTGCTCTTCTACTGGCGGGTCCTCCCCCACGTGGTGCGGGCGTTCTCCTGGGTGCTCGCCAAGACCATGGGCATCGGCGGAGCGCTCGGGGTGGGCGCGGGAGGAACGATCTTCCTGGGCATGATCGAGGCCCCTCTGCTCATCAAGCCGTATCTCAACCACCTCACCAGGAGCGAGCTCTTCGCGCTCATGGCCACCGGTCTCTCCTGCATCGCCGGGACCATGCTCATGCTCTACGCGGCGGTGCTTGGCGGCGTCATTCCCGACGCCCTGGGCCACATCCTGACCGCTTCGGTCATCCACGCGCCGGCGGCCCTGGCCGTGGCGGCGGTGATGCTGCCCGAGACCGGCACGCCAACGCTCGGGGACGACATTCCTCCCTCGCAGGCCAGCGGCGCCATGGACGCCGTGGCCAAGGGCACCTGGGACGGGCTCCAGCTTTTTCTCAACATCATCGCCATGCTCATCTCCTTCCTGGCGCTGGTCAAGATCGTGAACCTGGGTCTTGCCTTTCTGCCGGACTTCGGCGGCGAGGCGCTCACGCTCCAGCGAACGCTGGGCTGGCTGCTCGCGCCCGCGGCCTGGCTGCTGGGCGTCCCCTGGGAGGAGTGCCGGGCAGCCGGGAGCCTGCTCGGCGTCAAGATCGTGCTCAACGAGTTCATCGCCTTCATGGACATGGCCCAGCTCCCCGCCGGGACGCTGGGGGACCGCTCGCGCCTGATACTGACCTACGCCATGTGCAGCTTCGCCAACTTCGGCAGCGTGGGCATCATCATCGGCGGCCTGGGCGCGCTCTGCCCGGAGCGTCGCACGGAGATAGCGGGGCTGGCCATGAAGGCTCTTTTCGCCGGCGCCATCGCCTCGCTCATGACCGGTGCGGTGGTGGGGGTGCTCTTTCCCTGACCCGGCCGCCTTCTTGGCGATGGCGTTTGCAAACAAAGCGTGCTAGATAGAACCCATGCTGCTTGGCATAGACGTGGGGGGCACGCACACGGACGCCGTCCTGGTCGGGACGGAGGGTCTCAGGGCCTGGGCCAAGGCCAAGACGAACCACTCGGACCTGATGGCTTCCATCCGCGAGGTTCTTTCTCGAATCGCGCCCGAAGCGGGCGACAGGCCCATCACCCGGCTTAACCTCTCCACCACGCTCTCCACGAACGCCATCGTCGAAGGACTCACCGAGCCCGTGGGAGTGTTCGTTGCCGCCGGGCCCGGCGTCAACCCCGCCGCCTACTCCACGGGAGCTCATTTCAAGGTCATTCCCGGCAGCATCGACCACAGGGGGCGCGTCACCTCCCCCCTGGACGAGATCGCGGCCAGCGCGCACGCCGCCCGTTGCAAGGCCGAGGGCGTCTCCGTCTACGCCTGCGTGAGCAAATTCTCCCCGCGCAACCGCGAGTTCGAGGAAGCGCTGCGCGCCGTGGTCCACCCGCAGGCCGACTTCGTCAGCTGCGGCCACGAGTTCTCGGGGCAGCTCGGCTTCGGCCGCCGCGTCCACACGGCCGCCTGCAACGCCTCGGTCTGGCGCATATTCAACCGCTTCGCGGACGCCGTGCAGCGCGCCGCCCTGGACCTGGGGCTCACGGCCCAGGTGAACATCCTCAAGGCCGACGGCGGCACCATGCCGCTCTCCATGTCCCGCTCCTTCCCGGTGGAGTCCATCCTCTCCGGACCGGCGGCCTCGGTCATGGGCATCATCGCCGTGTGCGACGTGAGTGAGGACTCGGTCATCCTGGACATCGGCGGCACCACCACCGACATCGCCCTCTTCGCCGACGGCGCGCCGCTGGTGGAGCCGGACGGGGCCATCATCTCCGGGCGGCCCACCCTGGTGCGCGCCCTCAAGAGCCGCTCCATCGGCATCGGCGGCGACTCCGCCCTCTCCGTGGCCGGCGGGCACGTCCGCGTGGGCCCCAGGCGTCTGGGCCCCGCCATGGCCGAGGGCGGCTCCACCCCGACCCTCACCGACGCCCTCAACGTGATCGGCGCGGCCAGCCTCGGCGACATCGCCGCCTCGCGCAGGGGCCTGAACGAACTGGCGGCCAGGCACGGCCTGGACGGGCGTTCCCTGGCCCAGGACGCCGCGCTGGCCGCCGTGTCCGCCATCCGCTCCGCCGTCATGGAACTCACCCGCACGGTCAACGACCGCCCCGTCTACACCATCTACGAGCTCCTCGAAGGCAAGCGCCTGAGCCCCAGCAAGGTCTACGTGATGGGCGGTCCGGCCGAGGCCATGGCCCGGCTGCTGGCCGAGTCCTTCCCGCAGGAAGTGGTGGTGCCCGAAAGCTACGCCGTGGCCAACGCCGTGGGCGCGGCGCTCTCGCGTCCGACCCTCTCCGCCGAGCTCTTCGCCGACACCCAGCGCGGACGCATGGTCATACCGGGTCTGGAGGTGGAGGAGAACGTGGGGCCGTCCTACTCCCTGGACGACGCCCGGGCGGACGCCTCCAGGTATCTGCGCGAATACCTCGAACAGCTGCGCATCGCCGACCCCGGAGCCCTGGTGGAGACCGTGGAGGCCCAATCCTTCAACATGGTGGAGGAGAGCGTCATGACCGGCCGTACCATCCGGGTGAAATGCCAGATACGGCCGGGCGTTCTGCCCGGATACCGCGAGGCGGTGCTGGCCTCATGCTGAAAGCCGTGAACACGCTCGGCGTGGTGTTCTTCCCGGCCTACGACTGGGCCATCAGCCCCACGCATCCCGAACGCCAGGAGCGCCTGCTCTACACCCAGGACCAACTGCGCGAGGAGGGGCTCTTCGACATCGAGGGCATCCGCGAACACAAGCCAGACGTTGCCAAGGCCCATGACGTGGACCTGGCCCACTTCACCTTCCCGGAAGTGGAGGAGGTGCTCACCTCGTCGCACTTCATCTCCGCCGGAGGGGCCATGCGCGCCGCCCGGCTGGTCATGGAACGCGAGGCGGAGCGCGCCTTCGCCCTGGTGCGACCGCCCGGACATCACGCCATGAAGGTGGTGCACGGCTCGCGCGGCTTCTGCACCGTGAACATCGAGGCGGTCATGGTGGAATTTCTGCGCGAGCGCTACGGCGTGCGGCGCATCGCCATCGTGGACACCGACTGCCACCACGGAGACGGCACCCAGGACATCTACTGGCACGACCCGGACGTGCTGTTCATCTCCATCCACCAGGACGGGCGCACGATCTATCCCGGAACAGGCTTCCCCTACGAGCTTGGCGGCCCCACCGCCATGGGGACCACCTGCAACATTCCTCTCCTGCCGGGCACCGGCGACGAAGGCATCCTTTACATGCTCGACCACGTGGTCATGCCCATGATCGAGCGCTTCAAACCGGAGATCATCATCAACTCCGCCGGGCAGGACAACCACTTCTCCGACCCCATCACCAACATGAAGTTCTCCGCGCAGGGCTACGCGGAGCTGACGCGCCGCCTGGGCGCGCACATCGCCGTGCTGGAAGGCGGCTACTCCATCCAGGGCGCGCTGCCCTACGTGAACCTGGGCATCTGCTTGGCCATGGCGGGCGTGGACACGTCCTACGTCATGGAGCCGGACTACGACCCCGATCTGGTCAGGCAGGAGCAGCGCATCACCGACTACACACTGTCCCTGGCCGACCAGCTCCTGGCCTACTTCCTGGACCCGCCCGCCATGCCCAAGCACGGCAAGGCCGAAGGCGAGTGGTTCGTGCGCGAGAAGGAAATCCATTACGACACCGACGGCATCTTCGAGCGGCAGCTGGAAAAAGTGGCCCTGTGCCGCGACTGCGGCGGGACCGTGGTGATCGAAAGCCGCGCCGGCTCCGGCCCCAGGTGCCTGGGGGTGCAGATTCCGTTCGGCGCGTGCCCTGCCTGCGTGGACAAGGGCTACGAGGCCTTCGAGAAAGGCCAGAGGTCCAAGGATTTCCGCCGGGCCATGCTGGTGGACCGGCCCGGGAAGATCGTCAGGCGGGTTTTGATCTAGAGTGGAGAGCCGGGGCGCTGCCCCGGACCCGCCAGGCGGATGATCCCCCTGGACCCGCCAAGAGCTTCGCGGGGTTTGATTGATGCTCCCGGCCGCCGGTGCTGTCCGCCGCGCCGCTCAGGCAGGCGCGGGCTAGGACCGATTTGAAGACGATCCGTCGCCCGCCTGAGC
>JBMORI010000044.1:0-17241 GCA_049322415.1 Thermodesulfobacteriota bacterium | reverse complement strand
TCGCCACGAGCCAATCACCGGCTCGGAGCCGTTAATAGAATTTGAGAGGAGGTCAGGAGAACGTCTTTTCAAAAAGTTCTCCTCTTGGCCGCCGGAGGCATCCCCGTTTGACCAGACACCCGTCCATTCAGATCATCCCCACTCCCGGCTGCATCGTGGAGTTTCTGCAGGGCAACGAACCCCACGTGGCCTGGGTGGAGGAGGCCGCGGGCGACAAGCTTCGCCTGTACACGCTCAACAAGCGCGAGACCAAGCTGTCCTCATCGCGCCTCTTGCCGTGGTCGGGACCTCGCTTCGAGGGGCATTTCAACCGCGAGGCCGTCCTGGAGAAGCTGCGCGAGCACGCCTCCCTGCGCGAGGAGCTGGCCTCGAGGATCGATCCGCTGGAGATATGGGAGCTCTCCCAGGGAGAGGTGAGCCAGAATTCGGCAGTGTGGTTCGCCGGGCTCGTCTACGAGACCCCGGACGTGGACCACGTGGCCGCCATGGGCCGGGCGCTGCTCTCCGTGAAGACGCACTTCAAGTTCCAGCCTCCCAATTTCGAGGTCCATCCCGCGGACGTGGTGGAGCGCCGCCTGGCCGAGCAGGAGGCCGCCCGCGAGCGCGAGCTGGTGGTCACCGCCGGGCACGCGTTCTTTCAGGAGCTGTGGACCGGCTGGGCCTCGGGCAGGCGCAAGGACCCGGCCAGGCTGGCCGCCCAGCTGGACCCTGACGCCGCCCGCAAGCTTGAGGACCTCCTGCGCGGTCTCATGGCCGACCCGGACAGCCAGGAGCTGGCCCCGCTCTGGCAGAGCCTGCGCAAGGGCCTGCCCGAGCATCCCAACCAGCCGCTCATCCTGGCAACGGAGTGGGGCATCGTGAAGCCCCACCACAACATCCTGCTGGACAGGGCCGGGTACGAGCCCGGCGACGCCTGGAGCGCCGCCCACGCCGCCGGGATCGAGGCCCTGCGCGCGGACTTCGAGGCCAGGAGGCGCGAGCCCGAGCAGGTGGAGTACGTAAGCATCGACTCGCCCACCACCCGCGACATCGACGACGCCTTCCACGTGGAGCGCGACGGGGACGGCTGGCGGGTGAGCATGGCCCTGGCCCGGCCCACGCTCTCGTGGGATTTCTCGAGTCCGCTGGGCAAGGCCGTGTGGGAGCGGGCCTCCAGCCTGTACCTGCCCGAGGGGGCGAGCCACATGATGCCCGAGGCGCTCGGGTGCGGGCTTTACAGCCTGACGGCCGGGGAGGACCGGCCCGCCCTGGTGCTGGACTGGAAGCTCGACGCGTCCGGGGCGGTGAAGGATTTCTCGCCCAGGCTGGCCTGGGTGCGCGTGGCCGCCAACCTGGCCTACGGGTCCGTGGAGGCAGGGCTGGCGGATGGTACCGCCCCGGAGGGCGTCAGGGCGGCGCGCGACCTTGCCGCGCTCCTGCGGCAGGCCCGCATCGGGCGCGGCGCGGTGGTCATCGACAGGCCCGAGCCCAAGATCACGCTCCATGGGCCCATGGAGTCGGTCAAGGTTGAGATAACCCTGCCGCCGGAGCACCCCGAGGCCCAGATGGCCGTGAGCGAGCTCATGATCCTGGCCAACGCCTCCGTGGCGGCCTGGGCCATTGAGCGCGACGTGCCGCTCTACCACCGCGCCCAGGACATAGCCATCCCGCACGGGTACTCGGGCGTCTGGACCGACCCGGTGGAGATGCAGCGCGTGGTCAAGCAGCTGGCCCCGGCCACCCTGGAGTCCAGGCCGCTCAGGCACGCCAGCCTCGCGGCGGACGCCTATTCGCCCGTGACCTCGCCGCTTCGCAGGCTCACGGACCTGGTCAACATGGCCCAGGTGGAGTCCTATCTTGAAACCGGCTCTCCGCGTTTCTCCCGCGAGGAGATAGTGGCCATGCTGCCGGGCATCTCCGGGCGGCTGGACGCGGTGGGGCAGGTGCAGCGCTTCCGGCCAAGGTACTGGAAGCTGGTCTACCTGAGGGAGCACTGCCGCGAGCGCGAGTTCGACGCTGTGGCCCTGGAGGAGTGCGGGCCGCTCGTGAGCCTCTCCGTAACCGAACTGCAACTCTACGTGAGGACCACCCGGGAGACTCTCGGAGGCAGGTTCCAGCCCGGGCAGCGCTATCATCTGCGCTTCGGCAAGGTGGACCCGCTCACCAACGAGTTCCGTGTCATGGGCGCGCGCGAGGCCGAGTCCGAGGAGAGGCCCGACGTGAGCGACTGGTTCGCGGCAGGGGAGTAGTCCGTCCATCCGGGAAAAACCGGGACGTTTCGCTCCGGATGCGCTACGCAGGGCGTAAAGCCGCCGGCCGGGCCTGCCAGGGCTCGGGACCGGGCGGCGGGGGAGGATGCATGGCCCTGCGGCAGATCGAACTCATCGTCACCCGCGAGGAATACGAGAAGGCCCTCGACACCATCGAGAAGGCGGCCAGCGAGGACGACCTCACCTGGGTGAGCCCACTCAAGGACGGCAAGGTGTCCGTGAAGACCGTCATGGACATGGAGGACATCGAGGACCTCACCGACCGCATCGAGAAGCGCTTCCACGTCTCGGGCGGATACAGGGTGATCGTGCATCCCGTGGAGGCGGTCATCCCGCGCCTGAGCCAGGACGAGGACCGGGAGGCCAAGGCCGCCAGGGCCAGGAAGGCCGCGCGGCTGAGCCGGGAGGAACTCTACGCCAGGGCCCAGGACATGTGCCGCTTCTCCGGACCCGTGGCCGCCCTGGTGGTCTTCTCCACCATCGTGGCCGTCATCGGGCTTCGCATGGACAGCGAGGTCATCACCCTGGCGGCCATGATCATCGCCCCACTCATGGGGCCCAACGTGGCCCTGGCCCTGTCCACGGCGCTGGGGGACCGCGATCTGGCCCGCAAGGCGGCCGCCTCCGGGCTCAAGGGCACGGCCCTGGCTGCGGCGGTGGCTTTGGCCATGGGGCTGGTCGTCCAGGTCGATCCGGACGCGGCCGCCATCCAGTCGCGCACCAGCCTGGACATGCTCATGGTGCTGCTCGCGCTGGTGTCGGGGGCCGCGGGCGTGGTCTCCTTCACCAGCGGGGCGGCGGCGTCCCTGGTGGGGGTGATGGTGGCGCTGTCCATCCTGCCTCCGCTGGCCGCGTCGGCGCTCCTCACGGCCCAGGGGCGTCCCGGCCAGGGGGTCCAGGCCTTCATCCTGTTCCTCATAAACGTCATCAGCCTGAACCTCGCGGGCGTGGCCGCGTTCGTGGCCCACGGCATCCAGCCCATGCGCTGGTGGGAGGCCAGGCGGGCCAGGAGCATGACCGTCAAGGCCGTCGTGGTCTGGGCCTTGTTGCTCGCCGTGATGGCCGGATTCGTGCTGCTGCACGGCGTTGTGGCCCGGCCTCGTTGACCGCGCGGGCGGGGTCTGGCATTTTGCGCCGGCCGGGCGGTAGTACCCGGCGGCCAGGGGGAAACCGTCCCCTTGGCATCCCGCGCGATGGCCGCCGCGCGCGAAAGACACTCAAGGAGTGACGACGTGATCGCCAAGATTATCTGGCTCGCCCTGGCCTATCTGGCCGGTTCCTTCCCCTTCGGGCTGTTCATCGCCAAGGCGGCTCGCGGCATAGACCCCCGCACGGCCGGAAGCCGCAACATCGGGGCCACCAACGTGGCCAGGCTGTGCGGCACGAAGCTTGGCGCCGCCACGCTTTTGTGCGACGCCCTCAAGGGGTTCCTGCCCGTGGTCATCGCGGCGCAGATGGGCGGAGGCTTCTACGCCAGCCTGGTTGCTCTCGCGGCGGTGGGCGGGCACATGTTCCCGGTGTTCCTGGGCTACAAGGGCGGCAAGGGCGTGGCCACCACCATCGGCGCGTTCCTGGCCCTCTCTCCGGCGGCGGCCGCCGTCTCGGGCCTTCTGTGCGCGGCGGCCATCGCCGCCACCGGCTTCGTCTCGGTGGGGTCGCTCCTTCTCGCCGCCAGCCTGCCCGTCACCGTGTGGGTGGCCTCCGGCTTCGCCATGGTCCCCGTCACGGCGGTGGTCGCGGCCCTCATCATCGTCAAGCACAAGGACAACATCCGCCGCCTCAAGGCCGGGGAAGAGAAGCCCTGGAGAAAAAAGTCAGGCGGATAGAGCTGTTGTAATTTTTAACTTGACACTGTGGGGGGAGGCTCCTAGGTTTCCCCCGTACGCCCCGGAAAACGGAAGACGGTGCGAATCCGTCACAGGCGCGCTGCTGTAACCGGCATGATAACGGGCGGAAGGCCACCGGGTTGAACCCCGGGAAGGCCCCGCGCACCACCCGGCCGGAAGTCAGAAGACGTTCCTGGGGAAGACCGGCCAGGCCCCGCGAACGGGCCATGGTTCCCGCGATCAGTCCGCGTCCGCGCATGTCTCGCGGAGCTGGCTCCACCACCCGATCGGGGCGTCCATATTTTTTCGTTTTTGAGAATGCAGAGCTGGCGCGGCCTGACGGCCGTCAAGTCCTTTTGGTGGGCGCAACGCGCGGATATGTCGAAACTTTTTTCGCTTCATTCAGTCGCGCGGTTCTGCTACTGACAACCAAACTTCCGGACAAGCATGGACAACGCACCCCGCATCCAGGACGAAAGCCCCCCTCCGGCCAGAATCAGGGCCATGACGCCCCTGTCGCTGTGCGACTGGCCGGGACGGAGCGTATCCGTCGTGTACCTGGGCGGGTGCAACCTGCGCTGCCCCACCTGCCACAACGCCTCCCTGGCCTTCACCCCCGCGCTCCATCCCCCCTTGGATACGCGGGCGGTGCTCAAGTCCCTGGCCGCGCGCAAGCGCTGGCTGGACGGCGTGGTGGTGTGCGGCGGCGAGCCAACGCTTGATCCGGGCCTGCCCGCATTAGTGGACGCGCTAGGCGGGCTCGGCCTCGGCGTGAAGGTGGACACCAACGGCATGTTGCCGGGCGTGGCGGCCCATATCCTGGACCGCCGCCCGGAGACGCAGTTCGCCGTGGACGTGAAAGGCCCCTGGGAGATGTACCCCGCGCTCACCGGCGGGGCAGTCGGCCCGGACGAGGCCGCCACGCGCCTGGAGAGCATGTTCGCCCTGGCGTCGGATCGTCCCGGCAATTTCACCTTCCGCATCACCCTGGTCCCGGGGCTCGCCCCGGAGGACGTTCGCGCCGCCGCGCGGCAGCTGCCGCGCGGCTTCACCCTGAGAGAACAAGCCTACGTGCCCCCGCCACAAGGCAAGGAGACCCCGCATGCCCCTGCAGATCCAGAAGCGCGACGGATGTCTGGAGACCTGGTCGCTCGAACGCATCTCCCAGGCCATCCTTAAGGCCCTCAAGGCCAGCGGCGTACAGGACCCCCTGCTCGCCAAACGCCTCGCGCGCAAGGTCGAGGAGAAGCTCGCCGGCATCGACACCCCCAAGCAGGAGCACGTGCAGGACATGGTGGAGCGCGTGCTCATGGAGTCGCGCCTGTACGACGTGGCTAAGCGCTTCATCATATACCGTGAAAAACGGCGCGCCCTGCGCGAGCAGAAGGCCGCCTACCTCGACATCTCCGACACCATCGACAACTACCTCTCCAAGGCGGACTGGCGCGTGGCTGAGAACGCCAACATGGCCCACTCCTTCCAGGGGCTCATGCTGCACCTCTCTGGCACGGTGCAGGCCCGCTACGCCCTTGAGAAGTATCCGGAGGAAGTCCGCGCCGCCCACGACCACGGCTACTTCCACATCCACGACCTCTCCTTCGGCCTGGCCGGGTACTGCGCCGGCTGGAGCCTGCGCGACCTGCTGCTGGAGGGCTTCAACCTCGAAGGCCGCTCCTCGGCCGGACCTGCCAAGCACTTCGACTCGGCGCTGGGCCAGATGGTCAACTTCCTGGGCACGCTCCAGAACGAGTGGGCCGGAGCCCAGGCCTTCAACAACGTGGATACCTACCTGGCCCCCTTCATCCGCCACGACGGCCTGGACTACCGCCAGGTGCGCCAGGCCGTGCAGAAATTCGTGTTCAACCTGAATACCACCTCGCGCTGGGGCGGCCAGACCCCGTTCACCAACCTGAGCTTCGACCTCACCCCGCCCAGGCACATCGCCAAGGAGGCCGCCATCATCGGCGGCAAGCTCCAGGACGCCGTCTACGGCGACTTCCAGGCCGAGATGGACATGTTCAACAAGGCCTTCCTGGAGGTCATGGCCCAGGGCGACTTCTTCGACCAGATATTCTCCTTCCCCATCCCCACATACAACGTCACCGAGGACTTCCCCTGGGATTCCGAGATCGGCGTGAAGCTCCTGGAACTGACCGCCAAGTACGGCGCGCCCTACTTCCAGAACTTCATCAACTCCGACCTCTCCCCCGAGGACGTGCGCTCCATGTGCTGCCGCCTGCAGATGGACCTCAGGGAGCTGCGCAACAAGGTGGGCGGACTCTTCGGCGCGGGCGACCTGACCGGCTCCATCGGCGTTGTGACGCTGAACCTGCCCAAGCTCGCCTATCTGGCCCACGGCGAGGAGGACTTCCTCGACCTCGTGGCCGAATACGCCGCGCTGGCCAAGGACGCCCTGGAGTTCAAGCGCAAGCTCATCCAGGACAACCTGGACAAGGGCATGTTCCCCTACTCCGGGCGCTACCTGAAGAACGGCTACAAGGGCCACTTCTCCACCATCGGGCTTGTGGGCGGCCACGAGGCCTGCCTGAACATCCTGGGCAAGGGCATCGAGACCGACGCGGGCATCCGCCTCATGACCCGCACCCTCAACCACCTGCGCGACATCACCTCCCGCTTCCAGGAGGAGACCGGACACCTCTACAACCTGGAAGCCACCCCGGCCGAAGGCACCAGCTACCGCCTGGCCAAGATCGACAAGAACCTCTACGCCGACATCCAGGCCTCCGGGAACGGCACGCCGTACTACACCAACTCCACCAACCTGCCCGTGGGACAGTGCGAGGACGTGATCGCGGCGCTGGAGCACCAGAACAAGCTCCAGCCTCTCTACACCGGCGGAACCGTGTTCCACACCTTCCTGGGCGAGGCCGTGGCCGACACCGAGGCGCTCAAGAACTTCATCGTGAAGGCCTTCAGGATGACGAAAATCCCGTACCTGTCCATCACGCCCACGTTCAGCGTGTGCAAGGAGCACGGGTACATGTCCGGAGAGCACTTCGAGTGCACCACCTGCGGGGCCGAAGCCGAGGTCTTCACCCGGATAGTGGGGTACTACAGGCCTGTCTCGCGCTGGAACAAGGGCAAGAAGGCCGAGTACGTGGACAGGGTTACCTACGTTGGCACTTGCGGCTGCGAGCCGGGGGATTTGTAACGGGGCTGCGACTCGATGGAGTAGTAAAGGGGGCGTAAGCCCCCTTTTGCGTGGAAGAGCTGCCCGGTTCATGCGGGCTCTCTTGTGTTGACAAGCGACAATTGTCGCCATACATCGTCCCCATGATTCTCGGCTTCAAGCATCGCGGGTTGCGCCGTCTTTACGAGGACGACGACCGGCGCGGGCTCAATCCGGAGCATGTCGAGAAAATCCGCCGCGTTCTGGCACACCTGGACCAGGCGGCCCAGCCCGAGGATCTGGACCTGCCGGGCTACAGGCTGCACCCGCTCAAGGGTGAGCTGGCCGGATGCTACAGCATCACCATACGGGCCAATTGGCGGGTCGTCTTCCGGTTCGAAGGACAGGACGTGGCCGATGTCGATTACCGCGATTACCATTAGGAGGGCGAAGCCATGATGAAAAACCCCCCGCATCCCGGCCTGAGCGTCCGTTATGATTGTCTCGAGCCTCTTGGCCTGAGCGTCACGCAAGGGGCCAAGGCGCTGGGCGTAAGCCGCCAGGCCCTCAACAACCTGGTGAACGGCAAGGCCGGGATTTCCCCGGAAATGGCCATCCGTCTCTCCAAGGCCTTCGGGAGCACTCCGGAATCCTGGTTGCGTCTGCAAATGGCGTACGACTTGGCGCAGGCCCGCCAGCATGAGGATCAGATCGTCGTGACGCGCGTGGCCGCTCCTTCCGCAAACGGGATGCAATTATAAAGGAGGCGCCCCGTCAGGCGGGAAGCACCTCCATCGTTCGCGGCAAATGCAACCCGGAAGCAGGGTGATCATCTTCACCATCGGCCACTCCAACCATGCGGCCGAACACTTTCTCCATCTTCTCCGCTTCCACGGCATAACCGCCGTGGCGGACGTCCGCTCCAAGCCCTACACCAGATACGCCAGGCACTTCTGCCGCGAACCGCTTGAGCGCCTGCTCAAGCAGTCCGGCATCGCCTACGTGTTCCTGGGCGATCTGATCGGCGGCAAGCCCGACGATCCGGCGCTCCTCGGCCCGGACGGGAAACCGGACTACACCCTTATAGCCGCCACCCAGGACTTCGCACAAGGCATCGACCGCCTGGTCAAAGGCTCTTCCACCCATGTCATCGCCCTGGTCTGCGGCGAGGAGGACCCCTCCAACTGCCACCGGCATCACCTGATCGCTCCGGCCCTCAAGGCGCGCGGCGTCGCGGTGCGCCACGTGAGGGGCGACGGGCGGATGGAGAGGGACGAATCGCCGGGAACATGCGGACGCGGCAGTCTGTTGGACATGTGAGGAGGCCTCCGGCGGCCAGAGAGGGCGCCGCCCTCTCTGGACTCTCCCGCCAGGGGGAGTGCCTCCCCCTGGACCCGGCAATTGCTTCGCGACGTCTTCCCGTCAATGTGTCGCATGCCGGCGCTCCCATACAAAAAGGGCCGGAAGCGCGCCTTGGCGCTTCCGGCCCTCGACCGTATAACCTGCGAAACCCGCGAAGCTGAAGGGGATTCCAAAGGGACTCGTCCCTTTGGCCGCCGGAGGCGTCTTCGCGTTTCCCCTCTACAGCTTCGCCAGCGTCTCCAGCTCCCTCTCGTGCGACTTGACCCAGTGGAACAGGTCCTTCATCACGGTTTTGGCGTCCCGCTTGGGCGTCCAGCCGAAGGTGTCCGTCACCTTGCCCGCGTCCGTGATATAAATCGCCATGTCCGCAGGGCGGTTCTCCGGGTCCCTCAGCACCTCGATGCGGTTGCCGGTGATCTCCTCGCAGAGCATGGTGGTTTCAAGCAGCGAGAGGCTCACGGGGAGCCCTCCGCCCACGTTGAAGATGCCGCCGTCGGCCTTGTCCCAGGCGGCGAGCTGGAGTTCCAGCAGGTCGAAGAGGTCGTCGGGGTGGAACAGGTCGCGCACCTGCTTTCCCTTGCCGCCGAAGCCGATGTACTTGAGCTTGCGCTTGAAATAGTGCGCCTGCATCCACAGCGAGAAAACGCCCTGGTCCACCTTGCCGAACTGCCAGGGCCCTGCGATGACGCCGCAACGGTTCACCACGCCGCGCACGCCGTACATGGCGCGGTATTCCTCCAGCACGAACTCCGAGCACAGCTTGGTGGCCCCGTACATGGACTTGGCCCCGTAGATGGGGAAGTTCTCGGCCACACCCTTGGGGCTCCAGCCCTCCGGACCTTTTTCGGCGGCCCAGGAGAACCGCGTCGCGCCCTCCTCCAGGGGGATGGCGTTCAGGGGGCCGTAGGCGTAGACGCGGCTCGTCGAGAGGAACACCACGTCGGCCTTCTGCTTGCGGCACAGCTCCAGGCAGTTGATGGTGCCCACCAGGTTGGTGTTCACCAGGTATTCGGGGCTGCCGCCGAAACCGGCCAGAACGGAGGGCTCGGCCGAGCACTCCAGCAACAGGTCGATCTTGACCTCGAAGGACAGGTCCTCGGGGTTTCTGATGTCGCCGTGGACGAACTTGATGCCCGCGCCGGCCAGCCTGGGCAGGTTGAACTCGGAGCCCCGGCGCTTGAGGTTGTCCAGGACGATGATGTCCTGCTTGGGATAGCGGGCCTTGAAGGCCATGGCCAGGTTGGAGCCCACGAATCCGGCTCCGCCGGTGACGAGTATGGCGCCGTCGTATTTCTTCATGCTTGGAGAGCCTCCGGAAAGCGGAAGAGAGTCCCGCGAGTGGTTCGATAGCGTTCGGTGGCGGATTGGGTAGCAGGGCGGGCGCGGAAAGGGAAGGGTTTACCTCCCGCCGCTCCCGGCTCGCACGAACTGCGCGAGCACCAGCGACATGGCCCCCATCACAGCCCCGGCCAGGAAGGGGATGCGGTAATCGTAGGTCCACATGAAGCCGCCCAATGCCGGGATGAACACCGCCGCGATGTGATTGATGGTGAAGCCCACCGCGGAGGAGGGGGCGATGTCCGGCTTGTCGGCGATCTTCTGCAGATAGGTGCGTATGCACACGGCGAAGTTGAAGGCCAGCTGGTCCACGATGAACACCGCCCCGGCCACCAGATGCGAGTCCGTGAAGGCGTAGACCAGAAAGACCAGGATCACCGTCGCGTATTCCAGGCTGAGCAGGAAGCGCTCCCCGAAGCGGTTGATCATTCGCCCGATCACCGGGTTGGCCATCCAGGCGATCAGGTTGTTCACCACGAACAGGGCGCTCATGGCCGTGAGCGAATAGTCGAACTTCTTCACCAGGAGGAAAGCGGCGAACACCATGAATATCTGGCGGCGCGCGCCGGAGAGGAAGGTGAGGGCGTAATAAAGCCAGTAGCGGCGGCGCAGTATCATCCTCTTGTGCTGGGGCGGCAGGGACTTGTCCGACGGGTCCTGGGCGAGGGCCCACAGGCCCAGGGCCGCCACCGCCCCGCCGATGAGCAGGAAGAGCCCCTGGAAGCTCACGCGCGAGGCCAGCAGGAAGATGGCCACGCCCACGCCTATGTTGGCCAGGGCCGATGCGGCGCGAAGCCTGCCCAGCACCACAGGGGCCGTCTCCAGGTTGAAATACTGAAGCGAGAGAGACTGGTTGAGCGTCTCGAAATAATGAAAACCCGTGGACATGAGCAGCGTGGTGAACACGATGCCCCAGAAGCTCGGGCCCAGGCCCGTGAGGGCCACGCCAAGGCCGAGCAGCAGCACCGAGAGCGCCGCGGCGCGGTGTTCGGTCATCACCAGCAGCACGTAGATGACAAGCAGCGAGAGAAACCCCGGCACCTCGCGCACGGATTGAACCAGGCCCATCTGGAACGCGCCCAGTCCGGCTGCGTCCACGCCGAAGTTGTTGATGAGCGTCACCCATCCCTGCATGCCGATCTGCGACGCGACCGCCGTCACCAGCAGGAATATGTACATGCGGCGTTGAGCTGTGGACATGGGGCATCCTGTCTCGAAAGCGTTTCGGGCGGCGGACGATGACAGAAAACGGGGGCGGGGTCGAGGCTCCGGGTGATGAAACACCGGCGCGGCCTCCGGATCGTTAGCGCCAGGAAGCAATCAGGGGGCGCGGGGTTCGCCGTCGCGGGCCGGGCAAATGGAAGGGGCCTGAGCCTCGATTCCGAATACATGATTCTGTCTGCAGGCAATTAACTCCATCATTTTCAGTTGTTGTCATCCGTGTGCATGCAGGCGGATTGTGCGGGTACAAATTCGTATGGCGATGGATAAGGCAATGGTATATGGGAGGCGGCGATGCGATTTCTGGACGTAACGACCATCGCCTTCATAGGCCTCTTGCTGCATGGCGCTCTCGGACTCGTGCTGCTGATGACCTATCTCACCAGGCAGACCTACCCCGGGTTCCGCAGCTGGACAGCCTCCCAGGCCTTCTGGGTGCTTGGAAGCGCCGCGTTCTTCTCGCGGGGGTGGCTTGGCGAACCGCTCTCGGTGCTGCTTTCAAATCCGTTTTTCATATTGTGCTGCCTGTTCATCCGCAACGGCATGGCCCGGTTCCACGGCTACGACGGCGACCGCCGGGCGCTCGCGGCCAACCTCGCCGCCGGGGCGGCGTCCGTGGCGCTGTGCTACTGGTACAAATTCGGCGACGGCAACGTGAACCTGCGCATAGTCTGGCACAGCCTCGGGCTGTCCTTCATACTCGCCTGCGCTGTCGTGGAGCCGCTGGTCAGGAGTCGCGGCCGCTCGCCGGTCCAGGCGGTTGTTTCCGCCGGGCTGGCCCTGGCAGTGGCCTGCATGCTCGTCCGGGCATGGCTGGCCTGGCGGAACCCCGTTTATACCGACCTGTTCAGTCAGGACGCCATGTTGAGGCCCATGCTGCTGATGTCCTTCTTCGGCATGGTCATCGCGGTGTTCGGGTTCATCGCCCTCACCCACGAGAGGATGGAGCGGGACCTGCTCGCCGCGCGGGCCAGCCTGGAGCAGCTGGCCAACACCGACGACCTGACCGGCCTGGCCAACCGTCGCGGCCTCGCCCTGGCCGCCCTGCACGACATCCGGCTCGCCCGGCGCTACGGCCACCCCGTGAGTTTCGTCATCTTCGACCTGGACCATTTCAAGGACGTCAACGACACTCACGGCCACGCCGTTGGGGACGAGGTCCTCGCGGCCATCGCCGCGCGGTGCTGCGGCGTGCTGCGCGAGACGGACACCCTGGCCCGCTGGGGAGGCGAGGAGTTCGCCGTTCTCATGCCCGAGACAGGCCTTGGCGAGGCGGTGTTCATCGCAGGCCGCCTGCGGGACTTCCTGCGGGACTTCGAGCCCGTGCCCGGGGTGCGGGCCACGGCCAGCTTCGGCGTGGCGGAACTCGGCGACGAATCCTTCGAGCAGCTGGCCGCCCGCGCCGACAAGGCCCTCTACCGCGCCAAACGAGAAGGCCGCGACAGGGTGCGGACAGCCGCCCCGGCCTGAACGATCGGCCCCTCGCCGCAAAACGCCGGGATTCCCATGCGTGGCGGACGCTTCTGGCATCGCCGCCGGATTTGTGCCATGACGGCGGCTATGATTCAAAATCAGCCGAACGGCTTAGCCCGGACCGGCGGCGACTCACCGGTCCTTGCCGGGGTGGCGGCCTTCATCTTTCTCCTCGGCGTCTATCGCGCCTGGTCCGCCGTGATGCCGCTCCAGCAAGGACGGGACTTCGTCACCTACATGTCCTGGTTCGTCCAGTTCTTCAGGGACGAGCCGGTGGACCACCTGCTCATGCTCTTCAGGACACCGGGCGCGCCGCTGCTCTTCGGGGGGCTCGACGCGCTGGGCGGACCGGCCCTTGTGGACGCGGCGCTCAATTTTCTCTTCGCGGCTAGTCTCGCCTGCCTGTTTCACGCCGTCAGGACAGCATGGAACGGCATGGCCGCCACCGCCGTCCTCGTCCTTCTCGCGCTTATCCCATCCTACAACTGGGCCTGGCACACCGTTGCCAGCGAGAGCCTCACGTGCGCCGGAGTCGCCCTCCTGATGGCCGCGACGATCCACGCCTTCCGCGCCCCCCGGTCCGGGCGATGGGCGCTGCTCGGCTTCACGGCGGCGGTCCTTGCCCTCGTGCGCCCGTCCGGGCTGTTGACCATCCTGCCAGCGGTTGGGGCGTTGCTTATTCCATCGGCCGGGCTTCGGCGGCGGGCGATCCTTCTCGGCTCTGCTCTCGCGCCCTTCGTGCTTCTGACTGGCGCGTGGATGATCCACAACCACGTCCGCTACGGCGAGTTCGTCTTCGCCAGGGGCGGGGCGGCGATCATCCCGGCCTACCGGGTGTTCCTGTGGGAGCGGATCATGAAGCCGGAAAACGGCCCGGCCTCCCGCGAACTGGCGGAGGCCGTTGCCCGCGACCTCCTGCCGCGCAAGGAATACCGCGACAGGCAGGTGGACCTGGACCTGTTCTTCCAGGCCGGGGACAGCTTCATGTTCGCCGATCTCATCCCCTTGAGCGACCGCGCCTGGGGCTGGGACTCCAACTACTCCATGCTGCGCCGGGCCGCGATCGAGGCCATCGCCGCGCACCCGGGCGTCTACCTGAAGGGCCTGACGGACACCCTCTGGCTGGTATTCTCCTCGAGCGAGCACGACATCTTCGGCAAGGCCAGGGCGCGCTGGCCCGAACCGGCGGCCGTCAAGGAGCACAAGCGCCGCATCGGCATGCCGCCGCCAGCGCTGCCCGGCAACGTGGAGATACTCTCCAACTCGAGCGCCTACTGGCTGGCGTCCGGGTCGGGGCGGTTCCCGCACGTGGACAAGGATTTCCTGGAGGTCAAGGCGCGCGAGCAGGACTACCTGGATCGTTACCCAAGCTTCCTGGACGCCATGAACTTCGACCAAGCCGCCTTGCTGGTCTGGATCAGGCTGGCAACGGCGTCGTCGTGGTTCTTCGTGCTGCCTCTTGTGGGGCTGCTTTGCTTCCTGGAACGCTCGCCGCGAGCGTCGGCGGTCAAATGGCTCTACGCCGTGAGCGCGGTCATCCTGGTGGTCACCTACATGGGCACGGACGCCGTGCTCCAGTTCCGCAACCCGTTCGACCCTGTGTTCGCGTTGGCTGCCGTGGCGGGGGTGGCCGCCGTCAGGGTCTCCGCCCCTGGACCCCGGCAGGGCGCTGCCCTGCACCCGCCAGGGGGATGATCCCCCTGGACCCTCAGTAGCTTCGCGGGTTCCTTGCCCGCCTGTTCTGATTCAGCTGAGTAATGTTTGTTGGAGATGTTTAAATTTTGCTTGTGGCTGTCTATTTAGAATGATTGTGCTGGGCTGAATTGTATTTGAATTATTTTAATTGGATATGAATGGCGCTTGTGTATCATGTTGAGGATGTGAAAATGCACTATGCTTCAGGAGAGCATTATGGCGAAAGAAACGAAAATTGGTCGTGATGCTGAGAGTGGACGGTTTATTCCCGTGGAGGAGGCAAAAAAGGACCCCAAACACTCTGTCGTGGAAACGATCAAAAAGCCAAGTAAAAAGAAATAGAAAAGCGGGGGCCTTTAAGGCCCCCGCTTTTTTCGTTCATCATCTCCGATCCATCCCGCGAAGCAACTCGGGATTCCAAAGGGACACCGTCCCTTTGGCCGCCGGAGGCATATTTCTCTTAGCCGTCCTCTCCGGCTCTCAAACGAAAACCAGAGAATGAAAATTTGAAAAACACGTGCGTGTTTTCCAAATTTCCGGGTGGTTAGCAGTTCCCGCCGGCGCCGCCTTCCTTCACCACGTCCTTCTGCACCTCGTAGATCTCACGCAGGATGCGGGGCACGTCGTAAGTGATCTTCCAGTCCGGGTAGTGCTCTTCGAACTTCTTAAGGCCCGACACCCACCAGATGTGGTCGCCGATTCGGTTGGTCTCGTCGTACTCGTAGTTCATCTTGTTGCCGGTGATCTCCTGGCACATGTCGATGGCTTCGGCCATGGAGCAGTTGGAGTACCGGCCGCCGCCGATGTTGTACACTTCGGCCACGCGGGGCTTCTCGAAGAAGTGCCACAGGGAGTTCACCAGGTCGTAGGAGTGGATGTTGTCGCGGACCTGTTTGCCCTTGTAGCCGTAGATGAAGTATTTCTTGCCGGTGATGCAGCAGCGCATGAGATACGAAAGGAACCCGTGCAGCTTGGTGCCGGAGTGGGCCGGACCGGTGAGGCAGCCGCCCCGGAAGATGCCGGTGTTCAGGCCGAAGTAGCGGCCGTACTCCTGCACCACCACGTCGGCGGCCACCTTGGACGCGCCGAAGAGGCTGTGCTTGGTCTGGTCGATGGACATGGTCTCGTCGATGCCTTGCTCCCATTTGTGACCAGGCTCGATCTCGAAGCGCTTCTCCAGCTCCACCAGTGGCAGGTAGTTGGGCGTGTCGCCGTAGACCTTGTTGGTGGAGGTGAAGATGAACACGCCTTCGGGGCAGTGCTGGCGGAAGTTCTCCATCATGACCAGGGTGCCGTTGGCGTTGACGGTGAAGTCCATGTAGGGGTCGGAGGCGGCCCAGTCGTGCGAGGGCTGGGCGGCGCAGTGGATCACGGCCTTGATGGACTTGCCGTAGCGGCCGTAGATCTTGCTGATGGCGTCGTGGTCGCGGATGTCGGCGTCGTAGTGGGTGTAGCTCTTGAGGTCGCTTTCGAGGCGCTGGCGGTTCCACAGGGTGGAGGCGTCCTCGCCGAAGAAGGTCTTGCGCAGGTTGTTGTCGATGCCCACGACGTCGAAGCCCTTGTCCGCGAAGAAACGGACGGTTTCGGAACCGATCAGACCGGCCGAGCCGGTGACGATGGCGACAGACATGCTATGCTCCTTAGAAGTTGGGGCTTAAGCCCCAAACCCCGGCAGGGCGCGGCCCTGCACCCGCCAGGGGGAGTGCCTCCCCCTGGACCCGGCAACGGGGTGTCGATTTACCGTTTCAGTTTGTCCAGGATGAACATGAAACCCACCAGAAAACGCAGGAAGTACATGCCGAAGGTCAGGCGCGGATGGCCAAGGAGCCTCTTCCAGCGGCCGTCCTCCAGAAAGACACCGAAGAAGCGGTACGGCAGCCCGAACTGGCGCCTGATGTCCGGGTCGCCGGCGGGCCACTTGGCGATATAGGCTTCAAAGGACCCGCCGTAGTACGTCTTCTTGGTGAGATAGCGCCACAGGTCGAAGGCCGCCTCGTTGTGGAACAGGAGCGGCCTGTCGTCCCTGGAAAAGTATTCGTAGCCCGTGAGGGCGGATGTGAAGTCCGAGTCCGGCAGGGACTGCACGTAGGCGTCCACGCGGTCGAAGTCGTACCCGCAAAGGACGCCCACCCGGCACCGGTCGCGCATGTGGCGGTCGAAGTCCCAGTCCTCTGGGCCGGTGAGGGATTCGTCGAAGCCGCCGGCGGCCTCGAAGGCCTCGCGTGTGAAGACGCGCACGCAGTCGATGACGGTGCCGTCGTAGAAGCTGCGCTCGAAGCGCCGCACTGTGGGGAAGAAGCCCTTGCCCAGGACGATTTCGGGGATGTAGAGCGCGCAGCAGTTCTCGCCGCGAAGCTTGGCCACCGAGCGTTCGATCACCGTGGAGGAGAGGATCATGTCCGCGTCCAGGAACATGAAGACGTCTCCGGTTGCCTGGGCGAAGCCGAAGTTGCGCTGGGCGCTGCGTTCGGGGCCCTTGTCGAAGACCTTGTCAGCGTAGCGCGCGGCGATGGCCTTGGTGTCGTCGGTGGAGGCGTTGTCCACCACGATGATCTCGACGAGCTCCGGCGGATACGACTGGGCCTTGATGGACTCCAGGCAGTTGCCGATGTTCCTCGATTCGTTGCGGGTGGTGACGACCACCGAGACGCGCTCAGAGTTCATAAGTATGTCGTTTTTTGCGGCGCCCGGCGAGTGGTCCCGGTCCGCTTACGGCGGTCCTCAGCAAGCGATCAAGCTGACTGGCCGCGAAGTTCTGTCGGCCCTGCAAGTCCGCGCCAAAGTGCTCGCGGCCAGCGCAAGATCGCTTGCCTGCGGTCCTGCGGGGGCGGACCGGGGCCACGCGCCGGACGCCTAGTTCTGTCGGTTGAGGCGTGGACGCGAACCGCCGCGAGTGAGGCCAAAAACACGTAACCCCCTGTCGGGGGGGGGCCGGGGGAAATCATTC
>JBMORI010000043.1:0-17676 GCA_049322415.1 Thermodesulfobacteriota bacterium | reverse complement strand
GAACCAGCAGATGAACAACCTGCTCTTCCAGGACAACGCCTACGCCAACGACTGGGCCTGGAAATCGAGCACCGCCCGGCGCGACTGGAACGACGCCATGGCCATGCGGCAGGTGAACTACGGCAATATGATGGCCCAGAGCCGCCAGGACTGGGACATGCAGCGCCTGCGGCGGGCCACCCGACAGGACGAGGCCGCCTGGAACCGCGCCTTCAGCATCCGGGGGCGCGTGGCCCCGGTTACCTGGGCTACGGGAAGAAGACGCCCGAGGGAGGGCCGAGGCCCTAACGACGACAGATAATTCATGTGCCCACAAAATATCACAAGAACTGCACATCCATGCATGCCGTTCTCTTTCACGGAAAGCGCGATTGTCGTATGAGATCCCATGAACCGCTCCATCATTCCCATCCTTGTCGTGGCGACCTTTTTTTTCGCCGTCGGCAGTGGCCGCGCGGCATCACCACTCGTCATCGATGCCGCTTTCGATCCGCCCAGCCGCCTGTCCGTTAACGCCAAGCTCACCGTCTCCGAGGGGCCCGGCGAAACCGTCCTGACCCTCTCTCCACGCGCCAAGTCCCTGAGAATCACCTCCGGCGCTTCGCCCGTGCGTTTCACCCGTTCCGGCGAGACCATCCGCCTGCGCGTCCCGCCGGGCGGGCAGCCCATCGCCCTCTCCTACTCCATCCCGCTGGACGCCCCGCCGGACCAGCCCCCGCCCACCATGGACAACCCAGGAGCCATGGCCTCGGACGCGGCCGCCGGTCCGGACTGGGCCATGCTCATGCCCGGAAGCCTCTGGCACCCAGAGGTCGGGAACGCACCCAACTCGTACCGCGTCGCCGTCTCCGCACCGCCCGGCGTCAAGGCCGTCACCCAGGGCGCGCTGACCGCGCTGGACATCGGGCCGTCCCGGACAGTCACCACCTGGGACATCCCGCGCCCCGTGGGACGCCTGGGACTTTGCATCGCGCCCTACCGCCTGGACGAAAACCGCGGCGGCCCGGCCCCGGTCCAGACCTTCTTCCTCCAGGAGTCCGCCGGGCTGGCCCCGCCATACCTCCAGGCGTCGGCCAGGCACCTCTCCTTCTACGCCAACCTCCACGGCCCCTACGCCTTCGAGAAGTTCGCCGCCGCCGAGAACCCGCTGCCCACTGGCTACGGTTTCCCGTCATACACTCTGCTCGGCTCGCAGGTGATCGCACTGCCGTTCATCCCGGCCACCAGCCTGCGCCACGAGATCGCCCACTCCTGGTGGGGCAACGGCGTGCTGGTGGACTACTCCCAAGGCAACTGGTGCGAGGGCCTGACCACCTACGTGGCCGACTACCTGGCCCAGGAGGAGGACTCCCCGCGCGCCGCCCGAGCCTACCGCCTGCGCGTGCTGCGCTCCTTCGCCGCCCTGGCCGGAAGCGGCGGCGACATGCCCCTCTCACGGTTCGGGGCGCGCTTCTCGCCAGCCAGCCAGGCCGTGGGCTACGGCAAGGCCATGTTCGTCTTCCACATGCTGCGCGACTTCACCGGCGACGAGGCCTTCTGGGCCACCCTGCGAGGGCTCTACGCCGAGCGCCTGTTCAGGCCCACGTCCTGGGAGGACATCCGCCAGGCCTTCGCGGGCCGGCCCGGCTTCGACGAGGCAACCAGCCGGACATTCTTCAAACAGTGGCTCACGCGCGCCGGCGGCCCCGTCCTGAAGCTGGACAACGCCACATCCGAGCCCAACCCGTCGGGCGGCCACACCGTCACCGCCACCGTCAGCCAGTCCGGCGCGCCCTACCTGCTCAGGCTCACGCTTCAGGCCGACACTCCCGAGGGCGGCGCGTACACCAGCTTCATCCTGGACGGCCCGTCCAGAACCGTCACCCTGGATGCGCCCGCCAGGCCGACGCGCATCGCCCTGGACCCCGGAGCGGACACATTCAGGCTGCTCGCCCCCTCGGAGGTCCCCCCCACGGTCAACGCCCTGAAAGCCGCGCGGAGCCTGACCGTCATCCTGGCCGACGGTGCGCCGGACTCGCTCAGGCAGGCCCTGCCGCGCCTGCTCGCCGGACTCGGCCAGGAGAAAGCCCGCCTAGTGGCCGAATCACGCCTCTCGCCGGCGGACCTGGAGGGGAGGGAACTCCTGATCGCCGGGACGCTCCGCGTCTCCACCCCCGGCATGAATGACATCATGGACGGCGCGCCCGGCGCGGACACGGCGCTGGCCGTGCTGCCGCGCGACGGCGGCTTCATCGCCCTGTTCCAGGCCTTCCAGGACGCCAGCCCGGAAGCCGTGGCCACGGCGGCAGGAAAGGTCACCCACTACGGGTCGTACGGACTGCTGGGATTCAAGGATGGGACGAACGTGCTCAAGGACGCTCCCGAGCCGGGAGAGTCGCCGCTGGTGAAGAGTTTTTGACGGATATGTGGAGCGAGGATTAAAGAAAAGTAGAGCCGGGTTCCGCCCAGACCCGGCAGGGCGAAGCCCAGCGGGTCCGGGGCGGAGCCCGGCTCTCACCGCCCTTGCTACTCCCGCAATGCATCCTTGCCGGTCCAGCAGGCGGCCTTCGAGTCCATGGGCGATAGTTCCACCGCGAGCGCTACGGCGCGCCCGCGCAACATTGCGTTGCGCTTGCCGGTCTGCCTCAGCGCCCAGTTCACGGCCTTCTTCACGAAGTTGCGCTCGTCCGCCGCTTGCAGGCGCACCAGCTCCAGGAGAGGCAGGAAAGATTCGCCCGGCGCTTTCTTGTCGTGCACGGCGAGCTGCGCGGTCAGCGAGAAGCCCGCGCGGCGCACGAACTCCCCGGCCGGACGGCCCAGGCATGGACAAGTTCCCAGGCCATGGACGTCTTCACCACGAGTTTGTTGCAGAGCTGATCGGTGAGGTCCCAGGAGTCGAGGCCGGCGGCCCAGGCTTCGAGCTGGCCGCGCGTGACTCGTTCCGGATCGTCCACGAGGCAGGCCAGGATGCGGGCCTCGCGGACGGCGCTGTCCCAGAGTTCAAGGGCGAGGGAGTGGTCCTTGCCGATAGCGCGGGCCATGGGCCGCATGGCCGCCATGCTCACGCCGTGGGCGCGGGCGATGTTGATGCCCTAGCGGGCCATGCCCTGGCGGTTGCGCTCGCTGCCGAGGGCGGCGAGCCTGCCGGGCACGTCCCGGACAGCCTGCTCGCGTTCATGGGAACCTCCGGCGGCAGGACGATAACGGCGGGTCAGGCCGCCTTGTCCTTCCTGGCGCAATGCGGGCAATCGCCCAAGCCCCTCGGGCAGCCGGATGTCCCGGCATCGACGGCGCGTTCGGGCAGGCCTCCTTCGAGGATGGTCTGGATGTCCTCGCGCTTGATGCCGATGTCCTTGAGCTGCCTGTCGCTCATGGAGGTGAGCGTGTCCTCGAGTTCCAGGCGCTTGCGCTTCTTGTTCAGCCACTGCGCTATGCCGTCCCACGGCCGGACGTGTTCCGCGTTCATGCTTGCCTCCATGCTGTTGACTTGCAGAAGAATAGACGCCAAGAGCATCGCATTAGGCAAACGAATTGTATTAATACTCGGAATAAGCGACGCTAATGGAGGCCGGGATGAACCTGCCTGTGGATTTCCTGCGGACGTTCGTGCGCGTGGTGGACCTGGGGAGCTTCACCCTGGCGGGGCAGGACGTGGGCCGCACGCAGTCCGCCGTGAGCCAGCAGGTCAAGAAGCTGGAGGAGCAGGCCGGGCGGCCGCTGTTCGACCGGTCCGGGCGCGAGCTTCTGCTCACGCCCGCCGGAGAGGCGCTGTTGCCGTACGCCCGCAGGCTGGTGAAGACCCATGACGAGGCGGTTTCGGCGCTCTCGGAGCCGGACATGACAGGGCGGGTGCGCATGGGAATCCTGGATGATTTCGCTCCCTACTACCTGCCGCCCATCCTGGAGGCCTTCGCGGCGGACCATCCGCGCGTCCAGGTGGACGTGCGCTGCGAGTACAGCAGCCGCGCGCTCATAAGGCTCCTTGAGAGCGGAGAGCTGGACCTGTCGGTGGATTCAGGGGCGGCGGCCACGCCTGGGTCCAGGATCATCGGGCGCGACCCCCTGGTGTGGGTGGCCTCGCGCAACCACCTTGCCCACGAGCAGGACCCGCTTCCCGTGGCCGTGTTCGACAAGAACTGCCTGTACCGCCAGTGGGCGATGGCCGCGCTGGAGAAGGCAGGAAAGCCGTTTCGGATATGCTACACCAGCCCGAGCGTGAGCGGCGTGCTGGCCGCCGTGGTGGCGGGGCTGGCCGTGGCCCCGCTGGGGCTCAGCTCGGTTCCCTCGGAGATGCTCATCCTGGGCGAGGAGCACGGCGTGCCGCCCCTGCCGGTTTCCTACATCATGGTCACGCACGCCCAGGACGCGCCCGGCCCTGTGAAGCGCCTGGCGGCGGCGGTGGAGGCGGGCCTGGGCGAAGGCATGGCCGCCAGGAGGGTCAGGATGCAGAGGCCGCAGACCCAGGCGGCGCAGGGACCGGCCTGCTATCCGGCGTAATAGTAGGCCACGCCCAGTACGGCCAGGCTGAACGCCCTGAAGGTCTGGTTGTGCAGGATCAGCCTGAGGGCCAGCCTGGGCCGGAAGATGCCCGCGTAGTACGGGAACTGGTGCCGGAAGGCCCGCATGGGCGTTGAGAGCAGGTTCCCGGCGAGCAGCGCCAGCACCACCTCCTTCACCGGCAGCTCCCCGCCCTGGAGCAGCGCGCCCGCGGCTGCCAGCCCCGCCGTGAATTCCGCCGCCATGCCGAACACCACGATGGACGCCGCCTTGGGCGAGAACCAGCCCATGAAGCCCAGGTGATCCGCCATGAATCGCTCCGCCGCGCCGAAGGCCCCCCATTTGTTCATGAGGACCATGGCCGCGTAGATGGGCGCGGTTATCAGGCAGATCTTGGTTATGCGCTTCTTGAAGCGCTTCCAGCTCTTTTGCAGTGCCTCGCGCCAGGTGGGACTCCTTTCAGGCAGCTGGCACTCCACGCACCCCTCGCCCACGGGCGGCAGGATCACGCGACCGGCCAGGACGATGCACACCGAACGCAGGATGGCCGCCCCGAAGGTCAGCCCCACGTAGATCGCGGCGGCCCTGCCCAGAAACGGCACGGTGACGAAGATCATGGTGGGCAGGTGCAGGAAATACGTCGGCAGCGAGTTGAAGAGGTTGGCCAGGATGAGCTCCCGGTCGCTGAGCCTGCCCTTCTCGTGGGCCTCGGCCAGCATGGTGTTGGCGGCCATGCCCGAGAAGAAGGCCAGGGAGAAGCTCGCGCCCACCACGTCCTGCATGCGGCCTAGGCGGATGACGGGCCTTGCGAACCTGGCCAGGAAGCGCGTCCAGTTGAGCGTCTCGATGAGATTGGCCGCGAGGAGGCTGAGCGACAGCATGGCCAGTATCTTGCCCAGCGGCCAGACGATGGAGTTCCAGATGGCGTCGATGGTCATGAGGCGGGCATCATAGCGCCGCGCGGCGGGATTGCCAACGCCCGGCTTCTTGGATAACCGGCAGGGCCTGCCCCGGGGCAAGAGAGGTGCAACATGTCGAAAGCGTTGCGAATTGTTTGGCAGACTGCCGTTCTGCTCGGCATCTACCGGGCCAGTTGCTGGCTGGTGGACGTGTCCGGCCTGCCGGTTCCGGGAAACGTGGTGGGCGTGGCGGCGCTGTTTACGCTGCTGTGCCTGGGCGTCGTCAAGCTCAAGCATGTGGATGACGCCGCCGATTTCCTGCTCAGGCACCTGGTTTTCTTCTTCATCCCCGTCACCGTGGGGCTCATGGAGTGGGGCGGCGTGTTCAAGGAGCACGGAGCCGTGTTCCTCGCGGCGGTACTGGTCAGCTCGCTTGTGCCGTTCTGGCTGGTGGGCTTCGTCACCCAGTGGCTGCACAAGCGGGGCAAGCCGTGCGACATATGACCACCCCCCTGCTCATCTGGGCGACGCTTTGCGTCTATGTGCTGGTCCGCAAGGTCTACCTGCGCTACAATCATCCGCTGCTGAACGTGGTGGTGCTCAGTTCGGCGGCGGTCATCGTCCTGCTCCTGAGCCTGGACCTGTCCTTCAAGGACTACGTCCCAGCCAAGGACGTCATGACCTTCCTGCTCGGTCCGGCCACCGTGGGGCTCGCCGTGCCGCTGTACCGCAACCGTCATCTCCTGCGCGTCTACGCCCTGCCCATCCTGGCCAGCGTGTGCCTGGGCGCGATGACCGCCATGCTCAGCGCCGGCTTCATCGCGTCCTATGCCGGGCTGCCCCGGGACATCGTGATGTCCATCATGCCCAAGGGGGTCTCCATCCCCTTCGCGGTGGAGATCGCCCGCATGTACGGCGGCGAGCCGCCCCTGGCGGTGGCCTTCGTGGTGGCCACCGGGACGCTGGGCTCGCTTATCGGCGCGTCGTTCCTGACGAAGACGGGCATCGTGAATCCGGTGGCGCGCGGGCTGTCCCTGGGGACGGTGTCGCACGCGCAAGGCACGGCAGCCGCCCTCATGGAGGGCCAGGAGCAGGGCTCCATGGCCGGGCTGGCCATGATCCTGGCCGGGATATTCACGGCCCTGTTCGCGCCCGTCGCGGCCATGCTGCTGGGGTGAAGCGGCCACGCCGGGCCGTCCTGCCTTTCCGGTCGCCCGGCTGACCGCCGCAACCGGTCACACGCCCTCGAACAACCCGTCATCCCCCTCGCAGCCGCAGTCCTCGTCGGTGTCCGGCGGGGTCTCGCCCCGGTCCGGGTCCTCGTAATCGATCTCGTCCATGGCTTCCCGTTAACGCTTTCCACCGACGCGAGAAAGCGCTTGACTCGCTTCGCGCCCGGGCTTAAACATCGTTTGAATCACTGATTGAAACCAAACATGAAACGAGGTTTGACATGGACCACGGCGACACCCGCGCCCGCATCATCGAGGCGGCCATCGAGGTCTTCCTCGAGAATGGCTACGCCCAGGCCACCATCCGCGACATCTGCGCCAAGGCCGGGGCCAACGTGGCCGCCGTGAACTACCACTTCGGCTCCAAGGACGCCCTGCATGCGGCGGTGCTGGAGGCCATCATGGCCGAGCACCACCAGCGCCACCCCATGTCGGACGGCATGGCCGGGGCGGCCACTCCGGAGGACCGCCTGCGCCTCATCATCCGCAACATGCTCAGGCTCAACTTTCCTGAAGACCCGGAAGAGGCCAGGCGCTGCAAGCTGTTCTGGATGGAGCTCGGCAACCCCAGCCCCGCCCTAGCCCCCATGGTGGAGCGCTTCATGCGACCCATCAAGGACGCCCTGGAGGCCAACATCGCGGCCATGATCGGCCCCTCGGACGCGGAAACCCTGCGCCTGTGCGCCGGGTCCGTGGCAGGACAGACGCTGTTCCACGCCCAGAACCGCACGATCATAAACCAGCTCTACCCGGACAAGACCTACGAACCCGAGGACGTGGCGCGCCTGGCCGACCACGTCTTCGCCTTCTCCCTGGCCGGGCTCCGGGCCGTGCGCGACCAGCTCGCCGCGCGGACCGCCTGACGCCGTCCTCCAAGCGCGAACCCATGAGGATTCAGCCATGAAGAGAGTCGCAACCGTCCTGACGATCCTGGCCCTGTGCGCCGCCTGCGTGCGCGAGCGCACCCTGGAGAAGGCCCCCCTGCCGGTCTCGGTGCAGCCCGTGGCGGCGGTGGCCACGTCCGGCGATCAGGCCGCCCTGGCCAGCCGCTACTCCGCCGTGCTCGCCCCGCGCGAGCAGGTGAGCCTGGCCTTCAAGGTGTCAGGATACGTTGACTTCATCGACCCCAAGGCCCTGGACAAGGGCAGCCGCGTCACCAGGGGCCAGGTACTGGCCCGCGTGCGCGAGTCCGACTACAAGGCCAGGCTCGCCCAGGCCCGCTCCACCCTGGCCGAGGCCCAGGCATCGCTCGAACTGGCCCGCGGCGACCAGGAGCGCAACGCCAAGCTCATAAGCGGGCAGGTCATCTCGCGCAGCGAGTTCGACCGCACCCGCGAGCGCCTGGGCGTGGCCGAGGCCAAGGCAGGCCAGGCCCGGGCCGCGCTGGAGCAGGCCGAGATCAACCTGCGCGACGCCGCCCTGGCCTCGCCCCTGGACGGCGTCGTGGTCCGCCGCGACGTGGAGATAGGCGCGCTGGCCGCTCAAGGCACCGTGGCCTTCGTGCTGGCCGACCTCTCAAGCGTCAAGGCGGTCTTCGGCCTGCCCGACCTGGATATCGCCCGCGTGAAGACCGGCGATTCCCTGGTTATCGCCGCGGACGCCCTGCCGGGCAGGGAGTTCACCGGAACGGTCACGGCCGTCTCCCCTTCCGCCGACCCCAAGAGCCGCGCCTTCGACGTGGAGGTCGCCATCCCCAACAAGGACATGGCCCTCAAGGACGGCATGATCGCTTCCGTCAGGCGCTCATCCCCCGGAGGCCGGTCCACCCTTGCGGCCGTCCCCCTGCACGCCCTGGCCAGGCCGGGCAAGGAGGGCGATTTCATCGTCCACGTCCTGGCCGAGAAGGACGGGCGCACATACGCCCAGGCCCGCACCGTGTCCGTGGCGGGCGTGGCCGGGGACATGGTCACCCTCCTCTCGGGACTCACGCCCGGCGAGCAGGTGATAACACGCGGCACCACCCTGGCGTCGGACGGCCGGGAAGTTCGCGTCATCCGCTGATCCAGAACCAAAACCCATCCAGGCCGGGCGGAGCCGCCATTTTGCCCGGCCGCGTTCTTTCCGGAGTGACAGCCCGTGCAAGACAGCCGCAACATCTCCCGCTTCTTCGTGGAGCACCGCCACGTCTCCTGGGTGCTCCTCATCGCCGTGCTGGCCTGGGGGGCCTTCGGCTACGCCAAGATGCCCCAGCGCAAGGACCCGGAAATACCCGTGCGCGTTTGCGCCGTGCTCTGCCCTTGGCCGGGCGTGCGCGCCGGGAAGGTGGAGGAGCTCGTCACGAGGGTGATCGAGACCCGCGTGGCCGAGAACGACAAGGTGGACCGCATCGAGTCCGTGACCCGCACGGGCATGGCCGTCATCAGGATCAAGCTGCGCGACGAGCTGGCCGAGACCGCCGAGGTGCTCGACGACCTCAACCTCAAGCTCGCCTCCATGAAAGGTCTCCCCGAGGACGCCGGCCCCGTTACGTTCATCAAGGACTTCGGGGACACGGCCACCCTCATGCTCACCGTGTCCTCCCCGGCGGCCGGGGTGGCCGAATCCGCATTGCGCGCGTCCCAGGCGGCGCGGATGATCGGGGCGCTGCGGGAAGGACGGCCCGGCCCCAGGCTGACGCTGACGCTGGTGGTCCCGCCGGGGGTTCCCCAGATGCAGGTGGAGCGAAAGCTCGGGCTGTTCGAGGCGCATCTGGCCTCCCTGCCCGGCGTGTCGGACGTGCGGGCCCTGGCCGAGCCGGGCATGGTGGCCATCGACGCCGCCACGGCCATGGCCCCCGAGGCATTCCACAAGCTGGCCGTGGACTTCGCCTACGACCGCATGCGCCACTCCGAGCTCCACCCGGACATCTGGGCGCCCATCGTGGTGGACGACCCGGCCAGGGCGGAGACCCTGTTCAACGAGCACGCAGGGGACAAGTACGGCAACAAGGAACTGGAGGACTTCACCGAGACCATCGCCCGCACGCTGCGCGCCGTGCCCGAGGTGGCCAAGGTCACGCGCTGGGGCGTGCGCCCGGAAACCATCTTCCTGGACTACTCGCAAGAGCGCCTGGCCTCCTACGGCGTGCAGCCCTGGCGCATCCGCGACGCCTTCGCCGGGCGCAACATCGTCCCGCGCGGCGGCGTGGCCGAATTCGGCGGCCGCAACGTGGCCCTGGACCCGAGCGGCGAGTTTTCCTCCGAGCGGGAGCTGGGCGCGACGCTCGTCACCAAGGGGCTCTACCTGCGGGACCTGGTGGACATCGAACGTGGCTACGAAACACCCGCCGACACCATCAACCGCTTCACCGCCCGCGACCCCTCGGGAACCTGGAGGAGCGGCAAGGCCGTCACCCTGGCCGTGACCATGCGCTCCGGCGAGCAGATCGCGCGCTTCTCCAAGGCCGTGGACAAGGCCCTGGACGGACTCAGGGAACGCCTCCCCGAGGACCTGGCGGTGGCCCGCACCTCGGACCAGCCCCGGCAGGTCACGGAGAGCGTGAACCTCTTCATGAACAGCCTCTACGAGGCGGTGATACTGGTGGTGCTGGTGGCCGCCGTGGGCTTCAGGGAATGGCGCTCGGCCCTGCTCATGGCCCTGTCCATCCCCATCACCCTGGCCATGACCTTCGGCATGATGCACATGCTGCGCATCGACCTGCAGCAGATCTCAATAGCCTCGCTCATCATCGCCCTGGGGCTTCTGGTGGACGACCCGGTGGTGGCGGGCGACGCCATCAAGCGAGAGCTCTCGGCCGGGACGCCCAGGAAGGACGCCGCCTGGCTAGGCCCCACCAAGCTCGCCAAGGCCATCCTCTACGCCACCATCACCAACATCGTGGCCTACCTGCCCTTCCTGCTGCTCTCGGGCGACAAGGGCCGCTTCCTCTACAGCCTTCCCGTGGTGGTGACGTGCTCGCTGGTGGCCTCGCGCGTGGTGTCCATGACCTTCATCCCCTTCCTGGGCTATTACCTGCTGCGTCCCGAAAAGAGGAAACCCGACCCAGGGAAAGGCTTCGCCCGGCACTACTACCGCCTGGGAGGCCTGCTCATCGACCACCGCTGGAAGGCGCTGGGGGTCTCGCTGGTGCTGGTGGCGGGCGGATTCTGGGCCAAGGGGCTCCTCAAGCCCATGTTCTTCCCCATCGACCGCTCCTATCTCTCCTACGTGGACGTGACCCTGCCCGAGGACGCGCCCGTGGACCGCACCGCCCGCGCCGCCGCCGAGGCCGAACGCGCCATCCTGGACGAGGCCGCGAAGTTCGGGGCGAGGCATCCGGAGTATCCCGATCCGGTCGAATCCCTCACCACGTTCATCGGAGGCGGCGGGCCGCGCTTCTGGTTCTCCGTCACTCCCGAGCTCAAACAGCCCAACTACGCGCAGATACTGGTGCAGGTGCGCGACAAGCACGTCACCGAGCTTTTCTGCGACCCCCTCCAGGAGGCGCTGCGGCGCGGCGTCCCGGGCGCGCGCGTGGACGTGCGCCGCCTGGAGAGCGGCCCGCCCGTCGGCATCCCCGTGCAGATACGCATCTCCGGCGAGGACGAGGCCGCGCTCCGGGAGCTGGCCGGGCGCATGAAGGACGTCTTCCTGTCCATGGAAATCGCGGACAGGGTCAGCGACAACTGGGGCGCGCACCGTTTCTCGGCGCGCCTGTCCATCGACCCCGACAAGGCGGCCCTTTCCGGGACCAGCAACCAGGACGTGGCCCGCTCCACCTCCCTGGCCCTGAACGGCCTCTCCGTCACCAGCCTGCGCGAGGGCAGGCTCAGCACCCCCGTGGTGCTCAGGCTTCGCGGAGAGGAACGCTCAAGCCTCGCGGACCTGGCCAACCTCTACGTCTATCCCCAGAACTCCGAGCACAAGCTGCCGCTCACCCAGGTGGCGGACGTCTCCTACGGCATGGACACCGAGCGCATCCAGCGGCGAAACCACTTCCGCACCATCACCGTGTCCTGCTTCCCCATGCCCGGCGTGCTGCCGTCGGAGGTGGTCGCGGCCGCCATGCCCGCCATCGAGACGATCAGGGCGGAGCTGCCGCCGGGCTACGAGCTGGTCATCGGCGGCGAGCACGAGGAGCAGGTCAAGGGCTTCGCGGAGATGGCCATGGTCATGGGCGTCTCCGTGGCCATGATCTACCTGGCGCTTCTCTTCCAGTTCAAGAACGCGGTGAAGCCGCTTTTGGTGTTCGGGGCCATCCCCTACGGCGTGGCCGGGGCGTTCGCGTCGCTGGCCGTGATGGGCCAGCCTTTCGGATTCATGGCGTTTCTTGGCATAGCGAGCCTCATAGGCGTCATCGTGAGCCACGTGATCGTGCTGTTCGACTTCATCGAGGAGAAGCTGCACCAGGGCGAACCCCTCAGGCAGGCCATCCTGGACGCCGGGATACTGAGGCTTCGGCCCGTGCTGATCACGGTGGGCGCGACGATCACGGCGCTCTTCCCGCTGGCGAAAAACGGCGGACCGCTCTGGGAGCCGCTGTGCTACGCCCAGATCGGCGGTCTGGCCGTGGCCACGTTCGTGACGCTGCTCATGGTGCCGGTGCTGTACGCCATCGCCGCGTTCGACCTGAAGGCGGTGAAGTGAGGGGAGAAGAAAGAATTATGCAAAGAGCCGGGCTCCGCCCGGACCAGCCGGGGGGAGCGCCTCCCCCCTTGACGTCCCGCCCAACCATCCATATAGCTACATGCAAATATGGAGATGCGACAATGAAAGACTTCATCCGGGTCATGAAGGCCCTCTCCGACCCCAACCGGGTCAAGATGGTCATGATGCTCAAGGCGCGCCGCATGTGCGTCTGCGAGCTCACCGCCGCCCTGGGCGTCTCCCAGCCCACCGTCTCCAACCATCTCAAGGCCCTGGAGGACGCCGGGCTCGTGGAGAGCGCCAAGGAAGGCCCGTGGGTGAACTACTTCATCCCCGCCGCCCCCGCCCCCTGCGCCAAGGCGCTCCTTGACGACATGGACGCCCTGCTCGCGGGCGATCCGGGCATCCGCATGCTTCAGGACAGCCTTGAAGGCATCCGCCGCGAGGACCTCTGCTCCCCCAAGCGCGGGGCCAAGGCCTCCTCCGGGGATGCCCCGGCCGTTGGCAAGGCGGGCTAGGCCATGCGCGACCTCGACATAACTCCCGCCGCGACGCCGCTGGACGGACCCCGCCCCCTCACCGGCCTGGAGGACGGCCCCGCCAAGGAACCCACGCCGCCACCCGGCCCGTCCGAGATCAAGCTCGGCGTCCTGCTGGCCATCTCGCTCGCCGCCTGGGCCGCCGTGTACGCCCTGCTGCCCTCGCTTTCGCGCGCCCTGGCCTACGGGGTGCTGGGGCTTGAG
This sequence comes from Thermodesulfobacteriota bacterium, assembly GCA_049322415.1. GTDB lineage: Bacteria > Desulfobacterota > Desulfovibrionia > Desulfovibrionales > Desulfovibrionaceae > Fundidesulfovibrio. The sequence continues at coordinate 4,761 of JBMORI010000043.1, read as the reverse complement.
CCCAAGAGCGGGCTCGGCCAGTCCGTGGAATTCTTCCTCTACGACACCCCCAAGGTGCTCATGCTGCTGGTTCTGGTGGTGTTCGGCGTGGGCATCATCCGCTCGTTCTTCACTCCGGAGCGCACCCGCCGCATCCTGGCCGGGAAGCGCGAATCCACGGGCAACGTCCTGGCCGCGCTGCTGGGCGTGGTGACGCCCTTCTGCTCCTGCTCGGCCGTGCCTCTTTTCGTGGGCTTCGTGACCGCCGGGGTGCCGCTCGGGGTCACGTTCTCGTTCCTGATATCGGCCCCCATGGTCAACGAGATAGCCCTGGTGCTGCTCTACGGGCTGCTGGGCTGGAAGGTGGCCGCCCTGTACCTGGTCACGGGACTGTCGGTGGCCGTGATCTCCGGCTGGGTGATCGGCAGGCTCGGGATGGAAGGCCACGTGGAGGACTGGGTGCGCCTGGTCCGGGACGGCCAGGGCGAGTCCCTTCCGGCCCGCATGGGGTTCGCGGGCAGGGTGCGCTACGGCCTGTCCGCCGTGCGCGACATCCTTGGCAAGGTGTGGGTGTACGTGGTGCTGGGCATCGCCGTGGGAGCTGGCATCCACGGCTACGTGCCGGAAGGCGTGCTGGCCGGGATCATGGGCCGTGACGCGTGGTGGTCGGTTCCGGCGGCCGTGCTGGTGGGAGTGCCCATGTACTCCAACGCGGCGGGGATTATCCCGGTGGCCGAGGCGCTGCTGGGCAAGGGCGCGGCCCTGGGGACGGTGGTGGCCTTCATGATGGCGGTCATCGCTCTGTCGCTGCCGGAGATGGTCATTCTGCGCAAGGTTCTGAGGCCCCGCCTGATCGGGACGTTCGTAGCCGTGGTGGCCACGGGCATCCTGCTTGTCGGATATCTGTTCAACGCCTTGACGTGACAAGGAGGCAGCGCATGCTGATCCAGGTTCTGGGACCGGGCTGCCCCAAGTGCGCCCAGCTGGAGAAGACCGCCCGCGAGGCCGTTGCCGAAGGCGCGGTCCAGGCAACGGTCGAGAAGGTGACGGATTTCCAGGCCATCGCGGCCATGGGCGTGTTCGCCACGCCCGCCCTGGTGGTGGACGGCAAGGTGGTGTGTTCGGGCAGGAGCCCGTCCAAGGCCGAGATTCTGGCCTGGATTCGATGACCCTTCAAATCAAGAGGCCGACATGAACGCATCCTGTTGTTCCAATAGCCGTGACGTCATGATCCTTGCTTGTTCCGGCGGCTCCAACGTGGGCCAGATCACCAACCAGGCCGCCGTGGAGCTGACCCGCGAAGGATTCGGGAAGATGTTCTGCCTGGCGGGCGTGGCCGCCGGCCTCAAGAGCTTCGTGAAGGCCGCCGGGGATTCGCCGGACGTGCTGGTCCTGGACGGCTGCCCCGTGGGGTGCGCCAAGGCCGCCATGGTCAACGCCGGACTTTCGTCGTTCGGATACATGGTCGTCACGGAACTCGGCATAGACAAGGTGAAGGACCGCGCCCTGGCCATGAACCAGGCGGACGTGGACGCGGTGAAGGCCGCGGCGAGGTCTTCAGCGGAACTCGCCGGACAGGCGGGGGGATGTTCCTCGTGCGCCGGATGAGACATCTCGCCGCCGCGCTTGCCCTGGCGCTCACCCTGGCCGGGCTCCCCGCGCCGCCGGATGCGCGCGCCCAAAAGGCCGCACTGCCAGAGGCTCCGGCCAAGGGCATGGTAACCATGCTTGATCTCGGCGCCAAATCCTGCATCCCGTGCAAGATGATGGTGCCGGTCATGCAGGCTCTTGAGACGCAATACGCCGGTAAGGCGGCCATCCTCTTCATCGACGTGTGGGAGAACCCGGACCAGAGCAAGAAGTACGGGCTGCGGGCCATTCCCACGCAGATTTTCTACGACAGAAACGGCAAGGAGGTCTTGCGGCACGAGGGATTCTTCGACCGGGAGTCCATCTCGGCAATCCTCGACAAGCTGCTCGAGCAGGAGTGATCCCCATGTTCGATCAAGCCTTGCTCGCCATCAACCAGTTGATGACCGGCAGCTTCGCGCTCGCCGCGGCCGGATGCGTCCTCTGGGGCATTGTCAGCGTGCTCCTGAGCCCCTGCCACATGGCCTCCATCCCGCTCATGGTGGGGTACGTCGCAGGGCAGGGACGCCTGATCCAGGGCCGGGAGGCGGCCTCGTATTCGGTGAGCTTCACGTCGGGGCTTTTCCTCACCATCACGGCCGTTGGAGCCGCCACCGCCCTCATGGGCCGGATGCTGGGAGACATAGGCCCCTACTGGACGCTGCTGGTGGGCGCTGTGCTCATATGGGTCTGCATGGACATGCTCGGAGTGGCCGCCTGCTCCCTCTCCGGCGGGCTGATGGGCAGGATCAAGGTGCGAGGCAGGTCCGGCGCTTTTGTGCTGGGGTTGGCGTACGGACTCCTTTCGGGGTCGTGCACGTTCGGCTTCATAGCGCCGATACTCGCGATCATCACCGTGCAGGAGCGGTTTTCGGAAGGGCTGGCCCTCATCGTCCTTTTCGCCGCCGGACATTGCCTGCCGCTTCTCGCGGCCGGGAGTTCCACTGCGTTCGTGCAGCGTTGGCTGGAGCGGGGCTCGGGCAGGGCAGGCGCGGTTTTCAGGAAGGCTTCGGGAGTTCTGATAGGGCTTCTGGGCGTCTACTTCGTGCTGCAGCCGCTTCTTAACCGGTGATTCAGGAGACCGGAGGGCGGCCCGTAACCTGACCGTCATGCGCTCCCGGGCTTCGCATGGCATTTAGCAACTGTTGGGCGATAAGTCGCATTTGATAATCGGAGGTTCATCATGTCCGAGAGCGTCACCAAGGAGCTCTCCTTTCTCGACCGCTACCTGACCCTGTGGATCTTCGCGGCCATGGCCGCCGGGGTCTTGATCGGCTACGTGTACCCCGGCGTGCGTTCCTTCCTGGACATCTTCCAGGCCGGGACCACCAACATCCCCATAGCCGTGGGGCTCATCCTCATGATGTACCCGCCACTGGCCAAGGTGCGCTACGAGAAGCTTGGGCAGGTGTTCCGCGACTGGCGGGTGCTGGCGCTCTCGCTGGCGCAGAACTGGATCATCGGCCCCGTGCTCATGTTCGGCCTGGCCGCGGCGTTCCTCTCGGGAAGCCACGAGTACATGGTGGGGCTGATCCTGATCGGCCTGGCCCGGTGCATCGCCATGGTCATCGTCTGGAACGACCTGGCCAGGGCCGACCGCGAGTACTGCGCCGGGCTGGTGGCCTTCAACTCCATCTTCCAGGTGCTCTTCTTTTCGGTCTACGCCTGGTTCTTCATAGGGGTGCTGCCCGGATGGTTCGGGCTGGGCGGCATGGAGGTGGACATCTCCATGGGCCAGATCGCCGAGAGCGTTTTCATCTACCTGGGCGTCCCCTTCATCGCGGGGGTACTCACCCGCGTGGCCGGCATCGCGGCCAAGGGACGGGAGTGGTACGAGACGGTGCTCATCCCGAAGATAAGCCCCATCACGCTCATCTCGCTTCTGTTCACCATCGTGGTGATGTTCTCCCTCAAGGGCGAGGCCGTGGTGCGCCTGCCGCTGGACGTGCTGGCCATCGCCGTGCCGCTTTGCGTGTACTTCCTGGTGATGTTCCTGGCCTCTTTCTGGCTCTCCTGGAAGGCCGGGGCGACCTACGAGCAGTCGGCCACGCTCTCCTTCACGGCGGCCTCCAACAACTTCGAGCTGGCCATCGCCGTGGCCGTGGCCGTATGGGGCATCGACTCCGGACAGGCCTTCGCGGCGGTCATCGGCCCGCTGGTTGAAGTGCCGGTGCTGATCGGCCTCGTGAACGTGGCCCTGTGGATCAGGAGGCGCTACTTCCCCCACTCGGTCAAGACCCCGTTGGGTGTCTGCCACGTATCCTGCAAGCCCTAGCGAGGCGTCCACGAAGAAAGCGGAGCCAATGTCCGTGGCCAATAACTGGAATAGTTGTTTTTATCCTCGAAAAACATGTTCAAGTTTTTCGAGGACGCGACACTAGCGCGGCGTCCTCGCCGGTGCATCCTCACGGATCGACGGCCTTGACGCTGGAAGAATGGCTCGAATCCCGCCAGCCATGCCCGTGCGGCCGGGTTCCGCACGTGGCTCTCCCGCCTGACTCCCAACACGAGAAAGGCGCCCCATCACCGGGGCGCCTTTCCGTTCGGGTTGGTTGGCCGTTATCTACTTCTTGGGGACGGCCCACTGGGGCAGCACGTTCAGGTCGATGCCCAGGACCAGCGGCACGAGGTAGTAGATGATGAGCGTGATCTGCACGATGCCTATGAGGTTGAGCCACAAGCCCGTGGAGGCCATCTGCCTGATCGTCACCGCTCCGGAGCCGAAGACCACCGCGTTGGGCGGCGTGGCCACCGGCAGCATGAAGGCGTACGAGCAGGCGAAGCAGGCGGCCATGATGGGGCCGTAGGGGTGGATGCCCATGCCCACGGCGATGGCGCCCATCACCGGGATCATCAGGGTGGCCACGGCCGTGTTGGAGGTCACTTCCGTCAGGAAGATGTTCAGGCCCACGATGCAGGCGATGATGACGATGAGCGGCAACCCCTGCAGGCCGGTGAGCTGTCCGGCGATGTACTTGGTCAGCCCGGTGGCCTGGAAGCCGTCGGCCAGGCACAGGCCGCCGCCGAAGAGCAGGATGACGTCCCAGGGGATCTTCACGGCGGTCTTCCAGTCCAGCAGGAACACGCCCTTCTTGAAGTCGGAGGGGATGCAGAACAGGGCCAGCGAGGCGGCGATGGCGATGGACGCGTCGG
>JBMORI010000042.1:0-2349 GCA_049322415.1 Thermodesulfobacteriota bacterium | reverse complement strand
GCCGTTCACGAGCAAGGCCAGCACCGGCCACCAGTCCTTGAGCCACACGGGCATACCCACAACCTACCCTTCCAGCTCGCGCTGGCAGTCGATGCACCGGCAGGCGTCCGGCACGGCGGCCAGTCTCTTGGCCGGGACGGCCTCGCCGCAGCCGAGGCAGAACACCTTGCCGCCCATGACGAGCTGCTCCTCCGTGCGGCGATGGGCCGCGCGACGGATAGCCGCCGCGCGGTCCAGGGCCTCGCACTCTTGCGCCTTATCCGCCTCGTCCATCAGCGGTGCGCCGCCTGTTCAATCAGGATGGGCACGCCCACGCGGATGCCCGTCATCACGGCCGTGCCCACGAGCGCCCTTGCCCAAGCCCACTTGCTCTCGCGTTCGGCGGCGTAGGCCGTGTCGTAGGCGTCCACGGCCGCGCTCAGCTCCTCGATCACGGGGGCGAACTGCGAGTCGATGTATTTGGCGTTGGCCGGGTCGTCGCGTTTGGCCTGCTCGGCGACCGCCGTCACGGAGGCCAGAGAGCCGCGCAGGTACTTGATGCCGTACTCGACCTTGGCGGTCTGGAGCTGGGCGTCCTGGGGCGTGTGGTCCGGCCTGTCCGGGTGGCCGAGGTGCTGGGCGCAACCGGAGAGCGCCAGAGACAGCGCCAGCAGCGCGGCCAGGAGCGCCGGGCGGACGAAGCCGGCCTGCTCGCGGATCAGGGACCGCTCCTCGGAGCCGGCCGCACCATCGGCCGCCGGATCGGGCCAGGGCGTGCCGGAGATCTTGCGAGGCACGGGCGAGCTTCGCTCCTCGTACAGTCGCCGCACCGCGTCGGGGCCGCTCGACGGACACGAGCACCCGGACGCCGCGACGGCCCGGCCGGGATGGCCGTCGACGGGCGAGCCCGGGTCGCACGTGATCTCGCCGCACTCCAGGACGGCCACGTCGGCCTGCTTTCCGTCCACGTAGCCCTGCCCGGCCACGTAGGCCGCGGCCAGACCGGCCAGCGCCAGGATGTCGGCTTCGGCCAGGTCCAGGCCGAGCTTGCGGTTGAGGGCCACCAGCACCAGGGCCAGAAGCGCCACGAGCAGCTTGCGGGACGTCCACTTGCCGGGCGGCCCGGCGATCTTGAGAGGTTCGGCAGCGTTCACGGTGTCTCCTTGGTTATTTGGGCCACGCGCCGCCCAGGGCGCGGGCGATCTTGTCCACGTACTCCTGGTTCGCCCAGCTGCCGTCAGCCGCGCGGCGCGGGCTGCCCGCGTTGTAGGCGGCCATCACGCCCTGCCATCCGGTGGACGGGAGGTAAGGCCGGGCGATGTTCGAGAGGTGCAGGAAAGCCAGGCGCAGGCCCTCGGCCGGATCGGAGCACAGCCGGGTGAAGAACTTGCCCTTGAAGCCGAGCGCCCGGGCGTTCGCGCCCATGAGCTGGCCCAGGCCCCAGGACGTCTTCTGCAACAGGAACTCCGTGTCGCGGGAGACGCCGGGCGTGGACGGGAAGTCCTTCGGAGCGGAGCAGGAGGCCAGTTCCTCATCGCTGATCCGCCTGAAGGGACGATTTGTTTTCACGTTCCACAGGTATTTGTAACGGGGCTCGGCCCGGACTGAGTCCGGGTCGAACCCGGACTCGACCTCGACCAGCGCCACGCCGAGCGCCTCGGGGATGTTGTTGGCCCGGGCCATCTCGCGGACAAGCGGTTCGTAGGTGGACATGAGTACTCCTGCTGCGGGTCCGTCCCGGCCTGGGAACAAGCTGGCAGGCCGGGACGGAACCCTGTTCATGGGGTGAGGTGTCAACGCAGGGTCAGGAGTAGGCGGAGGGCGAAAAAAGAGGCAGGGTGACAACTGTCACCCTGCCAGGGGGAGGTGCGATTACACGGGGTAAATCGCAGATTCGGTAACGGGTGTCAAACGCTACGCGGCCCTGGAGGTTCCAGGCATGCGCCGCGCCGCCTCCTTGACCATGCCGGAGATGGCCATGGCCACCAGCGCCGCGCCGGAAACCGCGCCCGGACTGGGCGGGGCCATCTGGGGAATGTTCAGCCAGCCGGGCAGGGCCTCGGCCAGGAAGTCCGCCAGAGAGCCCGCGTCATCCAGGATGTCGCGGGGATGGGCGTCGGGGTGGATGAGGGGGGACATGGCTCAGGCCTCCAGCAGGCCCATGGACTTTGCGGTCCGCACCAGCTTGAACACCGTGTCCTTGTGGCAGTCCAGGAGCTTGGCGGACTCGCGCTGGGAAAGGCCCATGGCCAGGTAGCGGCTCACCTTGCCGAGCATCTTCATCTTCTCCGGCGGGAGGGTCAGCGCCGCCTTGGCCCCGAGGGCGATGCCCTCCTTGCGGGCCTCGGTGATGGCCAGCTTCTGCTGGGC
>JBMORI010000041.1:0-17827 GCA_049322415.1 Thermodesulfobacteriota bacterium | reverse complement strand
TGTCGATCTGGTCGAAGGCCACGTACTCGCCGAAGCCGCGCAGGTGCGACAGCTTGGTGATGGCGGCGGTCAGCGTGGTCTTGCCGTGGTCGATGTGACCGATGGTGCCGATGTTGACGTGCGGCTTATTGCGCTCGAATTTGGCCTTGCCCATATCATTATCTCCCTGGGGCGTCCGTCTTTATTTCTTTTTGATGATTTCTTCGGCCAGGCTCGCGGGAACCGGCTCGTAGTGGTCGAACTGCATGGTGAAGGTGGCGCGGCCCTGGGTGCGCGAGCGCAGATCCGTGGCGTAGCCGAACATGTTCGACAGGGGCACGTGGCACTTGATGACCTGGGAACCGACCCTGGCCTCCAGATTGGAGACCCGGCCGCGACGGCCGTTCAAGTCGCCCATGACGTCGCCGAGGTACTCCTCGGGAGTGACCACTTCCACGTCCATGATGGGCTCCAGCAGAACGGGGCCAGCCATGCGGCAGGCTTCCTTGAAGGCCTGCGAGCCGCAGATGTAGAAGGCCTGCTCGGAGGAGTCCACCTCGTGGTAGGAACCGAAGACCAGATTTATGTTGACGTCCACCACGGGGAAGCCGGCCAGCACGCCGCTCTTCATGGCGTTCTGGATGCCCTTGTCGACCGCGGGACAGTATTCCTTGGGGATGACGCCGCCGACGATGGAGTTGGTGAACTCGTAGCCGCCCTCCTCGCGGGGGGAGACCTCGATGACCACGTGCGCGTACTGGCCGCGGCCGCCGGTCTGCTTGACGTAGCGGTTCTCGTGCTTGACGGGCTTGGTGATGGTCTCGCGGTAGGCGACCTGGGGGGCGCCCACGTTGGCGTTCACGTTAAACTCGCGCATGAGGCGGTCGACGATGATCTCGAGGTGCAGCTCGCCCATGCCCGCGATGAGGGTCTGGTTGGTCTCCTCGTCGGTCTTGACGCGGAAGGACGGGTCTTCCTTGGCGAGCTTGACCAGGGCCTGGGACAGGGTGTCGCGGTCGGCCTTGGTTTTGGGCTCGATGGCCACCTCGATGACCGGCTCGGGGATGTTGAGCGACTCGAGCACCACGGGCTGCTTCTCCTCGCACACGGTCTCGCCGGTGGAGGTGAGCTTGAGGCCCACGGCGGCGACGATGTCGCCGGCCAGCGCTTCCTTGATGTCCTCGCGCTTGTTGGCGTGCATCTTGAGCAGGCGGCCGATGCGTTCCTTCTTGCCGGTGGCGGCGTTGTAGACCGTCATGCCGGACTCGATCTTGCCCGAGTAGAGACGCAGGAAGGTCAGGTGGCCGATGAACGGGTCGCTCATCAGCTTGAAGGCCAGCGCGGCCAGGGGCTTGCTGGGGTCGCAGGGGCACTCGATCTGCTCGTCCTCGTTGTCCGGGTTCATGCCCACGATGGGGGGGATGTCCACGGGGGAGGGCAGGTAGTCCACCACTGCGTCGAGCAGGGGCTGCACGCCCTTGTTCTTGAAGGCGGAGCCGCACAGCACGGGCACGATGGAGAGGCTGATCACCGCCTTGCGGATGCCAGCGCGCAGTTCCTCGGGGGTGAGCTCCTCGCCGCCCAGGTACTTCTCCATCAGGGCTTCGTCTTCCTCGGCGATGGCCTCGAGCATCTCCAGACGCAGGGTGTCGTAGAGTTCCTGAAGGTCGGCGGGGACGTCCGTGATGTTGTATTCCTTGCCCTTGGTGGAATCATCGAAAACGAAGGCCTTGCCGGTGATCAGATCGACCACGCCCTTGAACTCGTCCTCGGCCCCGATGGGGATCTGCAGGGGGACGGCCTTGGCGCCAAGGCGTTCCTTGACCATGTCCACGCAACGAAAGAAGTTCGCGCCCACGCGGTCCATCTTGTTGACGAAACACATGCGGGGGACGCGGTAGCGCTCGGCCTGACGCCACACGGTCTCGGTCTGGGGCTCGACTCCGGCGACGGCGTCGAACACGGCCACCGCCCCGTCGAGCACGCGCAGGGAGCGTTCGACCTCGATGGTGAAGTCCACGTGGCCCGGGGTGTCGATGATGTTGATGCGGTGATCGCGCCAGAAGCAGGTGGTGGCGGCGGAGGTGATGGTGATGCCGCGCTCCTGCTCCTGGACCATCCAGTCCATGGTGGCCTGGCCGTCGTGAACTTCGCCGATCTTGTGCGAGACGCCCGTGTAGTAGAGGATGCGCTCGGTGGTCGTGGTCTTGCCCGCGTCAATATGGGCCATGATGCCGATATTGCGCTGGCGCTCGATGGGAACGATCTTGGACACGTCTGGCTTCCTCTATCCTACCACCGGTAGTGGGCGAAGGCCTTGTTGGCGTCGGCCATGCGGTGGGTATCTTCACGCTTTTTCACGGCGCCGCCACGGTTGTTGAAGGCGTCCAGCAGCTCGCCGGAGAGCTTGCCGACCATACCCTTCTCGCCGCGGTTGCGGGCGTTGTTGATCAGCCAGCGGATGGCCAGGGTGGTCTGGCGCTCGGGGCGCACTTCCATGGGAACCTGATAGGTGGCGCCGCCGACACGGCGGGGCTTGACCTCCATGTGGGGCTTCACGTTGGCCACGGCCTTCTCGAAGGCGCGCAGGGCCTCTTCCTGGGTCTTCTCGGCCAGGACTTCGCAAGCCTTGTAGAACACCGACTCGGCGATGGACTTCTTGCCGTCCAGCATGAGACGGTTGATGAACTTCTTCACCAGGACGCTGCCGAAAACAGGATCCGGCAGAACCTGACGCTTGGGAACGGGACCTTTGCGGGGCATGGGTCGTACCTCTTGCTAAAGCCTTATTTGGGGCGCTTGGCGCCGTACTTGGAGCGGCTCTGACGACGGTCGGAGACGCCGGCGGTATCCAGGGTGCCGCGCACGATGTGGTAGCGGACGCCGGGAAGGTCCTTCACACGGCCGCCGCGGATCATGACCACGGAGTGCTCCTGAAGGTTGTGCCCCTCGCCGGGGATGTAGCTGGTGACCTCGATGCCGTTGGTCAGGCGCACGCGCGCGACCTTGCGCAAGGCCGAGTTGGGCTTCTTGGGGGTGGTGGTGTACACGCGGGTGCACACGCCGCGGCGCTGCGGGCAGGCTTGCAGAGCCGGGGTCTTCTTGCGCTTGGTCTGCTTCACCCGCTCTTTGCTGATGAGCTGGTTGATCGTGGGCATGCTTCGCTCCATTAACGTTTTGAATTGGCAAAGGCGCACGGCAGTAGACAAAAAACCCGGTCCTGTCAAGCAAGCTCCGGGGAGAAAACGCCGGCACTGGACCGCGCGGAGAGACCTGCCCTCCCGTCCGGTCACGGGCCGCGGAAAACCGTGCGACTCGCTGAAAGCACGTCTAGATAGCAACGTCGTTCTGGTTTGGCAAGACATTTCTCAACAACTATCATATCGAAGTCGAGCTTCCAACCGGCTCCCCCTTTGAGGGGGTTTCACCCATGGCCAAAGTAGGGACATCCCATCGCCTGGGCAATTGCCCTTTTCCTTACATTAAACTACTTGTTTTATATCTAGGTTTGCCTCTTCTGAGCGACCGAGCCAACAACCGATAATGGCTGCGTATCGCCTGGAACCCCGATGGGTAAGCAAACACGCTTTCGGATGTTACATCCTGGAGGGCTCTGGCCGACTGCCCTGGCCGCCATCGCGATCCTCCTTGGACTGACCTCCTGGAGCCTCCAGGCCGAATACCAGGCCCGGCTTAGGGAATCGCGCATCTTCCGAGACGCCCTTGCACGGAACGCCGCCGACCGTCTGGCTTCCCGTCTCCGTGAGATCGATCGCGATCTCTCCACCCTCATCCACTTCACCCGCACCAATCACGTCGAGCGCGACTTCCCTGCAGGATTCAACGAACTGCTGCCCCTGTTCAAGGACGCGCACTGGGTGGCGCTCACCGACAGGCGCGGCGGCGTCACCTCCACGACCGAGCCGGGCCTCACGGGCGCCGACCTCTCCGGGACGTCGTATTTCAAGTTCCATCAGTTCAATGCCGCCGATGGCATTTTTCTTTCCGAGCCCATAAGAGCGGACGGGAGACGGAATATCCTCGTGGCGTCCAAAGGCATGGCGGGCGTTGACGGCAGGACTGAAGGCGTGGCCGCCATGGCGTTCGATGCCTCCGCCCTGGCAAACGACCTGAGTTCTTCAATGCCCGGAAGCGACGGATCCATCGTCCTGTTCGGAACCGACTACGTCATACGCCTGCGGATACCCGATTCCGAGGTTTTCACCGCCAAATCGCTCAAGGGGATGCCGGTCACTGAATCCTTCCTGTCGTCAGGAGCCGCCACGGCCGAGCACCGTGTCGTATCGCCTTTCGACGGCATGGAGCGTTTCGTGACCCTGCGCGCCCTGTTTACTCCAGGAAGCCTGGGGATAGCCGTGTCGCAAACGGCGGATGCGGTCCTCGCGCCGTGGAAGGAACAGGCCATGTACCTGGTATCGCTTACCCTGCTCGGCTGCGTATCCATACTGTCCCTCGCTTTCGTGGGAAGCCGCGCCGAAGCCAGCGCCAGACGCGCGGATTCTACGAAACAACGGCAGGACGCCCTTCTCTCGTCACTGTTCGAGAACCTTCCCGTGGATGTCTGCGCCAGGGACATGAACGGACGCATCCTTTTTCAAAGCAAGACTTGTCAGGGGGCATGCAGCGCCATCTCGGAGCGGCCTCAGGACATGGCAACCGACCAGGATGCGGTGATCGGCCTCTGGACCGAGCGTTTCGAAAAGGCTGCACGCGGAATTGCCACCCGCATGCAGGAGACCATCGCCGGGCCGCGCGGTGAACTACGCCTCATCGAGAACTATTTCGGGCCGATCATGGAGAACGGGGCTGTAATTGGAACGCTCGGTGTGAATTACGACATCACGGAACTGAAGCGCGTCGAGGGTCACCTCCGCAATGCCTTGGCGGAGAAGGAGATCATGCTCCGGGAGATTCACCACAGGGTAAAGAACAACCTCCAGATCATCCTCAGCCTCATCAACCTGGAGTGCGGCATGAACGGCGGTGACGATGCCGGCGTCGGACTGCAGCGCACATGCAACCGCATCCGCGGAATGGCGCTCATCCATGAACAGCTCTACGGCTCCAGCAGCCTCGCTGAACTCAATCTATCCGGATACATCGCGTCCCTGGCGGACCTGGTGGCGAAAACGAACTGCAGATCCGCCTTGGCTCCGGACGTGCATCTGGATGTCTGCGACATCAACATCTCCCTGGACCGGGCCGTGCCGCTTGGCCTCATCATCAACGAACTGTTGACCAACGCCTACAAGCACGCCTTCAGAAACTGCAAAAGGGGCTTGCTCGAAGTCGCTGTCAAGCAGACCGGCGAGGGCGGAGCGGTCCTGACCATCCAGGACAACGGCCCCGGACTGCCCAACGGTTTCTCCATCAAGAGTTGCGACACCCTGGGCATGCAGCTCATATCGGGCCTTGCCGCCCAGATCGGCGGAAGGGTCGAGGCGATAAACCGCGACGGGGCGAGGTTCGAGGTCGTCTTTCACCTTGGTGACATGAACCCGAAAGCGCCGCCGCGAAACTGACAAACGCCGCTCTCCTGACATTGGGCCACAAGCCCCGCACTTTTCTTGCGCCACACGGGCCTGCCTTTTCCCAGCATCCGGCGGCCAGTGGCGAAATACTCGATAAGCTACGAAAAAGGGCGGCCCCTCGCGGGACCGCCCTTCTCTACTTCTTGCCCGATGGCCTGCCTTCCTACTCCATGTAGGAAGCGGCTTCCTCGATCTCGTCCAGGAACTTGTCCGGGCGCTCGGGCTGATCGGGGACCAGGATGTCCGCCTCCATGTAGCGGCGGTAGCCGGTGCCGGCCGGAATGAGGCGTCCCACGATGACGTTCTCCTTGAGGCCGCGCAGGTGGTCTTCCTTGCCCATGAGGGAGGCTTCGGTGAGCACCTTGGTGGTCTCCTGGAAAGACGCCGCCGAGATGAAGGAGTCCGTGGAGAGGCTGGACTGGGTGATGCCCAGGACCAGGGGCTCGGCCACGGCGGGCTTCAAGCCCTCGCGGATGACCCTGGCGTTCTCTTCCATGAACTTGGACTTGTCAGCCTGTTCGCCGATGAGGAAGGTGGTGTCGCCGGAATCGATGATGGCCACCTTCTTGAGCATCTGACGGACGATGATCTCAATGTGCTTGTCGTTGATGTTGACACCCTGGAACCGGTACACGTCCTGGATTTCTTCCACCAGGTAGCGCGCCAGCACTTTCTCTCCCTTGATCTTGAGGATGTCGTGCAGTTCGGGGTTGCCCTCGGTGAGACACTCGCCCGCTTCCACGAAATCGCCCTCCTGGGCGGTGATGTGCTTGCCGCGCGGCACCAGGTATTCCTTGGGGTCGCCGGTTTCGGGGGTGACGATGACCTTGCGCTTGCCCTTGGTTTCGGGGCCGAAGGACACGATGCCGTCGATCTCGGAGACGACTGCCAGGTCCTTGGGCTTGCGCACCTCGAAGAGCTCGGCCACGCGGGGAAGACCGCCCACGATGTCCTTGGTCTTGGAGGATTCGCGGGGCTTGCGCGCGAGCACGTCACCCGCCTTCACGGCCTCTCCGTCGCGGATCATGATGATCGCGCCCACGGGCAGCTGGAACACCGCGGCGGAGTTGGTGCCGGGGCGTATCCTGGGCTGCCCGTCGTCGCCCACCACGGTTATGGTGGGGCGGTACGGCGTGGTGCGGTACTCGATGATGGTCTGGGTGGCGCGCTTCGTGGTGTCGTCCACCTTCTCCTGGTAGGTCTTGCCCTCGATGATGTCGGTGAACTTGACCGTGCCCTCGACGTCGGTGACGAAGGGTTCGTTGAAGGGGTCCCACTCGGCCAGGATCTGGTCCTTCTTGACTTCCTGCCCGTCGGTGACGGCCAGGCGCGCGCCCGAAGGCAGGGAGTACTTCTCGCGCTCGCGTCCCTGCTCGTCCACGATGGACACCTGACCGGACTTGCCGAGCACGATCTGCACGCCTTCCTGGTTCTTCACCAGCTTGATGCGGTGCAGCACGATACGGCCGGAGTGCTGGGCAGGAATCGAGGACTTCTCGATTTCGCGGGCAGCGGTGCCGCCGATGTGGAAGGTGCGCATGGTCAGCTGGGTGCCGGGCTCGCCGATGGACTGGGCCGCGATGATGCCCACGGTCTCGCCGGTGTTGACGATGTGCCCCCTGGCCAGGTCACGCCCGTAACACATGGCGCACACGCCGTGGGCGGACTGGCAGGTGAGCGTGGACCGGATGGTCAGGCTCGGCAGGCCGAGCTCCTCGATCTTGAGAGCCCAGCTCTCGTCGATGATGGTGTTGGCCGGGATTTGCACCTCGTAGGTCTCGGGGTCGAACACGTCGAACATGTTCGTGCGCCCGAGCGCCCTCTCGGAGAGGCGCTGCTTGATCTCGCCCGACTTCTCGTAGTGCTTGATCTCCAGTCCGTCCACGGTGCCGCAGTCGTATTCGGTGATGATCACGTCCTGCACCACGTCCACGAGGCGGCGGGTCAGATAGCCCGAGTTCGCGGTCTTGAGCGCGGTGTCGGCAAGGCCCTTACGAGCGCCGTGGGTGGAGTTGAAGTACTGCGCAACCGAGAGACCCTCGCGGAAGTTCGAGGTGATGGGCGTCTCGATGATCTCGCCGGAGGGCTTGGCCATCAGGCCGCGCATGCCCGCGAGCTGGCGCATCTGGTCGGGGTTGCCTCGCGATCCGGAGTGGGTCATCATGAAGATGGCGTTGAAGGAGGTGTTGCGCTCCTGCTTTCCGGTCACGGGATCGACCATGAGGTCGGTGGATATCTCCTTCATCATCTCGGAGGCCACGTCGTTGGTGGCTTTCGTCCACACGTCCACGACCTTGTTGTACTTCTCCGTGCGGGTGATGATGCCCTCAGCGTACTGCTGCTCGATCTCCTCCACTTCACGCGAGGACTTGCCCAGGATGTCGACCTTCTTGGCCGGGATGGTCAGGTCCTGCACGCCGATGGAGACGCCCGCGCGGGTGGCGTATTCGAAGCCAAGGTCCTTCAGGTGGTCGCACAGAAGCACCGTGGCCTTGGTTCCGGCCAGGCGGTAGACCTCGCTGACCAAGCGGCCGATGGACTTCTTGTTGAGCACGCAGTTGACCAGCTCGAAGGGCACGCCATCGGGGAGCAACTCGCCCACCATGATGCGGCCGGGGCTCGTGAGCACCAGCTGGCCGTCGTCCATGCGCACCTTCACCCGGGCGTGCAGGTGCACCACGCCCGCATGGTGCGCGGTGATGCACTCCATGGGGTTGGCGAACACCTTGCCCTCGCCGGGCTGGAAGCTGCGCTCCACGGTGAGGTAGTACAGGCCGAGCACGATGTCCTGGGACGGCACGATGATGGGGTTGCCGTTGGCCGGGGACAGGATGTTGTTGGTGCTCATCATGAGCACGCGGCACTCGATCTGGGCCTCCACCGAAAGGGGCACGTGCACGGCCATCTGGTCGCCGTCGAAGTCCGCGTTGTATGCGGCGCAGACCAGCGGGTGCAGCTGGATGGCCTTGCCCTCGACCAGGGTGGGCTCGAAGGACTGGATGCCCAGGCGGTGCAGCGTGGGGGCGCGGTTGAGCATGATGGGGTACTCGCGCACCACGTCTTCCAGGATGTCCCAGACCACCAGCTCCTCGCGCTCCACCATCTTCTTGGCGGTCTTGATGGTGGTGGCCAGTCCCCTCTCCTCCAGCTTGGCGTAGATGAAGGGCTTGAAGAGCTCCAGGGCCATCTTCTTGGGCAGGCCGCACTGGTGCAGCTTGAGCTTCGGGCCCACCACGATGACGGAACGGCCCGAGTAGTCAACGCGCTTGCCCAGCAGGTTCTGACGGAAGCGGCCCTGCTTGCCCTTGATCATGTCCGAGAGTGACTTGAGCGGGCGGCCGTTGGTGCCGGTGATGGCCCGGCCGCGCCGTCCGTTGTCGAACAGGGCGTCCACGGCCTCCTGAAGCATGCGCTTCTCGTTGCGGATGATGATGTCCGGCGCTCCGAGCTCGAGCAGGCGCTTGAGGCGGTTGTTGCGGTTGATCACCCGGCGGTAGAGGTCGTTGAGGTCCGACGTGGCGAAGCGTCCGCCGTCCAGGGGGACCAGGGGGCGCAGCTCGGGCGGGATGACCGGAACGACCTCCATAACCATCCACTCGGGGCGGTTGCCGCTCTCCAGGAACGCCTCCACGATCTTGAGGCGCTTGATGATCTTCTTCTTCTTGGTCTGGGACCTGGTGGTCAGCGACTCCTCCCGCAGCTCGGCGCGCAGGCGGGGAAGGTCGAGCTCCTCGAGGAAGCCGCGCACGGCCTCGGCGCCCATGCCCACCGTCACGGCGTCCTCGCCGTAATGGTCGATGATCTGCAGGTACTGGTCCTCGGAGATGACCTGGAGCCTGGTGAGGTTGGTCTCCTTGGGGTCGATGACCACGTAGGAATCGAAGTACAGGACCTTCTCCAGATCGACCATGGTCATGTCGAGCAGGGTGCCGATCTTGGAGGGCAGGGTCTTGAGGAACCAGATGTGGGCCACGGGGGCGGCCAGTTCTATATGGCCCATGCGCTCGCGGCGGACCTTGGAGGCGATGACCTCCACGCCGCACTTCTCGCACACGATGCCGCGGTGCTTCATGCGCTTGTACTTGCCGCAGTTGCACTCGTAGTCCTTCACGGGGCCGAAGATCTTGGCGCAGAAAAGGCCGTCGCGCTCCGGCTTGAAGGTGCGGTAGTTGATGGTCTCGGGCTTCTTGACCTCGCCGAAGCTCCACTCGCGGATCTTCTCGGGCGAGGCGATGCTGATCTTGATGGCCTTGAGCGTGCGGCTTGAAAGCTGCGTAGCCGCCGTGCCCCTCAGGCTGAACAGGTCGTCCAAGGACATGGTTACCCTCGTGTTGTTGTCGGGTTGTCCCGTCAGTATCTGAATCTATCTCAACCGGGCCGGACCGTGGTCCGGCCCGGACCGTTCATTGGTTCGGGCCGTCCGCGCTAGCGGCGGGTGGCCTTGACCTTCTTCTCTTCCTGGATCAGGTCCACGTCCAGGCCGAGGCTCATGAGCTCCTTGACCAGAACGTTGAAGGACTCGGGCAGGCCCGCCTCCAGGAAGTTGTCGCCCTTGACGATCTTCTCGTACATCTTCACGCGTCCGCCAACGTCGTCGGACTTGACCGTGAGGAACTCCTGCAGGAGGTACGAGGCGCCGTAGGCCTCCAGCGCCCACACTTCCATCTCGCCCAGACGCTGGCCGCCGAACTGGGCCTTGCCGCCCAGGGGCTGCTGCGTCACCAGCGAGTATGGGCCGGTGGAGCGCGCGTGTATCTTCTCGTCCACCAGGTGGTGGAGCTTGAGCATGTACATGATGCCCACCGTGACCGTGCGGTGGAAGCGCTCGCCGGTGCGGCCGTCGTAGAGCACGGCCTTGCCGTCCTCGGGCAGTCCGGCCTTCTTGAGCCAGCCCCAGATCTCGTCCTCGCTCGCGCCGTCGAACACGGGCGTCTTGCAGACGATGCCGGTGTTCAGCTTCTTGACGGCCGCGACGAACTCGTCGTCGTCGAGTTCGTCGATGAGCCTGGTGGTCAGCGGGCAGTCGAAGGTCTTCTTGACGTCGGCGCGAAGGTCCTTGGTATGCAGCCCCTGGCCCACGAGGGAAGCCAGCTGGTGGCCGATCTCCTTGGCGGCCCAACCGAGGTGGGTCTCCATGATCTGGCCGATGTTCATGCGCGAGGGCACGCCCAGGGGGTTGAGCACGATGTCCATGGGGGTGCCGTCCTCGAAGAACGGCATGTCCTCGGCGGGCAGGATGCAGGACACGACGCCCTTGTTGCCGTGGCGTCCGGCCATCTTGTCGCCCACCTGGAGCTTGCGCTTCACGGCCACGTACACCTTGACCATCTTGATCACGCCCGGGGGCAGGTCGTCGCCCTCCACGGCCTTGCCGCGCTTGGACTCGTAAACGCCCCGCACGAAAACCAGCTGGCGCTCGTAGTCCTCAAGGATGTCCGCGACCTGGTCGTTGACCTCCTTGGACATGAACAGCCCGGACATCTTCTTCACGGGAGCGGTGGCGAAAACCTCGGCGGGTATGGGGTGTCCGGCCTCGACCAGCACCTCGCCCTTCTTCTTGCCCATGAGGGACTGTCCGATGGATTTGCCCTGGGCGACCTCCCAGATCCTGGCGCGGGCCTGCTCGGTGACGCCCGCGATGTGCTGGGCTTCCTTGGTGTCGATCTTGCTGAGTTCGTAGTCCTCTATCTGCTTGGTGCGGTCGTCCTTCTCTCCGGAGCGGCGGTTGAACACGCGCACGTCGATGACAGTGCCCTCGATGCCGGGCGGCACCTTGAGGGAGGTGTTCTTCACGTCGCGGGCCTTGTCGCCGAATATGGCGCGAAGGAGCTTCTCCTCGGGGGTGAGCTGGGTTTCGCCCTTGGGGGTGATCTTGCCGACGAGAATGTCCTCGGGCTTCACCTTGGCCCCGATGCGGATGATGCCGCACTCGTCGAGGTTCTTCAGCATCTCCTCCCCGACGTTGGGGATGTCCCGGGTGATCTCCTCGGGTCCGAGCTTGGTGTCGCGGGCGACGACCTCGAACTCCTCGATGTGCATGGAGGTGAAGACGTCCTCCTTCACCACGCGCTCGGAGATGAGGATGGAGTCCTCGAAGTTGTAGCCGCACCAGGGCATGAACGCGACCAGCAGGTTCTTGCCCAGGGCCAGTTCGCCGTCGCGGATGCCCGGGCCGTCGGCCAGCACGTCGCCCTTCTTCACCTTCTGGTTCACCAGCACGCGGGGCTGCTGGCCGAAGCAGGTGTTCTGGTTGGACTTGTGGAACTTGAGCAGCTCATAGGCCTTGACGCCGCCGGTTTCCGGGGAGGCGCCGTTGTCGTAACGCACGATGATGCGGTCGGCGTCGGCGTAGTGGACCACGCCGTTCTCCTCGGCCAGGATGCACGAGCCCGAGTCCTGGGCCACGGCGCGTTCCATGCCGGTGCCGACCAGGGGCTGGTCGCAGCGGATGAGCGGAACGGCCTGGCGCTGCATGTTCGAGCCCATGAGCGCGCGGTTCGCGTCGTCGTGCTCCAGGAAGGGTATGAGCGCGGCCGAAACGGACACGATCTGGCCCGGAGACACGTCCATGAGGGTGATCTGTTCGGTCGGGATGGAGAGCTGGTCGCCCCGTATGCGTCCGCTGACGAACGGGGTGACGAACCGGCTCTGCGCGTCCAGCTCGGTGCTGGCGGCGGCCACCACCTCGTCGATCTCGCGCGAGGCGTCCATGTAGACCACCTCGTCCGTGACCTTGCCGTCCTTGACCACCCGGTAGGGGGTCTCGATGAAGCCGAAGTCGTTGACCTTGGCGAAGGTGGTCAGGGACACGATGAGGCCGATGTTCGGGCCTTCAGGCGTCTCGATGGGGCAGATGCGTCCGTAGTGGGAGGTGTGCACGTCGCGCACCTCGAAGCCGGCGCGTTCGCGGGTCAGACCGCCGGGGCCAAGGGCCGAAAGGCGGCGCTTGTGCGTCACTTCGGAGAGCGGGTTGGTCTGGTCCATGAACTGCGAGAGCTGGGAGGTTCCGAAGAACTCCTTGAGGACCGC
This sequence comes from Thermodesulfobacteriota bacterium, assembly GCA_049322415.1. Classification (GTDB taxonomy): domain Bacteria; phylum Desulfobacterota; class Desulfovibrionia; order Desulfovibrionales; family Desulfovibrionaceae; genus Fundidesulfovibrio. The sequence goes on along the minus strand of JBMORI010000041.1, from coordinate 5,267 downwards.
GGCCACCGGCTTGGGGTTGATGAGGTCGTGGGGCATGAGCGTGGCCACTTCCTGCAGGCTCATGCGCTCCTTGATGGCGCGCTCCATGCGCACAAGGCCGATACGGTACTGGTTCTCCACCAGCTCGCCCACGGGGCGGACCCGGCGGTTGCCCAAGTGGTCGATGTCGTCGGCCGGGCCGTGGGAGTCCTTGAGGAACAGCAAGAGCTTGATGGCCTTGAGGATGTCCTCGTTGGAGAGGGTCCTGAAGTCCAGGGGCTCGCTTACGCGCAGGCGGGAGTTGAGCTTGTAGCGTCCCACGGGGGAGAGGTCGTAGTAATCCGGATTGCGGAACAGGTTCTCGAAGAAGTTGGCCGCGATTTCCGGAGTCGGCGGGGAGCTGGGGCGCAGGCGGCGGTAGATCTCCACCTGGGCGGCCGACTGGTCGGCGGTCTTGTCCAGCATCAGGGTGTCGCGCAGCGAGCTGGAGACGTCCATGCCCTTGGTGAACAGGGTGGGGATGGAGATCACGCCCTGCTCGCGCAGGCGCTCCAGGAGAGCCTCGGTGAGCTCGTCGCCGGGCTCGGCGATGACCTCTCCGGTCTCCTTGTCAACGTACTCCTGGGCGACGAAAGAGCCGATGATGGACGCGGGATCGACCTCGATCTTGTCGATTCCGGCCTCCTGCATGAGCCGCCATGCGCGCTTGGTGATGGGCTTGTCCACGCCCACGATGAGCTTGCCGTCGGGGCCGGTCACGTCGCCCCAGGCCTTCTCCTTGCGGTAGAACTGCGGCTTGACCTCGCGGTACACCTTGGAGCCGTCCAGGGTGTGGTGCTCGATCTCGTAGAAATAGGAGAGAATATCGCTCTTGGACATCCCCATGGCCTTCATGAGGATGGTGGCGGGCATCTTCCTGCGGCGGTCGATGCGGACGTAGAGGATGTCCTTGTGGTCAAAATCGAAGTCGAGCCAGGAGCCGCGCATGGGGATGACGCGGCAGGAATAGAGCACCTTTCGGGAGGTGTGCGTCTTTCCGGAGTCGTGCTCGAAGATGATGCCGGGCGAGCGCTGCAGCTGGTTGACGATGACGCGCTCGGTGCCGTTTATGATGAAGGTGCCCTTCTCGGTCATCAGGGGAACAGTGCCGAAATAGATCACCTGTTCCTTGATGTCGCGGATGGTGCGGTTCTCGGTCTCCTCGTCCACGTCGTAGACGACGAGGCGGACCTTGATGCGAAGCGGCGCCTCGAAAGTGAGCCCCTTGGAGATGCACTCGGGCACGTCGTATTTGGGCTCTCCGATCTCGTAGTTGACGTATTCAAGGCTGGCGGTCTTGTTGAAGTCCTCGATGGGGAAGACGGAACGGAAAACGCCTTCCAGACCCGCGTCCGCGCGGGAGGCGGGCGGGATGTCGCGCTGCAGGAACAACTCGTAGGAGTCGACCTGCAGGTTAAGGAGGTGGGGAATGGTGACGGAGTCGTCGACCTTGCCGAAACTCTTGATCAGCTGGGCCATTGTTCCCTCGAAGAGAAGTTGTGTTGATCCGCCGGGGCTGACCGGCGTCCTTCACGTTGGTTTCCCGGGGTAAGTCCGGGCTGGCCTGGGCCTCATCGCCCCTATGTTCAACCTGTATATTAACCCGTTGAAATCATAAGATTTTTACGGGAAAGCGATAGAAAGAGCAAAAGAGCGCACTCCCCCCTTTCGGGGGGTGCGCTCTTTCGATGTCGTTTAGCTTAGTGTAATCAAATTACTTGATTTCGCAAGTGGCTCCGGCTTCCTCAAGCTGCTTCTTGGCATCCTCGGCGTCGGCCTTGGACACGGCTTCCTTGATGGGGGAAGGAAGGGCGTCGACCTTGTCCTTGGCTTCCTTGAGGCCCAGCCCGGTGAGAGCGCGAACCACCTTGATGACGTTGATCTTGTTGGCGCCGGAGCCGGTGAGGATGACGTCGAACTCGGTCTTCTCCTCGGCCTCGGCGGCGGCCTCGCCAGCTCCGGGCATGGCCATCATGGGCATGGCGGCCATGGGGGCGGCGGCGGAAACGCCGAACTTCTCTTCCAGCTCCTTGATGAACTCGGAGAGCTCAAGGACGGTCATATTGGCAATGAAATCGACAACTTGCTCTTTGGTGATCTCGGACATTTCGTCTTCTCCTTAAGTACGCTTTGGCTTAAGCGGCTTCTTTTTTGTCTTTCAGGGCCGTCAGGACGTTGAGGATGCCACGCGGCACGTTGGCCAAGAGGGACACGAAGCTGGTGGGCACGGCGTTCATGGTTCCCAGCACCTGGGCCAGCAGCTGAGGCTTGCTGGGCATGGTGGAGAGGGCCTTGATGCCTGCCTCGTCGATCAGCTTCCCCTGCAGGCAGGCGAAGCGGATGACGAACTTCTTGTTGGTCTTGGCGTAATCCACAAGAGCCTTGGCGGCCGCCACCGGGTCTTCGTACCCGAAGGCGACGGCACACTGCTCCTTGAACCGGTCCTTGATGATGTCGTGCGGGCCGTCGGTCAACGCGATTCGGGCCAGGGTGTTCTTGACCACCTGGTAGTCAACTCCTTGTTCACGGAGTTTGACGCGCAGGGCGGTCACTTCTTCCACCGTCAAGCCCTTGAAATCGGTAACCACGGCAATGCTCGCACGTCCGGCCCGATCCTTGAGCTTCTCAATGATCTCGGCTTTCTGTTCGCGAGTTTGCAAGGTCTGCCTCCTCCAGGGTTATAAGGTGGAAGTAAGCCAAAGCGACCAGTCTCGGCGGGAAATTAAGGGGATCGCCCCACCCGCTTTCTTTGACTCACTTCCGTAAAAAACGTTATGTCTTCTAGCCTTCCAGGAACTTCTTGACCGAGGCGGTGTCGATCTTGAAGCCAGGGCCCATGGTGGTGGCCACGGCCATCGCCTTCAGGTAGGTACCCTTGGCGGCGCTGGGCTTCAGACGGATGACCGAGTCAAGCAGGGCCTTGAAGTTCTCGAGAATCTTCTCGGGGCCGAAGCTCTTCTTGCCCAGAGGGGCGTGCAGAACGCCAGCCTTGTCGACCTTGAACTCCACGCGTCCGGCCTTGAGTTCCTTGACGGCATCGGCCACGTTCATGGTGACGGTGCCGGTCTTGGCGTTGGGCATGAGGCCGCGGGGGCCGAGCACGCGGCCGATCTTGCCGACCAGGGCCATCATGTCCGGGGTGGCGACGGCCTTGTCGAAGTCGAGCATGCCGCCCTGGATCTGCTCCACCAGGTCCTCCGCGCCCACGATGTCGGCGCCGGCGGCCTTGGCCTCGGCGGCCTTGTCGCCCTTGCAGAACACGGCCACGCGGATGGTCTTGCCCAGGCCGTGAGGCAGGGTGACGGCGCCGCGCACCATCTGGTCGGAGTATTTGGGATCGACGCCAAGGCAGATGGCCGCATCGACGGTTTCGTCGAACTTGGCGGGACCGGCCTTGATGGCCATGGCGACGGCTTCGGTCAGATCGAATTTGACGGTCTGATCGACGCCTTCAACAGCGTTGCGGTATTTCTTTCCGTGCTTGGGCATGGCGATTATCCTTCTAGCTCACCACGTCCAGACCCATGCTGCGCGCCGTCCCCATGATGGTCTTCATGGCGGCGTCCAGGTCCTTGGCGGTCATATCCTGCATCTTGAGCTTGGCGATCTCTTCGATCTGGGCCTTGGTCACCTTGCCGACCTTGTTCTTGTTGGGCTCGCCGGAGCCCTTCTCCACCTTGGCGGCCTTGACGAGCAGCACGGAGGCGGGCGGGGTCTTGGTGATGAAGCTGAAGGAGCGGTCGGCGTAGACGGTGATGACCACGGGGATGGTCATGCCGATCTGGTCCTGCGTCTTGGCGTTGTAGGCCTTGCAGAACTCCATGATGTTGACGCCGTGCTGGCCCAGGGCCGGGCCCACCGGAGGCGAGGGGTTGGCCTTGCCGGCGGGGAGCTGCAGCTTGATTTTGGCGACTTCCTTCTTAGCCATGGTAATGTCGTCCTTTCATCGGTCTCCGGACCCGCCAGGGTCCGGCTAGTTTTTGGTCACCTGTACGAAATCGAGCTCGACGGGGGTCTGGCGGCCGAAGATGGACACGGAGACCTTGAGCTTGCCCTTGTCGTAGTTCACGTCCTCAACAACGGCGTTGAACCCGCCGAACGGTCCGTCGATGACCCGAACCTCGTCCCCGCGATCAAAATGGAACTTGGGACGGGGCTGCTCCTGCCTGCTCTCCATCATGGAGAGCACTCGCTCGGCCTCGGAGTCGCGCATGGGGGTGGGACGGTTCTTGCCGCCGACGAACCCCGTGACCCGGGGGATCTCCTGGATCAGATGCCAAGACTTGTCGTTCATGGCCATCTTGATCATCACGTACCCCGGGTAGAACTTTCTGGTGGAGGTGCGCTTCTCGCCCTTGACCAGTTCGATCACCTTCTCGGTGGGCACCACGACCTCTTCGATGGCCCCTTCGTCCTGGCCCGTACGCATCATCTCCCTGATGGTAAGCTCCACCCTGTTCTCGAAACCTGAATAGGTGTGGACGATGTACCACCGGGCTTTTGCGCCGAGGGCTTCGGCGGAAGTGTCTATCGATGTATCGGTCATGACAGAACGTACTGGATCAAATGTGAGAGCCCAAAGTCCACGACGCCCAGGAATATGGTCATGACGACCACCAGCACGAGGACGGCCACGGAGGTGACCATGGTTTCCTTGCGGGTGGGCCAGGTGACCTTCTTGATCTCCGCCTTGGACAGCTCGAGAAATTCCTTGAACTCCTCGACCTTGCCCTTGACCGACGACGCGGCGGAGTTTTCAACCTCCGCCGCATCCCCGGATTTTACCTTCTTCGTGGCCATTTGTGCCTACCAGAAATATGGCAGGGCAGGAGGGATTCGAACCCACAACCCTCGGATTTGGAGTCCGATGCTCTGCCGTTGGAGCTACTGCCCTGCGTTATACGTACCGGCTATTTGGACTCTTTGTGAACAGTATGCCTCTTATCCCAGGGGCAGTACTTCTTCACTTCGAGACGGCCAGTCGTATTTTTCTTGTTCTTTTCGGTCGTGTAATTCTTGCGCTTGCACTCAGTGCACTGCAAGATGATATTGAGCCGCATGGTTTTACTCCATGATCTCGGTCACGACGCCCGCGCCGACGGTGCGGCCGCCTTCGCGGATAGCGAAGCGCAGACCGGTCTCCATGGCGATGGGGGCGATGAGCTCGACGTTGAAGGTGGCGTTATCGCCAGGCATGACCATCTCGACGCCCTCGTTGAGGGTGACCACGCCGGTCACGTCGGTGGTGC